>NZ_JAMAUS010000009.1:0-249332 GCF_023714195.1 Brevibacillus sp. MER 51 | reverse complement strand
TTACCACTTGCCATTTTACTTCTTCTGGGTAATGCACTCTTGTGCCCATTAAAGAAGCACCTCCTTAGAATCATATTTGGAATACGATTCAGGAGGTGCTTTTTCCTTGTCTCAATTTACTGGGTCAGTCCACAGGCTGTCAGGAAGGGATTTTTTCTTTGATGATCAGTTCCGTACTTGAACCTTGCCTAGTGTGTATCTTCCGTCCGCTCTTTTTCCTTCCATGGCTAATTGAATGCCCGGTTCTTCTGTATGAGGATCGAGGATAGCCACACAGAGTGTGTATGTTCCTTCTGGTAAATCATCCGGGATATCCAAGCTTTGCTTGACAGTTTTCTTGCCGGGAAGCCATTTGCGGATGTCTTCGTCCGTTTTGGTCTTGGTTACGATCTCGCCATCTTCATCCATGAGTGACAGCTCGAGAATCCACGGGAAATAAAAAGGAGCGACACCGAGGTTTTGCCAATCCATCGTTACAGCGAGGCTTTCTCCGGGCTCGACTGTTTTGGCATGTGTCTCTTTGGTGATGGTGAAGCGGTAGCCCATCGTGTTTAAAAAGCGGTTCAAATATTGTTGTTGCTTGCCATCTTTTTCGAACTGTGCAGGTGTATTGGGGCCAAGCCAGCTAATATGCGAAGCTTTGGCTTGTGAGATTACCTGGTTTATCGAGGAGCGAGTAAAGTAGCTAGTTAACGAGTCGGATGGGGAGAACTCTCCACCGCTTGGTGCGTACTTCCAAAAGTCAGGCATGGCAGGCATTTTCTCTTTGGTCAGCCAGGATACGTAGCCCTTCTGTATCCAGGACAGGTAGCTGTCTGTATCATCTTTGTTGCCGAACATGTCGTTAAACAGGCCTAGTTTGTACTCCTTGGCGACTGGATGTGGTCTTCGCATCAGTAGCATGGAATCAGGGAAGTTATCCAGATACGGTTGGACGTACTGATCCGTGATTTCTGTCGCAGGGAAAGGAATAGACGTATCGGTATGCCATTCTCCCCAGTGACCGACGCTTCCTAGTTGTATAAAAGCAATGCGGGGATCGTCCTTGTAACGCTCTCCCAGAGCGTCAATCAACTGTTTGTGGTATGTAATGATCAATGGATTGCTGTAGTTGGGACTGTAGCCTTTGCCATAGTCGTTTCGATACCACTCGCCATCTTCAAAGTTGTCATTGTCCCCGCCGATCTCGTTGTATAGCCAATCCGGTATCTCCATGTCCGATTTGTTGTGAGGAATATCCATAACGATACGGAGGATGAACTTGACATCTTTTTCTGTCCATTCCTGAAACCGGATCGCATCTTCGACCTCATCAAATGCATATTCTCCTTTGGTGGGCTCGAGCATCCTCCAGGTAAGATTGGCATAGACGAGGGTATGTGGTTGCTCAAGATTACCCGTCTGTGAGTCGGGAGCCAGTCCCATATACGGGTTTTGGAGCACATCTTGGGTTTGTTTTGGTGAATAGGTCGCCGTTCCATAACTGGAGGCGGCGGCTGAGGAAGGTAGAATGCAAAAAGCAGCGAGAAGTACGCTGTATAGACCACTTCTGAACTTCATGAGTGCCCCCTAGATCTAGTGAGAGAGTATCATTACTTTTCTTCTGTTTCCTGTTTCCATATGTGATACCACTTGGTGATATGTTCGTTTGCAGCAGAGCCGAGTTCAGTCTCCCACCGAGAGGTTAAGAGTTGATATTGCTCTTCGACTGCCGCATGATCGTCCAAGGAAGCGTACAGCTGCATCAAGATCATGTAGCTGTCTTCTTCAAGCGGGTGCAAATTCTGAATGCGTTGGTTGACGTTGATCGCCTCACGTACTCTGCCATGTCCCAAATAAAAGCTGCTCATTGTTTTGGCGAGCTGCAGCCACATTCTGCGGAGTCTTTCCCGCTCGTACTCTGCCCACAGATAGTCGTAGTCTCCGAAATAATCACCTGTATACGTCGCGAGCACTTGCTCATACTCCTGTATATTGGCAAGAGAGAGGGGGAGTAATTGTTTGAGACGATTCTCCCATTCCTCCACATCGATCGTAGCCGAATCAATCGTCAGCTTATAGCCGCCTTCTAAATTGCCTTTGTTGATCGATATCGTTTGGAGACCATAGCGTTTCAAGGTTTGCCGGATGAGGTAAATCGTCGTATATAGCTGGGTTACGCCTTTGCTCCCATCATAGTCCGGCCACAAAAGCTCGATAAGGGAATCTTTGTCAATCATCTTGTTGCGGTAATGCAATAAATACGCGAATAGCTCACGAGCTTTATTCGTGCGCCACTTGATCTCTTGCGGCTCCTGATTCGGCTGGTGAAACAAAATACTATTGAAGCATTGGATGGAAACGACTGATTCTTCTTTGACAGGCGCGGCTTCTTTCGCGGACTTGATTCGCTCACGAAGACGGTCCATTGTCTTTTGCAAGCGTTGAAGCTGTACGGGTTTCATGATGTAATCCAGCGCGCACAGTTCAAAAGCATCAACGGCGTACTTATCGTACCCTGTGACAAATACAATCTCCGGGGAGTTATCGATTCCTTGCAGACGTTCTCCGATCTCCAGCCCACTGATGCGCGGCATATTAATATCTAAAAATACGACATCTGGTTGAAGGGATACTGCTTGATCGATCGCTTCGAGAGGATTGGTGTAGGCTCCGACTACCTTAACGCCGCCAACATCTTTTTCCAGCAATCGTTGCAGATGCATCAAGGGTAGTTGCTCGTCGTCTACCAATAAGGCTCTCATCCACTGTCTCTCCTTCAAAAAACGATAAAATACAACAGATTGTCTTACGAATCTGATTAATTCATACTCTCTACTCTATCATCAAAAGAGAGGTTATCCAAACCTTTACAGTGATAGGAAATGTGAATTTTTAGCAAGTGATGGAGGTCAAAACACGCTCTAACTCATCAAATGATACAAACCGGGCTTGCCGAAAAACTTCTTTTCCGTCCATAAACAGCAGGACCGCTGGAGCAGTAAATACGAGAAACTCACCGGAAATATTGGGTGTTTTCTCCATGGATACCACTATACTTTTCACTTGTGGATATTGTTTTAGCAGTTCTACAGTTCTTGCGTAGGTGACATCGCAAACGCCGCAGTTTGCCGTTTTAATAAACAACAGACTAGTCGGATAACGTTCAATCTCTGCAAGTAGTTCAGTCAGTTCGAGATACTCCTGCACGGTTCGGTATTCCCACCTTTTCTCGCCGATTTTTTACTAGAATAGCACAAAAAATGTTTGCCGCACGGAACGACAACGGATGTACTCTCGAACAAAATCTGTACAAAGTTCGACAAACCTCGTGTAGTTTTGGATTTCAGAAGTTTAGGCGAGAGAAGGAAAAATGTCCTGTGCAAAAATCCATAGAAAGAGGCAATGAAAGCGTTTTTTCAAAAAAATATACAAAAAACATGGATGTTTTTGCAACAAATTTCTCTAATATACAGTCTGTAATGGTGAAATTTTCCTCAAAAAGCAGGAAGGAGGACATATGGTGTTATCTTGGTATGTCATCATTCCCATTCTTTTCGTAATGGCAGTCGCTATGTATACCGACCTACGCCGCCGTCTCATTTACGACTGGCTGACGCTTCCGGGAATTGTGTATTTTCTCGTTCTGCATGCGTACCTTCATCCAGAGAAATGGCTGACTTATGCGATGGGAGTTATTGTGCTGGGAGGAATTTCATTACTCATGGCGGTGATCAGCAACGGTCAGATGGGCGGAGGGGATATTAAGCTGCTCGCTTTGGTCGGTGCAGCGGTTGGATGGCAAGCGGGGCTGGTCGTGCTCGTGCTTACGTATTTGCTTGCAGGAGTCAGCGTGCTTCCTATGTGGGCCATCGCCAAAATGACAGGCAGGACGAAGCTCGAGCGAGAGATCCCGTTGGCCCCCTTTGTTGCGGGTGGGACCAGTCTCATGCTGGTCATGGTTATGTATTCCTAGTGCCTTTCTCATAAGTTTGTTGATTCGCAATCTTGGCAATAAAACGACAAAGAATGTACATGAATGGATTTTTCGAAAAAGAGAGGGAATCTTCTGATGTTGGAATCAAAACGTAGGGCAATCATTTTCCTTGTATTATCATTCCTACTTGCTGCACTTGCGGGCTTTCTGTTTCTGCAAAAAATCAAGGATTTGAATGCGCAACTGGGTGAAATGGTGGAAATATACGAAGCAAATGCAGATATTCCATCTCGGGCACTGATTCAACCCGACCAATTGACGGTAAGGGAAATCCCCAAAAAGTACGCGGATGATTCGTACGTCATCGATAAAGCCAGTTTGAAAAATCAAGTCACGATTGTCCCTTTGTCGAAGGGGGATATCATTACGAAAAACATCATGAAGCCAGCGAACGTTGTTCGAGACGAGAACAACAGGCTCGTGACAGTATTTTCATCGAATAATATCGTCTTCGATCAGGAGTTGGAAGCGCTAGACCGGGTCGACATCATCATCTCGCATGAGGTGAGTGGAAAGCCCGTAACGGAAGTGTTCATGAAAGACGTGCCTGTCGCCATGGTAGCGAAATCGGAGAACAGCTTTAAGGGCGTGGCTTTGGAACTGCCGTTTGAGGAAGCGCCGAAATTCATTCACCAGCAGCATTACGCCCAGATGGTTCGCATTTTGAAAGCGAATGTGGGCAAAGGAGACTTGGGCATTCCTGATCCGTTTGTGGAGCCTGCGCCGGAACAGACGAAACCGTCTGGCAAACCAGCCAACGCCAAGCCTGGGACACCAGCCGTAACGCCACCTGCGGCACAGCCCGCCGTCCAGACACCACCAGCGGCTCCGGTTCAGCCACAAGGCAAACCAACTTCGGTACCACTGCAGCCAACTAATCAACCACCGAAAACCGGAGGGTAAGTCATGAACAAAGATATGAAAATTCTCGTCGTTGCGGATTACGACTCTGTAAAAGACATGCTGAGGGAAATTCTGTCCGTTTACGAACAAGTACGATACACGACTTCCAGCGAAGTGAAAAAAGAAATTGACCGCATTGGGCCCGATGTCGTTTTGCTCGTGCAACCGGAAGACGGAGCAGGAGTAGAGCTGGTGCAGTATATACAAGGAGAGCTGCCGGAGGGCATTGTCATTTATCTCACGGAAAGACAGGATTTTGTCTTGCTGCGAGATGTCGTCCGTGCGGGTGCGGTTGAATACATCGTCATGCCTGATGAGCTAAACCTTTTGTCTGATCGTCTCGACAAAATATCCGATCTATCTCTAATCAAACAGAGAAAAAAGGGCGCGGATGTATCCGGCAAGGCTTTTGTGCGAGGACGGGGGAAGGTGTACTCCTTTTACAGCGGAAAAGGGGGAAGCGGGCGAACACAGCTGGCAACAGGCTTTGCGCAAGCATTGAAGCTGGAATCTACGGCAAGTGTGCTGCTCATCGACCTCAATCTCCAATACGGCGGTGTAGAAACCTTCTTGTCGTTTGAAAACAACCGTACATTGGGCGATCTGATGCCGGTTATGGACGAAATCAACGAATTTCATATTCGCAACGTGGCGCAGAGGGAGAACTATTCCAAGCTGGAGGTGCTGGTCAGCCCGCGGGATGCCGAGACAGCCGAGAATATGTCCGAAGCCTTCGTCACCAGGCTGATCCGCGCCAGTCGCCGTAGTTATGATTTTGTCATTCTCGACCTGCCAACGCATATGAATGAGCTAACCTTTGCCGCTTTGTCGGAGTCGGACATGATTTACTACGTGATGAATCTGGACACACCGTCCGTGCAAATTTACCGACTCGTGGAAGACTTGTTCAGACGTCTTCGGATTGATACGGCAGGCAGGCTCGAAGTGATCGTCAACCAGGTGGGACGGGATAACGAACTGAACGTATCAGATTTGAAAGGACTATTCAACGCTCCGATTACTGCTGAAATCAGCAGAGATCATCAAGGGGTGCAAGCGGCCGTCAATCAAGGCCGACCATTGCAAAAAGAACCGAATGAGAAGAAGCTCTCTCCGGCTGCGAAAGACATCAGAAAATGGGTACTCAAGAAACTGTCATAAAGGTGGGAGTTAGATGGCTTTATTCCGACGCAAGCAAGAGCAGACAGCGCCAGGGGATGAGGCAAAGCAGACGACACTCGCTGCCACACTAGCAGCTCCTTCCTTCAATCCGTATATTGACGAACTGGCTGAGCATTACAAGACCCGACTCTTGCGTGAAACCAACCTGGAGAGACTGACTAGTCTACGTTCAGATGAGATGCGTCTCGCGATCGAACGTCTCGTATCACAATACATGTCGGAAGAGAAAGTAGTCATTCCACGAAATGAAAAGGACATTCTGCTTACTCGTTTGATCAATGAATCGGTGGGGCTTGGGCCGCTCGAACCGCTGCTCGCAGACCCGGAAATCACGGAAATCTCGATTAATGGGCATAGCCTTGTTTACGTCGAGAAGCGGGGAAGGCTCGAGTTGACCGATTTGAAATTTCGCGATGAGGAACATTTGCGGCATATTGTAGACAGGATTGTCGCACCGCTCGGCCGCCGAATCGATGAAAGCTCACCGATGGTCGACGCCCGATTGAAGGACGGAAGCCGCGTGAATGCGGTCATCCCTCCGATTAGTCTGAATGGGACGCTCGTTTCAATTCGTAAATTCCGCAAAGAGCCGTATTTAATGGATGACCTGATGCAGTTCGGTTCCTTCAGTGAACCGATGTCCCAGTTTATTCAAGCCGTAGTGGAAGCCAAAATGAACGTCCTGATCTCAGGCGGTACGGGGAGCGGTAAGACGACGTTGCTCAATGCGACAGCAAAAGCCATTCCTCATTATGAACGTGTCATCACGATTGAGGATTCGGCCGAGCTGAAGCTGACTCACCCCAACTGTATTGGGATGGAGGCACGCCCGCCCAATATGGAGGGAACAGGAGAAGTCACCATTCGTCAGCTCGTGCGAAATTCCCTGCGGATGAGGCCAGACCGAATCATCGTCGGGGAGGTACGGGGTGCAGAAGCATTTGACATGCTACAGGCAATGAATACGGGACATGAAGGGTCGCTAACAACGGTACACGCCAATTCACCGCAGGATGCCTTCAACCGTTTGGAAGGGATGGTTGTCATGGCAGGGATGGATTTGCCCTCCACGATCGTCCGTGAATATATCGTCAGTGCGTTGGATATCATTGTCCAGGTCACACGCCTGTCAGACGGGACACGTAAAATCGTTTCGATTTCGGAAGTAGCGAAAACGGAAGACAAACGTGTGGAGGTCAACGAGATTTTTCGTTTCCAGCGGAAGGGAATCGGCGAAAAAGGGGAAGTGCTCGGTTATTTTACGGCAACCGGAGTGATCCCACGGTGCTTGGAGAGGCTCCAAGTTTTTGGAATCAATCTGGATGAATCCATTTTTAGGGCGGAAGGAGGGAAGCATCGTGACCATGCCTATTCTGTTTAGTCTTGCGGTGTTGTTCGGCATCTGGGGCATCTACGAGTATCTCGGTTATAGGGCCAAGAAGACCGAATGGAAAAAGAAAGCGGAAGAATGGTTCGAGGTAAAGGGGAAACGAAAAAGTGTCGTCATCGTTTGGGGAGATAAATTTGACCAGACGCCCTATGCCAAGGAAATCCAAAAAAAGCTGATCAAAGCGAACTTCCCGCTTGCGCCCTCGGAGTTTTACGGAATTTTGATTGTAGGGACTATGGGACTCACTTTCTTACTCAGTAACGTGGTAAATATTCCCTTTCCTTACAACATCATTATTGGTGCAGCGGTGATGTATCTCATACAGAACGTGTTGTTCTTCGTAAGACGAAATAAGTACCAGGAGCGGTTGAACGAACAGCTGTCCGAGGTGTGCCGGCTTTTGGCAAACTCATTGCGGGCAGGCCTTACGCTCTCACAGGGGATCACACTTGTTGCAAAAGAGATGAATTACCCTGCTGGCGAAGAGTTCAGCCGCATGGCGCGCGAGCTGCAGCTTGGCGTTAGCTTTGACCGCGCGCTCTCTGATATGGAAAAACGGATACCGACGCGGGATTTCCGTATCTTTACTGCTACGCTATTGATTCAACGGCGTGCAGGGGGGAATTTGAGCCAAGTGCTGCAGGAAATGGCGGAGACATTGGAGGATCGCCGCATTGTGAATCAGGAGATTAAGACGATGACGGCAGAACAGCGATACGTCTCCATCTTGGTGCCGATTATGCCGATTGCCCTGGTACTGATGATGAACATGATGAACGAAGGCTTTATTGATCCGTTGTTTTCCGGATTTGGTCTTTTTCTTCTGGGGTTGTTCGTAATCGGAACTCTTCTGTCCTATATCCTCGTAAAGAAAGTGACCAACATAAAGGTGTGAAAACATGGATGCTCTCATAATTACATGCGTGTTCTTGTTTCTCTTGCTGTTCGCCATCTGTCTGAAGGAGTGGTATCGCTACTCCATCGAGAAGCAAAAACTGCTCACACATGTCCATGAGGTGACCGGACACAAAAACTACGGAGTGCGCAAGAAGGAAACCTCATCCGAACGCCTGGTCAAACGCCTGCTTCGGTATGGAGACGACTATGCGGTCATGGGTCAGCGCATCAACTTTTTTAGTGAGTCACATGAGGTTGAGGACTGGCTTCTGAAGGCTGGACGCCCGTTAGATTTGACGGTTGCCCAATTTCAAGGAGTCAAAATATTCATGGCTTTGCTCGGCATCATTGCCGGCGCGTTGTTTTTCATTCTAGGCTTTCCCTTGTCGCATCTGGGCCTGATCGGATGGCCGTTGATTGGATACTTTCTGCCCATCCTTCTGCTGAAGAACAAAGCCCGTGATCGTCAAAATCAGCTTCGTTATGACCTGCCGGAATTTCTCGACACCGTGAGCGTCACCCTGCAAGCGGGGGTAAGTCTCGATCAGGCATTGCGCGAAGTCATCAAGTTTTTTGACGGACCGATTCGGGAAGAGTTTTCCCGTTTCAATCAAGAGCTGGATCTGGGTGTACAGAGGGAAAAGGCGTATGAACAACTGCTTCGACGCAACGATAATCCGGAGTTTCAAATGCTGATCAAAGCGCTCATTCAGGGGATGCGCCTGGGAGTACCGATTGCTGTCACGTTCAAGGCACAGGCGGAAAACATGCGAAGAATCCGTAAAGAGCTGATTAAGGAAAAGGCGGCCAAGGCGTCACCGAAAGTAACCCTGATCACCACGTTTGTCGTGACTCCTACAGCGATTATCCTGATTGGCGGTTTGATGGTATTGAATATTTTAGAGAACCTCGATTTGTTCTCTGGCATCATGCCATAATGTATGTTTTGGCTTTATGGGAGGTGATGCCCGTCACAAAGATGGGATGAGTAGTAATGTGAATCATTTGTCTTATCAAATTCATTTTAACCATGAGGGGAGAAGATTTTTTATGAAAACCATGATGCAAAAACTGTATGTAAAAGTCCAAGGAGCCCTGCAAAATCAGAAAGGTGCTCAAGCCATTGAATGGATCGCGCTGGCAGGTGTGGTGATCGCCGTATTCGGAGCAGTAATTACTTACTTCAAAGGTAATCCTGACGGTGTGGGAAAATCAATTGGTGAAACGCTTGGCAATATCATCGGAGACTTGGATGGGAAGTAATCTGAGTGAATGCTGTTTGGTTACAAACATTGGAAAAGTTGGCGGTGAAGGGCTTTCCTTCACCGCCACACATACATAGTAAATCTGTAGGAAACAGGAGGTAGCAGTCGATGAGATTTGTGAAGGGAATTATTGCGGCCATCCTCCTTTTTAGCCTGCTAACGGCGTGTTCTCAAGAGGCAGGAAATCAACCGGAAACTCCACAGACCACGGATGGGCAGCCACCCTCTATTCCATCAGGCACAGAAACACAACAGCCTCCAGACAAGACTGGTGAAACGAACACCGGGATGAGCAGAGAAGAAAAAATAAAAGCGCTGGAGGCAATGGTAAAGGCTGGCCCCCTGCTAAAACGGGAAACAACAGAGGATTTTTTGAACACTCCTCCTGGGCTTTTTGCGGGGAAGTCGTATGACGACAACAAGGAAGAGGTAGAAACGGAATTAAAGAAATTCCCTTATATTGAAAATCCAGACGAAGAAATCGCGAATCTGTATTACCTTGCCCTCTTGGGGTTGTTCGCGGAGAGCTATCCCGATCCGCAACAAATTATTGATGATATGAAGCTGGATTATTTCGGAAGTCCGGAAATCGAAGATCCTCGCTACCAGTACAAGGAAAACTACAATGTGGAGATTATTCTTGACGCAAGTGGCAGCATGGGTGCAATGGCGAACGGCAAGACAAGGATGGAGGCTGCCAAAGATGCCATCAAAGCCTTTGCTGAATCATTGCCGCCACAGGCCAATGTAGCTCTGCGTGTATACGGACATAAGGGCAGCGGGAAAGAGTCGGATAAAGCGCTCTCCTGCGGCAGCAGTGAGTTGGTATACGGAATGCAGCCTTACAACAAAGAAAAATTGCAGAGTTCCTTGAATCAGTTTCAGCCTGCGGGATATACCCCGATTGCTTACTCTTTGCAGGAAGCAATGAAGGATTTGAGCAAATTTTCAGGGGACAAAAACACCAATATGATTTACCTGGTTAGCGACGGTATCGAAACATGCGGCGGAAACCCAGCCGAAGCAGCAAAACAACTTTCCCAATCAGCGATTACTCCGATTATTAACGTAATTGGTTTTGGCGTGGACGGCCCAGGGCAGCAACAGTTAAAAGAAGTGGCCAAGGCAGCAGGAGGTCGCTACGTCCTGATTCAGGATCAAAAAGAACTGCAGGAAGAATTCAATCGTGGGAAAGAGATTGCAGACAAATGGAAAAAGTGGAAAGCAGATGCGTCCTATCAGGCTTTTGACACGCGCATATCACGTAAGACAGACATCAGTTCGTTCGCAGCAGACTGGAGAATCATTGCTGGCGATGAAAGCTACAATATGAATTCTGCCATTACGACCATGGGTGCGGATGACATGATTCCAGATGAACTGGCCAATCGTCTCCGAACCATGAAGGACGAACAGAAGGATATAGCCAAGAAAAAGGCGGACGAATTGGAGGACTTTCTGGATTCCTTGAACGATAAATCCTATAAGGAAACCGTGAATGCGATCAACAAGAAGTTTACGCAGAATACGAAAACGAACTAAAGTCGAAATCTCCAAAAGGAGGTTTGTGAAGTGAGGAAATGGATTAGAGGCCCAATTGCAGCGGCTACCTTTGCTTTTCTGATTCTTTTGATGAATCTGCTTCCGCTTGCGGCTCTGGCATCATCTGTTAACCTGCAAGCGCCGAATTACAATGCGCCAAATTGGCAGCAACCGAACATGCAGGCCCCAAATTGGGAACAGCCGAACATGCAGGCGCCCAATTGGGAACAGCCGAATGTGCAGGCTCCGAACTGGGAGCAGCCGAATCTGCAGGCACCGAACATTCAAGCACCGAACTGGCAGCAGCCAAATCTGCAGGCTCCAAACGTCAATCAACCGGACCTGCAAGCGCCGAATGTCAATCAACCGAACCCGCAAGCGCCAAACGCAACCGCCCCGACAACGAATATAGAAATGCAGGCACCCGGCGCAAACTCTGACGGTTCGAAGCCGATGACGGAGACGCTGGGATACGGTGCAGTCAAATGGACGTTCAAAGACGTAATGGGCGGTACGCTGGCATACAGCGCTGATTTGCTGATGAACGGCGAAGTAGATATGGCAGCGGGACTTCGGGGCAAAGGCATGTTAATGGGAGACCTGGCCATAAAAGGCCTTGATCTTGCTTTCAAGAATACGCCGTATGTAGGTACTGTAACAGGCATGGGTGTTGATACACTCGACGGAATGAACGCATGGGCTAACTATCAGTTTGTGCTGGCGCAATTGCCGAATAACAGCTTCCGGGATATTTTCCAAGGCGGTCAGCTCACGAATTCGGCAAATCCATCTGGCGTCAGAATGCCGGGAATCGTGAAAGGCTTGAATGTTGGCATAGCAGCCATCAGCCTTCCGTTTGATGTTATTGATACATTTGGAAGCTTTGGCATGGCGTTTGATCCAAGCCAGAATGAAGCTACACAAAATGAAAAATTCGTGGATGGAGTCGGTAATTTCGGCAGTGTGCTGATGGACGCAGGGGTCATTGCTTCCGTCATACCAGGCGGGCAGGCAGTAGGTGGTGTGCTTGTTGTCACTGGTGCGGTTTTGTGGGGATTGAGCAAACTCGTGAAGTACGCTGACAAGCTAGCCGGAGGAGCGATTACCCGTGGAATCCGGGATGGGGTCGGAAAAGCTGTTGGCTGGGTGAAATCCTTATTTGCGTAACGGAGGTCCTTTGCTATGAAAGTCGTGAATACACCACAGATACAGGCTCAGATCGAGCGGCATAAGCGTTTTTTAGAGAGGACGGAGCTGTATAATTACCCGGCCTACGTAGATGGACAATATTACTACCATGTAGCGTACTGGAGATGGGGAAAAAAAGACGCTGTCGGGTACTTGGTTCTGCGACCGGATGGTGAAGTGGTTCGTCGCAAGGAAGCAGAGCCTGTCGTGAAACTGTTTTTGGTGCATGCACATGCGGGGCGCAAGATTAAGAACAATCTGGCCATTGATAAAGAGAAGCCGATCGAGATGTACGAGCAAAAATACGAGTATCTGAAGGCGCTGTTGCCCAGCTGCCAGGATAAGATGGACACGGTGCTTCGGCAAGATGCAGAGAAGCTGATCGACGTTTGCAAAACCATGATGGAAAGTCGGGACCAGCTGCGTGCCATTTATGCTCGAGGGATGGACCTGCTCAATCAATTTTTCGCGCGCAATTACGTCATCGCCGGAGAAGAAACGGCATTGCGGGATGTGTTATTTGAGTCCGACTACATTTTGTATGATCGCATTCGCAAGCAGGTGCTGATCAAAGACTCGGTGGATCGGCTTTACCAGTTTTTCCAATCCAATCGAGTAGAACTGGATCGGGTACAGGAGCAAAAACGAAAAAAGCTGTACGACTTGCTCTCTGTTTACAAAGACAAAACACTGCGAAATATTGCCGATGAATCCGTAAAAAGCTTTGAGACGCATACGACAGGGAAACATGAGTCTTTCCATTCGGTTGAACAGTTGCGGGAGGCCCACGAGAAGCTTAATATGACCATCCTGGAAAACGGGCTGATGGATAAACTGAGAAACCCTTAACAGGAAAGGTGAGAGAAACCCATATGCATCCCTTCAAAGAAAGCATTCGTTTTTATGCACGGAATATCGAGTCTTTGTTGCTCTTGTCCGCCGTGCTCGTGGTTCCGTTTTTTATCATCCACAACTTTACGCTGAACTACCTGAATTTGATTGCGGCGATTACGGGCGCCAAATTCGTCGCAAGCTTTTTCAATCTGTTTTTACTTCTTCTGTTTTTGCTGATCCTCCAGATTCCTTTCGCCCAGTATGTCCAAAGCGATCTGGACGGCGATGAGCGTCCGATTCGAAAGGCATTTCGGACTTTTTTTGAACACAGCTTTTCCGTATTCGTATTTGGGATCGTGTTTAGCTTTCTTGTCTCTTCAGGAATGATGCTGTTCATGATACCCGGGTTGATTCTTATGGTCTTGTTCTATTTGACGCCGTTTTTTGTGGTGTTGAAAAAACAATCGGCTTGGCGCTCTTGGCGGGCTGCCATGGAAATGGGCAAAAAGCATTTCTTCCAAATCTTTGGCCTGTTGCTAATGGTGAGTGTGGTGGAATGGCTAATCAGTTTGGCGGGCTTGTTCCTCGTCACGTCTATTACGGCAACCTTCGGGGCGGTTATGTTTATTGAGTTGTTGCTCAATGTGATTGTTCTTCCGTTTTTTGCGGTCATGTTCATGATGTACGTGAATAAATGGAAGGATGAGGCGGCAAGAGCGGAAGCAGCTGTAGCAGGGGGAATGCTGCTCGATGAAAGGTAGCTTGCAAATAAGTTCGAGAGGAGATGAGCGAAGAATGCGCCTGAAGAAGATCGTTTCCAATGAAAAGGGCTCGGTCACCGTAGAGTTTATCGCCATACTGCCGTTCGTCTTTCTGATCATGCTGATTTGCTGGCAGTTTCTTGTGGGTGTCTACGGCGTAATTATCTCTCAGTCGGCGGCAAATGAGGCGGCGAAGGTGTACGCCATAACGGGGAATTCGGGAGAAGCCATGCAAGCTGCCAAAAACGTGGTGAACGCGGCAGGAGGCTACATTTCCTTCAATGATTGTGATATCACGGGGAATGGTAGCGGATATTTTACTGCCAAGGTCGGCGTACAGATGGAACTGGCGTTTCTCCCTGACTGGCTATATATCGAGAAGGAAGACCGATATATCTCCTTCGATCGGGAAATGAAGAGCAGGGTGATGAACTAGATGGTACGTATACTGCGTCACTTGCAAAATGAACGTGGAAATATGACGATCTTCACCCTGACGATTTACTGGTTTATCTTCATGCTGGTATTTGTTGCGCTTTTCAACTTTTCGACCATTTTTGTAGACAAGGAGCAGGCGTCGAACAGTGCGCAACAGGCGAGCATTGCGGCGGTGAAGGATATTTATGATGAGATGGATGCGGCTATTAAAATATATGATTTGTCACCCAAACGGTATTATGACGAAAATTATCTCGATCCCAGACTAGCAGTTGCCAGGAGCCAGCTGAGAGCATCGCACCCCGATTGGTCTCATAGCGAGATTGAATACGGTGCGATTGACTCGGTATTAAGCAGCGCATTGCCAGGAGATGCTGAGTTGCAGGTGTATGTAAGTATAGGGTTGCGCAAAGCGGCCAGCCAAATTCCTGGAGTGGTTGCCAAAGTGCTGTCGGGTAACCATGCAACGCTCAGCGGTTCGTCTGTCAAATTGTTCAACAGTGACAATCGGATTGAAGTAACAACTTCTGTAAAGTACGAATCGGAATCGATGGGCTTTGACTTCATTCCTGCCTATTCCGAGCAAATCTACCAAACAGGCGAAAGCAGACGGATCGATTTTATTGATGAAGTAAATGACTGGTTTTACATCGAGATCCCTATTCTTGGATGATGATTTACTTCTACGCCCTGATCGTACCCGCTACGATCATTGGCTCATTTTATCGAGAAGAGTTCCCGTTGCAGCTGCTCATCCTCGCCATCGGTATGCCTTTTATCAAAAGAAACCATCTGGCGTTCATCCGAAAGAAAAACGCGGCGATCTGATCAACAAGGCAACAAGGCAAGGAGGATATGACCGAATGCGTAACACCAAAATGCGGATGTCGCTCTTGATCAACAGCATCTTGATCATGCTTCTGCTTACCGGTTGTTCTCTGGGTGCAGTAGGAGCGGGTACAGGGCTCGGGCAAAATCAATGGCCGCAGACGACACAGGAATTGATTGCTTC
This sequence comes from Brevibacillus sp. MER 51, assembly GCF_023714195.1. Lineage (NCBI taxonomy): Bacteria > Bacillati > Bacillota > Bacilli > Caryophanales > Paenibacillaceae > Brevibacillus > Brevibacillus sp. MER 51. The sequence continues at coordinate 233,944 of NZ_JAMAUS010000009.1, read as the reverse complement.
ACAGCCCGGACCGCTTGCTGGCACCCAATTTTTCCACGCAGCTTATCCGCATCGAGCTGAGATCATACAGGTTTTGGACAAAATGCCTACCCTGGTCGACGGGATGAATGATGCTTACTTGGATTTGTACTGGAATCAATTGCTCACCCTTTTCGCCGAAGATTACCTCAGTCCCCAAATGGTTGTAGACCGCTGGAGAATGGCTTCGTATGGAAGTCCGGACATCGAGGACGCCCGCTTTCAGTTTCGGGAAAATTTCAACGTAGAAATCATCCTGGATGCAAGTGGCAGCATGGCTGGGAAAATTGGGGACAAAACGAAAATGCAGCTCGCCAAGGAAGCGATCCAGGAATTCGCGGAAGCACTGCCTGAAGAGGCGAAAATCTCGCTGCGCGTGTATGGACATAAGGGCAGCAATGCAGATGAGCATAAGCAGCTTTCCTGCGGCAGCAGTGAGATGGTCTATCCATTGCAAGCCTACGATGCAAAAGGTCTTGAGCAAGCACTTGACATGTTTGAGCCGACAGGCTGGACATCCATTGCGCACTCCTTGCGTCTCGCTCAGGAGGATTTGGCGGGATTCGAAGCGGATAAAAATACGAATGTCATCTATCTGGTCAGTGACGGTATCGAGACATGTGATGGCAATCCAGTGGCAGTAGCCAAGGAATTGTCCCAGTCCAAAATCATGCCGTTGCTAAACGTCATCGGCTTTGACGTGAATGCAGAAGGGCAGAAGCAGTTGAAAGAGATTGCCCACGCTTCAGAAGGTTTGTATGCAAATGTGACGAACCGTGAGCAGTTCAAGCAAGAGCTGGAACGTGCGAAAGAAATTGCCCAGAAGTGGGAGCAGTGGAAACGAGATGCTTTGACGGAAGCAGACGCTGTCTTGATCGACCGCAAAAAATGGGTGGATGCTTACGACCGGGACTGGTACGAGAAAAACTGGCGGGAGAGCCTGAACATCGGAATGGCGATCGAGTATTTGTCTGCAAGTGGCAAGATTGGCAATGAAGCGAGGGAGTATCTTACTGGGAAAAGGCAAGAAAGAGAAGCGTTGGCTACACAGTCCAAGGAAGAGCTGACCAATTACTTGGTGAGTCTCACAACCGAGACCTATCAGGAAATGAGAGAGGAAATTGAGGATAAATACAGTGGAAACTAACAGCAATGGGTTCTCCGTACCAAAAGCGACTGCTTGTCGCAACGGAGAACCCACTGTAAATGGAAAGGGTGAGGGTGCGTCAATCATACGTGAACGTAACGACCTGTTTCAGGCCAGGGTCCACTCCGATTGCCACGTCTTTCAGGCCATCTGTGTAATAAAAGTAACGCTTGGCGTCATTGGAATGAGCGTCAGAAGCTTTCACCAATTGGAAGTCGTTTGAAGCAAGCAGGTTTTTCGAGCGGATAAAATCAGATGCCGTCTTTTCCAAATCTGCTTCTGTCATCGTTTTTGTCGCCACTTCTCCGTTTATTCCAATAACGTCAATCGACAGGGAAAGAATTTGTTTTGATCTCGGTTCGATGATCGCGTGAAACCCATGTACATCGCCGTTCACAGGTTCGCGTTTCAGTATGGCGTGAACAGGGACTCCTCTGTATACCGAATTGGTTGGGTCCTCCAGCGTGATTTCCCGATCAGTCGTATCGACATCCACCTGATAATATTGTCTAACAGCGGCTGCAGCGATTTGCGCCGCTTCGTCTTTTCCGAGCCCTAGCACTGCATCTGGTGAGCTGGAGGAGCATCCCATTAACAGAAAGACGAGAAGCGCCGTGCCCAGCCATGCGAACTTTTTCATTGTGAACCCTCCAGCCATCCCAAGTAATACGTGTAATCATTTTTTATCCTAACAGGGATTGTTTCGACTCCCTATCGATAAACCTTTCCATTACCTTACGATGTTGTAAGCTTTGAGAAAAATGTAGGGAGTGACAGGACTTTGGGTAAAAAAGACGAAAAATTCGGAGTATGAGCAATGTATATGAAAAACGAGGGGGCAAATGGAATGAACACCATCGAGCTGAATCAAGCGCTTCAAATGTATGTGAGGACAGAGACCTTTCCCGTAGGAGTTAGCATTCGAAAAGAAGAAGCCGCTCTGCCGTCAAAGGCAAAGCGACCTGTCCGTGATCTGGGTTATCCGATAACCATTTGCCAAGCTGTCGGTTTTTCACGGCGTTATGGCTGGAGCATCGCAATGAATGGAGCCGATCTGTCCTGTCCAATCGCCCAGGTGGCTTTTGGCTATGAAGAGCAGCCAGCATTTTATACAGAGGGACATCTCGCCTGTGGAATGTATACAGATTCATTGGAAAATGGGGCGAAAAGTGAGCAGGATGTCCCGAAATTTTCAGTAGAAGAAAGCGGCTACTACGTATCGTTTCCGCTGGATCGGGCAGAAATTGAGCCAGATGTCGTCGTGATTTACGGCAATGCGGCTCAGGTCATGCGATTGGTGGCGGGGATGCTGTACAAGCGCGGTGGATCGATTCCGTCCACCTTTTCCAGTCGGGCCGACTGTGCGGACATTGCGATCAAGCCGATCCAGACGGGACAGCCGCAAGTGATCGTACCGTGTTATGGCGACAGATTGTTTGCCCAGACACAGGATCATGAGATGGCCTTCAGCTTTCATTTCCGCGATGCCGCCGAGCTGGTGGAGGGATTAGCGGGAACGCAAAAAGGCGGAATCCGATACCCGATCCCGTCCTTCTTGCGCTATCAGGCTGAGTTTCCGCCGACCTATCAAAAGCTTGCTGGGATGTTTGGAGAAAAAAACTAATCCTTCAGTCGGTTGAGCTGGAGCAGATGATGGCGATAGTGCATTTCTACCACGGCAAACCATTCCTTTGCGGTCAGCGAACCGAAGGCTGGGTGAGCCACCGTGTGATGCACAGGAATTTCGTCCAGAGTCGGTTCCAGCTCTTTCATTTGTGCGAGCACGCTGATGAGTCCATCACGCAATTGCTCCTTACTCTCTGGTTGTGCAGGTGTGTACTCAGGGGAGGCAGGGACTTTCACGCGAACGGGAAGCAAGGAGCCTTGAGCAAATATCGTCTGCCCGATTTCGGATTTTTGGGCACCTGCTTCGGTGACAGCAGGTCCTCCTTGTCTGCACTTCTCGACATTTCCCAGATGAAAATACCGGGCAGATTGGATCAAGTGAAGGTACATTTGACCGATCGACCATTCCTCTTCACTTGGTTTTTGCAAGAGTTGTTCCATGGTGAAGCCTTCTAGTTCATGCAGATAGTGGTTTGTCACGTCTTCGAATTTGGTTACGATTTCTTTTGTATTCATGGGCGAATCAGCTCCTCTTGGTTTTCTTGCTTTATCATATGAAAACGCTACTGACAGCAGTATGTCAGTAGCGTTCGAATAATTTTTTGGCTTCTTCGCGTATTCGGCTGCGCAAGGATTCAGGCGTAAGAACAACCGCATCTGCCCCCAACCCAAGTACCCAAGACAATATTTCTTCGATTTGTCTGACGCGCAATCTAACGAGAATGCCGTCCGGATGCTCCGTAATCTCTTCGATAAAAAAATTGCCCGATTCCTTTACCCGATCAGCGATAGCTGCGCTGATGACGATCTGCACCTCCAGTGACCGATCGTCGAGAGGCTGGTAATCAGCAAAATGGAAATGGTCAGGGAGGATAAAGCGGTCTTCCAAAACGATCAGCCCGCTCATGCGTGACAGGCGGAATCGACGAATATCCTGTCGCAGATCGCAATGCGCGAGAAGTATCCAAGAACCACGAACCAGCACGAGACCATATGGAGCAACATCACGAACTGTTTCACGATCATCACCCTCCCCAGGCGTGCCCCTCCGATAGCGGAACCGCACCTTCTGCTCACTAATGATCGCATCGTGGAGGAGCTGCGCGTGCGCTTTTTCCTGTTCGCGCAGATCGTTTGCTCTGGGGCTTACGAGGCGAAAGGTTGAACGGATACGTCTGGTTTGTTCGCCTACATCCTCCGACAGGATCGCTTCGACTTTGCGTTGTACGGCTCTTGCGCTATTTCCAAAGTTTTGGTCAAATGCTTGCTCGACCAAGTCTGCTCCGATTAAGAGTGCAACGGCTTCTTCTACGGAAAAGCTGACGGGCGGCAGAAAATACCCTTCCATTAACGAATATCCCTGACCCGGTGCCCCAACGATGGGGACGCCGGCTTCGCTCAATGCCTGCATATCACGATAAATCGTCCGGACGCTCGTCTCGAAAGTCGCGGCCAAATCTTCTGCGCGTAGCGTACCTTTTCGCTGCAGTTCCAGAACGATCGCCAACAGACGGTCTGTTTTATTCATGCTAGGCTGTTGACCTCCTCTCTATCCAGTTAAGCAACTTTATAAAAATGAATGGACTTCTTTAAAATTATTTTAGATTTACCCTACTTTTTATTTTAACAGTTTTCCCTATCCTACATGTGTAAGTGAAGGAGGAAGCTGTCAATGAAAAAGAGGGTTTTTTGGCTTGTCATTTTAGCGCTGTTCGGATATATCGTTTTTCAAAAAATAACAGAAGGACCACCTAATGATGGCGGATATATCGAAACAGTGGGAGAGGCTACCGGTGTGGGTGTGGAGTACCAATCGATACAAATAACAAAAGATCAAATTTATCAGGGAGACCTTCTCTTGGTCAATAAAGACTATCCGGTTCATGGGGCAGGGGTAAAAAACGATGTGGTTCGGTTGTCTGAGCATGAAGAACTGTTACAAGGCTATACTTTGCTCGATCATAGACTCGAAGTGTCGGAGCGTGTAGCCAAAGAATTTTTGGAGATGGTCAAAGCTGCGCAACAAGATAACGTGAGTCACTTTATCCTGAACAGCGGTTATCGAGGTAAGGAAGAACAAGAGAAGCTGTATGAAGAAATGGGGCCAGCGATCGCGATGCCAAGCGGTTATAGCGAACACAATGTAGGTTCCGCGCTGGATATTGGATCGACGCAAATGAAAATGGAGCACGCCCCTGAAGGCAAGTGGTTAGAAGATCATTCTTGGAAATACGGTTTCATTTTGCGCTACCCAAAGGACAAGGTAGCCATTACAGGAACGGTATTCGAGCCTTGGCACTTCCGATATGTCGGTTTGCCGCATAGCGCGATCATGAAGCAGAATAACTTCTCGCTGGAAGAATACCTGGATTACCTACGAGAAAAAAGAAGTATCTCCGTGACAAACGATGGGAAGATCTACGAAATTAACTACTACCCTGTCGATCAAGAGATGACGATCAATGTACCGATTTCGAGGAACTATGAGATTTCGGGTGACAACATGGGCGGCGTGATTGTGACAAGCTACGTCAACGAGGAACAGAAGGAGTGAATCTAATGAGGAAATTGACTGTCGCGATTTTGTTTGGGGGATGCTCCTCGGAGTATGAAGTATCCCTTAAATCTACGAGTTCGGTGCTGGAGAGCTTGTGTCTGGAAAAATACGAGGTGATTTTGCTAGGAATTACGAGGGAAGGGCAATGGCTTCGATATACCGGCAACATCGAAAGCATTCGGAATGACAGTTGGCATCAAAGTGAGAAGTGTGTGCCTGCCTTTCTCTCTCCTTGCAGACAAGTGCGGGGAATTGTTGCACAGGAGAACGGCGCCATGACGGTCACAAAGGTTGATGTGGTATTCCCGATTTTGCATGGCAAAAACGGAGAGGATGGAACGGTGCAAGGGCTCTTGGAGCTCGCTGGAATTCCTTTTGTCGGTTGTCATACGCTATCCTCCGCGATTTGTATGGATAAGGATATTGCCCACACGCTGGCGGAAAGCTCCGGTATCAAAACGCCAAGATCCGTTACCGTTTATCCAAATACGGACCTTGCAACTGTTCAAGCTGCCACCGAACCACTGGGATTCCCTTTGTATGTCAAACCGGCAAAGGCAGGGTCCTCCATTGGGATTACGAAAGCATACAGCCCATCAGAATTGTTCTTCGGGATAGAAAACGCCCTTTTGCATGATGAAAAAGTGGTCATCGAGGAAAACATCGCGGGATTCGAGGTGGGCTGCGCGGTACTCGGAAATCGTGAGGTCATTGTGGGGGAAGTGGATGAGATCGAATTGCTCCAAGGCTTCTTCAATTACACAGAAAAGTACTCATTGGAGACTGCCCATATCCATGTCCCAGCAAGAATCGACGACGAACTCGCTTATAAAATCAAGCAAACAGCCACCCATCTCTATCAGGTTTTTGGCTGTCGTGGCTTTGCTCGCGTGGATATGTTTGTCACACCAGACGGAGATATTGTGTTTAACGAAGTGAATACGATCCCGGGCTTTACCTCGAAGAGCAGGTATCCAAGCATGCTGCGTGCTGCGGGGATTTCTTATAAAGAGCTTCTTGATACGTTGATTATGCTAGCGTTGGAGGAGGACTAACCGATGACACAATCTCATGTCTTTACGGTTACGTTGAACAGCGACAATTTGCATCACGGCCATCTGATATTGGTAAATCGCCAGTATCCGATCCGCTGGCAAACAGACGACGGTATCCTGCTGAACCGCATGCGGCTGATTGACGGAGCACACAGCAATATGATGATGGAAAACACGGCTGCCCAGATGTTTGCCAAGCTGCTGAAAGCCTGCGACGCAGAGCATACGATTGTCCCTGTTAGTGGCTTTCGCAGCAAGGCGGAACAAAAGGATATTTATGATCAATCCCTGCTCGAAAATGGACAGGTGTTTACCAGTCAATATGTAGCGCGCCCGAATGAAAGCGAGCATCAGACAGGGCTTGCGATAGATGTTGGGGAGAAAAAGGAAGTAATCGATTTTATCTGCCCTTCTTTTCCCGACCATGGCGTATGCCGAATGTTTCGCCAACGTGCCAGTCAATATGGGTTTATCAAACGCTACGACAAAGACAAGGAACAGCTAACAGGGATTTCGGATGAGCCTTGGCATTTTCGGTATGTGGGCTATCCGCATGCTGTTTTGATGGAAAAGCTCCAGCTTTGTCTGGAAGAGTATATCGAGTATGTGAGAAACTACGAATTCTATCAGGAGCATTTGCTAGTAGATAATGAGAGCATTGAAATCTACTATGTAAAAGCTACCGATACAGTTACGCACATCCCAGTTGTGGCTGGTGAGAGCTACGAAATATCGGGAAATAACGTGGATGGCTTTATCATTACGGTGTTTCATCAGGAGGAACGTAATGAACGCGGGTAATGAAAAGCAGTATGGTGGGCTGGATCAATTCCGAATCATTGCGGCGATTCTTGTCATCGCAATCCATACTTCTCCGCTACTGTCCATAAGTGAATGGGCTGACTTTACACTGACACGAACAATAGCCAGGGTGGCGGTTCCGTTTTTCTTTATGTGCACAGGATTTTTCTTCCTGCAAAAGCTTGGCACAGATCGCGACAGAAATGAGTCTATGCTAAAGCAGTTTTTATGGAAAGTAGGAAAGCTATATTTGCTTTCGATCCTTCTCTATCTTCCTGTGAATGTGTATACGGGGTACTTCACGGATGGATTTACTGTATTTTCAGCAGTGAAAGATCTCTTGTTTAACGGGACCTTGTATCATCTGTGGTATTTCCCTGGCATCATGCTGGGGGTGTGTATCAGTACTTTTTTGTATACAAGAATGTCGACATGGAATACGTTTTGGGTGACCTTGCTGCTGTATGGCATCGGGCTGTTGGGAGACAGCTACTTTGGCTTGGCACAGATGAGTTCGTATGTGGATAGCATTTATCAATCAATGTTTACTTTGTTTGATTACACGCGGAACGGCATATTTTTTGCCCCTGTGTTTATTGTCATGGGAGGCATGATTGCCAATACCCGCAGACGGAAAAAGAAAAAGGTCGCACCGTATGCCATCGGGTTTGTTTTGTTCGGAAGCATGCTGGTAATGGAAGGCTTGCTTTTGCATGCTTATCAGCTGCAACGCCATGATAGTATGTATATTTTTTTGATACCGTGCATGTATTTTCTCTTTCAACTTTTATTGTTCTGGAAAGGCAAAAATCGCCCAACGTTACGAAAGCTGAGCCTGTATGTTTATGTCATCCATCCGCTGTGCATTGTGCTCATTCGCGCAGCAGCCAAAGTAACGGGACTGACAGGGCCGCTTGTTGATAATATCTTGGTGCATTTTACACTGGTCACAGTGCTGTCGTTTGTTCTCTCGGTGATGGCGATTAAGATGATGAAGGTGATCCGGCGCTTTCGAGTTGGGAAACCAGATCAAACCGGGCGAGCATGGGCTGATATCCATCTTCCTCATCTCCAGCATAATGTCAGGGAAATCCAGCGGGTTCTTCCCAAGGATTGTTCGATGATGGCAGTCGTAAAGGCGCAGGCATATGGCCACGGCGGTTGGCAAATCGCGAGGTTCTTAAACAAGCTCGGAATTGATCACTTCGCAGTTGCCACAATCGATGAAGGAATCGAACTACGGAAGAAGGGCGTAAAAGGGGAGATTCTGGTGCTTGGCTATACCGATGATTGTCGGATACGCCAAATCGCCCGTTTCAAACTGACGCAAACCGTAGTAGATGACGAATATGCCCAAAAACTGAGCGGCTACAACGTGAAAATCTCTGTTCATGTCAAGATCGACACGGGGATGGCAAGACTCGGGGAATCTTGGGAACACGCGGAAAAAATAGCGGCCATGTATCGATATAAAAATTTGCAGGTATGCGGTACCTTTACGCATCTGAGTGTGGCTGACAGTTTGGAAGCTTCGGATGTCGCATACACGAAAAATCAAATCGCCCGTTTCCAAAAAGTGATCGAACAGCTGAAAGAAAAAGGGATCGATCCACAGAAGCTGCACGTTCAAAGCAGTTACGGCGTGCTGAATTATGGGGAGCTGCAATACGATTATGCTCGGATTGGGATCGCTCTCTACGGAATGTTGAGCAAGCAGGAAGACAAGGTGAAAACGAGCATCGACTTACGACCTGTGCTATCACTGAAAGCCAGAGTTGTGCAGGTGAAACAAGTGGAAAAAGGAGCATCCGTGGGTTATGGACGTGCCTATGCAGCGCAGAAAGACAGTAAGATTGCCATCGTATCCATCGGATATGCAGATGGGGTTCCACGCATGCTGTCACAAGCGGGGGCTACCTGCTTGATCAAAGGAAAAAGGCGACCGATTCTTGGCTTTGTCTGCATGGATCAGCTTATTGTAGATATTACAGATATGGAAGCAGTGCAAAAAGGAGATATGGTGACCTTTATCGGCAGAGATCAAGAAGAGGAGATCACTGCTGAGGAAATGGCCCAACAGTGCAAAACCATTACGAACGAGCTGGTCAGCCGTTTGGGAGAACGTGTCAAAAGAGTCTATCAAGATTGAGCCTTGGACGAAAACGAGTGTAGGGAGTGGTTCATTTTTCCATGGTGAAGAGGAGACATAGTTTTCGTGCCAAAATGCTTGGGCTTCTTGGGCTTGGCATGCTTCTGGCCGGTATCGTAACCTATCTGCTCTATAAAGTGCTCCAGTTTTACTATAAGGCGGGGGTTAAGTACGAAGATCGGCTCGCCCAGGTTCGCCAATTCATCAGGGAGATGGGGGATATCAATTTCTTTTTGATTGTCTTTGCTCCCATCGCGATCTTGTTTTTCTATCTCCTGACCAAACGATATGCTGGCTACTTTCGGGAGATTTCTACGGGCATTCATTTTCTCGCGAGTGGAGACTTTACAAGGCATGTCCATATTCCATCCAATGATGAGTTCGCAGATATTGCCAAGGATATCAATCAAGCAAGCGAGATGCTGCAAAAGGCGGTAGAAAGAGGAGATTTCGCCGAAAGCAGCAAGGATCAGCTTGTTTTGAATCTCGCGCATGATTTGCGTACACCACTGACATCCGTACTGGGTTATTTAGATTTAGTTTTGCGAGATGGGCAGATGTCACAAGAACAGATGCGGCATTATGCGACGATTGCTTTTACCAAGTCGCAACGATTGGAAAAGCTGATTGATGAGCTATTCGAAATTACGAGAATGAATTATGGCATGGTCAACATCGAGCAAAAGGTTATTGATTTGAGTGAATTGCTTGTCCAGTTAAATGAAGAGATGTATCCCTCCTTTGAGAAAAATGAGCTGGTCTCGCGGTGTACAATTGCGGCTCAATTAGTGATCGTGGGAGATGGGGAGCTTTTGGCGCGCGTATTTGAGAACATTCTGACCAACGCGATACGCTATGGGGGCGATGGTCACTTTATCGATTTGAACGCTTATCGCGAGGGCGATGAAGTGGTTGTGCAAATCTTGAATTACGGTGACCAAATACCTGAGGAGGCGCTGCCGCATATTTTTGAAATGTTTTTTACGGGCGACAAAGCGCGAACGCATCAAGGGGGAGGCACAGGGCTCGGCTTGTATATTGCCAAAAATATCGTCGAGAAGCATCGGGGAACGATTTCTGTTCAAAGTGATTTGATTCGTACATGTTTTGAGATCAGGTTGCCAAACGGAAGCAAGGGCTATCCAGAAAGTCAGTGAGTACGACTTTCTGTAGACCAAGTAAGAGCCGTAATTCCATTTATCACGTGTCACGTTAATGATTTGTTTGTTTTTCACAGATATAGATAGAAAATGGGCTAGGGAACCTCATTCCCTAACCCATTTTTTCATTCACTGCACTTAAATCAAATTCTCCGGGTTCAAGCCTTCCAACTCTGGCAACACAAAGCGCCCATCTTTTCTGATCAGCACATCGTCAAACCAGATTTCGCCGCCGCCGTATTCAGGGCGTTGGATTTGGACCAAGTCCCAGTGAACGGAGGAGCGGTTGCCGTTGTCTGCAACTGTGTAAGCATTTCCTGGCGTGAAGTGGAAGCTGCCCGCGATTTTTTCGTCAAACAAGATGTCCAGCATCGGGTGGAGGATGTGCGGGTTGAAGCCGATCGCGAATTCTCCGATATAGCGTGCGCCCTCGTCCGTGTCGAGGATGTCGCTCAATGCTTTGGTATTGGAGCTGGTCGCTTCCACGATTTTGCCTTCTTTGAAAGTGAATTGCACATCATTGAAGGTAATGCCGTTGTAGATTGATGCCGCGTTGTAGAAAATCGTTCCTTCTACGGAATCGCGCACAGGAGCGGTGTATACTTCGCCATCCGGGATATTGCGTTTGCCGTCGCACTTGATGGCATTGATTCCTTTAATGGAGAAGCGCAGGTCTGTTTTTGGACCGACGATGCGTACGCGATCGGTGCGCTCCATCAGCTCTTTCAACGGAGTCATGGCAGCGGACATTTTCGCGTAGTCCAGATTGCAGACGGAGAAGTAGAAGTCCTCAAAGCCCTCGAGACTCATTTTGGACAGTTGCGCCATCGACTTGTTCGGGTAGCGCAGTACAACCCAGCGTTTGTTCGGAACGCGCTCGTTCGTATGTACAGGTTGATACAGGACGCGAGCGTAAATGCCCATTTTGTCTTCTGGTACGTCGGCATACTCGTTGATGTTGTCGTAAGCGCGGATGGCGATGTAAGCGTCCATGTCCTTCATCCGGTCATACTCGTATTTTGCCATCAGAGCCATGTGTTCTTCGCTCGTGCCTTGATAGAGTGCACGCATGACTTCCTGGTCTTTCAAGGTGACCAAAGGCAGAGCCCCAACTGCAAATGATTCACGCACAAGTGCACGAACGAGTTCAGGTTGCAGGCCTGTATTTTCGATCAGAACTTTTTCGCCTTTTTGCAAATTAAGCGAGTAACGGACGAGACGGCTTGCCAGTTCATTAATGCGTGGATCTGCCATGGTGGTAACCTCCGTAGTAAAATAATTTTGATTAATGATTAATTTGTATTATTACATAACTGAACGTAGGCTCGCCAGTGTGTTTGATGCTCAATTACAGGCAAGCCTCGTAGATCGCGATGACATCGGCTTCATTCAATTTTCGTGAGCTAGGCAGATACCCGATTCCGCGTCCGCCGATGCGAACCGCTTCTTCGGCCATTTGGGCCAGCGATTGTTTGGTCACACCGAAGTCAGACAGACGCTCTGTGATTCCCATGCGCTCATACCAATGGCGAACGGCTTCAATCGTTGCTCGTGCTGCTTCGCCTTCGTCCTCCACGGTAACGCCAAAGCAATGACGTCCCATACGGGCTAGTCTCTCGGGACGATCTTGCAATATCACTTGTTCGAAATATGGAAGGGACAGGATCGCCAGTCCGCGACCGTGAGCCATATCGTAGATTCCGCTCAGCGGATGTTCAACTCCGTGCAACGGCATGCCAGCACCGCGACCGCCAGCAGCGAAGGGACTGATGCCCAGCGTGCTCGCCCACAAAAGGGTTGATCGTGCTTCAGCGTTGTCTGGTTGCTGGATCGCTGTGATGGAGTGCTCGACGACAAGGCGAATGAGTGTTTCGGAAATCCCGTCCTGAACGTGGGTTCCTTCCGCGCTGATCAAATAGTTTTCAAACAGATGAGAAAAGATATCCGCGCAAGATTCCGCTGTGACACGAGCTGGAACGGTAAAGGTCACAGACGGGTCAAGAATGGCAATCTTCGGGTAAAGTGCTGGACCGTTGATCGAAGATTTTTCATGCGTATCCCAATGAGTCAGGACGCTGATATGGTTTGCTTCCGAACCTGTAGCGGCTACTGTCGGAACGGTCATGATCGGCAGTGCTTCCTGAACAGGTACCAGCAATTGACCAGAGCCGCTCGGATTTCCCCGCATGTAATCGTAAATCGGGCGTCCGGAAACGGCTGCTGCCGCAATCGCTTTGGAGGCATCCATCACGGAGCCGCCACCGATAGCGAGGATGAAGTCACACTGATGCTCACGAGCAAGAGCAGCTCCGGCATCAACCGTTGCCGTACGCGGATTCGGTTCGATTTTGTCAAAAACAAGATACGCCACTTGAGCTTCCTGCAACAGAGCCTTGGCGCGGTCCAAAAGTCCTGTACGTTTGGCCGCATTGCCGCCTGTGACGAGCAATGCTTTTTGGCCCATCGATTTTGCTTCTTGGCCCAAACGCTCCAGTTCGCCCATGCCAAAGTAAATTTTGGTAGGAAAAGACACTTCAAATGGAAACATCTGAAATTCCTTCTTTCACGTATTGGTTGTACCACTGACAAGTTTATCATAAACAAAAGAAAAGAGCCTGCCCGGAGGGGAAGGCTCATCTTGTTCAGGCAACGCGAAAGCGATCACTGATCTCTTGCAGCCGCTCAGATAAGGATAGAAGCTCCGTTGCCAATTGACGAGATTTTTCAATGGAGGTGAGCTGTTCTCGCGAGGCGACCAGCATTTCTTCTGTGCTGCTTTTGGTCTCTTGTGAAACGGCAACAAACGCATCGAATGCCATGTCTACGGTGTGCAAGTCTTCGGTTATGTCGGATAACCCCTCGTTGGCAATATGCAGCTCTCCCGTTGTCTGATCGACAGCTTGTCGAAGCTCAAGAAAAGCAGATGCAGCGTCTGAGAGCTTTTGCAGGCTTTGCTGAAGCTGTTCGGATGCTTGTGAGGTTTCGGAGGAAATCTCATGGGTTTGTTCCTGAACAGCGTCCATCAGCCGCGTAATTTCTAATGTAGCGTTTTCCGACTCGCTGGCTAGCTTGGCTACCTCGTTGGCCACGACAGCAAATCCGCGTCCGTTTTCTCCAGCACGGGCTGCTTCAATACTGGCATTTAAAGCGAGAAGCTTGGTTTGCTTCGCCACGTTTTGGATCAGATGAACAACATGTCCAATAGATTCTGATTGTCGACGCAGTTCTGTCATGCGGGTGTCGACCTGTGTGTACGTGTGGGAGAAGCGGTTGATCATCGTGTTCAAATCATCGATACGATTTTGTCCATGGTGGGTGACTGTCTGCATCTTTTTACCCGCTTCAATCACAGAAAAAATACGCGCAATCAGTCCATCCATCGATTGCTTGATGTGCTGAAAAGAGGCGCTGGCACCATCTGTTGAGGCAGCTGTTTGTTCGACGCCTTGATTGACTGTATCGAGACGAAAAGACAGCATCGACGAACGATCGCCTGCTTCATCGGCTGTTTGCCTGATTGCGATGCCGCCTTTGTTCAGTTCCACAATCATGAGTTGGATCTCGGCAATAATCTCGCACATTTGTTCTACCATATGGTTGAAGCTGTTAGAAATCCCGCGAATCTCTGGACCCTCGTTTTGCAAAAGGGCACGATGGGTGAGATCGCCCGAGCTGACCTGTTGCATGGCCGCAATCAACGTCTGAAATGGCGTGGTTATCCCCTTCACAACCAGCAAGCACAGCAACAAGGAAAGGACGAGACTAGCGAGAATGGTCATCACGATGATTTTGGTTATCTCATAGAGAGGACCTAGATAGGACCCTGCAAAACGTCTATGACGTATATGTAGCTCTCCTCAGGAGAATGGGTAAAGGCCAGTGTATGTATGTGGTCATCGACAGGGACGTGAATCACGCCGAAGCGCTCCGCTTCCATCCGTTTCGCAATATCTTGCGGGATTTCAATAGCGCCCTTTGTCACTTTTTCAATAGGATAAAAAGCTCCATTTTTGACCAAATATTGCAGGAGTATCAAGCCTTCTTGAGACAGATTACTTTCTTGCTGTTGCAATTCGTATTGAAGACGCTTTTGATAGGATTGATCGTCGCTAGCAAAAGTGAACTTCAAAAGCGAAATTTTTTCGGTGGTCTTGTCCGTCTCTGAGTCAAGGCGGGACTCCATTTGTGAAATCATCACCTGTTTTGCCTGGGTGTAAAAGATCCAGCCAATCATGCCAGAGGAAACGAGCAGGATGAACAGTAGTGGGATCGTCAGCTTGGTACGGAGCCGCACTTGCCTGTGTAAGCGAGAAAAGGGAGTGAGTAAATGGCGAAAGATAGCGTGCATCTCCAGTTGCCTCCTGATAAGTGGATGGTCGAAAAGTCCCGAGACTAAGGACTATTGTAATCAGGAGATGTAAAGCCAGTATGGAGAACATGTAAACGAATGTTAACATCTACCGTTCGAAAAACATACAGTAAATCCCGAACATTTGTCGAAGTCTATTCCAGCATTTTTCGTTGATAAATGCGTATGTTTGTGTTTTAATGTATTTGAAACGTTCGTGAATTAACCTAAACTCAACCTTTTTGACTGGGAAGGTGACTCCTACAGTGGAAAAACAGGAACAACTCTACGAAGGTAAGGCAAAACGTATTTATCGGACATCTTTGCCTGATCAGTACTGGGTAGAGTACAAAGACGACGCAACAGCATTCAATGGAGAGAAACGGGCGCAAATCACCGGAAAAGGCGAGTTGAACAACCGCATTACGGCAATCTTTTTCACCATGCTGAAGGAGCGGGGCATCGACAACCATTTTGTCCGTCTGCTGTCCGCCACAGAGCAAGTTGTTCGCAAAGTGGAGATTATCCCTTTGGAGGTAGTCGTCCGCAATATCGCAGCAGGCTCATTGGCCAAGCGTCTTGGCATGGAAGAAGGAACTGTGCTTCCGCAGCCCGTTGTCGAGTTTTACTACAAGGATGACGCACTGGGAGATCCATTGGTGAATGCCTCCCATATCAAAGTGTTGGGGATTGCAAGCGAGAGTGACCAGGCGACATTGGAGCGCATGGGTCTTGCTGTAAACGAGGTCCTCGTACCTTACCTGCGCGAGCGCAACATTACCTTGGTCGATTTCAAACTGGAATTCGGAAAAACAGCGGACGGGGAGATTCTCCTCGCCGATGAAATATCCCCGGATACATGCCGTTTCTGGGATTCGGTAACGAATGAAAAGCTCGACAAAGACCGCTTCCGCCGCGATTTGGGCAATGTGGAGGAAGCTTACAAAGAAATGCTTACGAGACTAGGAGGAGACGTACATGTTTAAAGCTGTTGTTTATGTAACATTGCGCGAGAGTGTTTTGGACCCGCAAGGACACGCTGTAAAAGGTGCTCTGCACACCTTGGGTTTTGATGAAGTAAACAATGCGCGTATCGGGAAGTACATGGAGCTGGAATTGAACACTTCTGACCGTGCGCAAGCAGAAGAGCGTGTACGTGAAATGTGCGAAAAGCTGTTGGCCAATACGGTGGTAGAAGACTACCGCTTTGATATCGTGGAGGGCTAAGGATATGCGAGTAGCTGTTATCGTCTTTCCAGGCTCGAACGCCGACATTGATTTGTTTAACGCAGTTGAAGATGTAATGGGAGTGCCAGTGGATTACGTATGGCATTCCGATACGGATCTTTCTAAATATGATGCGATTCTCTTGCCAGGCGGATTCTCTTATGGAGATTATCTGCGCTGTGGCGCGGTCGCTCGTTTTTCACCCGTTATGGAGCAAGTAGTGAAAGCAGCAGAAGAAGGCAAGCTGATCATGGGAATCTGCAATGGCTTCCAGATCCTGACCGAAGTCGGGCTGTTGCCAGGAGCACTCTTGCGTAACCGTTCACTGAAATTCCGTTGCAAGCTGTCCGAATTGCGTGTGGAAAACAACGATACCTCCTTTACCCGAGATTTCGCGGCAGGGGAAGTCATCCAAATTCCAATCGCGCACGGCGAAGGAAACTACTACTGTGATGAAGAAACGCTGGCGAAGCTTAAAGCGAACAAACAAATCGTTTTCCGCTATCATGGCGAGAATCCGAATGGTTCACTGGAAGACATCGCGGGCATTTGCAACGAACGTGGAAACGTACTTGGCATGATGCCTCATCCGGAACGTGCCGTCCATTCTTGGATGACTTCCGATGACGGACGCCGCATGTTTACCTCGATCCTGAAGACTTGGAGGGAGCAGAACAGTGTCACAACTCACGCATAAAGAACCGACAGCCGAACAAATTGCCGATCAAAAACTGTACAAAGAAATCGGTCTGACTGACGAAGAATACCAGCGTGTCGTAGAAATTCTCGGCCGCAAGCCGAACTGGACGGAGACAGGTTTGTACAGCGTCATGTGGTCGGAGCACTGCTCTTACAAAAACTCCAAGCCTGTCCTGCGTCGTTTCCCGACAAAAGGACCTCGCGTTTTGCAAGGACCAGGGGAAGGTGCGGGTATTGTCGACATCGGTGACAATCAGGCTGTTGTTTTCAAAATCGAAAGCCATAACCACCCATCTGCGATCGAGCCGTACCAAGGAGCTGCGACTGGCGTTGGCGGTATCATCCGTGACGTATTCTCGATGGGCGCGCGTCCGATTGCGCTGCTCAATTCGCTTCGATTCGGGGAGCTCAAGTCTCCTCGCGTCAAATATTTGTTTGAAAATGTAGTAGCTGGTATCGCAGGCTACGGGAACTGCATCGGGATTCCGACTGTGGGTGGCGAAGTGAATTTCGACCCTACGTATGAAGGCAATCCGCTTGTCAACGCCATGTGTGTCGGCTTGATCGACCACGAGAAGATTCAAAAAGGGGTAGCGTCCGGTATCGGCAACCCTGTTATCTACGTTGGTTCCAGCACAGGGCGCGATGGTATTCACGGAGCGACCTTCGCATCCGAGGAGCTCACAGAAGAGTCGGAGAAAAAACGCCCGGCAGTTCAAGTTGGCGATCCATTCATGGAAAAGCTCCTGCTGGAAGCGTGCCTGGAGCTGATCGACACAGGTATCGTCGTCGGGATTCAGGACATGGGAGCGGCAGGCTTGACGAGCTCCAGCTCCGAAATGGCCTCCAAGGCGGGCAATGGTATCGAAATGAATCTGGACCTGGTGCCACAGCGCGAAGCTGGCATGTCTGCATACGAAATGATGCTGTCTGAGTCACAGGAGCGTATGCTCGTCGTCGTGGAAAAAGGCAAAGAGGCAGAAGCGATAGCGATTTTTGACAAATGGGGTTTGGCGTCCGCTGTCGTGGGCAAAGTAACCGAAGACAGCAAGCTGCGCTTGTTGCACCAAGGTGAGGTAGTAGCAGAGGTGCCAGTAGACAGCTTGGCAGACGACGCACCTGTGTACCATCGTCCATCTGCGGTGCCTACTTACTACGAAGCAAATGCGAATGTAGATGTGTTGGCAGCCATCCAAGAACCGAAAGATCTGAATGGTACGCTGAAAAGCTTGCTGGCTCAGCCAACAGTGGCGAATAAAGCGTGGGTATACGAGCAATACGATCACATCGTGCGTGCAAACACAGCTGTAAAGCCTGGTTCTGACGCTGCTGTTGTCATGGTGCGCGGTACTCGCAAGGCACTTGCCATGAGTACAGATTGCAACGGTCGCTATGTGTACCTCGATCCAAAAGTGGGCGGTGCCATTGCGGTTGCAGAATCTGCGCGCAACGTCGTCTGCTCCGGTGCAGAGCCGCTGGCGATTACGGACTGCTTGAACTTCGGAAGTCCGGAAAAGCCTGAGGTGTTCTGGCAATTTGAAAAATCGTGCGAGGGCATGAGCGAAGCGTGCGTAGCACTCGATGCTCCGGTTATCGGCGGAAACGTATCTTTTTACAATGAACGCAGCGGTGACGCGATCTATCCAACCCCAACGGTGGGAATGGTCGGCTTGATCACTGATGTTGACCATATTACGACCCAGGATTTCAAAAACGAAGGCGACGCGATCATCCTGTTGGGCGAGACCTTCGCTGAGCTGGGCGGCAGTGAGTATCAAAAGATGGCTACGGGCAGCATTTCCGGACGTCCTCCGCAAATCGATCTGACAAAGGAAGCGGCAGTACAAAAGCTGGTTCTCACAGCGATTCGCCAAGGTTTGGTGAACTCCGCACACGATCTGTCCGAAGGTGGTCTCGGCGTCGCACTGGCTGAATCTTGCTTCGGCAAAGGCGTCGGTGCGCAGGTGACTCTTGCGTCCGAGCTGCGTGCTGACGTGCTCCTGTTCAGTGAATCTCAATCGCGCATCTTGCTCAGTGCATCTGGAGAGCATGCGGCGGCGATTCTCGCATTGGCAGGTGAACATGGCGTACCTGCTGAAAACATTGGTACGGTTGGCGGTGATCGTCTGGTAGTGAACGTGAACGGTACAGAAGCAATCAACGCTTCGACTCAAGAGGTGAAAGCAGCCTGGAAGGATGCGATTCCATGTTTGATCGGCTAATCTGGGACAAATTGAACGAAGAATGCGGCGTCTTTGGCATCTACAACCACAAAGAAGCATCCCAATTGACCTATTTGGGTCTGCACGCCCTTCAGCATCGCGGTCAGGAGAGCGCAGGTATCTGCGCCTCCGACGGCGTGAAATGGTATAAGCACCGCGGAATGGGTCTCGTGTCAGAGGCTTTTGGCAAGGGTGATTTGGAGAAGTTTAGCGGTCATATCGCGATTGGTCATACCCGTTATACGACTGCTGGCTCGAGCAAGATTGAAAACGCCCAACCGCTCTTTTTCCGCTATGCACAAGGCAGCATGGCAGTTGCCCACAACGGGAATCTCGTGAACGCTGCTGTGCTTAGAAAAGAGTTGGAAGCAAAAGGCTCCATTTTCCAGACGACCAGTGACACAGAAGTGATCGCACATCTGATTGCTCGTTCAGAGAGCAAAGATTTGCCGGGAGCGGTGAAGGACGCTCTGCAATACATCAAGGGAGCCTATGCACTTCTCGTCATGAACGAGAATCAGCTCGTGATCGCTCTCGATCCGAATGGCTTGCGTCCGCTGTCATTGGGACGACTCGGAGATGCGATCACTGTCGCGTCCGAGACTTGTGCGTTCGATATCATTGGCGCGCAGTACTGGCGTGATGTGCAACCGGGTGAGCTGATCGTCATCGACAAGAATGGCATTACCGAGAGCAAGCATACAGAAACGACACAGCGTTCGATTTGTACGTTTGAATACATTTATTTTGCCCGACCAGATAGCGACATCGACGGAATCAACGTCCACATGGCGCGCAAACGCCTCGGCAAGCAGTTGGCATTGGAATCCGCGATTGATGCTGATGTCGTCACAGGTGTTCCTGATTCGAGTATTTCTGCTGCTATCGGATTTGCGGAAGCGACGGGAATTCCGTACGAAATCGGCTTGATCAAAAACCGCTATGTGGGACGTACCTTCATTCAGCCGAGTCAGGAGCTGCGTGAGCGCGCTGTCTATCTCAAGCTGTCTGCAGTTCGCAAAGTAGTGGAAGGCAAGCGCGTCGTGATGATTGACGACTCCATTGTTCGCGGTACGACGAGTAATCGGATTGTTCGCATGCTGCGTGAGGCTGGCGCCAAAGAAGTGCATGTGCGCATCAGCTCTCCGCCCGTTATGAATTCTTGTTTTTACGGCATCGACACCTCGTCGCGTGAGGAACTGATTGCGTCGACCAAATCGGTAGAGGAAATTCGTCAAATCATTGAGGCTGATTCGCTGTCGTTCTTGTCTATTGAAGGAATGATCGATGCAATTGGCCGCAGTGATTCGGCTCCTAATAGAGGACACTGCCTCGCATGCTTTAACGGAGAATATCCGACAGAGATTGAGTTCGAAGAAGCGCTACCTGCGCTTAAATGCTAACAGTGCTACTTATGAACAACCGCTAATACAAGCACCTCTTGCTAGGGGGAGAAACGATGAGTGAAGCATATAAACAAGCTGGCGTAGACATCGATGCGGGCAACGAAGCCGTCGAACGCATGAAAAAGCATGTCAAACGAACATTCCGCCCCGAAGTTATGACTGATTTGGGTGGGTTCGGAGCGCTGTTTCGCCTGGATACCAAAAAATACGAGAAACCGATTCTCGTTTCTGGCACAGATGGGGTAGGAACCAAGCTGAAGCTCGCTTTTGCCATGGACAAACACGATACAATCGGTATCGATGCTGTTGCTATGTGCGTCAATGACGTAGTGGTCCAAGGGGCAGAGCCGCTCTTTTTCCTCGATTATCTGGCAGTAGATAAGGTCATTCCGGAAAAAATCGAAGCGATTGTCAAAGGGATCGCGGAAGGCTGCTCCCAGTCCGGCTGCTCGCTGATTGGCGGGGAGACTGCCGAGATGCCTGGCATGTACGCAGAAGGCGAATACGACATCGCGGGCTTTACGGTAGGTGTCGTGGACGAGAGCAAAATGATTACGGGAGCAACCGTGGCGGCAGGCGATGTGCTGATCGGGCTGGCTTCCAGCGGCGTGCACAGCAACGGTTTCTCGCTCGTTCGCAAGGTTCTTTTGGCAGACAAAGGCATGTCCCTGCATGATCATGTTGACAAATTGGGCAAAAAGCTCGGCGAAGAGCTGTTGACACCGACCCGCATTTACGTGAAGCAAGTGCTATCCGTTCTTGCGTCGCATGAAGTGAAGGCCCTGGCACACATCACAGGCGGCGGCTTTACTGAAAACATTCCACGCGTGCTTCCAGAAGGAATGCAGGCTGTGATCAACGTTGGTTCCTGGCCGGTGCTGCCGATCTTCGAGCTGGTACAAGAGTTGGGTAACATCTCTTACCCGGATATGTACAAAACGTTTAACATGGGCATTGGCATGATGCTTTTCGTGAAGCCGGAAGACGCAGTGAGTGTTATGGAAAAGCTGCAAGAGCTGGGAGAACAGGCGTATTTGCTCGGACATATTCAAGAGGGAGAGCGCAAAGTCGTATACAACGGGGTGGAATGGTGAGAAAGCTGGCCATTTTCGCCTCAGGCAGCGGCTCCAACTTTGAAGCGATCGTCCAGGCTGTACAGGACGGCAGGCTCACAGGTGTAGAAGTTGCCTTGCTCGTGTGCGACAAGCCCGGCGCCAAGGTTTTGGAACGCGCAGAGCGTTTAGGGATCGACACCTTTGTTTTTCAACCGAAGGAATACGCAGACAAGGCAGCTTTTGAGCAGGAAATAGTGGCGCAGCTCCAAAAACGTGAGATATCGCTGGTTGTGCTGGCAGGCTACATGCGGTTGGTGGGCGACACGCTTTTGTCATCCTACGAAGGAAAAATCATCAATCTGCATCCGTCGCTTTTGCCTGCTTTCCCGGGAAAAGACGCGATTGGTCAGGCACTCGCTTACGGGGTAAAGATAACAGGGGTAACGGTACATCTGGTTGATGCCGGTCTGGACACAGGGCCGATCATTGCCCAGATTCCCGTAGCGGTGCAAGAAGCAGATACGGCTGAGACTTTGGCGGCTCGCATCCATGCGGTGGAGCATGAGCTTTTGGTGAAGGTCATTGGCTTTTTAGCAGAAGAGAGAGTGAAGCTGGAAGGAAGGCTCGTCCAGCTGACGTAAATCGAGAGATAAAGTAGAAACCGACATCCTTTTACGATGTCGGTTTTTTTGTCATCCGTTTTAGAAATACTTCTTTCTCCAAAACAAGAGAGCTGTTACAGACGTGATGGCAGTGGACATGATCATAATGATCGTGAATGCGTGCGGATGACCCTGAAAAGGAAGCGCGACGTTCATCCCGTAGAAGGTGCCGATCACCATAGGCAAGGTGATGACAATGGTAATGGCGGTCAACAGCTTTAACACGCGATTCAAATTGTTGGAGATGACGGAGCCAAAGCCATTCATGATGTTCCCTAAAATCGCCGTATAGATTTCCGTCATTTTGATGGCCTGCTTGGTTTCGATTTTTACTTCTTCCAGCAGTTCCTTATCTTCTTCGTACATTTTCAAATAACTGCCGCTCCGAAGCAGGGAGATCAACAGACTGTTCGTTTCCAGGGACGTCGAAAAATATACGAGACTTTTCTGCAATTCAAGCAAGGTAAGCAGTTCAATGTTTTTCGTCGATTGTCGCAATGATTTTTCCAGGGTTTCTGTCTGCTTGTTGATTTTTTTCAGGTAATGCAAATATTCATGCGACGTATTCGATAAAATTTGCAGAACGAACCGGTTGCGCATATGCGTGTGAAAGCTTTTCACTTTCCCTTGGACGAACTCATTCATGACAGCCGTTTCTACCAGGCAAACGGTTAAGATGTAATCTTCCATCACCATGATTCCCAACGGAACCGTCGTATAGTTGTTCTTCGTCCCTTCCTTCGTGGAGACTGGGATGTCCACGTAGAGCATCACGCGGTTTCCTTCCTTGTCGATCCGTCCGATTTCTTCGTCATCAAGGGCATCCTGCAAAAAATGAAGGTCAATCGCCAACTCCCTGACGACTTGTAGCTTTTCTTGCTCAGAAGGATCTGTC
The DNA here is from genome assembly GCF_023714195.1 of Brevibacillus sp. MER 51. Lineage (NCBI taxonomy): Bacteria > Bacillati > Bacillota > Bacilli > Caryophanales > Paenibacillaceae > Brevibacillus > Brevibacillus sp. MER 51. The sequence goes on along the minus strand of NZ_JAMAUS010000009.1, from coordinate 210,917 downwards.
AGATGGATCCAGCAGCCTTTTTCAAATTGTTGCAGTTCTTCTATTTTTCCCATGGCATTCGTTTTGTAAATGTTCAACATGGTTTTCTCATCCTTTCGCATATAAGGATAGGAGGGATACGACCATGTTGCGCAAGCATGTCTACATAATAGCTACTTACATACACTCGTCCCATAAAAAGGGAGAATGTCAAATAAGGTATGGGGAACATGCCGCAGCGCCACAAGGCCGTAAAACTCTCCGTACACAATCTTGATTGCAGTTATTCATTCGGCAACTTGGACTACTGTCCATCAAAACGTTCCCCCCTTTCGAAAATGAAAACCCTCTAGCGGGAATCCAGAGGGTTAGAAAAGTGCACAAAATAACACCGTTTTTCTCCCCTACCAGAGCTTTGGCACTATACAACGTAAAGGAAACATTCCTTAGCCACCTTAAGAAAAGCCTTAGTTCGGCAGTTCCTGTTCTACCCATTGGCATCTTTCGATATTTCCGGGCAGTGGCCTATTTTTGTATAGGAGCCTCACCTAACGAGGATGAATGATTGACTTTGCCAATCACGTTTTCTCGTCCTACATGCATGTTATTCATGTCCTATCAGACGGTGTCGGCTTCTAACTATGACCCACTCACCCTATTTTGCTGCTATTCTTCCGCGAATCATGACAAACCAAATTGGTCCGTGTGACATACAGTAAGAGAGGGATATTCCCACAAAGGGAGGGGCCGACTTGAGCGGAGATTTTGTTTCGAACTTGCTCGATAAGCTAAGCCAAAAAACAGGGCGGCAATGGACGCTTAACGATATTATGAAGCTCGCGGAAAAAATGCCGAAGGGCGGAGCCAATGTAGATGCGCTGCTCGATGAGCTGGGAAATATGGGATTCGAAGTGCCAGAGGAGACGAAAGAGCGCGTCAGGGATCGTGTAAAGGACGGCAACTCCATCTCCATGGAAGAGTTAGGGAACTTAATGCCCAAAGAAGTAAAGGCGAAGAGCCGCAAGTCGAAGAAGCCGATCAAGCCAATCAGGGCGACTGCCAAAAGCAAAACAGTCTTACTGTCAGATCGCATCAAAAAGCTATCAGGCAAAGGCAAGAAAAAACGATAATATCATCCAAGCAAATGCAGATGCATGCAGTCGCAAGTGCCGAACAGGCAGGGGCGGCTGTGTTTGTTTTCCTGACGAAGTTATTGATAATAGCGTACAATTAATTTATAATATATGAGTATTGTTCGTGTTTTGGTCATTGGTTACTCATGTTTTCACTAAAATTCAGGAGGTTCTATCCGTGAGTGTGAAAAAAGCGTTGATCAGCGTTTCTGACAAGACAGGATTGATTCCGTTTGCCCGTCGATTGGTAGCCGCCGGGGTACAGATCATTTCTACCGGGGGTACGGCTTCTCTTTTAAAAGCAGAGGGAGTTCCCGTCATTGGCATTTCTGAAGTGACCGGATTTCCAGAAATTTTGGACGGTCGCGTCAAAACGTTGCATCCCAATATCCACAGCGGCCTCTTGGCTGTAAGGGACAGTGAAGCACATGTGCAGCAACTAAAAGACCTGGGGATTGAAACCATTGATCTGGTTGTCGTGAACCTTTATCCTTTCAAGGAAACGATTGCGAAGCCAGACGTGACATATGAAGACGCCATTGAGAATATTGATATTGGTGGACCAACGATGCTGCGTTCTGCTGCGAAAAATCACGCGTTCGTCAGTGTAGTGGTCGATGCAGCCGATTATGAAAAAGTAGCAGAAGAAATTGAAGCAAATGGCGATACTACGCTAGAAACCCGTCGCAAGCTGGCTGCAAAAGTTTTCCGCCATACAGCAGCCTATGATGCCTTGATCTCTCGCTATTTGAGTGAGCAGGTGGGCGAACTGCTGCCTGAGAGCTACACAGTGACTTACGAGAAAGCACAGGATTTACGCTATGGAGAAAATCCACATCAACGTGCGGCATTTTACCGTGAGCCGTTGTCCGATCAGTTGAGCATCGGGAATGCAAGCCAACTGCAAGGAAAAGAGCTTTCCTATAACAACATCAATGACGCAGATGCAGCGTTGGCGATTGTACGCGAATTCGCTGAACCTGCTGTCGTTGCGATCAAGCACTCCAACCCGTGTGGGGTAGGGATCGGCACTGATATTCGCGCCGCTTACCAAAAAGCGTACGAAGCAGACCCTGTCTCTATTTATGGTGGGATCGTGGCAGCAAACCGCCCGATTGACCGTGACACCGCACTCGCGATGAAAGAGATTTTCTTGGAAATTATTATCGCACCGGACTTCACCGACGAGGCGTTGGCTGTTCTGGCTGAGAAAAAGAACCTGCGTCTGTTGCGTATCTCGGCGCTGAATGAACCAGCCAAAAAAGTGGACAATCTGTTCCGCGTGGCTCCTGTAGCAGGCGGGGCACTCATTCAAGACTTCGACTACAAGCAGCTCGAAGAAAGCGAGATTCAGGTGGTCACAGACCGTAAGCCTTCGGAAGAGGAACTGGCACAGCTGAAATTCGCGTGGAAGGTCGTCAAGCACGTCAAATCAAATGCAATTCTCTTGGCAAAAGACAATATGACCATCGGCGTGGGTGCAGGCCAGATGAACCGCGTTGGGGCAGCGAAAATCGCCATCGAGCAAGCAGGTGCATTGGCAAGTGGCGCGGTTATGGCCTCGGATGCGTTTTTCCCGATGGGAGATACCGTGGAAGCGGCAGCTAAAGCAGGGATTACTGCTATCATCCAGCCAGGCGGCTCCATTCGCGACCAAGAATCGATTGATGCTTGCAACCGAGCGGGCATTGCGATGATCTTTACCGGCACGCGTCATTTCAAGCACTAAAAGAGGCTATTCGGGAGTAACTTTCGCTTTTTTAACACGTATGAAAGAGTGGATTACCTCTCACACAGGAGGAAATACGATGAAAATATTAGTGATCGGTGGCGGCGGTCGAGAACACACGATTGCCTGGAAGCTGTTGCAGAGTTCTAAAGTGACAAAGGTGTACTGTGCGCCAGGAAATGGGGGCACCGCCCAAATCGCTCAAAACGTACCGATCGGCGTCCATGATTTTGCTGCACTGGTTCAATTCGTCAAGGATGAAGGAATTGATCTGACTGTCGTTGGCCCGGAAGATCCTTTGCTGGCGGGGATTGTTGACTTTTTCCAGGAGCGCAATCTGCCGATCTATGGCCCGAATCAAAAAGCGGCAATGATCGAGGGAAGCAAGTCTTTTGCGAAAAGTTTAATGAAACGCTACGAGATTCCGACGTCTGCCTATGAATCGTTTCTGGATTACGAATCGGCGAGTGCATACGTGAGAGAGCAGGGCGCTCCTATCGTTGTCAAAGCGGATGGCTTGGCAGCGGGGAAAGGAGTCGTTGTCGCAGAGACGGTGGAGGAAGCAGAAGAGGCACTCCGTCAGATTATGCAGGAAAGCGTCTTTGGTGAAGCGGGAGCTCGCGTGGTCATTGAGGAGTGCATGTTCGGCGAAGAGCTGTCGCTGTTGTCTTTCGTCGATGGAGAGACAGTTAAGCCGATGATTACTTCTCAGGATCATAAGCGAATCTTCAATGATGACCGCGGTCCCAATACAGGCGGCATGGGAACATACGCCCCGGTACCGCAAATGTCTGCTGAGCTGGTGGACGAGATCGTCAAAACGATTGTCCAACCGATGGCGTCAGGGATGGCCAAGGATGGCATTCCGTTCAAAGGCATTCTCTACACAGGTCTGATGATTACGGAGCAAGGACCAAAAGTGGTGGAGTTCAATGCGCGTTTTGGCGATCCGGAGACACAGGTGCTCTTGCCGTTGCTCGAAACAGATTTGCTCGACATTTTTGTCGGAACAATCAATGGCGAGCTCGATGCAGTCGATGTGACATGGAAAAAAGGAAGTGCTGTCTGTGTCGTCATGGCAGCGCCGGGTTATCCGGGAGAATATCCAAAAGGTACGTTGATACACGGACTGGGTCAGGCAAACGAGGGAGCTACGGTGTTTCACGCAGGGACGAAGGAAACCGAGGAAGGCATCGTTACGAGCGGTGGCCGTGTGCTTGGCGTCGTGGCAACAGGAACGGATTTGGCGCATGCACGTGAGACAGCGTACGCGAAGGTGCAAGGGATCTCGTTTGATGGGGCGCAGTATCGCACGGATATTGCGGCACGAGCGATGAAGTATCAACAGAAGTCGTAATAGCAAAAGAAACTGTTTCTTGGTAGGAATTTCTACCAGGGAACAGTTTTTTTTGAAAGACAAGTGAGTTCACATTAGCGTCAAATTTTATTGATTTAAACTTCATACTTATATAACTTAATTTTCCAAAAAATACAAAGTTTATTTACCGAAGATAGAGAATGTAGTATAAATATATATGGTAATATCTAGTTTATTTACCAATAAAATAATTTGAATGCAGGGGGTGGAAGGTTGAATACTACAAAATGTAGTATCAACTGAATTTATGTTTAAGAATCAAAGATGGATAACAGTTTTTATGGTCATCGCATTGTTATTCGGAAATGCTTCTAGTATTTTTGCAAAGACGAGCGATCAGAATGACGCCTATATTCAGCGAAGTGAAATTGAGCAGTATATAGACAAATTGTCAGATGAGGGTACAGAAGATTCCGTAGAATTGAGTGATAAATTAAAAGAATATTTGGGAGATAACGAAGATTACTTGTTTGAAGAGATTGTTTCAATTGTTGATGAGTATGCAGATAATACAACGCAGTCTGAGAACAACGATAATAATATGATAGATATAGATCAAGAAGATTTACAGAGGGATTTTGAGCGTATAGATGCGCTTGCTAAAGAATATTATGATTACTATCAGATTCACAATGAATTCCCAGAAGAGGTGGAGATCAGAAGTATAACGACGAGCCATGCTCTAACAGTATTAGAAGAAATTGGGATTAAAATAACCGAGAAACAGTTACTTAAACGCTTAGCAGCATTGGGGGTTATTGCTGCGATTGATGGCCCAATACCTGTTGGGGATTTTATAGCTCTTGTTACAGGAGCGGTAATAACAGGTGAATTTGTAGGTGATTATGTTGCAAACCAAGGAGCCCTTGCTAAGGAAATAGGCGAATATTTTGGTAGAGCCTTTATTAAAGTTGTGACTAAAAGTGTTACAATGAGTGAAGAAGTTGAATATCAAATAAAAAAGAAAAAAGTAAAACATTTTGCAGCTAAATTAAATTCTGATGGTGGAATATTTGTAGAAGAACCACTAACTCTCAGACAGGCTCAATTAGAAGCTACAAGGGGAAAAGATACGTTTAGCGTTAGCAGAAAAGATGCCGAAAGTGTAGTCACTCAAACGAACTATAGAAAAGTTTATGAAGATCCTCATTTTATAGATGGTGAGGGAAGGCTCATGATTGCTAATCTTCCTCATTTCCATTTAATAAAGAAGATTGACGGTGAATGGAAAAGAGTGAGAGGTCATCATTTCTTTTCTTGGTAGGCAAATATCTTTATGTGGCGTAACATATTTTTGTTACGCCCTTACTTGCTATGATCGCTAAAAACGAGGAGATATAATGAAATTAAGAGTTATTGAACTTGAAACTTTTTTTGTTGTGGGCAAAGTGCTAGACGATGAATTCGATTGGGAGGGTTTTATTGAATCACCCGATCCATTATTCTCAGAAATTGCAAGTAGTGTGGAATTTCCTATATTTTATGAGGTCTGGGACCAAGAGTCAGAAAATGTTGTGATTGGAATAAGAGTAAATACAATCACTCGTGTCCCCGAAAATTGTGTGGTGGTGAATATTCCCTCTGGTACATATGCTTTAATTCATATGAGTCAATCAGATTTTGAACATGATATGTTTGCAATGACGAGTTATGAGACTATTGATCGGATTGAATTTAGAACCTTTAATATAAGAAATGGCTCCCTAAATGGTATGCATTTTTATCGACCAGTTGAGTACAAAGAAGATGTATTGAACATTCGTAGCATACCTGTCCTTTCTAATGAAGTGTCAACCCAATTAAGAGAGAAGTACATACATACATTCTTTAACGTCAGCGATGATTGTGTAAGCAATTTTTTTTATAAACGGTACGTCAAGCTAGACAAAGGTTTTTTATGGCAATTTCTTCAGAGAGAGAGAGCCACAGGGTTAACCATCTCAGAAGTAAATGATTATCTTGATGACAAAGAAGAAGTATTATTTTTCTGGGACTCTGCTAGTTTGGTTGGGAGAGACTTTACCCGAAATAAAGTATTCAAGCTAGGTACCAAGCGATTATTAGAATCATATACACGATTTACTTTTGATTTGTATATTTTTGACTCTATTTTGAACTGGACGATTATTTTTCAGCATGAACCAGATGCGGAAGGCTACAAATGTTTTCTGATCACTAGTCCATAGATTTTGAGCGAGAAGGAGATGCTCCCTTAAAGAAATATCTCTATAGGGAGCATCTTTTTTCTGAAAAAATACAGTTGTGTTAGTATGGGGCATGGGGTCATTGATGATGAATGGAAGAATAGCAGGAGGACAAGAGCGGGTCAAAATGCTCGTCGTCCAACATGCCAGACAAACTCTCGCTACACTTAGGCATACCGCAAAACTAGAATAATAAGCTTCTCTTACATGCCCACGTTTTCACTAGCGAGGGCCGCTTTTTTCGCTTTGGCCGCAGCCACCTGCGAAAGGAAATAAACAATCAGAAACAGCAGCAAGCAAGCCGCCGACCAGCGGTACATGACAGAGTAGCTCGAATGTGTCGCGATGACGCCGAGGAGCATAGAGCCGACCGCGATACCCAGATCGATGGAATTAAAGAACAGTCCATTCGCCATGCCGCGTTGCTCAGGCGTGACGACCTTCACCATCCAAGCCTGGATAGATGGCTGAATCATGCCATAGCCAAGCCCGTAGAAGGCAGCAGAGACGAGAAGCAAGGACTCTGTCGTTGTCAGGGACAGGAGCAAGAGGCTGACCCCGACGAAAATCGCACCGGGAGGCAGGACGGCGATGTGCCCTTTGCGATCATACAGCTTGCCGGAAAAGGGACGAATCAACACCATCGCCAGTGCGTTCGTAAGGAAAAACCAGCCGACATTCTCAATGTGGGCTTCTTTTCCGTACAAGGCCAAAAAGCTGAGAATCCCGCCATACGTAATGGACAAACAAAAATTCAGTCCAGCTGGAAGCAGCAGCTTTTTATCATAAAATCGGCGAATGCCTGTGACAGTTTGTACGTTCCCGGACGACACAGGAAGCTGATTGTAGGCACGGATAAAATGCATCAGCGGAAAAATAATAGCAACTAACAATACGAGAACCATGAGCATCGAGCCGAACCCAAACCCATTTAACACTCCAAGTCCAATCAACGGGCCGAGTGCCATAGCCAAGCTGGTCGATAAGCCGAAATACCCCATGCCTTCACCGATTCGTCTGGCAGGAATCACATTGGAGACAATCGTCGGAAAGGTCGTGCTGCCCATCCCAAAGCCAATGCCGACTAAAATTCGCAGCAGAAGAAAGAAAACAATGCTTCCTGCCCAGTAATAGCCTGCGCTAAAAATCGCGACGAATCCAAGTGCTACGATTGCCAAGAGCTTACTGCTTCTCGTTTTCAATGCTTCTCCGGTAAACACCCTTGCGATCACTGCTGCAAGTGAAAACAAGCTAATAACCAGGCTGACGACAAAATCATTGGCCTGATACGCTTCCTTCACATAAGCAGGGAATGTTGGGGTCTGCATTTGAACGGTGAGAAACAACAACAAATTGCATACAGTTAACAGGACAAAATCTCTCGTCCACAGTCTCTCTCTACTCTCTCCCAATGCTGTCACTCCTAGTCAGTCGTTTTTCTATTGATGTTCTCGTTAATCTCCAGCAAGATTTCTCGCAAGAAGGCCAGCTTTTCAGGAGAAATCCTCTCCAAAATGTCTGCAACGGCCTGAGCCTCTACAGGAATCGCCTGCTCAATCCATTCCCGTCCTTTCGGGGAAAGGGTAATGATGTAGGCGCGGCGATCTTGTTCGCTCAATGTCTTTTCGATAAAGCCTTTTTTGGCGAGTGTGTCCAAAATGCGTGTCATGGAAGGTTGATCCTTGGCAGAGCGCTGGGCCAGCTCTTTTTGATTGATGCCCTCTTCTTCTCGTAGCCGATACAGGACGGCAAACTGCTCCGTGGTCAAATCAAACTCCTTTAAAAAAAGGGAAACATAATGAATCATTCTCCGGTATGTATTTCCGATAAGAAATCCAACCGGTTCTTTTTGCCAATGATCGATCAGGGGAATGACCCTCTTTCGTTCAAAAATACTTGCAATGACAATTATATGTATAACAATTATTTTTGTAAATGGAAAAAACCGCCCGATGACAGGCGGTTGGTTGCTGCTCCTTTATTGACGATATCTTCCTCTTTTTCGCGAGGTGCGAAAGAAGTAATAACCCATTACGCTGATGACGCCAATGATTGTGGCAATAACAAAGAAGTTATGGGACATCCATTCATACATCTGGGAGCCGACAAGCATATGCGGTGCCTCCTCTCCTTACGTGTACGTGGGGTAGCGAGTGCTGCTGCTGTTGTTATTTTCCTGGGAGCGAAATGAAATGATCTCTCTTGCCGCTTTTTCGAGAAGTTGATCCTCGGGAGTAAGCTTCGTGTTTTGTTGATTGTTGATTGAATGCTTTTCCTGGTTCCTTGATAATTGTGGGCTTGCTGAATACTGTATGTTTGCTTTATTCGTTGTGGCTGAAGTGTTGCTCTCGTCGTCTTGGCCGGTGTTCGAGTCTTTGATGGGGGCAATATTCATGGAGCGGGTAAACTGGTTGACTGCCATCTGTACGCCTTTTTTCTTGAGCTGATCCATCATGCCTTGAATGCCATTTCCTTTTTTCGTATTGATGCCCATCGCTGCGTACATCGGACAAAAGCGAGTAGCTCCTTCTGCTACTTTCATTGCTGAAAAAGCCATGAGCAGCCATGGAGTGTTGGATGGGCGACGGCTCATTTTTCCGATGCCGTACGCCAAGCCTAACAGACCGCCAGTTATTCGAATCATAGCATCAGTTCTACCTACGTTTTTATGCATGAGAGTTGTCCTCCTGTCGCTATTACGTCTATTCCCTAGTGTGTAATAAAGGGCGACAAGACACCCGTGGGAATTGTTACTACCATCATCAAGCTTGCAGGGGAATGAATGATGGGCGGAGAAGGTGTAGAGAGCGATGAACGACCGTTCATTTTTGGAAAAACATCGGGAGACCAGCGAGGAGAGAAGAAATGATGCGTGTACGAGCCCTATCAGATCGTGATTACTTGAACATGATTCGCGTGAGCAGACGTCAGGCACCGGCAAGCCTCTGGATAAAAGGCGCAAGCGTTCTGAATGTGTACACAAAAGAATGGCAAGAGCATCACGTCGTAGTGGCAGGAGAACGTATAGCTTATGTAGGAGAAAAAGAGCCGCTGGTCGATGACCAGACCGTAATCATGGAGGCGGCTGGGCAATATCTCGTGCCGGGTTACATCGAGCCTCACGCGCATCCGTTTCAATGGTATAACCCTTACACGTTGGCTGACTTTGCTTTGCAAACGGGGACGACTGGAATGGTATCGGACACGTTAATGCTCATGCATCTGCCCTTTTCGCAAACGGCAGCGATCATGGATTCTTTGGCAGCACATCCCGTGAAGCAATTTTTCTGGGGTAGACTCGATCCGCAGACAGGGAAAGCTCATCCGTCGTTCACGAAGGACAATTTGGCGCGAATGCTGGAACATCCACGCGTGATCCAGGGTGGGGAGTTGACAAATTGGGGCGGCGTTTTGCAAGAGGATGAGACGCTACTTTTTGGTTTGAAGCATACGCGGGACCTGGGCAAAAGGATGGAGGGGCATCATCCGGGAGCTTCTTACGAGACATTGAACATTGCCGCAGCATCCGGCATAACAGCTTGTCACGAGGCTATCACCGCAGCCGATTTGCTGTCGCGTATCCGTTTAGGCATGTATGCGACACTGCGCCATTCCTCTATTCGTCCTGATCTGCCGGAGCTAGTGAAGGGCTGGCTGAAGTTGGGGGTGCCGTGGTCTTCACGAATGATGCTGACATCGGATGGAAGCACGCCGCCGATGCATCGTGACGGGTTCATGGATAGTACGATACGTGTGGCCATGGAAGCGGGGATGCCGCCAGAGGAAGCGTATGTCATGGCGACGCTGAACCCGGCTGTCTATTATGGGCTGGACGCGGAGATCGGAGGAATTGCGCCGGGTCGAATCGCGGATATGCTGTTGTTGACGGCAAAGGATCAACCGACTCCATCCATCGTGATTGCGAATGGACAACGGGTGGCTGAAAAAGGAAACCTGCTCGTCCCAACCGTTCAGCCGCAATGGGAGGAAGCTTCGTTACGTTTAGCAGATCCATTGAAAAAGCAGGCACATCCCGATTGGTTCCGTTTGCGCCCAGATGATGACGGCAAGGTACCTGTGCTGCAGATGCTGAATGCCGTTATCACGCGGCTGTCGATGGAGGACATGCCCGTTGATCAGGATGGATACGTATCCTTGCAGCATGATCCGCAGTTGGCAATGATCGCCATTATTGAAGCGACTGGAGGCAACCGAACAATGGCAGTGCTGCATGGCTTCGGTGAGCATCTCGAAGGGCTGGCCAGCACCTATTCAGCCTCTGGGGATTGGATCGTAATCGGACGTGATCCCCAAACGATGGCACAAGCACTGGAGCGTATTCGGGAAATAAAAGGTGGAGTCGTCCTGATCGATAAAGGAAAAATTATTTGCGAATGCCCATTGCCTCTTGCTGGAAAATTCGCGTCTGCACCGATGGAAGAAGTAATCAGCATGAGTGAAAATTTGGTAAATCAGCTTCGTTCCAAAGGACATGTCCATCTCGATCCGATTTATTCGATTTTGTTTTTTACGGCTACCCACTTGCCTTATGCACGTCTAACGGCAACAGGCATTGTCGACGTGAAGAGTGGGCAAATCGTCGTTCCGGCACTTCCTCTACCTTGAGGGAGTGTTTATTTTTTTGTTTGTAAATAAATGATATATGAATATAAAATATATTTTACTTCTTGTAAATTATCAGATTTATTTTAAAATAAAAACAACCAAGCCTCATCTATCTTTATCCCCAAAGAGTCATCGTTTTTGAAAGTCGCAACCTGGCTAGCAAGGTAGATGGACTGGGTAACAAGAAAAAAGAATGATAAAAGGGGGATTCATTCTTAATGAAAAAGCGTTCTTATGTGGGGGTTTTATCTGCGGTATTGGCTGCGAGTATGGCATTAACAGGTTGCGCAGGAAACGGTAATTCAAGCGGCGGAAGTAACGCAAGCGGGGGGCAAAGTCAGCCAGCTCCAGGTAACAGTGGTGGAGGAACGACCGAGGGTGGCCTCATCAAAATTGCCACACAATCCCCTCTGTCCGGGAGCAATTCTGCTATCGGTGATGCGATTAAGACAGGAGCGGGTTACGCTCTCGAACAGCGCAAGGAAGAGTTTAAAGCACTTGGCTTTGATCTCCAGCTTTTCCCTCAGGATGATCAAGGCGACCCGAAAATCGGGGTATCCAATGCGGAGATGCTCATCTCTGATCCCGATGTGTACGGTGTAGTTGGGCATTATAACACAGGGGTTGCGATTCCGTCGTCTGTAAAGTACGAGGAAGGCAAGCTGGTCATGGTATCCCCGGCAAACACAGGCGTAAAGCTCACGGAGGAAGGCAAGAAAACCGTTCATCGAATCTGTGCTCGCGATGACGCACAAGGACCAAAGGCTGCTCTATATGCAAAAAATACACTTGGTGTAAAAACGGCCTATATTATCCATGATAAGACAGCATACGGCCAAGGTCTGAGTGATCAAGTGAAGATGCAATTCGAAAAGGACGGGGTTCAAATCCTTGGCTTTGAGGGCATTACCCAGGGCGAAAAGGACTATAGCGCGGTACTTAACCAGGTAACGGTGAAAAACCCGGACATCATCTTTTTTGGCGGTCTTTATCCAGAAGGTGGAATTTTGATCAAGCAAGCTCGTGAAAAAGGATTTAAGGGTTATTTTATGGGTGGCGACGGCTTGGATTCTTCTGATATGATAAAAATAGCCGGTAATGCCGTCGAAGGAGTAGTCTTTACGTCAGTAGCAGGGGACGTAACGCAAACCGAAGAGGGCAAGAAATGGGCTGAAGAGTACAAGAAAGCCACAAACAAGCCTCTGGAAACCTATTCCGTCTATGGTTTCGACTCCATGAACGTCATCCTCAATGGTGTCTTGGAAGCTGCCAAAGCGAACGGAGGCAAAAAACCAACCCGCGAGCAAGTCCTCGATGCAGTCCACAAAACCAAAGATTTTCAGGGTCAATTCACCAAGGTTACCTTTGATGAAAAAGGTGACAACACAAATGCAGATGTATTCATTTACAAGTTTGACAAGGACAAATCCATTTTCGTAGGCAAGGCCGAGTAATCACACCACACAACGCGCACACACTCCCATGCCTCATACCAGGATAGGGGGCTGCACGCCGGTGTTGGCCCCTTTTCCACGAGAAAATAAGTCCAGTCAACGAAACGAATGCAGAAAATTTGTACAAGTCTACAAGGGAAATGAGGGATGGGAAAGCATGATCAATATTTTGCCTCAGGTGTTGGTTGACGGATTGACACTTGGATTTATGTACGCAGTCGTGGCTTTGGGCTACACAATGGTTTACGGGATTTTGGAAATTATCAACTTTGCCCATGGAGACATTTTCATGGTCGGAGCCTTTATCGGTACAGAGGTATTATTGATCTCTGATGCACTAGGGGCACTTGAAGGTATGAATCCATTTGTCGCACTTTTCATAACACTCATAATTGCCATGGTATTAACTGGTGCTTTGGGGGTAGGGATTGAGAGGATTGCCTATCGACCATTGCGTGGAGCACCTCGTCTTGTGCCGTTGATTTCGGCGATTGGCGTATCATTTTTGCTGCAAGACCTCGTACGTTTTACAGAAGCACTGGCTCGCAATGAGTTTTATCTGAACAGTCCCGCTCTTTTTACAGGATCGATTCCATTAGGAAGTATTGCTACGATTCCAACAAAAGGCTTAATCGTGATTGTAATTGCGATTGTCATGATGATTGCATTGACGTTGTTTGTGAATAAAACAAAGTGGGGAATCGCCATGCGCGCCGTCGCACAGGACCAGAGTACGGCTTCGCTGATGACCATAAATGTAAACAAAGTAATCATGCTTACCTTTTTGATTGGCTCCAGCCTGGGTGGCGCGACAGGCGTACTGTTTGCGCAAAACTACGGGACGATCGATCCGTATATCGGTTTTATCCTCGGTCTAAAAGCATTTACAGCTGCCGTACTCGGCGGGATTGGGAACCTGCGTGGTGCGATGATCGGTGGCGTACTTCTCGGTCTTCTTGAATCCTTGTCCGGTGCCTTTATGGGGCCGTTGACCAACGGTGCCTTTGGTGCAGAGTACAAAGACGTGTTTGCGTTCAGTATTTTAATTCTCGTGCTTCTCTTCAAGCCAGAAGGACTGTTTGGCGAAGCTGTAAAAGAGAAAGTGTAGGTGAAACAAATGGCAAATCTCGCTTGGAAATCGTTCAAAGGCATTCCGCTCGTATTCACGTTGATCTGGATTGTAGCCTTTTCGGCTGCATTGTACTTGATGGATAAATCAGTCATTGCGTTTCTCGGCATTCTTTCTTCCATTGTGCTTGTCTATTACACCAATACCTCCAAATCGATCAAAATGACGATTGGGGCTATCGTTCTCCTCCTGATCATTCCATTGGTAGCCGGTGAAAACCGATACTACATGGAAGTAGCTTCACAGGTAGGCATCTACGTAGCGATGGCTCTGGGCTTGAATATCGTAGTAGGCTTTGCTGGTCTGCTTGACTTGGGTTACGTTGCGTTTTTTGCTGCTGGGGCTTATGCGTATGCGATTTTCTCGACCTCGCAAGCGAATGAGTTTATTGCAGGGAATCTGTTCCCGCTCTCCGGTGAGTGGTTTTGGCCATTTCTTATAGTTGGCTTGATTGTGGCTGCTGTTTTCGGAATATTGCTAGGATTGCCAGTTCTCAGAGTAAAAGGCGATTACCTCGCAATCGTGACTTTGGGCTTTGGTGAAATTATTCGCATTGTTTTCAATAACCTGGACAAGCCCATCAACATCACCAACGGTCCGCAGGGAATCACGCCGATTCCGTCTCCTGAGCTGTTTGGGATCAAAATGGGGACGCCATTTTACTTTTACTTCATTGTGTTGTTTGTGATTGCCTTTATCGTTTTGGCGAATATACGCTTTGAACATTCCCGTTTGGGACGTGCATGGATTGCGGTACGTGAGGATGAGCTGGCTGCCCAGTCCATGGGGATTTCCTTGTTGAATACCAAGCTGGCCGCATTCGCATTGGGTGCTTCCTTCGCTGGTGTCGTGGGTGTTATCTTTGCGGCCAAGCAGACATTTATCGATCCGACTTCCTTTACGCTGATGGAATCGATCGGGATATTGGTCATGGTTATTCTGGGTGGGAGTGGCAGCATTCCAGGGGTTGTGCTCGGTGCCGCTTTTGTCACGATCTTGCAGGTACAGCTGTTAAAAGAATTCTCCAACTTCCTGCACGGTCTGCAAAATTCGGGAATCATCAGTTTGCCGAACCAGCTGGACCCATCTAAGTTCCAGCGACTCATTTTCGGAATTATGCTCATTCTCGTAGCCTTGTATCGCCCTAACGGATTGATTCCGGCCAAACGGAAGAAAAACGATCTCGATGCGATCAAAAAGAGCGAGTTTGGCAAAGAAAAGCTGGGGATTCTCGGCAGACTGTCCCAATTGACTTCTGGAAAACAGTCGTAGCGGACGAGGAGGGAAATGAGCATGGCATTGTTAGAGGCAAAAAATTTAACGAAGCGCTTTGGTGGCTTGGTAGCCAATCAAGACGTCTCGATTGACATCGAAAAAGGAAGCATTACGGCGGTCATCGGTCCGAATGGGGCTGGAAAAACGACTTTTTTCAATATGATTACCGGATTTTACGAGCCAGACGAGGGAGAAATCCTGCTGAATGGCAAAAGCATCAAGAAGCTTCGTCCCGATCAGATCGCGAGTCGCGGTATCACCCGCACCTTTCAAAACATTCGTCTGTTCAAGGAAATGACGGCATTGGAAAATGTCATGGTGGGTGTGCATAGCCGCTTATCCGCCGGAATTCTCGGAATCTTGTTCAACTCCAAACGTGTACGCCAGGAGGAAGAGCGGACGCGCGTCGAGGCTTATCAGCTCATGGAGTATGTCGGGATCGCGCATATTGCCAATGAAGCGGCTGGGAGTCTGCCTTACGGACTGCAACGACGCTTGGAAATTGCCCGGGCGATGGCGACAAATCCACAAATCATTTTGCTCGATGAACCAGCGGCAGGGATGAACCCTCGCGAAACGGTTGAGATGACGGATTTTATTCGTCGGCTGAAAAAAGAGCTCGATTTGACGATTATCTTGATCGAGCATGATATGAAGCTGGTCATGGGACTAAGCGAATACATTCACGTGCTGGATTACGGGAGAAAAATTGCAGAAGGAACACCCGAACAAATCCGCAACAACCCTAACGTCATTGAGGCCTATCTCGGAAAAAGTGCGTCGGACGTGTCGTAGAAGGAGGAAAATCGATGGCATTGCTAGAGCTGACTAACGTTCATACGTATTACGGCGGCATCCACGCATTAAAAGGATTGAGTATAACGGTAAACGAAGGTGAAGTGGTGACGCTGATCGGTTCCAACGGGGCAGGTAAATCGACCACGTTGAAAACGATTTGTGGGCAGACTCGCGCCAAAGAAGGAAAAGTCATCTTTAATGGCAAAGACATTACGCAGATGCGTACACATGATATTGCCTTAGCAGGAATCGCCCATGTTCCGGAAGGCCGCCGCATTTTTCCAAAGCTGACCGTACGCGAGAATTTGGAGATGGGTGCCTTTAGTGTATCCGATAAAAAGGTGATTGAAGAAGGAATCGAGCGTGCCTTTGCTTACTTTCCACGCCTGAAGGAACGGGTCAATCAAAAAGGTGGCACGATGTCCGGGGGCGAGCAGCAAATGCTGGCGATTGCTCGTGGACTGATGATGAAGCCAAAAATTCTCATGCTCGATGAACCATCGATGGGATTGGCGCCAATTTTGGTGGAGCAGATTTTTGACATCGTTACGGAGCTGAACAAGGAAGGCATGACGATTCTCTTGGTTGAGCAAAATGCGAATCAAGCGCTGTCTGTCGCCCATCGCGGTTATGTTATTCAGACAGGCGAAATTATTTTGCAAGACGACGCCCAGACATTATTGATGAATCCGCAGGTAAGAGAGGCGTATTTGGCGTAATATTGGTGTAATAGAAACGTGAGTACCGATGGGGATTTTTGCTCCCGTCGGTTTTTCATTTATTCAGCGAGGAGGATGTGGCTTGCTAGATATTAGTCCCCGCTTTGTAGAAGGGAGCGAGCCTCTCTATTTACAGCTTTATCGCTATTTTTGTACAGAAATCCAAGGGAGGCGCTTAATCTCCGGGACGCGTCTGCCTTCTGTTCGGGCATTGAGCGGATTTTTGCAGGTGAGTAAAACGACTGTCGAGAGTGCCTATCACCAGCTCATGGCAGAAGGCTACATCGAGAGTCGGGAGCGCAGCGGATTTTATGTGGTCGATGTGGACTGGGATGGGCCTATACCTGCACCTATAGGGAAAGGGCAGCAAGCAGCTAAAACAGCTTACGTCCAACCCTCTCTGCCTACCTCCTCAGCAGTTCCGATCCAATATAATTTTCACCAAGCGCGCGTTGATGCCGAGCATTTTCCTTTTGACCGTTGGCGCAAGTACACCAACCAGTGCATGCAGGAAGAAAACAAGCAAGTGCTCTACTATGGCGACGGACAAGGCGAGCCGCAGCTGCGGGAGGAGCTCGCACGCTATCTCGGACGTGCTCGGGGTGTGCAAGCTACGCCAGAACAAATTGTGATCGGTGCGGGGACGCAGGTGATGATCAGCTTATTGGGGTTCTTATTCGGGACGCGGGGACAGGCTGTTGCGATGGAAGAGCCGGGCTATCACGGTGTTCGTGTCGTGTTTTCCCATTTGGGCTATGATGTGCGCCCGATCAAGTTGGCGGAGGATGGAATCGATTTGGAAGCGCTCAGTGAAAGTGGAGCGCAACTGGTTTATATTACCCCGTCTCATCAGGACCCGTCTGGAATTGTCATGCCGTATGCCAAACGCCTAAAGCTGCTACACTGGGCGAATCAGACGGGGAGCTACATCATGGAGGATGACTACGATGGTGAGTTTCGCTATCATGGCAAGCCGATTCCTTCGCTTCAAGGGCTGGATACACAGGGACGCGTTATTTATCTGGGGACGTTTTCCAAGGCGTTGCTGCCGTCGATTCGCATTAGCTATATGGTTTTGCCGCATGCGTTATTGACGGTGTATCAGGAGAAAATGGCTGACTTTGACCAGTCGGCATCGCGTATTCATCAGGAGACGCTGGCCCTGTTCATGAAAAATGGCGATTGGGAGCGGCATATTCGCAGGATGCGGACGCTTTACCGCAAAAAGCATGGGGCACTGCTTCAGTGCTTACAGGAACACTTTGGGGCGTACATCCGGATTAAGGGTCAGGATGCCGGGCTGTCTGTGACGGTAGAAGTGAAAAGTGAGAGCACTTCGCAACAGTTGACGCAAATCGCGGCTGCATCAGGCGTTCGTGTCTATCCAACCGCACATAAATGGGTCCATCCGCAGGAAAATGGACTGCCGGCCTTTCAGTTTGGGTTCGGGGGGCAGACCATCGAGGAGATTGAGGAGGGCATTCGTCTGTTAAAACGTGCATGGGAGCCTTATTTGCACAAGGATATGGGCTAGTAATTTTAAAATCACCACGGCACTCAGCATGATTTGAGTACCGTTTTATATGGTCCCTTTAACGTTTGGCTGGCGGGATACTCTGTCATAAATGAATTTTTTTAATTAATCGGTGTGATAAGCAAAATGATCATTCCAATGAAAAGACAAGAAATATTGGGAATTTACTTTTCCATAACGGCTTCATCGAAGATTTTTCTGTAATGGTGCAAATCAAATTGAGAGGCTAATGCGTCGACTCTAGCCCAAAATTCATCTTCATTGAAGCCAACAAAATCTATAACGATAAACTCTGAGAGATTATGGAAAGCATGGGCTATACGGAAATTTCTATAAAAGGTAGCCTCGTCAAAAGTACCACTGTTTTTTAGGTCTAGGAAAGCTTGATGAATTAATTTCTTATAAGCGATCTTCTTTACCTCAGTCATTAGATCAACTCCTTTAAACAAGCGAATACTACAGTTTGTTGGGGAATCCTGCATACTGACGGAGAAGACAATTTTGATTTTGGAATCATAACGCCAAAAGCATTGGCAAAGGAACTAAAGAAAAATCCTAAGGTTATCTTAAGTTTGATATTGAAGCTATTACCCAAATCATCAACGAAATTCTATCGGAATACCAAGCTGAAACATGGGAAGAATTAGCGGTACTGCTTAGACCATATTTTAGATGGGAGTATGAAAATGCTACTTATTTAACTGAGCAAGAATTATTCGAAATGATAAGGAAAGAAAAGAAAAGAATCGTGAATAGTGCCCCAATTGATTATAAAATGGCGATTGAACTATCCCAGTTAAACAAAAGAGAAAAAATGAAAAGCAGCACCCCAAAAAGGGAGTGCTGCTAATAATTAGGGGACGTACTGTTCTGTAACTTTTGTGATGACTCCATTCTTTACTTCAACGTGGAACGGTATCTGATAAGGAATCCCCTTGGAAAGCACAAACTTTTTAAAAGTATCGGCGTTTACAGCTTCATTCCAATGGAAATTTCCATCTTTTTGTGTAGAGTTGGTTTGAAGAGTAAACGAAGCCTTCGGAGAAACTTCAAACGTTCTAATTTTAAGATTGCTATTACGAATGTAATATGGCATTGGATAGTCCTCTTTTTCCAATGGATGATCCTGGCGATAAGCTTTTACTGCTGCCTCACCGAAAAACCATTGAACATAGTCAAGCGAGACGATTAACTTTCCGTTTTTCACTTGTAACGTTTTCACATAGCCCATTGATTTTTCAAGGGTATTTCCTTGTTTATCCTTGATGCTTGTTGGAACAATTACTTGGGGAGGAACAGGCGCAACTGTTCCTTGCTGTGAAGCTGCATGAGCGTCAGGAACAAGCAAAGCACAGAATAACAAAGAAGAAAGCAGCAAATATGTTTTTCTCATAGGGTGTCATTTCCTTTCTGTTTACATGTAATACGATTCACAATTAGTAGGACGAAAAACAAACGAGACCGTTACTCCTCAAGATGAAAAATTTAACATAACTATATTGAGTGTAAAATAGGTGAACGGATTGAGCCATTACAATTGGCAAAACAAGAGAGTCAGCAAAAAGAGCAACCTCCTGTCATCAGAGCAGACTGATAAACAGGAGGTTTTTTCATGGCAACTCAAGCTGATTTCAAGACATTCGATACCCTAACTGAGCCGACATCGCACGTACCGTCGCTAGCGTTTCTTGTAAAATCTCTTCTTGTTTTGGCATCACGCGATCAGAGGGACCGATGACACTGACGGATGCAGTGACGTGTCCAGTTGAATCAAAAATCGGGGCAGCGATTCCGGTCACACCTGTATTGCGTCGATTCGAGCTGATTTCATAGCCTCGCTTGCGGATTGTCACCAAGTCCTCTTTGATTTCCTCAACCGACGTGTACGAATGAGGTGTGTAACTTTTCAGTGGATGTTCCTGCAAAATCTCATCCTGAAACTCCTCTGGCTGATAGGCAAGCAAAACCCTAGCAGCGGAAGTAGAGTAAAGAGGAAAACGCCGGAAGGATTCTACGGTAAAGCGAATGGGATGAAGCGAATCCTCTTTGGCTACATAAATCGCGTCCTTGGAATCTTGTACACATAAGACCGCCAATTCGTTTGTCCGTGAGACAAGCTGTTCTAAGAACGGCTTGGAAAAATCAACGATATCGTGATTCGTGAGCACCTTAGTGCCCAGCTCCAAAAGCGTGTAGCCAAGCGTATACTGCTTGGTTTTTTCGTTTTGGCGGATAAAGCCTTCAGACTCCAGCGTGGACAGGAGCTTGTGAACGGCTCCCTTGGACAGCTGGAGTTTTTTGCTGAGCTCCGTTACCCCGAGTTCCTTTGGCGAATCGAGAAATATTTTTAACAGCCGACAGCCATTTCGAACAGAAGACAATACTTGGTCCATACAAACGTCTCCTTTAACGTACAGTAGCCCCTCTAAAAGAAGAGTCTCGATTGAAGTAATTTTACCATTAGAAAGAATGCTGGCAAGCCTGTAATTGGGGCAATGATGCTTCTAGTACGACTACCTTGAATAGTCAGTATCTTTGTGCTAGTATAACATTATCGTTCCCAAATAGGAAACGTTGTTCTCTATTTGTGAACAATATAGACAATCGGGGGTCGAACTTACATGAAGAAAAAGGCATTATCCGTCTTGTCCATTTTCGCTTTGACTGGTTCCTTGCTGGCTGGATGTGGCTCCTCCACGCCGCAAACATCTGCTCCTTCACCGGCTGCTGGCAACAATAGCGGCACCGAGGCACAAGCTCAGCTGGAAGACACACTGGTAGTAGCAGGGAACGGCGCGACCGTTGAAAAGATGATGAAGGATGAAGTGTTCAAGAAGTTTAACGAGAAGTATCCGAATGTAAAGCTGACCTATGTTTCTGGTGTTTCTACGGAGATCGTAGCGAAGGTTAAGGCACAGAAAAATGCTCCGCAAATCGACCTGACAATCGTTGAAGGCGGCGAACAAGAGAAGGGACGTCAAGAAGGCTTGTGGGAAACGGTATCCGCAACAGATATCCCGAACATGAAAAACGTACCGGAAGATTTGCGAGTGACGGAGGATAGCGGTGTAGTTGTAAACTTCACGCCGATGGGGATTTCCTACAATGCGGACCTGGTAAAAGAAAAAGGCTTGCCTGTACCGAAGTCCTGGAATGACCTGGCCAAGCCTGAAGTGAAAGGCTACATCACGATGACAGACGTAGCGAGCAACTTCGGACGCTCTGCAATGATCATGTTGGCGTACGCAAATGGCGGGTCTGAGAAAGACATCGAACAAGGTTTTAAAAAAATGGAAACGATTGCAGGATACATGCCGACCTTTGCGAAGAGTGCAGCACAGCTTCAGCAAAATCTGCAAAACAAGAGCGCAGCCTACACTACTTGGACAATGGCGCGTAGCTTGACACAAAAAGAGGCAGGCGTACCATTGGAGTTCGTTTTCCCTGAAGAAGGCGGAAACATCGTACCGAACGTAGCTACGCTGGTAAAAGGTTCGAAGAGTCCAAAAGCGGCAAAAGCATTCGTTGATTTCCTTTTGACGGATGAAATTCAAACGATGTACGCAACGAAGCTGTACTACAATCCGGCAACATCTGTGAAGCTGCCAGACGATGTAGCGAAAACATTGGAATTCGATCGTACAAAGGTTGTCAACTTCGACTATAGCGTAGTGAGCAAGGAAACATCTGCTTGGCTTGATCGCTTTAACAAAGAAATCGCACCTAAAACAGGAAAGTAGGTATTTACGTGACCAAGGTGATTGATGTTGAACTGCGCGGCATCATGAAAAAATTTCAAAGCAATGTCGTGGTTCAAAACTTCAACCTGCAGGTGGAGCAAGGCGAATTCATTTCATTCCTCGGCCCATCTGGTTGCGGTAAGACCACGACCTTGAATATGATTGCCGGTTTTTTGGACCCGGATGGCGGGGACCTGTTGATCAAAGGGCAGCGAATGAATGGCGTGCCTCCGTACAAACGGGAGCTGGGCATGGTATTTCAGACGTACTCGCTGTTCCCGCATATGACCGTAGCGGAAAACATCGCCTACGGCTTGAAATTGCGCAAAGTGAACAAGCAAGAAATGCAAGAGCGTGTGAATCGTGTACTTGGGCTGGTCAAGCTGCCAAACGTAGCAGACCGCTATCCGAAACAACTCTCCGGCGGACAACGCCAGCGGATTGCGATTGCACGGGCGCTTGTTATTGAACCGTCTCTCCTGCTTTTGGATGAGCCGCTCAGTAACCTGGATGCCAAACTTCGTGAAGAGCTGCGCGATGAGTTAAAGCGCTTACATCACGAAATTGGCGTTACAACCATTTTCGTTACCCATGACCAAGAAGAGGCGCTAGCGCTTTCTGATCGCATCGTGGTCATGAATCACGGATTTGTGGAGCAAATCGGTACACCGCTGGAGATTTACAATCAGCCCGCATCTGAATTCGTGCATACTTTCATCGGTAAGACGAACCGTTTGGAAGGGGAAGTCATCGGAATGGACGGGGATGTACTCACGCTGAGGACGACTGGTGGAATGCTCGTAAAGGCGGCAAAGCAACAGCGAACTGTGGCACTCCATGAAAAAGTGATCATTTTTATCCGACCAGAGAAAATCAAGCTGACCGATACAACAGTCAGTGAGGAAGCGAATCGGGTAAAAGGACATTTGCAGCTTGCCTCCTTCCTGGGCTCGTACACAGAATGTGAGGTCAAGGTCGGGGAGCATACGCTTTCGGCAAAAGTCCAAATGACCGATAGTTCGGTGGACCGCCAAGAAGGTCAAACGGTTTACTGTCAATGGAACGCGGACGACGTACTGGTCATGCCCGCGGGAAGGGGATGACGGATGAGCAAGCGTCTCTCGGTTACATTGTTGACAGCACCTGCGATGATTTTGCTGCTTGGCGTATTCATCCTCCCCATGCTGATGATGCTTTTGCTCAGCTTTCAGGATGAGAATCAGGCGTTCTCTTTGCACAATTATTCATTATTTATACAAGATCCGTACTACTTGGAGATTCTTTGGCGGACGATTCGCGTGAGTCTCTGGACGGTTCTGGTAAGCCTCTTGCTCGGATTTCCTGTAGCGATGTACATGGCGCAGGCTACAGGGAAAATGCGTGGAATCGTCACGATGCTGATCCTGGCCCCTCACCTTATCAGTGTGGTTATTCGCAACTTCGGTTGGGTAGTGGTTTTGGGGGAGAAAGGGTGGATCAATGAGACGTTGATCAGTCTGGGTCTGATCGATCAACCGTTGCGGCTTTTGTATAACGAGCTGGGTATTGTGATCGGTCTGACGGATTCCTTCATTGCCTACATGGTTCTGGCGATTGCAACCAGCTTGTATGCCATTGATCCGTCCTTGAATAAGGCGGCATCGATTTTGGGGGCTTCCCGCGTACGTACGTTTTTCAGTGTGACATTGCCCTTGTGCTTGCCGGGGATTATTGCCGGGACGACACTGGTGTTCAGCTTGTCGATGAGCGCCTTTGTGACACCTGCCCTGATGGGGGGAACGTCCGTGAAAGTCTTGCCTGTCATTGCCTATGAGCAAATCATGGCGACACTGAACTGGCCTTTGGGTGCGGCACTTGCCTTCCTGCTCTTGGGCAGCACGATCCTATTGGTGACTTTGTATACAAAGCTGATTGAAACCAAGCGGTATAAAGAGGTGTTTGCGTCATGAAAAAAATAAACGTACTTGGACTCATCACGTTCTTTGTGCTTGTTTTGGTCAATCTGCCATTTCTGGTCATCATCCCGAGCTCCTTTACGGCAGCCGGATACCTCGCTTTTCCGCCCGAAGGATTTTCGTGGCAGTGGTATGAAATGATTTTGGATCGGCCGGAGTTCATCGATTCGTTGTGGATCAGTCTGAAGCTAGCTACGATAACGGCGATTTTGGCGACTTTTTTAGGGACATTGGCTGCATTCGCGCTGTCCAAATACAAGTTTCGTGGGAGCGGCATCATCAACGCACTGATGCTTTCACCGCTTACCGTTCCTTCGTTGATTATCGGGATTTCCGCGCTGCTGTTTTTCACGCGAATTGGTATCGCGGGGACGTTTACAGGACTTTTGCTGGCGCACATGCTGATCTCGATTCCGTATGTCGTCAGGCTGGTGCTCACAGGGCTTAGCTCGTTCGATTATACGTTGGAAAAAGCGGGATACATGCTGGGTGCCCATCCGTTTCGGGTGTTCTGGGATATTACGTTGCCACTGTTGCGTCCGGCTATCGTGTCGGGGATGATCTTTTCGTTCTTGACGTCGTTTGACAATGTGACGGTTTCTTTGTTCTTGGTGGCACCGGATACGACGACGCTGCCACTCGCGATTTTCACCTATATGCAGGAAACACTTGACCCGTTGGTGGCTTCGATTTCTTCGGTGGTCATCCTGCTGAGTCTGGTGTTCATCGTCTTGTTGGAAAAAGTGTACGGACTAGAGCGCCTGTTCGGACTCAATTCACAATCTCACTAAGGAAGAGGCACTATGTCAATCCACACTTATGTACAAGAGAATATGCCCCACTATCTCCAGCTACTCGAAGAGGCAGTCAACATGGACTCGCCTTCTCGTGACAAACAGCTGGGCGACCGCATGGCGGGCTGGTTCGCTCTGCAGTTTCAACGGCTGACAGGGGGAGTAGCAGAGCTAATCCCGAATAAGACGTATGGCGATCAGGTGCGTTGTACGCTGGGCAACGGGGAAAAACAAATCCTCATCATCGGCCATTACGATACCGTATGGCTAGAAGGAGAGGCGGCTCGCCGACCGTTTGCGATCCGGGATGAGAAAGCGTACGGGCCGGGCGTATACGATATGAAAGCGGGCGTTTTGCAAGCAATGTTTGCCATGCGGGCATTGGTAAAGCTGGATCGCCTGCCAGCAGATAAAAAAATCGTGCTCCTGCTAAACAGTGACGAGGAGATCGGCAGCCCGACTTCTCGCCGACTGGTAGAAGAAGAAGCCGCGCGTTCGGTGGCGAGCTTTGTGTTGGAGCCGCCGACCGAACCGAGCGGCGCACTCAAAACATGGCGGAAGGGAAGCGCCCATTTTACCTTGGCAGTCAGCGGAATTTCCTCACACGCGGGCGTCGATCATCAAAAAGGTGTCTCTGCTATTGAAGAGCTGGCGAGACAGGTGCAATTTCTGCATGCCTTGACCGATTATGAAAAAGGAACGACCGTCAATGTGGGCGTCATCAAGGGCGGTATTGGCTCCAATGTCGTAGCCGACTCAGCAGAAGCAGAAGTAGACGTGAGATTTATCTCGATGGAAGAGGCATTACGCATTGAGAAGGTAATGAGCGAGCTCACGCCAGTGCTCGCCGGTACAAACATCAGTGTAAAGGGAGGCATTCGCCGACCGCCGATGGAACGAACCGAAGAGACAGGCAAATTATTTTCCCTTGCACAATCGATTAGCATCAATGAACTAGGGATGGCTTTGGAAGAGTCGGGGACAGGTGGAGTCAGCGATGGCAATTTCGCTGCTGCTTGCGGAGTCCCGACGCTGGATGGACTTGGTGTAAAGGGTGGCTACGCCCACTCGCCGGATGAATGGATCGAACTGGGAGAAATATCGACGCGCGCTACCTTGTTGGCGCGGTTGATAGAGGAAGTATAGAGAGAAGCAAGAGAAAAAGAGAAGAGGCACCTGCCTGATGCGTAAGATGGTTGCATCAGGCCAGGTGCCTTTTTGTGCGGACAAGGAGAAGTTATTGTTTCGAGGATGTATTCAGCTTTTTCACAAAGCTATTGAGGTAGTTCGCTCCGCGGCTGGTGAGGATACCAGCCAGCACGGCAGAAACGTAGTAGCCACTGCCCTCAAGACCAAAGGGGTTGACTTGAAAAGCGAGGGAGAGCGAAATGCCGATGAGGATGGAGAGGATGTAAGTGGAGCGGTCTTTTAGTACGGGGAAGGCATTCTTTAAAATTTCGGTTACGGCTTCAATCAAGATCGCCATAAAAGTAAGCAGACTCAGGCTGTGAATGAATTGGTCAATGTGAATCAAAGGTTGTTCCTCCTTTTGCAAGTAGAGCGGGGCGTACTTCGGGGAAAACATCCAGCCGTCATTCATTTGGGAGGGAGTTAGTTCATGAGGCGAGATTTCGCCCAAAGGTAGGTAGGTGTCACTTTCGTTGATGATGACTTGTGGAGGAGGTACGGCTGGATCGGCAACATCTAGGAAATCCTCGCTTGCATGTAGGTTTTGAGTTCGGTTTCCAGTTCTTTTACACGAAACTCCAGCTGTTGCCTCTCTACTACCAGCGTCGTGTATTTATCTCGCCACTCCTGTACGATGGTTTCAAGCTCCATGCAACGGTTGCGCCAAACATGGAGTTCTTCCCGAAGCTTGTCCATTTCCTGACGAAGCTCCTGGCGAATTTGCTGGTTCTCCTGCGAGATTTGTTGCCTGTCTGTTATCATCAACTCTTTCTTGTTGTTGTGGCGAGCAACCAGATACGTAACGATTGCGGTCAGTACACTGGATACTACCAAGGGGAGAGTGGAAGAGTTGAGTAGTGTTTGGATCATCCGTTTATTCACCTGCTTTCTCTTGTGAGGTCTTATATATAGAGTAGACAGTTTGGAGAAATTCTCACGGTGGTTTGAGAGCTTGTCTTTTACCATAACTGCTTGATTTGGAAGTAAGTATAAGCGGGGAGGGCTTCTATGACGCTGTTGGCAAAAAAAGAGTAGCCGAAAAGCTCTACGTAGTCGCCGGGCTTTAGCTGAACGATGCTTGAACCGTTTAAACACCAGGAATGGTTGGAATAGGAGACGATGCTGCTGAGTACTTTATGGAGTTCACCATTGATTCGTACTTCTAGTTGTAGACCATTTGGTGAGGTGGTTGGGCTTTTGATTCGTGCTGAGCCAACGATTAAGTAGTCGCCAAGTGCTTTTGCAACAAAGCGGCTTTGGTTTTTATCGAACTCTTGGAGGGCGTCGTGGGTGGTTGTATTGAAATTGATTTTAGTGAAGGTGTCAGCTGCGTTTAAGATCTGGTCGGCGGACATGGTGGCGGTCAGGTTGGTTCCTGTTTTACCTATAAAATCGGATACAAGATTGGAGGAAAGGACGGTGAAGCTATGGATGGCTGGACTATCAAGAACTCCACTCGGAGAATGAAGAATTGCTTTTACTCTCAGGTCTGAGTTGATCGGATTTTGGAAGGTAATCTGTTCCCCTAATGTTGTAGGAAGCCAATTAGAACCCCCGTCATTGGATAGAAACCAACTGATTGTACCATGCTTCTGATCCTCTTCTGCTGTTAACACTGCATTAAGAATGGGAAATACAGACGGCAGGCGATTACTGACGAATTCTTGTGTGAGATCGCCTGATTCTCCCCCGATTGTCAGGCTGAATTTTGTTATCTCTGGGGTCATGGTTACTGTTGGCGTTATTAGCTTTATCCTAAGGTTGACCGTATCGGTTGGAGATGAAAACTTTATCTCTTGTCCATTTTGAGCTGGTAACCACTGTGCCCCATAGTCTGGGGAAATTTCCACTTTTATTGAAGAGGGGGTAGATACAAAATTACTACGCATCATCGTGAGATTTTTACTATAGGCGGTGGATGCGTAAACACAGCGAATATTTTGATTGGAGTCCTTATAGACATAGGAGAGGCTGCCATTAAAATTCGTCACGAGTGTCTCATCATCGGCGATGTCCAGTGTATCTGCATTCACAGATAAGGAGCAGATTTTTCCAGTCAATTGGGTGTCATAGGTGAAGCGGTAGGTATTCCCGTCCTTCACTAAGCTGTGGATACGATCGGCAGTTCGGGTAAGTGCTTTTGCTTGAAGTAAGGTACCTGAAACAGGGTCTATTGTACAAACATAAATGAAGCGAGGACTGGCATTTTGTACGGCTGCAACAATAATTTTACGTGTATCTGGGTCAAAATAAGTGGCTAAGGAGTCAGTGAAGTGCTGGATAGTAAGTTGCTTGATAGTTTGTATGGGAGCGCCCATTAGGCTTATTTTTGTGAGGTAGACCCCACTCTTGCTATTTGTATGATGGATGGATACAATTGCCTCTTGCGCATTGTCATAAAAAAGGTTAAGGCTGATCAAGTGTCCATAAGCGAAAGAATTCGTTCCCGGTAGTGGAAACGCCGGTATTAAGATATTCATTTCACTATCGAATTTTATGACATATGTGCTCATGGATCCATATGTCCAACCAAACCAAATATGATTATTTTTATCTACACATAGAGACGAAGACTTGTAATAAAGATCTGCATTACTTGCGGTACTGATGATTCGCCAATCCTTAATGAAACTGCCATCACTATTAATGCACCCAAGATACAGGTGTCTATTGTAGTTATTTTTGCTAGTCGGCACACCCAGCCATACACGATTGTTATAGTCGACCACGAAACTTACATTAGGAACAAAGCTTCCATAAGAGGAAGCAGGATCAAAATCAGAACTGAAGGGAGTTGAAGATATTTTCTCAAAAGCAAGCGATCCATCTGGGTTTTCAACCCGATAATAAACTCCCTCGGTTTTCAGGAAAGCGACATGCCATGTCCGATTCGTTCGATCTGTAAATGCAATTGGCTGGAAATAGGAGCGAGTATCATCGTTGGTAAGACGTTCCGAATGAGAAAACGCCATCGTAGAAGGAAGGATAGTATTGGTATTTATCGTGACGGAATCGGAGTTTTTAACAGGGATCGGTTTGGTATAGAGAATTCCTTCCAGATTTCCGAGGGCAAGTGATGCTTTTTGGGCCGAAGTATCGAATAGGATGTTACTGGAGTTGATATTGTCGTAGTAATTGGTGTTTTCAAAGCTCTCTTGAAAGGAAGCTGTTTTGGCAACTCTGACTGCGTTTGTCTGAACTGCTGCCGTAGTTTTATCAAAATCAATACGGGAGCGGTTGCTAAAATCTTCGTGGTGCGTATAAGTAATGGTGCTTCGCTGCTTTTCTATGGAATCAATCCGGTCTTTTAATGCTGGATCAGCCCCGACACTAATAATCCCCGTACCAGTCCCAATAAATAGTTTATGCGTGTCTGTAGTAAAAAGCGGTTCCCCTGCAGGAGCTGAAGAAGGTAAATTAGTTTCTTTTCCTCGTTTGAATTTGATTGGTAGAGCCATTAGAATGTACCTCCATCTACTTCTGTGATCGTGGAGCCACTGCTACCGCCAGAGCTTATGTTTATTTTGTAATCTCCATCTGAGAGTAAAAGGATACGCAAATTGGTATTTCGGTTATACCCGTATTTGTAATCAACTCCGGGCATCGCCATATCCCAAGAATCTAGTAAGTCCACATTCATGGTAAGGGAGTCTAAACTTGTTTCATCAGCGGATAAAGACTGTTCGAAGTAGAAGGCGAATCGCAAGTTTTTAGCTTTACCAAGCTTCTCGTCCCAGTTTTGGATGCTATTGAAATCGTCTATTGTCATTGCATTTGCTTTGAAATCAATGGGGTTAGTAATATCAACTGTTGTCCACGAGCCATCCATTTGTTTTGTTTCCCATATTGTTCCACTGTCTGTACTTATTGCTATCCTTAGGACGCCTGTCTCTGTACCTGATAAGGTTAAAGAGTTGACTTTTGATGTGTTGAGAAAGCTAACATCATTATTCATCTTTACGATTCTTGGTACTGGGATGCCAGTAAGATAAGCAACGGAGGGCTCTCTTTTAGGTTTCGAAACAAGGATTTTGATGTGGGATTTGTCGATTAAATCTTTCAAGTACGGGGCGCATGTAGAGAGGTCGAGCATGCCTTTATTTAAAAACATATCGTCTGTAGGGGGAGCAGCGCCGACGGTTTCCCAGCCGGAAGAAGTGTACGTTTTCACATCTGTACCGTCTTGTATAAGAAATCTATTGTTTATTGACTCAATCAGAAGAGCCGGACGGAAGCCTCGGCCTGGAGTTGTAAGATCTGTTGAACCAGATGTCCAGTTTTTGAGACCGTTATAACCTCGAATCACGCGGGCCTTTGAATTGGATTGATCGGTCGTACTGGTCCATGAACCGTGATTTACATTATTCCAGATCTGGTCATCGGTAATGTACTCATCCCATTCGTTGTCTTTATCCGATGAGTTTACTCCGCCTGTCGGTAGTCGCAATGTTATTTCTCTATCAGAGGATGTGAACAATTGGACAGTATAAAAGCCCACATAATAAAGTCCGTTCCATACGTAACGTTCTGATACTCTGATGCGATATTGTGTATAAGCTTTATCATTTTTGAATGAGAAGGTCTTTTTGAGACCGTGCCAGCTTGATACTTCATTTCCAGTATGCAAGGTATCCCAAGAAGTTCCGTCGTTAGAAGCTTCGAAGTACCATTTTTTCGGACTGTATATGGCATATAGATAATACGAAGTAATTCTTGATGGTGTTGAATACTCGATC
Organism: Brevibacillus sp. MER 51; assembly: GCF_023714195.1. NCBI lineage: Bacteria > Bacillati > Bacillota > Bacilli > Caryophanales > Paenibacillaceae > Brevibacillus > Brevibacillus sp. MER 51. The sequence goes on along the minus strand of NZ_JAMAUS010000009.1, from coordinate 180,546 downwards.
TTTACAATCTCTTCTGTTGTTTCAGTAGCAGCAGTACTTGTCCAGTACGTAGTCTCTATTCCGTCAAAAGCCTTCCATGACTGATAATTTGCTGTGTCATACTCTGTTGAAGCAGAAACTTTACACACGGCAGAAGAATACCCAGACAATCCTGGAATGGTGTGCAAGCTTTTTATTGGCGATCCGCTTCCGCTTGCAATCCCTGCAGTATTTAAGGCATCCCATGAAATGGTTTGGATATTGCGGTCAGCCATCAGCAACTTATCACCTTTGTGATTTGTACCGTACATGATGAAATACCCATCACCATTTGCACTTATTGCAGGAGCATTGGGAAGAAGTCCTGACATTTCTTTTCCGATAGATATGGTTCCAAACGTACCAGCAGGTGCCAAGTAGTTAAAACGAATACGTTTTCCTACAGTTAAATCTTTTACATCTACGACTTCATCAGGGTGGAGAATTCTACCATCAGCATCAATATCAATGGCATCAATTCCAAGATAATCTGTCCCAGAATTCAATTTCAGCTCAACACGGTGCTTGCCTTCAGACAATCCTATTTTTTCAAATACGATGACTTGTGGGGTATTTGAAGCACTTCTTTCACTAAATGCATGTGCGACCCCATCAATCGTGATTTTCGCATCTGCCGTGAAGTTGTTCCAGAAAAAAGATATGATACGGATTTTTGTTCCTACAAAGTCAAATGTTGCCGTGTCCCCTGCTGTTGAAGTGTAAGTATCTGTGAATTCATAGCTACCTGCGTATCCTGTTCTTTTCGCCCATGTTCCATTATATGCAATAGACGGATATGTGTTATCATATCTCTTCCATCCTGCCTCTGGTGTAGTTAATTGATCTCCAACTGTAGCCATCCGCTACACCTCCCTATATTCAAATACTGGACGGAATCCTTGATTTATACCCATTGATAGACCGATCCAAGTTGATGTAGCCCAAGCAAACTCAGTAGTTAATCCATCGGTTGATTCCGCTAGCCCTCTATGGACTCTTCCTATATTGCTAGATGGATTTGGTTGGCCACCTGCAGGATGTGACATCCCATTAGTAGGCGTATCCTGACACCATGTAACAACATTTAAGTCAGTATTAAAAATATCTCTGTATGTCTTCCCGCTCTGAATCAAATCTTGCGGAAAGCTTACAATATACTTATCCCATTCATTATTTACAGGCCAACAACCTAATCCCTTATCAGTGGTAGACATTGCGCCATTTGCATCTACATAAGCAACTCCACCTGTTAAGCTCCGTATAATACCTGCCACTTCATACATTCTGATGTCTCCTATGCGGACATAAGTGTTAGTTCCCACTCTTTCTGTGATGTGTATTCTATATTTTTTATAGGCAGTCTTATTGTCTATGACAACCTCCATCTTGTCTGTCCATGTGCGATTTGATTTTCTATCAAGTACGTCCCAGGTTGTTCCATCATTCGATCCTTCAAAAGTCCATACTTTTGGTCTTGCAGGGTCTGCTGATGAGTATGCAAGAATATCGTACCGCTTTACTATTTTTGGCTTGGTAAATTCATACACAATCCATTCAGGAGATGTAGGTAATGGAGCGCTTGCAGAGTGCCAAGCGGTTGCTATACTTTCATCAAAAGAATGCCAAGGAGGAGTATTAGATAAGCTACTACTTGCACTTGCAATACCACTGGGAGCTGTGTTTCCTGTCATGACAGGGATGATATTTCCATTATTCCAAGGTAGTCCTTGAATAAGCCTTCCTGTATTTAATGCGTCCCATGAAATGGAGTGTTGTACAACTCTGTCTCCAATTAACAATCCTTTATCAACCTTGACAAAATAAAACGTTCCACCATTTTCGCTGGTTGTTGCTGTTGTCATCCCTGTGATTGGAATTTCACCACGAGTTGCTGTGCCAAGTAAGCTAAGACTTCCAGTTGAGCCTGCTTTGTTTTGCCAATATTCACAAATGATATAATCACCAATCTGCATGTCTGAAACGTTTGTTCTTTTTTGTCCGGCTGTTGCTGGAATAGGCATTTTTTTCACCTCAACAATTCATTGAACTTTTCGTAATACTAAATCGTCTCTAATCGTAGTTATATTCAATTCAACTTGATTTTCTCTATATGCGAGAATTGATTCACATCAAGGGGGAAAGAGTACACACTATTACCAGATGGAAGCACTACGTCTTCTGTTAATTCAATTGAGTAGTTGGTTTTAAGCCGTAACGTACCATCCAGCTCCAAATAATTGTCATGGTCAAAGTTATAGGCCTCGTTTCCAGAAAAGGCTGCAATTTCGAGAGTATAATTTTGTTTACCGGGGGCAAATTTCAAAACCTCAATAGGGGGTAATTTATAATCAGCAGTGTAGGGGATGGTAATATTTACTTCTGTGGGAGAAATAGGTGATGCGGTAACTCCATACTTTTCTACTTGAATCATTGAATTACCGTTGCCAGGTACGTTACCCCCTGAACTACCTCCTACCGTATCTGTATAGGTGGGGAGAGTGTCTTTGTCATACCAAATGCAACCAATATTGTTGAGGACTGCTTTATCACTAAGGTTGGCCCGAATGACAAGAGAATTACTTGGTAAAAAAGTGCTTAAGTCAATCAACTGATTCAAAGGAAAACCAGTTGTAAACGTGGTACCTCCATCGAATGACAAATCAATGCTGGCGTTACCCTCATACTCTGCATCCAATAAAAGGTGGGTTGGGACTTTTGCCAATGGAATTGGCTTGGAAACCATAACAGGATTTTTATCAGATGCTTGCAGTATTTGTACCTCAGTGACGGTCATATATGAACTTTTATTCCAGACAGTTATTTTGATTTCATTAACGAAATAGTCTAGGTTGATGGGGTAGTGCCATGAACCGTCTCCATGTACTCCTTTATCGGTCTTAGAATCGAGATTAATCCTTGGAGTAACTGCTTCCCATTTACCTGTTGATGGATTTTTGACAAAAATTTGATGATCGCAGTAATCGTGTCCGTTTTGTCTTAAACTACCATTCATCCAAAGAATGATTTTATATACTTCTACAGGTGTTACCCATTTCATGAATAAGTCAGCACTTGTACCACTATGAAGCCAGTAATCAGTATATCCACCTGGGGTTGCGATAGCATTATCGTCTGCGATTTTTTCAACAGCATAGGTAAGGGAAGTACTATTCGATTTGTAAGGTCTAAAGTTAGTGCTACTATTATTCCAATCTCCAGTAGATGAAGCGGTTTGAACACCTAGATCCTTCCAGTTGAAAGGTGCTCCAGCAGTTTTGGTAAACTTTCCATTTTGTATTTGAAATGCTTCTGATTTAGATACATCGACCCCAGATGAATCTACAAAAGCGTCTGCATACAAATTGTGCCAAACTGATGCTCCCTGATTCATACCTTCTAAAGTGCGATAAGCATTACGCAAAATATTAGTAGCAGCAACAACGTCTACTAACGGTTTGGTACTGCTACGATCCCCGCCTCCCCCTTCTTTGCCTGGCATCTCAACAAGCATACTATCGTCATACCAAGTAAATCCTAACGATTTTAAACTGCCTGTAGACGGAATGTTAGCTCGTAATTGGAGGTTTGTACCTTTTAGTGAAGAGGTATCGATTAGCTTGTTTAAATCGATGTTGTTTACCCAAGTTGTTCCATCAAGGGTCAGGTCGAAGGTGACCGCGTCAGTATACTCCGCAGTTGTAATAATCTTCTTTGGAGAGCGGCCAACATTAACTGCCTTAGTCACGAGCGTAACAGCGTCAATAGCTTCATAGAATTTAATCTCGTGCCAACCGGTATAAATCACTGGGTATGCCCTGAGATAACTGCGAAGCTTGGCCAGGCGGTAATAGCGGTATGCAGAAGTATTGGTGAAGTTGTGTTCTGTTTCTGAATCAGTGTTTACAGGAGATCCTGCGTATATATCTGTCCAATTCGTATCATCGTTTGAACCTTGAAGCGTAAACGAGGCAATACTGTACTGTCCACTGGAAATTCGAAGAGGTTTAATTGCGAGCTTAGTAATAATTTTGGGGACGAAAAAGTCAATTTGCCACCAATGACCTTCTGCCGGAGGAGTCGCTCCATTTGAATAATAGTAATCAGTTACATTTCCGTTGATTCCCATCCATCCAGGGTAAATAGATGTTTCACTAGACGAGGTTACGTGATAAGGGGCGGGTTCAGTTGGACTGGACATGATGATGTTTGTATCGTAAAGCCCGGGTGAGACAGTACCATTTATAATGGCAAAAGAAGATGACTTTTCGGTATCAATTCCTGAGGAATCGCTAAATACATCTACATACATGTTGTTTTGACGATAGGCGGGCCTGTTATGTGTTTCCGCATCACGGAAGGTATTCAGTAAAATATTGATTGGGGTCTGTAAATCAAAGGAACTGCTTGAGGCCCCCCCATTATTTCCCCCACCACCCCCAGAACCAATCCTCCCCTGCATATCATCCAACCGAGCTTTCAAACTGGGAAAGGTCTTCCCATCCCGATCCCGACGTGCAGCGATCACCTCGGCATTCGGGTTAGAGGAGACATCGCTTTGCAGCTTCAAAATGGTTTGGTCTTGCTGTGCGTTTTTTTGTTCGACTTGCGAAAGACGGAGATCTTGCGTCTGATTTTTCGCTTCTGCTGCACTGACGGTTGACGATAACGTATTCAGCCCGGTTTGAAAGGTAGAAACAGCACCTTTCACGGCATCAAGCTGACGATCCTGTTCATCGTCTTTGTCTTTTAGCTCACGGAATTTATCCTGTAAGCTCGGTTTATTCTCTCTTGCATCATCCAGCTCCTGGAGGTAGGAGTCGATTTCAGCGTGGGTACGTTTTCCCTTGTTGGCCAACTCATTATGATCCAGGACGACTTCGGTGCCTGTTCGGGTGATTCTGACCGACATACGTTCAGCTCCTTTTCGATTTATTTGGTATAAACGGCGGACAAATTGAGCCCAAAATGGACATGCGTCGTTTTATCAACGAGTGCTGGATCGGTCTCACGGGAAATCCGCGTCCAGAAAACTTGTTCATTTCCTGCCGCAGTATCCGGCAGGGTGAAAGAATCGCCCCACGTACCAGGCACGCCGTTTTTGTCTGTAGCGACATCTACTAGCCGCTTGTACTGATCGGTACCTGCATAGGAGGTGAGAACCCCTTGGATACCCGTAAAAGTCCCATGATGCATCGTATTTCGGGCGATCATTTTCACTTCCCTATACTGGCCTTGGAGCATATGACCGAGAAACTCCTCCGTGTTGTCTTGCAGGTGGACCTCATTTCCTTCGCCATCGATAAAAAAGAGGGTGAGAGAGGGAGAAAAGTCGTATTCGTCTCCGCCCCACATTTCCATCTGGTCGCTGGAGCTAATGATTGTTTTTCCGTCTGCTTCCGCAAAACGGAGGGAGCCAGTGAAAGGAATAGGATGCTGAGTCATATCAAAGCGAATGGATGTTTGGCTTGTCCGACACGTTTTGGAGTCGACAACGGCTCCTGTGGAATCGAGCAGCTCCACGCGGATGCCGGGGGAGAGGTTTGAGACTGTGAGAGTGGGGAGGGAGAAAACGCGGACGTGTTCTATGTCCAGATAGTCGTTTGTAGCGCTGCTGTTGAGAAAGATACCAATTTTGGGAGCAAGGCGGTTGAATTCCTCTGAACCGATGATGTGCCAGATGGCTTCGTCCTCGGACCAGTAAGCGGTGTAGGTATTGTAGTCGCGTATTAATCGAAGCCAGGGGAAGGTTTTCGCAGTGCCTTGTGAAGCATCGTAATATTCTTCGACTTGGAAAAAATCATTGTGGTTTATGAAAACAGTCAATCCGCCTGTACTTCCGGAAGCTTTTGGATTGTATGAATTTTTCATATCAAGGACGAATTGTTTCACGGGGGTAAGCGTGTCTAAAAAGAGTTGAAGCGGCTCCGCTCCGCCTTTTAAACGGAGCGAGCCTGGTGCGCCTGATAGCGACCACCTTGAAGAGTCATTTGGTGTCATGTTCCACTTGGAATCGAGGGTAATAGAATCGAAAGAATCCTCGAAGAGAAACCCCGATTTACGCCGAGAAACTACACTCATAGAAGTACCTCCTTACGTAAATAGCCATATTCGTTTGCCAATCACACATGCCTCAGGGCGTTGTTTCCAGATCGCGAGCAAGCATTTGATCAGTGCTTCGACGCATTTGTCTCCGCTGCCGGGATCGCAGTAGGGGGTGACGAGGACCTTGTCGCAGATCCAGTTGGTTAGTTTGATGTAATCTACTTCGCAACCATCCCAGACCTGTCCGCTGCTTTGCGCGATGAATTTCCATTTATACGTATGCTTGCCCGCTTCGACAGGGTAGTAGTGATCATAGAAGCCGCCTTGTTGCGTGAAAGTGTCCATTAATATGTTGTCGATATAAAATTCGAGCTTGGAGTTGAAGGGTTCGGGAATCAGCTCCCATGTTTCTGTAGCTTGGAAATCCTTGATCCGAAATGTTGTTTTATACTCTTTACCAGTGACGGCGCTGGTTGTGCCTTTTTGCTCAGTGATGAATTCAAAGCGATAGGAGGGGGAGGGGGTAGGTAGGAGGGAAGCGAGGCTAAAGGATTGCTTGCCTTCTTCCAGGAAGGTTTGTGAATGAATCAATGTTCCGTTTTGTCCATACACGTTCAAATGCATCTTGCTCCCGTTGCATCCACCCATCCAAATAGCCGTGTTTTCAGTAACCTTGAACCCAAGGACGGTACAGGATGACTTTTGGAGAGGCTTCACGTCTTCCAATTGCACATGTGCGTCCGATAGGGAAACCATGTCGTCGCATTTCGTTAAAAATCGGTAATTTACTCTGTACCTTTTTGCTTCTGGGGTATTGTTATTTAATGCAACTTCGATTAATTGCTCGTCATCACCATCGTATTCATCCTCGGAGACCAATTCGTCGGAATCCTCGTCGTAGACTCTGACACGTAATCTCGTGTCTTTGCATAAACGAACTGGATCAGGGCTTTCCCATATTTCGATGGCATCTAACCAGCACCATGAGTCGGGAGGGATTACCCATTCTGTAGCAGGTGGGGTTGGGGGAGTTCCGGTATAAGGGGTTTCTTTTTTGGGGTAGTAATGTCCGTTGGAGTCGTGACAATAATCTTCCCATTTCTCTTTGAATTTTCCTTCAGACAATCGAAATGATCCGCCATTACCGTGTAATCCGCCTTTGGTTCCAGGGCCTTTTATAAGTGTATATCGAATTTGATAGGTTTTACCTGGTGGAATGATTACCTGTATAGGATGCTCTCTCTCTGTTAGGTTGTATGGGCTCATACTGTTATAGTAGGCTGGGTATGGTTTACCTATAGATTTTCCTGTGGATTTATCGATGACTTCCATTTTTACTTCTGTCGTGTCATAAAGATCTTCTCCTTCGTTATCCCGCTGTGTGGTTGTTATTACTAAATTATTGATAGCGGCAAACTGTAGATTACCATCTACCTTATCATTATCAGGATATTCATCCTTAAAGATAAGCTGTAAATACCACTTTCTTACTGGGAATAGTCTGCCATAATCATCTAGCTTAACGAAAACATCCTTCGCTTTTGACCAATCAATATTTTTATAGTCACGAGAACTACCTGCATTTTGGTTCCAGGACCATACTAAATCACCGCTACCTTGTGGGGTGGAGGATAACACCATCTGAAAGGATGCTCGATAGCCTTTATATTCTATCCCTATTTTTGGTTCTTTACTTTTATCCAGGTCTCTTACTAAAGAAGCGAATTTACAACGAAATGTTATGATACCCCCACCAGTAAAACTAATGACGTGTTTAACCGTGTTACCTGGAACGATTGAATCTGTAAATAAAACGGGATATCCGTTTATCATTTTCAGATTTGAATTTAGTTTCAATCCGCTATAATCTAGATGAGATTTTGAAGGGGCGTTATTCGGTATGCCTGTTCCCCCAAATACTTTAAGCTTCTCGGAATACGTATAAGAGGCAAAACTAGGAGCAGTCACTTCCCGAGTGACAATTCCGCCATTTTTTGATTGCTCATGTCCCTTATAAAACATTCTTCCTGTGATACTACTAGGTAATCCACTATCGTAAAGGGAATAATCTATGTCATGATTCTTAATCCCAGCCTTGTAACATTTTTGACCCCCTTCCTCCGGGGTAAGTTCTTCAGAGCCGTCAGTACTTCCTGAACCACTGCCTCCAGCCCCTGAACCATACCCTACCTCTACTTCGATTTCTTCCATATCCTCGTAAACCCATTTCAAAGAATGCCGTCCAGCAGGGAGTGCAACTTCCCGATAAAGACCAACGGCTGATTCGTGATTTTCGTTTCCTTCCCAAATCAGTTTGCCGTTATCATATAGCTTCAACGATTCATAACGACTGTACTTTCCTCCATATTCAAAGCGGACAAAGCCAGGATTTTCCAATTCGATATCACGCAAATAAACGCGGTTTGTGGTTCCATCCTGATCCTTGACCATCAGAACACCATCATCAATATCTCCAGTATTTGATTCAGGATGATAGAGCTGGTAAATGTCTACCCATTTCCAGTTATCCCTGACATCTATGTCTCTACTCCAACGTTCGTCACCTGAATTGAAGTCCTCTGAAAAGACACGAACGTATTTGGACCGATCCGGGTCAAAGTCTGTTAAATCAATGGCTGGCTCCAGTAAAACCTTCTCTGTAAAATTCAGTGAAGCACCAGGGTTCAGTTTCACTTGATAATCGATCTCTGCCCGATTTTCAGAGGTGGTTGCCATCTTCTTACTACGGTTGTAGTCCCAATCATTGGAGCGATCTACAGAAATATAGCTTCCGAAGCGGCCACGTATTTTTTCGGAATCATCATCGTAATCAAAGTCTGTGTCCTTTTCAGCTCGAAAAGGCTCTTCCGTATAACTGTCTGTCACTCGAAAAGTAATCGTATGAGTGCCTTTGGTAAGAGGGATTTTTGCCGATTGGATCTCTTTGGTAGAGGCTGACACAAGCACCTGCTCCCCGTCTACCAGCACCTCAAGTATTTCAGAAGGGCGAAAATCACAAGCATAATCAAATTCAAACCAGCCATCGTCAAAAAGAGTAACGGTAGTGGATGCATCGCCAGTACCTTGGCGTATGGGGTCTTCCATTACCAATGCTTGCATATTGAAATCGGGATGAGACCATCTTTTCCAAACGTTTACGCCGGAAAAAGAGAAGTGTGCTGTATCCGCGTCCAAATCTGAGATAACTTGTGGATTGTAATGATCGATCGACAGCGGAGGGCAGATTAATTCTACTTCGCCCTTTACAGCGACCGTGGTCTTATCTCCGATGCGAACATCGTAAGTAATGTTAGCATCACCGGATATGGTCTCAGAGTAGTGCTCGTAGGGATCAAGTGACCATGGAGGACCATGGTGAGAAGAAGCATAACTTCCATATAGTCCGCTACCATGCATAATGCTTTGTTGAAAAGTGTCATCAAAAAAAGTGTTAACATCAAATTGATAGGGTGGAGTTACTCTCCCCATTTTATGACTCCAAGAAAAAACACCGTCACATTCGTTGTCTAGCGAGATGGAGACTTCTCTCCCATTGATCTCCTTGGTCACTTCACCGTTATAGTAAGTCGTCATGATGCTTTTGCTTGATCTGGTAAGCCATTGCCATTTGGGATCAGCAAAAGCCTTGTTCCCCAACGTATCCACATCCGGCGGCGTCTGCTCATCCAAGCTTTGCACCACCTCAACGCACTCCACATCTTTAACATAAACCGCATTTTTCCCAAACCGCCGATCACTCATCCGACGCACAAACCAATCAAACTTATACGTCTGCCCTGGCTTGACGTGAAACTTCGCTTCTTGCCAGCTGCTGTTCTGATTCCATTCCCCGCCAACCTGATTGTTGTTGATAAAAAACAGCAACCCATCGCCAGGAGCAGTGCTGGCCATGTATTTAAAACGAATAAAGCCTTGCTTTTTAAAGCGCCATTGAAAAGTCACTTTGCTGGAATTACCGTGCTTGAGAGTGGTCACATCCAGCTTCATGATGTTTTCACTCCCCGCCATCTCATTGGAGCCGACCGAGTGAACCATCTTCCATTCCTGATCTTCCGTCGAGGAGACATAGCGGAAAAGGCCATGAAACTTATCCGACAGCGGGAGGGTCCGCATATCAAATGTAGGGACTTCTTTATCGATGGCATCGTAATGATTGAGATAATAGCCGCTAAAGTGATGATAGTAAGGAGCTGGACAAACTGGCAGCGAAACATTTTGATGGGTCCCATCCGGCTGCTCGGCGTTTTTCAGGATTTTGTAAATGCAATCGCGTACCATGAGCAAGGCGCGCTGGTAGTCGTTTTTTTGCGGATCGATTTGCTGGTTGACCCACCATTCCAGGCGACGGTACATGTTCCAAAGCGCTTCGCGGCAACGAACCTTGGCATACCAATTTTTGTCCCGGACAAATTGTTCAATCATCTGATCGATCATGCTTTCGAGAGAGTCGAGATTAACCGTCTGCCAACGACCAATCTGACCCTTGCCGGGATCACCTAAGAGCGGATTCTGATAGCCAGCGTAACGATCCTCTGCACGAGGACGATTCGGGCTGTCTGGATTGTCCGGATGATTCGGGTGGAATGCGCCCTCTACCAGCGAGGAGCGCATTTTTCCGAATGTGACGTTGCCCACTGATTTAGAAAAAATGCCAAACGTATGACCCAAAATGATCACCTCTAATCGGTAAAATCGTATTGCAGGTTATGATCTACCCAGACGCGGATGCGGTTACCCGTAACCCAAACACGCAGGGTATACCATTTCTCTTTTTCCCAGGCAAACGGGTTCATCGGGGTAGAGTACATGGTTGATCTGCCGTTCTCTACCTTAAAAAGCTGCATGGGCCGCGGCATACCACTGGCGCTTCCGTCACTGACGACGAACATCCAGTAGTTCTGGTCGTTGTGATAATTGAACACGATACCAGCGCTGTCTCCATCTGCGGGCTCATCTACTTTGAAATCGACCTCAAACTGATAGTCTGTATAGGTGAAGTCGTTTCGAATGTAGCCACTCATGCCACTCATGCCACTAGAGCCCTTTGTATGGGTAAAGGTGCCTTGGTCGCGATTATGCTCCCAAGTGCCCGAGCCAAAACGGGTCCAGTTGTCTTGCCCCATCGCGAGTGCATTCATATCCGTCGTCCATGGATAGTACGCATTGAATGGATCGTGTGGATCGTATGCTTCTGGAACAGAAAAACCACCTGACCAATGCTCGGGATCATGCTCAGCTTCGAGAACATCGTTGGAGTAGTCGTAGACCAAACCTTGTCCTATTTCTTCTATACGATCTGCCCATGCTTTCTTGTAGTCGCGAACAGAAAGTAATGGTTTCTCGATATGACCTTTTCTATGATCCAATTGGCCAGCCAAGTATTCCAGGATGACAGCATCTGCGAGTTCTTTTTTACCCATGACTTGGGTGAGCAGCGAGGTAGCACGCTCTTGGTTGGAGGCGACCCAATCTGCGTTGATAACAGCTTGATCTGGTTGTTTGTAACTGAGGATAGATTCGATCAGATGAGCTGCTGCTTCCGGCTGATAGGCAATTAGTTGCTCATGCAATACCGTTTGCTCGAGCGCGAGCTTGGCATACTTTCGCCATTCATCGTCCTGCAGTTCTCCATCACGCGCGCTTTTTTCTGCCACATCGTATAAATCGACGAGGTAACTGGCTCGTTCATGCGGGGAGGTAGCGAAGAGATAGCCGCTGCACAATTCCGTGATTCTGCTGCGCAACAGTGCGGTGACCGGCAACTCGTCAAGATCGCTGGCGTGAGCGGATTTGCGGGCTGTATGCTCGTCGAACAAAAAGGACGGATCGGGTTCCATGTAACCAAATGGATTCTCAATTTGCAGCTCGGCTGGACGGAATACATCTTCGCCGACCAGTGCTTCCGTAATGGTTGAAGGGGCTGCCTCCATTTGACTGGTGATTTCCACCTCCTCAACCGTGGAAGAGAGCAATACTTCCCGTTTTCCTGTAACCCCGTCCTCCTCCAGATGCGAGAGAATCTCATTCTGGCGGGTGGACTCCCATGTCTCAAAGGAAAGAATGCCGGCTCTGTCTTGCAACGCTTTACTGAAAATGACTTCAGATTCGATCAATGCCTGAACCCGCGTCCGCACACCCTCCAAAAATTCTTCATCTACGTAAGCATCGAAAGTTTTGTTGGTCAGCGCCCATTCCATGAGTGCTTCTAAAATACTCTGACCGTCTGTCAGGCGCGAGGCAAAAATCATGTCGTCCATCAGGTGGGAAGGGAATTCTTTGGAAGCAAGGATGTCTTCCAAAAGATGAGCGGGCAGTAAGCGCAAGATGGTTGCGAAGATCATATCCTCTGCCAGGAGGCTTGGGCGTACATTTTCCAGATTGGCGAAAATGTCATCCTCATCCTGATAAAAGGATGGCTTAGGTGCTTTGCCCCCACTAAGATCGATGGCGCGTTCCTTTTCCCAAAGATGAGCAGCATGTACGAGCTGGCGATCTGCGCGAAGGTCATCTTTGATAATCGAAGTGGGACGAGAAAGATCTTTCTTTCCGAGTTCGAAGTGCTGGGGAATCCAGAGCGGATTGGTTTTCTCTCGAAGAGAATCATTGATGGGGTTGGGAACAAACAAGAGGTGACTGTTGTGTCGGGAGCTTTGTTCCAGATAGGTCATGAGCGAAGCATCTGTTTGAATTGTTCGGGTTCCCGTAATCTGTGATAGGAAAATAGCGAGCTCCGAAACTACGTCTCGATTACCAATAGCATATTCCGTGATGAGTGTGCCTGGGGATTGATAGGGACGAGTAGCATATAGTCGAGAGCGATTGATGAACAAGTCATTTTGGTATGGTCGGAAGGCTGTTGGTGAAAAGGAATCGAGGGAGAGAAGACGCGTGAAATCTCGATAGCCCCAGTCGCGATTCTGTAAAAGGGAACCACCTTGGAGCATGGTTCGAAAACCTGTAGAAGCCCGATGGATTGCTAAATCTTGCGTAGCGATCCTGCTTGCACGGTGAAGGAAGTGCAGCAAGGCGTCATACTGACGGGCTTTGAGGTAAGCCCAGTCCATGTCGCGAAGCACCTTCGTCGGTTTTGTTTTCATCCGGTGGAAGGTTTGCACGAAGTGACGGGTCATTTCAAAGACAAAATGACGCTCGCCAATGAAACGGGACCAATCCGTATACAGGGCATGTCTGTTATCCCGGCTTGAAAGAGGCAGGTTGTTCTCAATAGATAGATTGTGAGTGATTGATCTGGTTGCGTATTCTCTTTCCATCTGCACAAAAAGAGAAGCCCAAAACTTTCGCCCAGCCAAGCTTCTATCGGTATTTACGAATAAATCGAAGGCAGAGAAACGCTCGCCCGTGAACCATTCATTCATCTTTTTTCCAGCGAAACGCTTAGTCCTTGTTGCGACAGGTTGTTCTTTCCCAATGATAGCTTCGGCAAAAATGGAACGACTCGCCGATCCTTGTGGCAAATCTATATGCAGCTCATCCTTATTCACGCGTACGGACATTTGGGCAGGGTTGAGCTTTGCCATTCCTGCTGCTTTAATCCGATCTGATAAATGTACACGACGAATAACTTGTAATGGCTGCTTGATGATTCGGTCAGCATCCAGGGCATCGTCCAGAAGCAAGCTCTCTTTAAGCGGCGAGCGATCGGATACCACGACCAGTTCCATGGGATTGGCCATGCTGGTATCATTCCGAATCATATCCTGCAAAGAGTCTTGTAGATCAGCCGCAAATGATTTCTGGTTTGCGAGCAAATAATCCAGCATGACCATACTGGCACTTTGTCCGTAGGGAATATAGACGAAGGAATACTTGCGGGAGGGCGAGGTCGTGAAAGTTACTTTTCCGATATAGTTGCGAATAGAAGCGTAGTGGTCTGCAAGTCTGAATTGATAGGCTGCTAGAGAAGAAATCCCGGTCAAATGGTTCACCTCCCAAAAAGAAGGGGGAACACCAGAGATGCGTTCTAGTTTTCCCCCTTTTGCTAGCTATACGGTTTTAGAGGGACTTCTTTTAGTAGCGAACTTCCTTCAGGAAAGCGACCCCCATTTTTACGTTGGCGGAGTAGTTCATGAAATTCTGTTCGGTATTATGGTCGAAATAGCGGTACACTTCCTGCTTGTGTTTCTTGGTCGTGTCGCTCGGATCGACATCAATGATCAATTCATCCAAGTGGAGAATGTTGTTTTTCGAAACAGCAATGCAGGCATCCAAGCTGCCGCGGTATCCATCGTAGCCATGAACGACATAAATCGGGCTCAAATGGTAACGGCGTGTCCAAGCAGATGCGTTAAAGCCTTGTGGTTCCAGAAGAAGACCCGTGTCCCCGAGCTTGCTATCGGAATACGCCTTGCCCGGCTGTGGAGCTTGGGTAATGAAGGCAGGATAGTGCTTTTGGAAGCGAATGCCCGATTTTGTCGCAAGCATTTGCAAGGTGTTGTTGCCAAAAGAGGTGTATTGACCATAATCGTGTGGGGCGATCGGAGCAGCAGGCTCAGTAGCGACAGCTCCAGCCGTCAGCATGATGTTTCCAACCACATCATCCATGTTGTATTTGAACGGCTTGAGTGCGCCGACATAGAGGAAGCTCTTGCGATAATCTTCAAAGTGAACAGCCGGATCGCCAACGGCAACCAGGGAAAGGCGGTTGTTCATCACGTTCATGTACAGGTAGACTGGTTTATCAATCGTACGATCTGTCGGTTTGCCATTCACGACGAATTTCTCGTCAGCCCATTCGAAATTAACCGGATGTCCTTCTGTTGCGAAGGTTTTGGCTGTGGCATTGTAGTCTGTCAATACTTGAACCGTCAAAGAGCTGTGTTCCTTCGGGTTGGTGAAGCCTGGATTAACGAATTTCACATAAAACTCTTTGGTCTCGGTGTTAATTTTGGAGATGCCCTTTAGGACAAGCTCGGAGGTTTTGCCAGAAGCGGAATCTTTTTTGGTGAGATCGGTCATAACTGTCCAGGTCGATTTCTCCTGTGTCTCTCCAGCGGTTGCGTTATGGGGATAGTTAGTGATTTGTTCGATTTCAGATTTAATGGTATCCAGGAGCTCTTTAGAAGTGGTGATTTTTTCAATGTATTTAAAATTGGCCATGTGAAAATCCTCCTTTAATATACTTCTTTTAAAATGGCGATGGTGCAATCGGTAGGGTTGGGGGAGTACTTGAAGAAGTTTACAGGGGTATTGATTCGGAAGAATTTGTAAACCTCTGTCCAAGTTCCGGCAGCGGGGTCCTTCGGATCTTTTGGTTCCTCTGTATCTACGACGAGCTCGTCCTTGTTGATCAGATTATGGTCCTCGATTGCTACAACACTGTCGAGGTAGCCACGATAGCCTTCGAACTGGTGTACCAGATAGATCGGCGATGCATGATATTTCTTCGTCCATTTCGAACTTTGGAAGCCGTTTGCTTCGAGTACCATTTTGGACAGCTCAGGAGGGATTGTGCCCACTCCATCGTATTTGGGGAGCTGGGTAATAAAGGCAGGGTAGTACGCCTGGAAGTAAACGGAGCTACGGGTTTGCAGCATGGAGAAGGAGTACATGCCGTTGGAAGTATAGCGTCCCCAGCCCGAATAGTTAGGATTGGTGTCCTGCTTGATGTCGGCTGGAAGGAAGCCTGATTTTTCCTTGGTTAAATCACCCATGCCGACTGTGATGCCAAAATTGCCTTTGTGATCATAGTCAGCAAAAGGAATGGTTTTTCCGATATAAGCAAAGCTGCTGTAGTAAGCGTCCATATCAGGTGAAGGATCACCTTCAATTACGATGGCTACCCGATCATTGCTGACGGAGAGGTTGTATTCGACCCAATAGTCAGGGCGACGTTTCTTGTTCGGTACCCAGGAGACGACAGAGTCAGCGCCGTAGAAAAAGTGGGAGGAAGGGCTTTTAATTTCGACCTTGTCGTCGTAATCGAGTGCCCATGCTTCGTGAGGTGGGATGTATTTGTCGGTATCATCAGGATTGTTCCATTTGTTGTATTGAAGTTCAGCTTGTTTTTGATCGAGGACGACCGGGACTTTGCCGGGAATAACTGTGCTCATATCGCAGGCAAGCTGGTACGTATCGGCAGAGTTTCCAACCGGATTTTTGCCTGTGAAGCCTTTGCCGTAGGACACATCCAGGTAGTTGTACTGCTGGATGGGATGCTTCAACATGACGAAGTAGTCGTTAGACGTTTGGCCTGAAGGTACGTCAGGAACGGCTTTTAAGACGACAGTGCGGTCGTAGTGATGGACGGGGTTGGCAATGTATTTGACCATTCCGAATTTGTAGGGAGTGGGAGTAACATTTGTCCAGATACCACCAGATGTGTAATAAGCAGTCCATTTCCCTTTTGCCAAAACATCATTCCAATCAGATGGAACTTGGGTGATCACTTGATATTCATTCCATTCGTCACCATCAGTAAAAGTTTGACCGTCTAATTCATACTTGCCTTGTTGAACAGCAAAGCATTTCTTACCGACCGTGTTGGCGGGATCAGTATCATCGACATTAATAACCAGTAGTCCAGGAATAGATAGAGTTACATCTTTGCCTTCATCATCTTTATAGACAAACTCTCTTACCTGAATTTTTTTGCCCGATTTTACATTACTAGAATTAAGAGTTTCGTAGATATAACCGTCTGCATCTACTAGAGGAACACCTCCATAAGATACTAACTCCCGCACATCCGGCAAAACATAAACCGGATAAGTCTTCCCATCCGTATGCTTGTACGTCCCTTGCGTATTCGCAACAGTCGTCTTCTGATACGTAACCCACTTATCTTCATTAACCTCAAACACCTTTTCCCAGCGGTTCTTAGTATCCGGGATTTTGGCATTGACGATTTCATCAGCCAGCTTGTTGATGAGCAAATCGGCTGTGACCTCGCCCTCGATCCAAGCTACTTGTTTACTAGGCATCCATACGCCTCCTTTACAGTTTCTTGCGTAAAAATTTCACATTGTACCAAACTTTCTTTTCCGTACCTGAAATGTTGTGGAAGTCAAAGCGGACTTGCGCATTTGGCTTCAACGGATAGACGATCCCAAAGCTGTTTCCCATCGAGACGGACTCCGGGAGCTCTTTGGTATAAATCGTTTCACAGACCTTCACGCCGTCCAGACTCAGCTCCCAGTAATCGCCGACGCAGTAGTTATTGGTAGCAAACGCCACGGATAAAAATTCTGTCGGGTAGGGAAGGGCATAGGTATCGGAAAAGACTTGCTTGGACGCAGTCACATCAATCATGCGTCCGCGAATGAAGGGCTCGGTAAATTTGGAAAAGTGCGGGTAGGGGAGCTCACGTACTTTGTCGATCACGCCCCCGCCCGAATAAACAACGGAGAAGCCCACTTGTACTCACCTCTCTTTCTCTATACGAAGGACATCGGTGCCAGTTAAGAGGCCCCTCGTATCATAGAGTAGACGGATCAGATAAGATCCTACCGTTTTTCCGTCAGGTGCGAAGCCCGCAGCGGTAACCGAGGTCAAGCGCCAAAGAGAATAGTACTCCCAGTCTGGATGGAGCTGATCGACTTCAAGCGGGAAGGTGGTCGTGTCTGTAGAGCCAAACGTGAGGGAAATATCCAGCATGTAGCCAGACTCATAGAATAGCTTTGCACCCGTGACCTTTTCCGGATCGAGGGGATGCTCTCGGATTAGACGTACAGAGGGTTCCTCGACGAACGGGTCTGCTGTGACTGTCGTGGTACGGTGGACTTCATCACGGATCAGATCGAGGATCGGATAAATCAAATAATCATTCGCAATCCCAGCCATTACACAATCGCCCCCTCGTTGTTGCTCCAAAATAAATCGAGGATTTGCATATAGCCGTTCTGCGCATCGAACATCGAACGGATTCCTTTGATGGTATACGCTTCGCGGGTGGTTGTATTAGAGTCGATAATGTAAATACGATCGAGGACATCCAAGGCAGGGTTGCCAGGGATGGAAATTTGCAGCGTACGGCACAATCGTTTTATATCAAAAAATGTTCGTCGCGCGGCCTGTCGCTTCAATTCGTCTGTCTTCGCAGAGGGAACGTGCCTCACGCCTGTGCGGACCTCGCCTTTTAACTCCATCAAAATCTCGGTATCTACGAAATGACCCGCCTTATTTTCTTCGTCCAAAATGACAAGATGGCTCCTGCCACGGGAAAAATCGATCGTCTTATGAATCGTGATCAAATTATCGTGCTCCGTAAAAGTAGCCACAATTGGCCGATTCATATCAATCTCTTCCAAGCGATACGTACCATAACGGTCACAATAGGAACGGAATTCTGTATCTTTCATGATTTCCGCGATGGCTTCTCCGACTTTGTATTGATACGATTCGAATTTGCGTCCGGGCGGCTCAATAAAAGGATTTTTCCAACCCTTTGGGGTCAAAATGGATTCGGCATCGACTTCCACAAATTCGCCCTCTTTATCGGGCACAGCCTTGAAAACCTTGCCTGTTGCCTGCGTCACGTGGGTATAGCTTGTCTCTTGTACAATGGCATAGGGGTAGTAAATGTCTTGCGGATTGCTACGCCAGCCGTACATTCCTGCATGGGCAATCAAGTCTTGTACAATGGCGGATTTGAGGTAGGCGGCTTTGGCAGTTGGTTCAGTTGGGACAGGTGCGGTACCCGCCCATTCAGGGATCGAATCAAATTCCGTGCTGGAACGGAACTTTTGATAGATTTGCCACACGCTGTTATACCAATTCGTATCACTCGCCCATTGGTAAGCCCCCTTGTCTCCTCCTTGCCAAAAATATTTGACGTCGTCGACTGATTGGAAGCGCCAACCTTTGCTTGCCATGGCCTCCCGATAGCGAACGGCTCCGCGGTAGAGCTGTCGCTCGATCCCTTGGTATTGCGGATCGCATTTTTCACCGGTATAGCATCCATACCCGAGAATGAAGTCTCCTGGAGGCAGACCTTTCCCCAGCGTCCCCATTTTGGTTTCGTGCTCCGCAACGGCTAACAGAAATTTATAATCGAGCTCTGGACCCTGCTGCTTGGCCTGCTTTTTGGCCATCGAGATAATTTTGTCCCGACGAGACATCGAGGAAAAAACATTGGTATCATGTGCGGCAGAATGTCCGATGTCTGGGGGATATTGCTTGTCCTCAGTAATTACCTTGTTCAAAATCTTCTTGTACATATCGCGGCAGTAAATGGTCATGGTCGATTCCTCGCCATTTAAATCGAGCTTGTCGATCAGCCCAGTAAACACGCGCATTAAATTCAGGCCATAGCCCATGTAGATCCGAACAGGAGTATTTTCGGAGAGGACACCGACATGGAATCCATTCACAAAATAAGACCAAGGGGTTTCCTTGTAGGTTTCGGGAAAGTAAAACGGATTATAGTCCGGGCTGTAGTAGCCGTTCGGGTTTGAAATCGTGATTCGTGCCTCACAGGAATCCATTTCAAACTGGTCGTCCATTTCGATGTGGGTAATATTGTCCAGAGTTAGGGTGTCCATATAGACGAACTTTCCGACCTGGAGCGATACTTTTCGCGGCTGTCCAGGCATGAAGGTGCTCGTAATTTCCCGTTCCTCAAAAAACTCCTGCTGCACCGTCGGATCGACTTTGTCTTTGTTCCCGTACAGGTCGGGGCGCCCTTGCAATTCCTTGATCTGAATGTACTGGAGGGAAAAACGATTGACTTGTTTTCCATTCCAGAACAGCTCTATACGAATTTCCATTTCGCCATTGGGAAAGGGGATATCACGAATCTCTACGTTTTCTGTCCCGGAGAATTTGTTGACCTTGATTTGCATTTTTCCATTGAAAAAAACGCGCAGCTCGCCGGCACCTTCACCGAAGTTAGTGGAGAACCCCATGCTAAAAATGCCGGGGTGAACGGAGGTCAGCTTGAGATTCATGCCAGTCGTTACGGTTGGGGAGGGGAAGACGGTCTTGTACCCTTTGGGATCAAAGGTAAAGGTGAGATTGCTATGCTCCGTCGAGCTTCTCTCGATCATGGATAGCTTTTTGGTTAGCTCGTCTACTTTGTAGACAGATTTTGAGTGCCACGTATTATTGGTAAACCGTTCCTCAAAAAGAGTTGCTCCTGGCGTTCCAACATAGGTGGCATCGGTTGTGACTCCTGCACCGTTATTGGAAGAGGCAGCAAACAGATACTTCGAACCATTCATATAAGGAAACGGATCGATAACGGCTTTTCCATTCCAGACCTCAAAGTGCAGATGAGCTCCTCTTCCTTTGGAGCGGGGGGAATTGGGATCGTCATAGGTGCCCATGTCCGTAACGCCGGCAGAGCGGACGTCTCCTGTATTGCCGCTTTTCCCGATAATAGTGCCTTGCGTGACATAATCCCCTGTTTTGACGTGGATTTCGCTCATATGGGCGTAACGGGTCCATATGCCATCCGCATGCTGAATTTCTACGCGAAAGCCAAAGCTCGTATATTTTTCAGACATAGTCACTTTTGTTACTTTGCCAGCCCAGGCAGCTTTGATAGGTGTACCGACTGGACAAGCGATATCAATCCCTTGGTGGTTGCGGTTGTCGCCCATATAGGCTGTAATATCTCGGATGCTTTTGCCCTCAACAGGAAAGACAAAGGGGATCTTGGAGAGAGCAGTTCCCCCGTCTCCTGAACCATCTTGAATAATGGTGCGGGTCAATGTTTTCTCTTCCCGCGGATCACTCATAATGAAATCGAGTTCTTCGGTACGGCCTGGCACGAAGACGAGTCGATCTACCTCGACGCGGCACGAGGGCTTCGATAATTCTCCGAGTTTGAGTCTCTCGGAGAGAATTCTACGCAGCTCATTGGACATCGTTTGCATGAAAGCACCTCCTATTTAAACCGTTCCAGGGACCATTTTCGAAAGCGATTCAAAAAAGAGACGGCCTGTGCCCGGGTAAGTAACGAGTAAGGCATAAACCATTTTTCTTTGTCTTCCGCGTTCGATGACGATACCTCGTACATATGGTTGACGACAGCCGCTCCATCGACGAAATTGTTGATCGCAATGCCTTCGATCAAGTAATCTCCGTTGCCAAACCGCTCGTCTTCCATAGAAAGGACGGATGGTGCCCACCATGAAGGCTTGCTGCCAGTCATACCACCGTTTAGCGCAATTTTTTCCCCGGTGTTGCTGTTGTACATATACTTTTCGCGCCCGACATCTTCAAAGCGGGTACTCGTCTCTTTGACATAAAAGAAATGAACGTTTTTACCTGCCTCAAGCGGCATGTTGAACAGTACCGTATGATCATCAAATTCTTGATAATCGGAACTGCTCACCACTTTTTCATCCACTTTGATGGCAAGTTGCTTCTTACCTGCAGGATAAGTACCGTTCAGGCGAAAAACACGTTGCCCCTCGTATGCCGTATAGGATTCATCCAACCGCTGTGTGGGAGGCTGTGAATCCGTAAAGCGTTGGTAAAAAGAGCGCCGAAGCCGGTCAATGAGCAGAAAAGCCTCTGCCCGATTGATGTAGGCATTGGGAAAGAAGCGGTCGTTTCTCCATACGCCAGGACTTTTCACCGAAAAATATCCGCCTCGCATAAACAGAGCGCCGTTTTCGTAGCTGTTGTAGATGAAGCGCACCTGTACGCCGTTTAAATTGTAAGGAAGATAAATCGTTGCACCTGGAGCAGGACTGACCATGTAGACATCTTGCTTGAGTCCGATATATTTTTTGGCGAGTTCTTGGGCAGGTGTCGATTTCCATTCCTCTTCTGGCACATCCATTCGCTTCAAGGAGCGACCATATGCGTACAAATACTCGTTGAATTGACGACTGAACGGATTGTAGAAATACGTGTCTCCGTTATCGAGGCGTTTGTTCGGGTAAGCAAAGGAAGAGGAGTTGGGGGGGATCGGTTTGCCAAAACGGTCCAAGGCAGGCTTGCCGAAGCTGGAAAAGGCGACAACCGAGTTGGCAGATGGTGCGTAATACAGCTCGACGTCCGTTTTGTTCGGGTCAGTTTGATTTGGCCGAATTTCTTTGAAAAGGGTTTGTGTGCCGTCAATATAGACAAAGAGGGGGTTATCTGCACCCGGTGTCAATTTGGCTGCGAGCGTAAAAACTTTTTGTCCGGTGGAGCCCTTTTGCTCCTCATACAGGTAAGGAGCATTGCTTTCAAAGGAGCCATAAGCAATTCCTTGAATGAACGGTTCTCCGTCAGCCATCAAGTAATTGCTGGCCTCCATTACTTCATTAAAAAACCAGTCTTTTTCATTCACATCAGCCCAGCTGATCATTTTCATCACCTCCTATATAGAGTAGACAGAAACCCGGAACAGCCTCAGCTATTCCCGAATCATCCGCTCTACCAGCCGCCTTGTCCGATTCAAAAAAGCAATAAATTCGGCACGCGTCACGAAATCATTGGGGCGGAAATAAATGACGGGCTTCCCATCTCGGGTAATGACCGTGATTAGCCCGAGATCGGCCATTTCCTCGATGTTTTTTTGCGCCCAATGTCCTTCAATATCTTGAAACTGAAAGCGTGATTCGCGCTCAATTGAGTCTTTTTTGATGAGGATCAGATCGACGGTTACGCTGTAGCGCCGCCCTGCCTCAAGTACTTGGGGGGTAATAGATTCTGCGCTTCCGAGAAAAATGCTTCCCTTTTCATCGTAAAACTTGTGGGTCCAGCCTGCGTAGCTCAAGTAATCGTTATACGATTCCTTGTCTGGAAAAAGCAAGGTCAATGAACATTGGTAGCTGCTAAAACCGGAGTGGTGGATGTGCGAGGGAGCGTTAATGATTTTGATTTCGCGCAAGGAAGGCTGGGGGCTTGGCGGAGAATACGGCTCGATGAGTCGGGCGTTTACTTCCATGAACTCAAAGCCATTATCAAGGAACAGCTTTTTTTTGTATCGCTGATTGGCAGTGCCAAAGGCGTATTGTTGGGTCATTTCTGTACCTCCTTACAATCTCGTGTAGCTCGTGGCGATTCCAGAGCGGACTTGTTGGCTCAATTCGGTGGAAAGGCTTGCTTGTGTATTGCGAACGGCTTCGCTGACGGTTGAGCCGAGGCGTTGGAGGTCAGCTTCCGTTCCGCTCATGTTGGCGATGGTAATGTTCACATTGCTGTCGCCGCCATAGGTAAAGTCGTAGGTGCTATGTGTTCCATTGGCTGTTTGCATGCCCCAGTAGGTCAGTGGCTGCAAGCCGTCGGGCATGTTGAAGGTTCCTTTGGTGGGCTGCTTGGACATATTCAGGGATACGAGATTGTCGTATTTGGCTTTTTCGAGGCCTTTTTTAAAGTCCTCAATGCTTTTCTTGAATGTCTCGTTGTTTTGGTTCTCGGCCAAAAGACGATCCATGTCAGAATTCCCAGCATCTAACGACTCAATAGTACTGCGTAAATATTCTTCCTCGAGTTTCTTAATGACTTCAGAATTGGCACTGTGACCAGCTAAGAGTGCTTTGCTTCGGTCAATGTAATACTGATGCTCTTTATTTGCCAGGTCAGAGCTCACTTTGCTCATCGCAGATTCAATTTTGGTGCCGGCTGTATGGTTGGTTTTATCGAGGTTAATTTGTTCATATGAAGCGTCTAAGCCCGCAAGTGTAAATTGTCCTACTAGTTTGGCGTCGCTATTGTCAGGAATATTCTTGATGAGGCTTTCCAGTAAAAAACGAGTTGTTCTGTTATTTGCTCTTCTACCATCTTGGTACTTTGCAAATAAGTCTAGAATTTCCTGGGAATCCTCTGTTTTGCCCTCGGACAAAAGTTTGCTCTTTTCTAGTTCGTATTTGGCTTTGAGATTTCTGTCATTATGGTCAAGTTTTTCCAGATGATAACCAACTACTTCCTTGCCAAGGTCGAGTGTTTTAACCTCTTTCCATGAAGTAATGGGGGTATTGTCCAACTTGGAGCCGTCGCCATCGATATCGATAAGCTTAGAGTTCTTATCTTTCTCCTCCAGTTTTTTGTTATCGGATTTCGTTTTTTCGAATTCAAGGTCAGCTTCCTTCTCGTCTAGCTGAAGCGTTTTATTTAACTCTTCTTTGAGCCTAGCACCGTCGTATTTATCACCGGCTTGCAAGGCTTTCGAGTAATCGCTCCATGAAGGGGCAGTGCCACCCATGAGGTTGATTGCACTATCTGTAACAGCATTAAAAGCTGTTGATATATAACCCATAGCTTTTAAAACAGGAGGCATTTTGTCAATATTCATGATGTCAGCCGCGAGGTTTTTTTGGTTATCCAAGACCCTGCTTTGTCGCTGGGAGTCGGACATAAACAAAGGCTGTAACCAGTCTTTGTTAAAAGTATCCAAGAACGAGAGCGCCGTTAAACCAGCACCTAAGACACCTGCGCCTTTAAAAAATTTTCCAGCATTTTTTAATCCTTTTCGCCATGCTGGTACACTCTTGGCTGCATCATCGACAGAAGTTGAAGCAGCTTTGCCTGCTTTGGATGGGGCTTTTGGAGTGGAGTCTGTCTCATCCGTATCGCTCTTTTTTTCGGCAGATTTAGGTTTAGGTTTAGATTCCGATTTAGGTTTAGATTCAGAATCGGTTTCAGAATCGGTTTCAGAATCGGTTTCAGAATCGGTTTCAGAGTCGGAGTCGGAGTCAGAGTCAGAGTCAGCTTCTTTCTTATCCTCCTTCTTTTTGCCTTTAAACATCTTGTCCCGTATCTTCGTCTTGAAATCACCAGATAATTCGTCAAAAAGGAGAGCAGCAACAGGAGCGAGTCTGCTTGCGGTAGAGGATGAGTTGCCAGCGGCTGGGGTTGAGGAAGCAGCCTGAGGACCCGCTGCGGCAGTCGGAGGTTTGGGTACAGCCGTGGACAGTGCTTCTGTCAATTCATTTAAGGCTTCCCGTGTTTTCTGGAGTTGTTCCTCCTGCTGCTTCAAATCGCTTGTCATGTCCGTGATCTGCTGGTCAGTAGTGATAGACGTATCAGCAAGGGCACGCAGCTTCTCATCCAGCGAGGAGACGGCAGGAATCAAGGTGGTAATCGTGTTCTGCAAACCACCGAATGCCCGTTGGGTCAAGTAAATTCGACTGGTGAGCAAATGTGCCTGACGCTCTACATCGCGCATCTTCAGCCAGAGCAGATGCAACTGTTTCAGCAGCTTTTTCTCTTCTGCAATCAATGCCCTTAGCAATCGATCATTGTACGGATACAAATCTTGTACCTTTTTCTGTTCCAACCTGTTGCGAATCAATCGAGTGCGGGCTGCCTGATAAGAAGACAGATTTTGCAATTGCCAGGACTGGATCTCCATTGCTTCTTGTGTAAAGGGAGAAGAGGATTGACCAAGCAGTGTGGTAACGCGTTCTTGTCTTCGCTGCTCACTTCCTTCATGAAGATTGCGCCGGGCTTTGACGTAGGCAGCTTTTCCGCCGTATTGATCCGCATCCCCAGCATTTTTCAACAGTCGTACAGCGAGCGATAATTGGCTCTGGCTTTCTCTCATGCGCTGAAGGAGGTGGACCAAAAGCGTGGGAAAGCTGCCGGGCTGATTTTTAAACATATCGAATGCGTCAAGGGAGGTTGCCTGCCAGATGGTTTGCATCCGGGTTTGGGGAGCAAAAGGGTCATCTGGTAACAGAGCTGCTTTCTCCCGAATATCGGCTACCGTTGCATGCGGGTCATTTGATTGGCGAGAGGACGTATAGTAGGCTCTGGTTACTTCTTCAAGGCTGACGGCATGTGTTAGTGCAATATCCCGCAGGTCTTGTTTGACTCCGGATCGCAAGTATTCGCGCAAAGCAAGTGCTACTTCTTCCACTTGTTTTTGATCCGTCGTTCGTCCTGAAAGGCGTGCATGCGCCAAATCCATCATATTTGTATCTTTGAATAAAAAATTGCGCTCTGCCTTTTTTAACAGGCGGTTCAAAGATTTCGCTGACTCCCAATTTTCGATATCCATCGAGGTGATAAGCGTGTGAAGGCCGCTGCTCATCATGTTTTGCAACACATCTACGGCAGCCTCTTCCCATGCTTGTGGATGGAGGGTGCTTCTCGTACCGTATGCTTTTTCCGTTCTTTTAACGGGAGCATCAGGAACAGTAGCAAAGCGGAACGGGGAAATGGCTCCTGTGCTTACGGACAGCCGGGAAGCAGAAGCAGCATGGAAAACTGGCTGAGACTCGTACTTACGGGAAAAGCTGAGCGGCTTCGACTCAATGTCGCGTATCATCTGGCGTAATTCATACAGTTGCTGATTGATTGCTTGAAAAAAGGGGGTTGCTTGCTCCGCTCGAAATGCGGATGCCGACGGCCCTACAGAACTCCGTGCAGCACTCGTTATGGAGCGGAGGGCATCGGTCAATCGTTGGGTTTCCATGAATATCACCTTCCTCAAAAGAAAAATCCCGTTCTGGTCTTAGAATAGACAGAAACGGGTTATAGACCACCTAACACTTTGCCAAGTACGGCAATATCGTCTTCGGAAATTTCCTGATAGTCTTGCGAACTAGATGCATGGGGAGAACTGGAAGTAGAATTCGTACCCTTTCTTCGCAAGAAAGGAAAACCCATGCGTGTTTCTACCTCAAATTGAATGTATTTGTTCACTCTCTTCATTAATTCTGCTACTTGGGGAAGGGTGTACTCCCAAATATCCCATTTCTTCAAACCACAGTCCTTATGGAGATGAAAAAATAGGTCGCCCCAATCAAGTGGCTCACCAGATTCCGTATCGCGAATGGTGGAACTGTCACCCTCGCCACTCTCTACTTTTTTAAGCCGTTTAGACCAATGAGAATGTTAATAAGCTTTTTGGCCGTCTCCAAATCACAATGTTCATCCAAGTACTCACGAGTAACCGTAGGGTAGTTGCGAAAGCCCAGAAGCAGGATATCGAATAAGTCTTCTTCCTTGTTTTCATACGGGAGAAAATTAAGGATAATCGCGTCGATATGAACGGTTCCTAGCTTTTTCATCAGGAGGCGGGCGTCTTTTAAGGTCACAGGCGGAATCCGGTAGGTTTTGCCGTCACGCAGCATGATTTCACTATCATCTTCAAAGAAAATAGCCTCTACTAGATCAGCCTCCTGCTGTTTTTTGATCCGCTCTACAGCTTCCTGGTTCATCATCTCTGCGTGTTTTTTTTCCAGATCTTCTTGGTGGTTTAGCACGGAAGAATCCCTCCTTGAACAATAGTAGATTGTATTTGTTAAATATATCTACTTGCTAAAATGCGTTGTCGTTCGCTATGATTCGTTGTAAGTTATTCCCTTTAAAAAAGGAAGGCAAGAGCGAAGAGCACGGAGCTCTCCACTCAGCCTGATTAACCTCGAAAGAGTTACACTTTTTTGGTCGATACGAAGCGTTTCACACTGCCTAGCTTGCCATCTGCTCGCTCTGGATCAATAACGGACAAGGAAATAGCGGAAGTACTGGCTGTGGAGCGGGCCGCATCGATCGAGAAGCTGCCTTTTGCCATGCAGGAGAACAGCTCTGTCTCAATGCCTGCATAGGTTCCATCCTTTTGCAGGAAGGAGCCGTGATGGACGACATGAACCGGGAATGGCACTTCATCCATCAAAATGTCGACGACGTCTACGGTTTCGGTTCGCTGATAGTTGAATACCACATCTTCATTAAGCAGGGCTGGGGAGAAGATAAGACGCGTTTTATTTTCACTGCCATCCTGGAATGTATCCACCATGAATTCGTCAGCTTTTGGAGCAGCAGACGTGCTCAAGTTTACTTGCTTCAACAGGCGATTGCTATTTTTCAGACGAACAGCAAATCCGCCACCGTTGAAGAGCTTGCCGCCAAACTCGACTTCACAAACACCAGCGTCACTACCAGCGGAAGCTGTGCGATCCAGGCTGCCAGCAGTAACTGCTTTTTGCTCACCCAGTACATACACATAGTCGCTCTTTTGCTCTTGCAGCTTGGAGCCCATCATCAGTTCGAGAGCCGCCAGATCAAATTTGGCATCCGTTGCGGTAATCTCAATGCTTTTGGATTTGACGAGAGTGTCAATGGCGAAGAGCCCATCGCCGCCAAAGATATCCTCCATTTCAACATTCATGTCAATTTTCAGGTCCTGCATATTACCAAGTGTAATGACTTCGACGCCATTTCCATCCTTGGAAGCGCGTTTGGCAAGAAATTGACCGACACCTTTGATAATCATTTTTTTAGACAATGAAAGTCACTCCTTCTAAATAGGGGATTTGGTTTCTGTTGCTGTATCGTGTGAAAAGGGAACCGCGATCAGCTTGTCATAGGATAGACGGGGTTTTGAAATGTCTAACAAACTTGCAAAGTAAACTTCGTGATCAGTGTGAAACAGTACGCAGAGGAATGATCCGTATCGGATTCCTGCTGCGAGACAACATAGGTGTCCAAACCTTCTATTCCATTCATTGATAAGCTTTTGCCGTCTAAGAGATGGAAAAGATGGTTCGCGATTTGATGCGCCAGCTCGATATCGCCAGGCGTGATCACATCCAATCGGAAAAAGCTGGTGAGAAGGAGCGGATTATCGGTGTCGCGCTTTCCAGAAATTGCGTAGAAGGAAAGGAGAGGCTTTGCAACATCAGATAGCTGGGCGGGCTTTCTTTGCTTGATTATCTGCTTGGATTGGGAGTCCTTGTCTTCTGGAGCAATGCCGAGTAATCCCAGCAATTGGCTATCCGTAGAAAGTAATTCATAGAGATGATGATAGAGATCGACAACCATGAATGATTCACCCCCTTTTGATGGGAATTTTTTGGAACAAAATGTGCTCCTTCTACGTTCATAGGTTAGACAGATGGGGAAGATGTCTCCCTTGGAATACATATTCGGTCGTAAATAGCCAGGAGGTCATAACATTGAGAAGTGATAGGATACAAGTCATCATTCAACAAACGAAGGAAAAACTGTCTGCGAAGGCGCTGGAAGATCATGAAGCCGTTGTCGGGATTATGGCGATGGCCAAAAACTTCATGATAAATGAAGAAAGTGTGCGTCACATTATTCACGAGGTTTTTGATGGAGATAAGGAACGGATGGCACAGGCATTGACAGTAGCCAGCCATTTGATAGATGAAAGTTTGATACAAAAAATCATCTCAGATGTAAAGTAAGCCCGTCCACTGCGGGCTTTTTCTTTTTATAGGGAGATAACTCATTCGAAACTGTCTATTCTATTTCAAACGAATAAGAATCGAGGGATAAGAGTGAGAGATTCCAAAAAAGCCGTATTGTATGTCGTAATTATTGCTGCATTAGCTGAGTTTCTACTAGGAGAGGATATTGATCGCGAAGGCTGGGAGGAGCTCAGTGACGCACTTGGCATGCTGGGAATGGATCTGAATGAGGTTTTCTCAGAAAATGATTCCTTGCTGCTTGGACTTCAAAAAGTTTGTCAGGAATTTGGGAAGATGAATATCACAGAGGAAATGATAGAGGAATTATACGTAGAGGACCAGCTGGAATAAACGGCTGGTTTTTTTATTTCAAAATCCGCTTAATACATCGCTAATCGCTTCGTATAGATTCGACAACAGGCAAAAGGAGGGGAGAAACCATGTACTATCAGATTAGTTTTTCGGCAGATGGAGAGCAGGTGCAGGTCATGAAATATATGTCGACCCAAGACACACCTATAGCCGTTTTGGAAGAGTTCTTTCGCGAGCATGTTCAAGTGAATCCTGAGTCCTTAAAAGGAATTGGGATTGTCAGGATCGGTGGGTAGTATGGCCTGCCAGGGATGTGATTATGAAAAAGCCTGCCAAAAGAAAATGACAGTCAATGACATCGTGTTGTCAGCAAAGGAACAGGATGTCGTGCCCATGACTTGTCGTTGTGTGGTTCATGACATTTGCCGCGATTGCCAATGGTACATCAAGCGCCAGTGTGCTTCATGGAAGATTTTGAATGGAAAAGTATTCACGGCTGGTACCTTGCAAACTTGTCCGAAAAAAGTTTTAAAAACTGGTTGCTAAAACCTTCCTCCCATTACCTAGTGTGATAGAGCAACTGTGAATAGGAGCATGAGGAGGGGATGAAGTACATGACAGATCAACTTCACCAGATGGACGAGTTATTTTTCGCAGGGAAAGTCGATGATTTTTTACAGAAGGCAAAGGAAAACTGTGAAGCCAAACTGACCGGAATGACGTTTGCTGGAATGACCCACGATGATGTCGTTCAGGAGGTTCTCTTAAAGGTGTATCGCACAATGAAGGATTACGACCAGGAAAAAGCCAGAGTGACTACCTTTGTCGATCACGTGATTACGAATAAAATTCGCGACTGCTTGCGAAAAGCCGGCACGCAAAAAAACCTGACAAACAGTAATGCAGTTCTTGTTTCGGATGGAGATGAGAATGAAGAGGAAACGATGATCAGCCGTATTGCTGCTCCGATTGAGGAGTTTCGATATGAGGAAGTTGAGATGATGATCGACATCATGGAGTATATGAAGCTGTCCACCCGAGACAAGCTGATTCTCCAGATGAGAAGCGAAGGCTATTACCATGAGGAAATTGGCCAGAGATTCAATATCAGCAAGGAAAGAGTGTGTCAAATCATCAAGGCGATTTTAAAGCAGTACGGTGAGCTGTGAACATACACAAATAATCGATGAAAAGGAATGATCCAGCATGGCAGTTTTGTTGAAAAAGATGAATGAGGAATTGACTGAGGAGCTCTCCCATCAGGTCATTGGAAAATACGTACACGTTCCGACCAATATGCATACAACGCCTACAGCCGAAGGTGGAGAGGAAGAGGTAAATATTTGGTTCGGCGGTTGCGTAGCGGGCATTGAAAAAGCAGTCATTGCCTTCGATTACGAAAAGCAGGAGTTTCGTGAGGAGCCGTTGACCTACACTAACTTTTTGCTGACAGACGGTATGGGATACACGGTGAATCGACTCCATTCCGAGATTTATGAGATTACAAAGGAAGAATTCGAGCAAATGCTAGCGGATCATCTGGCTACTCAGGCTGCTGAGCTTGAAGCAGAGAAAAAGCTTCGTGAAGCAGCAGAGGAAATCACGACAAATGAGGAGACGATGTAGTGCCATGAGACAACCCACGATTGTCGCTTTTGAAGGAATTGACGCCAACGCGAAGGAAGCCCAAGCGGCGTTACTGGAAGAAAATTTGAGATGCCTCGGATATAAGGTGAAAAGAGTATCGTTTCCGCGTTTGGATACCCCAATCGGAGCAGTCATTGGCATGTGGCTTCGCTGCGAAATTGAGCTGGATGAGAAAGCAGTAGGAAAGCTTTTTGAAGCCGATTTTCTGGACTATCAGCGAGAAATGGCGAGGATTTCGAAGGAAAACGTTGATTTTATCATCATTGATCATTACGAACTGTCCAATTATTACTACTTCTATATAAAGGATGCTCCCCTTTCCTGGTACGCCACGATGAGTGATTTGACAAAGCGACCTGATGCAACCTTTTTTCTGCGAACCGAAGTAGATGCGAATCATGCCACGCTGCTAAAGGTGCAGGAAGCCTATCTTTCCCTGGCCCATGCTTCGCGCCGATCTGTTTATACGCTGGATACGGCAATCGGAGTGGAGAGAATGCAGAAAAACATTCTCCAAGCAGTCCATCAGGTACATCTGAAAAAGCGAGTTACGTGCTAACAAAGTTATTCGGCATTGTTGCCGCAGTGTTCATTCCCGTCAATGCTGTACTGCCAGCCGTAGAAAAAGGACTGTCGGAAGTTCATCCTGTGATGAAACTGGCCATGGACACAAATAGGCAGTTGCATATAAAAAAGGAGCTTTCAACCGTAATCACACAGGTTGCACCGAGACTTGATAAAGCAACAGTCGAGCTTTATACAGAAACGATTTTGGGATTATCCAATCAATACGAAATAGATCCGGTTTTGATCATGGCGATGATCTGGCAGGAAAGCCGTTTTCAGTACGACGCGATCTCCAGCAAGGGAGCAAGAGGATTATTACAAGTCATGCCACGCACTGGAAGCTCGCTGGGAGTTCACCCTGATGACCTGTTTGATCCCGTGATCAATCTACAAGCAGGTATCAAATATTTAGATCTCTTGCAAAAGAAATATGGAAATCTTCGTTTAAGTATCATCGCCTATAACCAAGGCGAGGGAAATGTCGACCGAAATCGTTATCACGATGGCTACTATACAAAAGTCATGACCCATTACAAAAAATGAACGGCTTATTAAGAGAATCATAGCAGGTAGGCTGGGAGGAGGTATTATGAGTGAGCATGCTGTGTTCGTAAAACAGAGATTGGGCAAGAAAAAAGAACAATACTCCTTGTATAACATGGAGAATATTCGCCGCTGCAAGGAAGACAGTGAGTTTCTTGGTGACGTTATACTCGCAAATGAAGAGCTCATTTGGCATTCTGTGCACAAATATATCGGAAAGCCTGAGACATTAGTGAAGCAATATTGCTTGGAAAAAGCGGATATCTTGCAATTGGGGAGAATGGGAATTATCAAGGCAATCAAAGCCTTTGATATCGCAAGAGGCGTGAAGTTTTCGTCCTTTGCAGTCATAACGATTGTGAGGGAGATCAACTGCTTTCTGCGAGATAGCGGAAATATTGTACGGCCGACTAGAACGGCAACAACGATTCTCCAGCACATCAGTAAAATAGAAGCAGACCTGGGATATCTCCCTACCATAGAAGAATTGTCCGTACTGTTGGGTGAAAATGTGGAGCAGATCAAAAAAGCGCTGGATGTCGGGAGACCTGTGAAGTATTTACAAGAGCCATTCTTGAAGGCATCCGCTTCGAGCCATGAAGCTGCCACCGCTATGGACGTCTTGAAGGACGAAGGAAGAGACGTGGAGGAGTACGTGCTGGACAAGCTATTTGTTACCGCTTTGCTTGCGCAACTGCAAAATCAAATCTCATCAAAAGAGTGGCAAGTCCTGCAACTAAGGATGGCAGGCTACAATCAGACGCAAACAGCAAATTTTTTAAATGTATCCCAAATGTGTGTATCAAGAACTATGAAAAAAATACAGAATATTTCGACAAATAAACTTTCCTAATCTCATTTTTCAATCCCCACCCAAATAGGAGATAATGAAAGAGCACTCCTATTATGAAAAGAGGTCGATCACAATATGAAATATTACCGGCTCGGTGGCAGTGGATTGAAGGTATCGGCATTGGGATTAGGTACGAACTCATTCGGAGGGCGTGCGGATGAGCAAACGTCTGTAAGCATCATTCATACCGCAATCGAAAACGGGATTACCTTTATTGATACGGCAAATATCTATACACAAACAGAATCGGAGCGAATCATCGGGCTTGCGTTAGAAGGGAAGCGGCACGAGGTCGTTTTGGCGACGAAGGCTGGTTTGGTAAAAGGCGAAGGACCGAATCAGAGAGGTTCATCACGCTATCACCTAATGCTGGAGCTGGAGAACAGCTTGAAGCGTTTGCGCACCGATTATGTGGACTTATATCAAATTCATACGTTTGATCCAGAGACGCCTTTGGAAGAAACACTCCGCGCACTAGATGACATGGTTCGATCAGGAAAAGTGCGTTACATCGGGGCCTCCAACTATGCAGCATGGGAATTGATGAAGGCAATTGGCATCAGTCAGCGGGAAGGGCTGAATCGATACGTATCAACGCAGGTCAGCTACTCGTTGGCAGATCGGACACCGGAGCGTGAACTCGTACCGCTTTGTCTTGACCAGGGGGTGGGGATCATTCCGTACTTCCCGCTTGCTGGCGGAATTTTGACAGGCAAATATACCTCCGCAGAACAGGCCCCCGCTGGTTCGCGGGCGGACAAGGAGCCGCGCTTCGTCCGGTTGTTAAGTGAGGACAAGCTGGAGTTTGGACGCAAAATCAGTCAGGTAGCGGCGGAGCTCGGTGTATCCTCCAGTGTGCTGTCTTTGGCTTGGCTCATGCACAAGCCGGCTGTCTCTTCGGTGATCGTGGGGGCGACCAATGCAGGGCAGCTTACGGATAATTTGCAAAGTGCAGCGTTGACACTGGATGAAGCGACCTTGGCAGAGCTGGACCGATTGAGTGACACGTATCGATACGGGGAACCATTTGCCGTATATCGTTTGCCGTAACAATGGTGACAGTTAACGACTAACATGCCCAGTCCCAAAGCCTCCTTAAAATAGGGGGCTTTTTTGCGTTTCAGCATAGACCCCGGAGCCATGAGGGATAGTAAACATATCCCGAACTGGAAAAAGAGTGATTCGAAATGATTGATACAGAAAAAAAATCTGCGCTTTTTCATTGCTCGTTGGACGAAAATCTGGAAAAGGTGAAGAAAGAGCTGGGCAACAGCACGGATCTTGTGACGCGGCAAGTGCGTCTGAAAGCAATCGATCAGGTTGTGGTAGGGATTTTGTACACCGAGGGTCTGGTCGATAAAAATATGATTAGCAGCTTCATGGAATCTCTTATGCTCCATGCAAAAAAGATGGACATCCCTGCGGAAACCGAGTGCAAAGAAAGATCATTGATACTAATGAAGGATTTCCTGCTGACGATCGGTGGAGTGGAAGAGGTCTATGACTTTGACCACTTGTATGATGCGATATTGACGGGGGATACCGTTATTTTGGTAGATGGATATTCCTACGGCTTTATCGCAAATACGAAGCAGTGGGAAGACCGTGGTGTTCAGGAGACTTCCGTGCAAACGGTGGTTCGGGGTTCCAGAGAAGCGTTTTCGGAAAACCTCCGAACCAATACAGCTTTGGTGCGCAGGCGGATCAATAATCGCAATCTTTGGTTGGAGACCATGCAGATTGGGGACATGACACAGACCAAAGTCGCCATGATGTATATAAAAGGAGTCGTGCAGGACAGCGTAGTGGCAGAAGTGAAAGAGCGGTTGGGGAAGATCGAGATCGACGGTATTTTGGAGAGCGGGAACATTGAAGAAATGATTCAGGATCATACCTTTACTCCGTTTCCGACCATCTACAATACAGAGCGTCCAGACTCGGTGGCAGCCGGGCTGCTGGAAGGCCGCGTTGCCATTTTGGTGGACGGTACACCGATGGTTTTGTTGGTACCAGCTGTCTTTGTCCAATTCTTCCAGTCTCCAGAGGACTATTACATGCGTGCAGATTTTGGGATCCTGCGCATTTTGCGGTTTATTTCTTTCTTTATCGCTTTGCTTGGTCCATCCATTTATGTTGCGATTACCACCTTTCATCAGGAAATGCTGCAAACCAACCTGCTCATGAGTATAGCAGCCCAGCGTGAAGGCGTACCATTCCCTGCTGCAGTCGAGGCGCTGTTGATGGAGTTTACCTTTGAAATGTTGCGAGAGGCAGGAGTGCGCATGCCGAGGGCGGTTGGATCAGCAATATCCATCGTGGGAGCACTCGTGCTGGGGGAAGCGGCTGTGCAGGCAGGACTGGTTTCACCCGCTACGGTCATCGTCGTTTCCATTACGGCAATCACCAGCTTTGTCTTCCCTTCCTTTTCCATGTCCATTCCGATTCGACTGTTGCGGTTTGGTTTGATAGCACTTGCCGCCAGCTTTGGTTTTATCGGCATATTTGTGGGGATGATCGCCTTGTGCATTCACCTAAGCACTTTGCGCTCGTTTGGTGTCCCGTATATGGCTCCGCTGGCCCCCGTGAATCTGGCCGATCAAAAGGATACGCTGCTTCGGATTCCGATCTGGATGATGCATACGCGTCCTCATTTTTTGCGCCAGAAAAACAGCGTTAGAGAACGAAAAAGTAAAATATAGACGAGGGGGAGACGGCATGAAACAAAAAGGGGTGTTCTTCCTGGCTCTGACTCTTCTCGTTTTATTGACAGGCTGCTGGAACCGCAGAGAATTGAATGATTTGGCAATCGTCATGGGAACTGGTATCGACAAGATTGACGGAGAGTACGTGATTTCCGCCCAAATCGTCAATCCGGGAGGGGTAGCGTCAAAGGAGGGCGGGGGGATGAACCAATCATCTGTTGCGACTTACAGCATGCGGGCATCTAGCATTTTTGAGGGAATCCGGAAAATGACAACGGTAACCCCGAGAAGGCTTTACTTTTCCCATATCCAAGTGCTGGTTTTGGGGGAGCAGATAGCAAAAGAAGGGGCAAAGGAAGTGCTGGATTTGTTGTTTCGCGATCATGAGGTCCGGCCTGATTTTTATGTCATTTTGGCCAAGGACGCGACAGCCCTGCAAATTCTCAGCATGATTGATCCACTGGAAAAAATCCCGGCGACGAAGCTCTATAAAAGCTTGGAAACAGCAGAGAGTGCCTGGGGATCGATTGTCTCCATTCAATTGGATGAATTTATTGCGGATTTGCTACGGGACGGGATCGAGCCAGTGTTGGTAGGCGTTAATTTGAAAGGGAAGGTACATATGGGGGCTTCCGGTAGTAATTCCCAAAAAGAAAGCCAGTCATCGCTGTTGAGGTACCACGAAATCGGTGTCTTCAAAGGGGACAAGCTACGGGGGTGGTTTAACGAAGAGGAAAGTATCGGATTCAGCTACATCACAGACAGAGTGGACAGTACCGTTGAAGAAATTCCTTGTGATAAAAACAATAAAATTGTCATTGAGATCATCCGAAGCAAAACAACTGTCAGCGGCAAGGTGGAAAAAGGCAAACCACAGGTGGAAGTGAGTATTTCCGCAGAAGGCAATGTGGGCGAGGTAGCATGCAGCAACGATTTGTCCGATCCCAAAACCATCTACAAATTGGAAGCTGACGTAGAAAAGCAGATCAGAGACAAAACCTTGCGCGTCATCCATAAAGCGCAAAAGCAATACAGATCAGATGTTTTTGGATTTGGGCAGTCGATCTACCAAAATGACCCCAAAGGGTGGGAAAAGGTGAAAGAGGATTGGGACTCTCAATTCGCCAACCTGAAAGTGAAGATCAAAACAGATGTGAAGATCAGGCGGTCCGGAAAAGTGGGCAATTCGTTTATTCCTTTCATGAAAAAGGAGTAGAGCATAACTTTTTCCATCCATGGAAATGGTAAAGGTAATCCTGCGAAAAAGTAGGTGCACGGCATAGCATGTGGACCGTTATATTGATTTTGCTGATCAGCCTGCTCATTGCCCTCTTTGAGGTGCCTTATTTGAGAAGGAACGCGATGAAAAAGGAAATGCTGGTTTTCTTCATTTTGCTTGTAGTTGGAACGGGACTTGGGATAGCCGAATCGCTTAAGGCGAATATTCCGAACCCGTTGGACTGGATCACATTTGTCTATAAACCATTCAGCGACTTCATTTTGGGAACTGTGGAATGAAGCAGTAGGCAGCAGCGAGGCGGGGAGCGAGAGGAATTGATAGACAACGGTCATATTAGCGCAAGGCAATTCATGATACTCGTGGCGCTTTTCGGGATTGGTGATGCGATTTTGTACGTACCATCCCTTACTGCTACCGCTGCCAAACAAGATGCCTGGATCTCCGCCCTCATCGGGTGGGGGGAAGGCTTTCTTTTAACCTACTTGTATGTTTCGCTGAGTATGCGGTATCCGAACAAGTCGATCTATCAGTACAGCGAGGAAATATTGGGGAAGTGGATGGGGAAAGCGGTTGCTGTTTTGTTCATCACCTACTTCTTCATCGACGCTTCGCTCATGCTGATGGAGATTGGCGATTTTGTCACGACGCAGATTATGCAGGAGACCCCGATTGAAATTATTCTTGTCCTTTTTTTGGGGATCATCATAATGGGAGTCCGCAGTGGGCCAGAAGCCTTTTCTAGGGTGGGTGAGCTGTTGTTTCCGTATTTTCTGTTGCTTTTTTTTGTCTTGATTGCATTTATCTCCCCCCAGATCAAAATAGAAAATGTGAAGCCTGTGCTTGCGCATGGAATCGCTCCTATTATCGGGGGGAACTTCCGATACATGGGTTATTTGCTGGAAACGGTCATTCTGATTGTGATGTTTCCCTTGGTAAAACGGCCAGCGCGAGCGGCCAAAGCCTATATCTTAGGCATCCTTTTCACAAATTTCTGCCTGACGATGATTACTTCTGTGGCAATCTTGGTTTTAGGCGCCGATATTACTGTGCTGCTCGCCTACCCAAGCTACACACTTGCGCAAAAAATCAGTATCGGTAATTTTTTGGAGCGAATAGAAGTGTTGATGGCCGTCATCTGGTTTATCACGCTCTTTGTCAAAATTACCGTTTGCTATTATGCGACAAGCTGTGGAATCGCGTATACAGTTGGGTTGCGAGATTACCGCCAATTGACACTGCCACTGGGGATGATCATGATTGTGGTAGCATTGGCGACGATGCCTAACCGCGCTTATTTTGATACTTTCGTTTCAGAAATTTGGATGCCGTATTCCTTGACGTACGGTTTGTTCTTGCCCGTTCTCTTACTGAGTGTGGGTGCCCTAAGAAAAAAAACAGCCTGCTAGCACTGTGAGCTGCAGACTGGTTTTTGTGATTATGCGTCGATTATCTTACTCTGCAGCCATGCTGCTTTCTTTCAAGATTACGTCATGTGCGCCGCCTTCTACCAAGCTGGTAGCAGAGATGACGGTGATCCGAGCTTTTTGCTGAAGCTCTGAGATGGAGAGCGACCCGCAATTGCACATGGTCGATTTGATTTTGCTCAAGGTACGGTCTATGTTCTCGCGCAGGCTTCCCGCGTATGGTACGTAGGAGTCTACGCCTTCTTCAAAGACGAGACTGCTTTTGCCGCCAGTGTCGTAGCGTTGCCAGTTGCGAGCGCGGTTGGAGCCTTCTCCCCAGTATTCTTTCACGAAGTTGTTGCCGATCTTCACTTTTTTGGTCGGGCTTTCGTCGAAGCGAGCGAAGTAACGGCCCAGCATGACAAAGTCTGCACCCATAGCCAAAGCCAGTGTCACGTGGTAGTCGTGTACGATTCCGCCATCGGAGCAGAGTGGAACGTAAATGCCTGTTTCCTTGAAGTATTCGTCGCGAGCTGCTGCCACTTCAATCAGGGAAGAGGCTTGGCCACGTCCGATTCCCTTTTGTTCGCGGGTAATGCAGATGGAGCCGCCGCCAATCCCTACTTTGATGAAATCTGCGCCAGATTCCACGAGGTAGCGGAAGCCTTCCTTATCGACGACGTTCCCTGCACCGATCGGAACATTGAAGTTTTCTTTTACATATTGAACCGTCTCACGCTGCCATTCGCTGAAGCCGTCGGAGGAGTCGATGACCAGAATATCTACGCCTGCTTCCACCAACGCAGGGACGCGCTCTTTGTAGTCCTTTGTATTGATACCGGCACCTACGATATAGCTCTTGTTCGCGTCCAAGAGGGACAGTGGATTGTTTTTGCGGGAATCGTAGTCCTTGCGGAAAACAAGGAAGTCGAGATTTTGGTTTTCGTCTACGATTGGCAAGCAGTTGAGCTTGTGCTCCCAGATCAGGTCGTTGGCTTCGGAAAGCGTGATGCCGGATTTGCCATAGATCAGCTTCGAGAATGGTGTCATGATGTCGCTGACGAGTTTGTCCTGAGAGTCACGGCTGATGCGATAGTCGCGACCCGTTACAATTCCGAGCAGCTTGCCTTTTGCCGTACCGTCTTCCGTAATGGCAACGGTGGAGTGGCCTGTCGCCTCTTTCAATTCCAAAATGTCTTTCAGCGTATGGCTTGGTGTCAGGTTGGAGCGGCTAACGACGAAACCAGCCTTGTAGCCCTTTGCTTTGCGAACCATGGTCGCTTGGCTCTCGATGGATTGGGAGCCAAAAATAAACGAAATACCGCCACATCTAGCCAATGCGACCGCCATATGATGGTCGGAAACTGCTTGCATGACTGCGGATGAGAACGGTATGTTTAGTGAGATGGCAGGCTTTTCACCTTTTTTATACTTAGTAATCGGAGTGGATAAGTCTACATTATTCGGTGTGCATTCTTTTGTGGTGAGATTTGGCAACAGCAAAAACTCATTAAACGTCCGAGATGGTTCTGTGTAATAAAAAGCCACGATTCTCTCCTCCTAGGTGAAGTTAGTCTCCATTTTTTGAACTGCCTCTTTATTAGAGAAATTTTTACCATGGTAACCGCGAAGTTCGACAACGTCAATAGGGAATCGTTAGCAGGAGTAATTTCTTTACTAAAATTGTGAACACAGGCTTTCATGTCTTTGACGAAGCCTATGTAGAAATCGGGAACGATGAGAAGCTCAGATTTGTCACGGTATCTTCCTGCGCTTTTATCGAATGTCTCCTTTAGAATAGAAAAGAGAGGACAAAGCCCCCTCTTATCAGTTCAATCTGCCTTTAAACTCAACAGGTACGATCATCGTAAAGCAAGGCCCATCTGGATCGTTGCGGGCATCAATCGTCCCCTTATGTGCTTCCAATACGGCACGGGCAATCGCGAGTCCAAGTCCATGCTTGCCCGACTTTCCTTTGCGGAAACGCTGGAACAAATTCGGCAGCAGCGCCTCCTCAATGGGGGGGCCATCATTGGAAATCGTGACGACGACGCTTTTTCCTGCATGTCTCCCTGTGATGGTTAGTCGGCTTTTGGCGTAGCGCAGTTGATTTTCCATGATATTGACTAACGCAGTGCTCAATTGCTCGCCGTCTCCCTCCACGATCAAGTCGTCTGCCAGATTTAACTCCCACTCGATTTGTGGATTGAGCACAGAGAGCCGTTGCTTCAACAGGTGCATCATCTCTGACAGGTCGACCCGGTCGACTTGCATCATTTGAGAGACAGACTCGATCTTCGTGATATACAAGAGCTGACCGACAACCTTTTCGAGGCGCTTGCTCTCCTCCATGATGATGGAAAGCCCTTTTTCTGCCTGCGGGCCTTGAAAGACGCCTTCGATGAGTCCTTGCGTGTATCCTTGAATCGCCATGATCGGTGTTTTGAGCTCATGGGAAATATTTTGGACAAAATGCTGCTGCGACTCGTCGTATTCCTTCAGTTGGTTTTTCATCATATCGAATGAGCGGGCGAGCTGT
Organism: Brevibacillus sp. MER 51; assembly: GCF_023714195.1. Lineage (NCBI taxonomy): Bacteria > Bacillati > Bacillota > Bacilli > Caryophanales > Paenibacillaceae > Brevibacillus > Brevibacillus sp. MER 51. Next base: position 139,602 of record NZ_JAMAUS010000009.1, on the reverse strand, counting down.
CCGATCTCGTCCCCGCGATCCATCGCAAGCGGGATATCAAACTGCCGACGAGCGATCTTTTTGCACAGCTCCTCCAGTGTGCGGAGCGGTCTGCTCAAATACCCGCTAAACCACACGGCCAAAAGCCAGCTTACGAGCAGCAGCAGACCAAACACCAGCAAAAACTGACGAGTCAAAATCGAATTGATCTGGTTGAGCTCCTGCTCCTTGGAGAAGAGCACCATGTAGTAGGGGAAGCCGTGGTAATCCATTTTTTTGCTGACAAACAAATAGTTCTCGGCTCCACGGTCCAGCGAACCATGCTGGAGCTTGTTGCTTGGGTACGAGGCGGCTTGCTGGAACAACTCCCTGGCATCCTCATACGGAATGCGGCCATTGCTTCGGCTGCCCAGCTCTCGTCCGTTCTCAGCATAGACGATCATATCAAAGGAGTACTCATAGCGCTGGAGCAAGAGCTGTAAAAAGTAAGGGGCCGCAGCCGGAACAGGCAGCAGCTCATTATGCTCATTGAAGGAGATATGCTGCGATAAGGTGTTAAACTCTTCTTCCAAGAGCGAGTAAGTGTTGGACACCAGATACTGTTTGACAGCCATCGGATACCCGATGCCAAGGCCAACCCCGAGGACGCTCGTCAGGATCATGAACAAAATAAGGATTTGCCTGGAAATCGGCAGGTTTTTTAGCCGGAATTTGCTCATATACGCGTCATTCGGTAGCCGAAGCCATAGACCGTCTCCAATGGAAACTTGGGCATTTTCTTGCGGATGCGCTTGACCAAGTCATCGACAGCCCTGTCTGAGCCGATGTAGTCTTCCCCCCAGATGGAGGTTAGAATCTGCTCACGATTCAAGGCCAGACCTTGATTGTGCAATAGGTAGATGATGAGCTCGAATTCTTTGGTGGTTAAATCAATGAGCTCGTCGCCTTCTTTTACTTGTCTGCCTTTTTCTGAGATGATATAAGGATCGACCGTTACCCAATCTTGGAAAGTTTGGGTAGAGGAAGCAGCGGCACCAGGCTTCTCATAGGTACGCTGGAGCAGCTTTTTCGCGCGGATGACCAGTTCGCGAGGGAGAAATGGCTTCGCCAAGTAGTCGTCGCTGCCTAGTTCCAGTCCGATGATTTTATCGACATCCTGATCGCGAGCGGAGATGAAGATGATGGGTACATTCGACTTTTCGCGGATAAGACGCAAGAGCTCATAGCCGTCGATGTCGGGCATCATGATGTCCAATATCCACAAATGTGGCTGTGTTTCTTGATCAAGTAACGGCAAGACGTCCTTGCCGCTAGAAAACGCTTTCACCTGCAATCCGGCACTTTGCAAATACGACTGCAAGAGCTCCAACAGGTTCGTTTCATCGTCCACCAGATAGACGAGGTAGGGGGTATTCATAGCTTTCGGCCTCGCTTTGCATCTGTTTTATATCAGTATTGTAGCATAGCCCGAAAAGAGATGTGTGGCATGGACGTATGAGAATCGTGGAAAACGTGTGGAAGCAGGATTCCCATGTATCCTTCTGGAAAAAGAAACAGGGAAAAAAAGACAACGAGAGATGGAAAGGAGCGATTCATATGAAACGAACAGTCAAATCGTCTCTCATGGTACTAGCCTTCATGCTCTTAACGACGGCTTGCGGTCAAAAGCCAGTGGACACCCAGCCTAGTCCACAGATACCTGATCCGATTGTGCAAACGCCACCGGAAACGAATCAGCCCATCGAATATGCGTATAAGGCACCGATGACAGGACTTGGCAGTCACGAAAACCTGGGGAGCAAACGCCCGATCATGGTGATGATCAACAACGCTCCACTCGCACGTCCACAAACAGGCATCAACAAAGCAGACATGATTTATGAGGTATTGTCAGAAGGGGAAATGACCCGCTTTCTTGCGATTTTCCAAAGCCAAAAACCGGAAATAATCGGACCTGTCCGCAGTATCCGCCCTTATTTTATCCAGATCGGGACTGGTTTTGATGCGGTCCTCGTTCACGCGGGAGGCAGTCCGGATGCGCTGGAAACCTTGGCGCGAAAAGACCTCAGTCATCTGGATGAAATCCCGAACGGTCAATACTTTTGGCGAGAAAAATTCCGCAAAGCGCCACATAACCTGTACACCAAGCCAGAGCTCCTGGAAAAAGCGATGCAGGATAAAGGGATGCGTCAAACGGCAGAGGTACCTCACTTCACGTTCTTGCCGGAGAATGCCGAGATCAAGGAAGGCGAGCCTGCTACACAGGTGGATCTGACCTTCCACTCATTGAATAAAGCTGCTTTTACATATGATGCCGAGCAAAAGAAATACATGCGCTTCACGGCAGGCAAGCCGCATTTGGACTTGAGCGACAAGAAACAGTTGTCCACGACCAATCTGTTGGTCATCTCAGCCAAACACCGCGTGCTGGATAAAGAAGGGCGTCTTTCAGTCGATGTAATCGGTCCGGGGGACGGTTATTTGTTCCAGCAAGGAAAAGCGCGCAAGATCAAATGGAAGCGAAGCAATGGAGTCATCCGTGCCTATGAGGATGCGGCTTTGACGCAAGAAGTACCGCTTTTGCCCGGGAATACTTGGGTGTCCATATTGTCGAACACACCGGGTCTGTCGAAGTCCCTCAAGTTCCAGTAAGGATTAGGGGTTGCGGATGAAGGCGGTTTCTTCTAAGATAATTGTTGAAGCTTTAGTGCTTAAAAATTGTACAGTGAGAAACCGCTCGAAAAGACGGACTATATAACAGAGGTGACAGACATGCAATTGGAAAAATTAAAAGGAAAAGGGCTCGAGCAATTGTTTGAAGCTGTTCTTTCCCTGGAAACAATGGAAGAGTGCTATCAATTTTTTGACGATCTGTGCACAGTGAACGAAATGCAGTCGCTCGCACAGCGCCTGGAAGTGGCGAGAATGCTCCGCAAAGGCTTTACTTACAATCAAATTGAAGCAGAGACCGGCGCAAGTACGGCGACTATTTCCCGCGTCAAACGCTGTTTGAACTATGGAAATGACGGATATCAGATGGCGCTTGAGCGGATCGGAAAATAGCTAGGAGGCAGGCAACGTTGATTGACTATCGTGGCTGGCGCCATACATTTAAACTAGACCCGGATAAAACAATCGATGACGAGGCCTTGGAGGCGATTTGCGAGTCCGGAACAGATGCGATCATTGTGGGCGGCACGTACGGTGTGACTTATGACAATACGCTCGAATTGATGTCGCGATTGCGTCGTTACGCAGTACCGGCTGTCCTGGAGATTTCCTCGCTGGATGCAGTTGTGCCGGGATTTGATTCGTACTTGATCCCGCTCGTATTGAACGCTGGCGATCCAGACTGGATTTTTGCTCCACATGTATCGGGGCTTCAAGCGTTTGGCGCTTATATTCATTGGGATGAGATCATTACAGAAGGATATATCATCGCTAATCCAGACGCGGGCGTAGCACAGCTGACGAAAGCACGTCCGATTGCGGATGCCTCGCAGGCCAAAGCGTACGCGCAGGTAGCGACGAACATTTGTCGTTTGCCGATTGTCTACATGGAGTACAGCGGTACATACGGCGATCCGGCAATCGTAAAGGCAGCCAAGGCAGGCGCGGGCGAAGCCCACCTCTTTTATGGCGGCGGGATTCGTAACTCGGAGCAAGCGGCTGAAATGGCTGCGATTGCTAATACGGTTGTTGTAGGGAATGTCGTTTATGATGATCTCGCTGCTGCGCTTTCTACTGTGAAGGCTGTAAAAGGAACCCAAAACTAAAAGAGACCACCACTCCCATGAGCTGTTACAGTTTCATTGGGAGGGTGGTTTTATTTTTGCGTTAGTTCTTCAGTGGAAGTGCTACGCTCCAATCCATATCTTTTGCTCCGTTCACTTGTTCCTCGATCGAAAGCGTCAACTCTTTTGGGATGACGTCCATCTCATCTACGAGTGTACCTTTCATGATAAAATTCCCTTTTTTGTCTTTTGTTGTAGAGCCTATGAAATTAAAATCGTATTCTTTGCCCTTGTCATCAGCACCCTCCCAGGAGTCTAAAAAGATCACACCCGGTGCCAAAGTTGCCTCTAGCTGTATGGTACTACGCAGCTTTTTGTGTTTTTCAGAAGTAATTGGGTTTGTTTTCGTTATCTCTTCTGAAGCAAAGTTTGAGAAGGTTAGTGTGCTTCCTTCATGCTTTATCGTTACAGGAGTGGTTTTTAGTGTCTCAATGGACAGCTTTTGCTTAAAATTCGAAGGCAGCTGATCGTAATTATCACCGACTCTAAAGGTTAGATTTTTATCCGTTGGCAAGGAATGAAAGGTGATGAAGTAAATATTTTTGTCATCGGTTGCACGAACGAAATATTCCCTGCTTACATTTTTGAAAAATGGATTCGGCTCTTCCCCAAATTCACTCACTAGGTCCAGAGTGCTCCAAGCTGCGAGTACAGCCCCCTTATCGTCCACCACTTCATAAGTTAAGGATGGGGAACTACCGCTTCCTTCCATATTCTCGATAACGAATTCAGTTTGGCCAGGTGTCACCATCACTTGCTTCAGATTAATCACTTCGCCATTGGGAGCGGTAAAATGCTCGTTAATCGTAACAATTCTCGTTTCCTTTTTGGCTTTGGAAATATCAACAGGGATGGTCACGCTCCAATTTCCGTCAACTTTGTCCAGCTTCTTGATGCGAAGCTCGATGTTTAGTTTGTCAGGAATCTTGCTGACATCTGTAAAGTATCGGCTAATCGGTCGGCTGACCATCAAGTACTCATCTTTTTCCCCGATGCTTTCCTTCTTGTTATATTTAAGATGGTACTTATCAATTGTCTCAAGAACGTTTCCCTCTTCGTCTGTGATTTTTATTTCATAGGTTTCGTTCAGTTTATCTTCATCCCCCACTGGCAAATTCCGGAACAACTTTTCAAGCTGCTTGCCATTCTTATCCTTGAAGCCGAAAATAATTCGGACATCCCTCGTATCTGCCATAACTTCTTTTACTTCCAGCGTCATTCCGTTGTCGACGGCTTTCAAATCAAGCTTCTTGTTATATCCTCTTTCAAGTCCACGCTGGATGAGGGCGTCCTCGGACGCTTCTGCTGAAAACAAGCTACTCTCTGTCTGCTGCGGATCTGATTTTATGGTAGAGGCATACAAGTTATTTACATAAGTCGCAAAGGATGGTGAAGTCAGTGTTCCAAAATAGACGACTGCTGCCATTCCTGCGACGGCGATGGTTGCTTTTTTCACGATATCCAGACTCCTTTTCTTCCAATCAATTTTCTTCTGTATGTTTTGTCTCTCTGAGCGTTTCAGAACGTGTATAGGGTAAGGGGGCAGATTCGCCATAATGGCATGGATGACAGCATGGGATGGCTCATCTGTTGCTAGCGATTCCTCTGGATCTTCCAGCTCGTTCAGCTCATACTTCAACTTCAATTGACAATGAGGGCACTCTTCCAAATGGGCTGCTATGACCTCGGCTTCCTCTGGTTCAAGAAGATCGTATAGATACAAAGCAATTTGTCCTTTATCTAAGCATTTCATAGATGAAAGTCCCCCCCTTGCCCTGCATGCCCAATGGCTTCCCTTAGTTTGTCCTTTCCACGAGACAGGCGCGTCCGCACAGTACTCGACGGAATCGACAGTCGATGACTGATTTCTTCACAACTCAATGATTCGAAGTAGCGCATTTCGAGGACGATCCGATACTTTTCTTCGACGGACATCATCCTTTGACGCAACAAGCGCTGCCCCTCCTTATTCAGAAAGGCAATCTCCGGCGTGTGGCTATCCACTGGCTCTATCTCTTCGTTCGAGCTGAGCGCAAGCTTGCGTTTACGTTTACGTAGCTCGTCCAGACAGTGGTTGGCCGCTATCCGGTACAACCATGCAGAAAAATCGTAGCTTGTCTTATATTCTGGTAAATGGTAGTACGTCTTGATGAAAATTTCCTGCACGATATCTTGTGCATCCGGTGTATGTCCCAACATCTTGCGAAGAATGGTACTCACTTTTCCGTGGTATCTGGCAATGATCTCGGAGTAGGCGTCTTTGTTTCCTTGCAAGACCCGTCCGATGATCACTCGATCTTCCTCCATTATTGCTCCTCCTAAGCAAAAAAGGCTCGCTGCGCAGCTTTTCCTTTTTTGTTCAAACAAAAGTGATCTTGGTGAAAATTTCCTAGTACATCCTATTACTACGAATCCCAAAAGGAAAGTGTCCCAAAATAAGGGCAATTTTCCAAAAATAATAGAAAATTTTTTCCAAAAAGAAGGAATTATAAGATTTTTAATAGAAAATGGAAGGAAAATACTATTGCTTACGAAATAAATAGTCGAATATTACCAAAATATATAATTTTTTGCTAATATTTGTAGATTTCTGTAAATTCATGAAATATAATGAAGTTGTCTTAATTTTCAATCATAGAGAGGAGGAACTATCCATGAAAATCCAAGCGAAAAAAGTTGAAAGCGTTCGCACTACTGCAGTAGCAGCTTAATTCTCTTAAGAAGAGGGGGAATAGCACACGAGCTATTCCCTTTTTTCATCTAAAACGAGCCGGGTTAGCGAACATACTATTGGGAGGTGTTTTTATGGAACGTCGTCCTTTGTTTAAACCGGTGCATCCCGTCTATGAAGTGACAGAGCAGATGCTCCGCTTGGGAGAGGCTCCTGGCTATACATTCGAATTGGAAGACGAGAATGGGTCCATCCGCAAGATGATCAAACTGATGGATGGCACTCGTACTGTCGGTGAAATACATACATTATTGGCTGTGGAATACCCTGAAATTACGTATGAAGAAATAGTGGAAGCAGTGGAATCACTGAGTGGATTGGGCTTCCTAATGGATCAGGCAAAAGAAGAGGCTTCCGTTTTGACTTCGGAACAAAAGGAAAGATATAAAGCAAATATCCGCTACTTCTCCTTGTTTACCGATCTCAATCAAAGTCCAAGTGAGCTACAGGAACTGCTAAGCAGAAAAAAAGTGACGATCTTAGGAATGGGTGCCTTTGGCTCTACGCTACTGGTCAATCTGGTAGGAGCGGGAATCCAGCATATCAAGCTCGTGGATTTTGATAGAGTAGAGCTCAGCAATTTGAACAGGCAAATGGTCTTTAACGAAAGGGATATTGGTCGCTTGAAGGTAGAAGCGGCACGTGATTTCATCGGAAGGCTTCATTCTGAGGTATTGATTGAAACGGAGACGATGCAAATCACGTCCAGCGAAGACGTAGAGCGGGTTATTGCCGGTAGTGACCTCGTGATGCTCGCAGCCGATCAGCCCTTTTTCTTTTTGCAGAGATGGGTGAATCATGCCTGCACCAAGCTGCAAATCCCGTTTATTGCCGGGGGATTCAACCTCATCGAAGGTCAGTTCTTCATGGTAGAACCGGGCAAGACAGGCTGTATCGACTGCATGCATTTGCATCGTTCTGCGCAGATCGAGGACTATCCGCAGTTGATTCAAAGGCTGCTCGATACCAACTTTATTTTGCCTACCGCCACCATTGCACCCAACACCATGATGATTACAGGAATGATGGCTTCCGATGCAATCAGGTATTTGACGGGAATTGCTCCTGTCCAATCAGCGGGCAAATTTATCATTTTCGATTTCAACACGTTGGAGAAGAGCGTGTTTTTTGAGTGGGAGAGAAATGAAGCCGATTGTCCGACTTGTGGAAGCGGCAGCGGAACGGAGCCGATTTTTCATATCAAGAGAAATGAAGTGCTCGCAAAGTAAGGAATCGTTCCTGTAAGAGAGGAAGGTGTCTGTCAATTGAATATCTCCGGAGATAGCATTCTCAAGATGCACCCGCTTGCGCGTCGGGCGGAAAACGAGGAAGAGATCCTCATTGGACGAACGGATATCAGCAATTTTATTGTGCTTCCGGCCATTGGTGTCGAGATTATCGATATGCTGGATGAAGGGAAGAGCATCAATGAAGTCGCGACGATCATGGAAGAACAGTTGGGTGAACCGGTGGATGTGCTTGACTTTGCGCAGGATTTAATCGCTTCCTATCAATTTGTCTACATGGCAGATGGAGAGGTTGTCAACGAGCCAGTACCGGTAGTGGATCATTTCTCCTGGATCAAGCAAGGGACGGGTCAGTTTTTCTTTAATCGTGTTGCCTTTGGATTATACGGTATCTTATTTTTCACGGGTCTTTTCATTTGTTTGTTTACGGGCAAGTATATCCCCGTCTATTCCGATATTTTTGTTTCTTCTTCCGTGACGGTTTCGGTAGTGGTTTCTTTCGTGGCCACATGGGTTTTTCTGTTTTTCCATGAGATCGCTCACTTGATGGCGGCCCGATCATTGGGGATCGGCAGTCGTATCGGTCTGGGGCATCGACTTGTTTTTGCTGTAGCAGAGACGAATATGTCCAATATTGTTCTCGTTGAGCCACAGCGCAGATACAGGGCGTTTTTGGCGGGGATGTCCTGGGATGCGATGTTTATGGGAGTCGGTGTGATTTTGTTGTTTGCCAATGATCAAGGCTGGCTGACGCTTGTGCCCTTCATGGAAGCATTCATTCGCATGCTGAATGTCATTCTTCTCATGGCTTTGGCCTTTCAGTTCATGGTTTTCATGCAGACCGACTTGTACTACGTGTTGGCAACCAAGTTCCAATGCTCCAATTTGATGGTGAATACACGTATGTTTTTGAAAGGGAAATTCCGTTCCTTGACGCAGGATGAGCAGGAGGAATGGGAGTACGTAGCTGACCATGAGAAAAGGGTCATCCGTTGGTATAGCTGGGTCTACTTGATTGGATCAGTGTGGGGCATCTGGTTTTTTGTCCAGTATCAGCTACGCATGGCGGTTGATTTCATTTGGATCATCGCCGACGACATGAAAAACGCTCCGCTTCACTCGTGGGAGTTTTGGGACGGCATCCTGTTGATCCTGTTGGTTCTGGTTCCGTTTCTCATTTTGGGCTGGTCGTGGATGAGAGCCTATCGACAACGGAGAAGCGAAAGAGAGCGGACAAAATCTTTGCAGGGCACATAACTAATTTGTGTCTTCACCTTGCCAAGCTGCCCTGTTACGCTAAGGGGGAAGAGAGATACCCAGGCAAAGGAAGTGCTCACATGAACCCGATGATCCAAACTATCATTCATCTGCGAAAGGAAGGGCATCTGGACGAGGCTATCCAGCTTGCCCTTCAGCTCGTTAACCAATCTCCTACTGATCCTGTCGCCCATTATCAGTGTGCGTGGTGCCACGATGCAGCCGGATTGGAGAAGGAAGCCGTTCCCTTTTACGAAAAAGCGATTGAGCTCAAACTGTCTGTCGAAGACGACCTGCAAGGGGCATTACTTGGTCTGGGCAGTACGTATCGTACGCTGGGACAATACGAGCAGGCAGCAGCTACGCTTGAAAAAGGGATGCAACAGTTCCCCTGCGACCGTTCCTTTCCGATTTTTCTTTCCATGGCGTATTACAATCTCGGGAAGCATCACGAAGCCATGAACCTCCTCCTGAAAAACCTCGCAGAAACCTCAAGCGATCCTACGATTTTGGCCTATCAAAAAGCGATTCTGTTCTATGCAGATGATCTGAATAAGACTTGGTAGCGCCATACTAATTCCATTTGCAGGAAAACAATCGCCTCCCGTTGTACAAGTACAACAGCGGGAGGTGCCTATGTATAAGCTGATATTGGTAGATGACGAAGAAGATGTAAGGGAAGGGGTTAGCCAAGAAATTGACTGGCATAGCCACGGATACGAGGTGGTTGCCAAAGCAGAAAACGGCAGAGAGGCATTGGAACTGGTAGAGAGGCTGCGACCGGACGTCGTCGTAACCGACATCAAGATGCCCTTTATGAACGGACTTCAGCTGGCGGAGTCTATCGGGCGCGATTACCCTGCCATTCGCATCATTATCTTGACTGGGTTTGATGAGTTCGAGTACGCGCAAAAGGCCGTGAAGCTGCAAATTGATGAATATGTGCTCAAGCCGTTTTCTGCGAGCGAACTGATGGAAGCGCTGGACAAGGTCAAGCGACGGATGGACGAAGAGGCGGCCCATCGGGAAAACGTTCAGTTGCTGCGCGATAGCTATCGAAAAAGCTTGCCGGTGTTGCGGGAAGTTTTTTTATCATCTTTGCTGAGTCGTCAACTCGTACAGCACGATGTTTTTTCAAAAGCATGCGAATACGGGATAGAGCTCAGGAGTCCCGAATACCTCGTGGCGGTCATTTGTATAGACCAGCCCAAGCGGGAGGAGCAGCAGCTGTTTCTTTTCGCTGTGAAAAATATTGCAGAAGAGCAGCTGAACGCAGGCAAACAGGCGGGCATCGTTTTTCTCCATGAAGATCAGGTAGTGCTGCTCATGCGAACAAAAGCAGACGACACGCAGCGAATGGAAGTGCGAACACAAAATATCGCAGAAGAAATCAGGCGAACGATTGAAAAATATATGAGCATCACGGTAACAATCGGAATCGGCAACGTCGTGACTGATGCAGCGGCACTCCCTTACTCGTATGAGAACGCTATGCAGGCACTCGATTACAAAAGCATCCTCGGCTGCAACAGGATGATTGTGATCAATGACGTGGAAAAGCAAGCGAGTGAGCAGATACGCCTCGATGAGAGAAGGGAGCATGAATTGGTTCGGTGCATCAAAATGGGGACGAGTACGGAGCTTCGGATCGTGATTGATGAATTGTTTGCTCAAGTGGCGGGTGTACCCGTATCCATTGAGGACTACCGAATTTATTTGTTGGAGATTATGACGACCATTTTGAAGACTGCCCATCGTGCCGAAGTTGACATGGATCAACTGTTTGGAGGCCAACGTTATCTGTTGCAGGTTATGACGACCTTTACCGGTATGGAGGATGCCCGAGAACAGATCACAGATATTTGTGAGCGCCTCATGGCGAATATCGCAAGCGGACGGCAAACGACATACAGGCGATTGATCACGCAGGCATTGGATTACACCCACGCACATTACCATTCTCCCGACATATCCATCCATAAGGTGTGCGAGCATCTGCACATCAGCCTCGGTTATTTTAGCGGTATTTTCAAGAAAGAGACGAAAACCACCTTTGTGTCCTATCTCTTGTCGTTGCGCATGGAAAAGGCCAAGGAGCTTTTGCGGACAACCGATTTGAAGTCTTTTGAAATCGCGGAGAAAGTAGGATATACCGATCCTAATTATTTTAGTTTCAGTTTTCGCAAGTATACAGGTATGTCTGCTAAAGAGTACCGAAGTCAGAGCGAGCAGGAAGGTTAACCCATGAAAAGATTGCTCGCGGTGATCAAGGTCAAAGGCATTCAATTTATCATTACCACTTCCTTTACACTCGTGACAGTACTCGTCATGCTGTTTGTCGGGGTGATGCTGTACGGAAAATTTGCGCAGACGGCAGAACAAAACGCCTATTTGCACACGCAGCAAATCCTGGAGCAGGTAAAATACAATCTGGACAGCTATTTGAACGGGATGACGCAAATTTTCGAACTCGTCGATGACAAGATCAGAAGAAGCAAGGGGCTCACGGCATACAAGCTGAGCGAACAGCTTGAGACCATAGTAGAAACGAGAAAGGACATCGTCTCTATCGCGGTTTTTACACGAGACGGAACGCTATTGGCCACAACTCCTTCCAAGGTACTGAGGAAAAACACGCGTTTGACCGAACAAAGCTGGTTCCAGAAGGCGATCGAGGACCCGACGAACCTGAACTTTTCGCTCCCGCATATCCAGAACTTGTTTAAAGGGGAGTACACCTGGGTTGTCTCAATGAGTCGGGAAATTCTTCTCCACGGACCTGATGGAGAAATACCTGCCGTACTTTTAGTCGATGTGAATTTCAAGGAGATCGATGACCTGTGCCAGAGGGTGGGCTTGGGGAAAAAGGGGTACGTCTACATCATCGATTTGGTCGGGAACATCGTCTACCATCCGCAGCAGCAGTTGATTTACGCCGGATTGAAAAATGAAAACCGTTCCTTGCCGCTGAAGCATTCTTACGGCAGCTATGTAGAAGAGACACTGGACGAAACGCGCTTGATCACCATCAAGACGATCGATCAGCTAGGCTGGAAAATCATTGGGGTCTCCTACATGGACGAGATTGTCACGACCAAAAAAGAAATCAGCCGCTTTATTTTTTGGTTGCTCATCTTTGTGATTGTCATTGTGTTGCTCGTGCTGCACTATCTCTCTGCGAAAATATCACGACCGATCAAGCTGCTGGAGCAATCCATGGAAAAGGTGGAGCAGGGAGACTTTTCAGAGAGTGAACCGATCCGGGGAAGCCATGAGGTCGAACAGCTTTCCTTGCGTTTTCATCTGATGGTCGCGAAGGTCAGGGAATTGATGCACCAGATCATTCGGGAACAGGAAGCCAAACGAAAAAGCGAGTTGGAGGTGCTACAGGCACAGATCAATCCGCATTTTCTGTACAACACGTTGAACTCTGTGGTCAGAATGGTCGGCAACGGAAAAAACGAGGATGTCATCACCACGATCACTTCGTTGTCAAAGCTGTTTCGGATTAGCCTGAGCAGAGGCAAGAACATTATCACGGTGCGCGAAGAGCTTGAGCATGTGCGTCATTATCTCATTATTCAAAAAATGAGGTACAAGCAAAAATTTGAGTACGAGATCGTGGTCGAGAATGAGGATGAGGTGCTCAACTGCCTGACCCTGAAATTACTGCTCCAGCCGATTGTGGAAAACGCAATCTACCACGGGATTGAGCATTTGGCTGATCCGGGACGGATTCGCATATTTGCAGCACTCATCGACGGCAAGGTGTTACTTCAGGTAAGCGACAATGGCTTGGGCATGTCCCCAGATGTTCTTGCACAAGTAAAAGCTGGCTTTTACAAAACCGAAGAAGGCTCGGGGGTTGGAATTCAAAACGTGCAAGAGCGCATACGCTTGACCTTCGGCGAACAGTACGGTTTGGAAATCGAGAGCGAACAGGAAGAGGGGACCGTTGTGTCTGTATGGATTCCGTGTCAGGTTGCAGAGGGGCGAGATCGTTTATGAGGACAGCGGTGAAACGATTGAGCGTATACGGACTGGTCGTTTTGGCAGCGGTGACGCTTTTTTACTCGTGTAGTGCCCCGCTAACGAATGGGGAAGTAGACAAGAAAAAGACAGTGGCGTTGATCGTCCGTATGAAGCATGGCGATTATTGGCGAACGGTCAAGCTCGGGGCGGAGATGGCTGCTAAGGAATACGAGCGAAACCTGAATTTCTACGCGCCGGACTACGAGGAGGATGCCCAGAGGCAATTGGAGCTGGTGCAGCAGGCAATCGCAGATGGCTCCGAGACAATCGTGGTGGCACCTAGTGACGAGCAAGTTTTGCGTGAAGCCATCAAGCTGACAAGAGAGCGGGCTATCCCGATCCTTGTGCTGGACACAGTCGGAAAAGATTCAGCCGTGAAAAGCTATATTGGGACGGATAATTACGACATGGGCATGAAGGCATTCGAAAAAATGGTGTTTTTGATTGAAAAGAAAGGACAAATCGCATTGCTCGGCACAGATCGATCAAAGGCAAATGCCAAGCAAAGAGAACAGGGCGTCCTCGACTTGCTCCCACGGGAAATAGAGATTGAATTGGTTGCCAACGAAAATGTTCCCTCAGATAAAAAGCAGATCAGTGAGTGGACGCGCGAACTGATCCGCAAGCATCCGCAGTTGAAGGGAGTGATTGCACTCGATGCCAGTACAGCGATCGGTGTGGCCGAGGAAATGGAAAACAGTGGACTGCGGGACAAAGTCAAAATCGTAGCAATCGACAGTCCGCCGGAAGTGCTCGAGTATTTGCAGGAAGGAATTATTTCCGCGACGATCATCCAGAAGCCGCTATCGATGGGATATCTCGGCGTCAAGTACGCAGTCGAAGCGAGCAACGGAGAAGCAGTGCCCAGTCTGGTCGACACGGGAACAAAAGTAATCGATCGGGAGAATATGTTCTGGTCGGAGAATCAAAAGCTCCTCTTCCCCTTCGTTAAATAGACCACCGAAAAACAGATGAGAATTTTGATAAAAATGCGCAGGATTTTCGATGGAACACATTCGGGAAAACGCTTACATTTGGTGTATATCAGATGTAAACATAGGGGATAAAGGGGGATTATCGAATGAGAAAGCTGATTGCCACTACAATGGTAGCCGTTGTTACACTCTCAGTGGTTGGATGCTCACAATCGGGCGGTTCGCAGCCGACAGCGTCGGGGGGAGGGACGGCTCCTGCGGGGAATCCCAAAGTCGGAGTCGCGATCTACAAGTTCGATGATACGTTCATGACAGGAGTGCGCAATGCGATTTCGAAAGCCGCAGAGGGCAAAGCGGAAGTAGACATTGTAGACAGCCAAAATGCCCAGCCTACGCAAAATGACAAAGTGGATTTGTTCATTAACAAAAAGGTAAATGCCCTCGCCATCAATCCGGTGGATCGCACAGCTGCTGGCGTCCTTATCGACAAAGCGAAGCAAGCCAATATTCCTGTCGTCTTCTTCAACCGTGAGCCGATGCCAGAGGATATGCAGAAGTGGGATAAGGTCTACTACGTGGGAGCGAAAGCGGAGGAATCCGGCACGATCTCTGGGCAGTTGATCGTCGATTACTGGAAGGCCAATCCGGAAGCAGATAAAAACAAGGATGGTGTCCTCCAATACGTCATGTTAAAAGGCGAGCCGGGGCATCAGGATGCGGAGCTGCGGACGAAGTTTTCGGTGAAGGCAATTGAAGATGCAGGGATTAAAGTAGAGAAGGTCGCGGAAGATACGGCCATGTGGGATCGTGTAAAAGGACAGGAAAAGATGGCAGCCTTCCTCGCAGCTTCCGGTGACAAGATCGAAGCTGTTCTTGCCAACAACGACGATATGGCATTGGGGGCAATCGAAGCGCTGAAGGCATCCGGCTATTTTGCGAATGGCAAGTACATGCCCGTTGTTGGCGTGGATGCCACAGCGCCCGCGCTAAAGGAGCTCGAGGCGGGAACCTTGCTCGGAACGGTCCTCAACGATGCGAATAACCAAGGAAGAGCCACTCTTAGCATCGCAGCGTCTTTGGCGAAGGGTGAAACGCCTACGAAAGACTCCACAGGCTTTGACATTACGGACGGCAAGTACGTGTGGGTGCCCTACAAAAAAATCACCAAGGAGAACATGAACGAGGCGAAATAAAAAGCAGGAGAGTCGGTGAAGAGACGAATCCGACTCTCCTGTTTCGGTGATGGGGATGATTTTGCAAGAAGGAGGGCATTCACATGGGCCAGCAGGGGTTTTTGTTGGAAATGAACCACATTCATAAAGAATTTCCAGGGGTCAAGGCACTCGATGATGTCACGCTAAAAGTCCGTCCCGGAACAGTCCATGCACTGATGGGAGAGAATGGAGCGGGCAAATCGACCCTGATGAAGTGTCTCTTCGGAATTTATCGGCCAGATGCGGGAGAAATCGTCTTAAACCAGGAGCAGGTGACGATGAGCAGCTCAAAGGACGCGCTGGCACATGGCATCTCCATGATTCATCAAGAGCTGCATCCGGTGCCCTTTCGCAATGTCATGGAAAACATATGGCTGGGACGTTTTCCGGTCAAAAGAATCGGTCCTTTTCCGTTCGTGGATGAGAAAAAAATGCTTTCAGATACGGAGAAGCTGTTTGCTGATTTGGGAATGGACCTAAATCCGCACGCTGTTGTCCGTGACTTGTCTGTATCCAAGATACAGTCGCTTGAAATTGCCAAAGCTGTCTCCTACCAATCCAAAGTGATTATTATGGACGAGCCGACGTCTTCACTGACAGGAAACGAGGTGGAGCAGCTATTTGCGATCATCCGTGAACTGAAGAGCAGAGGCGTCGCCATCATCTATATTTCACACAAGATGGAAGAAATTTTACGGATCGCGGATGACGTGACGATTATGCGTGATGGCAAGCTCATTGGGACATGGCGGGCAGTCGAGCTGACGACAGACCTGATCATCTCCAAGATGGTCGGACGGGACCTGACTCAGCGTTTCCCAAGTCGATCCAATACACCAGGAGAACCCATTTTGAAGGTAGAGGGACTGACCTCCCCATTTTCGCAGTCCTTTCAGCATGTGTCGTTTGAATTGCGCAAAGGCGAAATTTTGGGCATAGGCGGACTCGTGGGTGCACAACGAACAGAGCTGATTGAGGCATTGTTTGGACTGCGGGCAGTGTCAGCAGGAAAAGTGTCGATCAACGGTCAGGAGGTACGGATCAAATCACCGAAGGATGCGAAAAAGTACAAAATGGCGCTCTTGACGGAGGAGCGGAGAGTCACCGGCATCATTCCTGTCTTATCGATTCTGGAAAATACGGTCATTGCGAATTTGGCCAGTTATCAAACACCTTTTCTGCTCCTCAATGAACGCAAGCGAAGAGCAGATGTCAGCCGAAGCATCGAGATGCTCCGCGTCAAGACTCCTTCGATGAAAGCACTGATCAAAAACCTGTCAGGAGGCAATCAGCAAAAGGTTCTCTTGGCGCGGTGGCTTTTGACTGATCCGGATATTTTATTGCTGGACGAACCTACACGTGGGGTCGATGTCGGCGCCAAATACGAAATCTACACCATCATCGCGGAGCTGGCGAGCCAGGGAAAAGGCATCATCATGATTTCCTCGGAAATGCCGGAGTTGCTTGGCATGTCAGATCGGATCATGGTCATGTGCGAGGGTAAGCTCTCCGGTTTTTTGTCAGGTACAGCGGCAACGGAAGAAGAAATCATGCGGCTGGCTACCAAGCATCTTGCATGAGAAAGGAGGGGAACAGGCATGTCTCAATTGTCTGCTAAACAGGTGCATGGCTTTGTTACGCAAAACGCCATCTATATCGTTCTGGTTTTGTTAATAGCGGGAATAGCGATTTACGATCCCAATTTTCTTTCCATTACAACGCTTCGGGATATTTTGATCCAATCCTCAACTCGTGCCATTATTGCTTTGGGTGCTGCGTTTGTTCTTATTACGGGCGGAACGGATCTTTCCGCGGGGCGAGTGGTCGGATTGACGGCTGTCATCTCCGCTTCGATGCTGCAAACTCAAGACTATCCAAGGAGATTTTTCCCCGATTTACCCGATTTGCCGTTGCTTATCCCTATTATCATTGCAATTGCTGCGGGTTTGCTGGTTGGCCTGATCAACGGCATCATTGTGTCCCGCTTTAGTGTGCCCCCTTTTATCGCCACGCTGGGCATGATGGTCATTGTATACGGGTTCAACTCTATCTATTTTGATATGGAGCCCAATCAATCGCAGCCAATAGCCGGACTGCGGAGTGACTTCAATCAGCTTGGGACAGGGTACATCGGCCCGAGTGGCCCGTATTCGATTCCGTATATCGTCATCATTGCGATCATGGTTGCGTTCATCGTCTGGGTGATCTTCAACAAAACACGGCTTGGTAAAAACATGTACGCCATCGGGGGCAACATGCAGGCCGCAACTGTTTCCGGGATCAACGTTGCTTTCAACCTCATGATCATTTATGCCATTGCTGGTGCCCTGTATGGACTCGGTGGTGTTCTGGAGGCAGCTCGGACAGGTGGCGCGACGAACAACTACGGCAACATGTACGAGCTGGACGCCATTGCAGCCTGTGTGGTAGGTGGAGTCTCGACGTCTGGCGGAATTGGTACCGTTCCAGGAGTGCTTGCGGGTGTCCTTATTTTTGGTGTCATCAACTACGGTCTTACGTTTATCGGAGTCAGCCCGTATTGGCAGCTCATCATCAAAGGACTCATCATTGTGGCAGCCGTTGCTTTTGACATTCGTAAATACTTGGCGAAAAAATAATAGAGACCCCAGTCGGCTGTCAACCAATGCAGCTTTTCTGGGGTCTTTGCTTGTTTATTTTCGCAACGGTGTGATTTTCATATACGTAAATAATCGCCATACCCACTCCAGTGGCCCCATGCGGAAGGCAGATAGCCAGAGTACGCTTGATACCATTTGCACCACGTAGATACCAAGGCAGATCAATGTCGTTTGCAGGTAGCCGAGATTGCCAAACCAATCGAACAAATAGCCTCCCACAAGGATCAATACGGTTTGTCCGACGTAGTTTGTCAAAGCCATGCGACCGTAGCTGGTCAGCGGAGAGAGGACGGTCTGAACGGTTTTATTTTGCAGCAGCCGAATCAAGGTAGTCGTGTAAAAGGCAGCCATGACAAGACCAGTAGAGGTCAAGGCAATCGTGTAGTTCATCAACTGCTGGAGGGCTTCTTCTGACACGGTATCGTCTACAACCAGATTCGCCCCACTCATTGCTAGATCAGTCGGAGTCAGTCGGTATTGGATAAACAAGCCGATTAACGAAAGGACGAGGGTCACGCCCTGCACTTTTTTAATCACAGGCATAAATCTCGGAATGTCCTGAAAGACTCCGTACTGCCCGACAGCAAGTCCCAGAATAAACAAGGGAAGCACCAAAAGCGCTTTGAAGCCAATAGAGCAGACAGCGATAGAAAGAATAAGGCCGATAATCAGATTGGTTCGCGCCTTCAATCGATAAAAGGGCAGTAAGATGAAACCGAAGATAGCGTAGATGAAAAGTGCTTCACCAGGGTGAAACATTTTATGCACAAAGCCAAGAGCGAGTAGCGCAATCAGACGCCGAATGAACAAAACAGTGCTATTGGCCCCTTTTTCTTTTGCCCGACTGATGAAAATATAGAAGCCTACGCCAAACAAGAAGGAAAAGATCACGAAGAAGCGAGATTCCACAAAGAAATTAAAAAACTGGAACAGCCAGTGGTCCACACTTCCAATCTCAGGGGTTTGCGCATACAGCAATGCCACAATGTTGACGAGGAGAATGCCCATTAAGGCAAAGCCCCGTACGGTATCTAAGGTATCAATTCGTTGGTTCATGGTAGGAGCGTTTTCGCTCAATCCCATCACTTCCTTCTCTCGTTGTTCGCCGTCCGATCACGCACTTTTCCTATCCTAGCTCATCCGGGGATAGAGGAGAAATGGCATTTGCTTACGTCTCGCTTACAAAAGTGTAAGAAGTGAGCGGATCTCCCGTATTCGACCGCAACTTCATCCTGAATTCCTGCGTCTATTGTAATAATCAGGAAGTCGGGGTGCACAATGAAACCGATCGCACGGGGGAAGTGGCGTCTGGCAGCAGGCATGACCTTTTTTCGTTGGAAAAGGTATGTACAATGGACATTTGGTCGAACGAGGTTCGCTCATGAGAAAAGAAGCGAATGGTTGCGTTATGTCCATTATTCTCATCAAACGATTTTGTTACGCCCATTGCAGAACGTGGAAATGTGGATGCAGCACAACAAAGTGATCAATTTGCGGCTGGCAATTGAACGATTGAACGGATTGATCATCCATCCCGGGGAAACCTTTTCGTATTGGAAGCAGATTGGCAAGCCGACTCGTAGCAAAGGCTATGTAGAGGGGAAAAATGAATTGTATCGGGATGTTTACACGCTGGAAGGAGAATGGTTGGAACAGGAATGGCTGACGCAGAATCGGGCTTATTTGATGTATGAGCCATTGCTGCCCAAAGGATGATGTTTCCTGTTCGGGATACGAACTGGAACTCCACTGCGATCTGTGCGAAAATAGGAACATATGCTTTCGTCTAGGGAACGTGGAAAGGTGGATTTATACATATGTCTTATGCAGATCGTATCACAGCAGGCCTGAACCCTGAGCAGCGGGAAGCAGTCCTTACAACAGAAGGCCCCGTCTTGATTTTGGCCGGTGCGGGTAGTGGCAAGACCAAGGTACTGACACAGCGTATTGCATACCTGATCAGTGCCAAACAGGTAGCGCCTTGGAGCATTTTGGCGATCACCTTCACCAACAAAGCAGCGCGGGAGATGCAAAACCGTGTGGCGGCAATTATTGGCGGAGCGGCAGCGCAGGATGCATGGCTGTCGACGTTTCACTCCTTGTGTGTGCGGATTTTGCGCAGGGATATCGACCGACTGGGGATCAATCGCAGCTTTTCCATTTTAGATGCGGGTGACCAGTTGTCTGTCGTCAAGCAATGTTTAAAAGAATTGAACATCGATCCGAAGCAGTATGAGCCGCGTTCGATTTTGGCTGCGATCAGCGGAGCGAAAAACGAGCTGACCGATCCAGAAACCTATACGCGTCTAGCGGGCGATCCATTTGCACAAGTGGCAGCAAAGGTTTACACGGCTTATCAGAAAAAGTTGAGAAATAACCAGTCGCTGGACTTCGATGATCTAATCATGACGACAGTTCGTCTGTTTAAAGAAGTGCCGGAAGTATTGGAGTTTTATCAAAAGAAATTCCGTTATATACACGTTGACGAGTATCAGGATACAAACCGCGCGCAATACCTTTTGATTTCCATGCTGGCAGACAAGTATCGAAATGTATGCTGCGTGGGGGATGCTGACCAAAGTATTTATAAATGGCGCGGTGCAGATATCTCGATCATTTTAAACTTTGAAAAAGACTATCCAGAAGCCAAGCTCATCAAGCTCGAGCAAAACTATCGCTCCACCAAAACGATTTTGCAGGCGGCGAACCAGGTCATTGCCAACAACAAGCTGCGCAAGGAGAAGAAGCTCTGGACAGAGAATCCCGGCGGCGACAAGATCATGTGCTTCCAGGGGGATTCCGAGCACGACGAGGCGTATTTTATCGTCGATACGATTCGCAAGCAGATGGCACAGTACAAGCGCTACGACAAGTTCGCAGTCTTGTATCGGACGAATGCACAGTCTCGTGTGGTCGAGGAAGTTTTCATCAAGTCGAACATGCCGTACACCATCGTCGGCGGAACCAAGTTCTACGATCGCAAAGAGATCAAGGACATCTTGGCTTATTTGCGTCTCATCTCCAATCCGGATGACGATATCAGCTTGCAGCGCATTATCAACGTACCGAAGCGTAATATCGGGGATACGACGGTAGACAAGCTGCAAGCGTATGCGAACGCAAATGGTCAGTCCCTTTTCCAAGCGATTCAGGAGACGGCTTACATGGGGCTGCCTTCACGCACCACAAATGCAATTCTTTCCTTTAATGATCTCATCTCGAATCTGATGCAAATGACCGATTACTTGAGTGTGACTGAGCTGGTGGAAGAAGTGCTGAAGCGCTCTGGATACCGCGATTCATTAAAAGAAGAAAAGACGCTGGAAGCACAGGCTCGTCTGGAGAATATCGAGGAGTTCCTGTCTGTAACCCAGGAGTTCGAGCGCAAAAATGAAGACAAGAGCTTGCTTGCGTTCCTGACCGACCTCGCGCTGGTAGCAGACATCGATTCCTTGGGAGATGATGGTGCCCAGGAGGAAGTATCGGCAGAGGGACAGGTTGTATTAATGACCTTGCACAGCGCCAAAGGGCTGGAGTTCCCTGTGGTGTTCCTGGTAGGTTGCGAGGAAGGTGTCTTCCCGCATAGCCGCTCTTTGTTTGACGATGCCGAAATGGAGGAAGAGCGCCGTCTGGCTTACGTGGGAATTACACGGGCGGAGGAACGCCTGTACATGACATGTGCCCGTATGCGGACGCTGTTTGGACGGACCAATGTGAATGCGCCGTCTCGCTTCCTGCAAGAAATTCCGGCTGAGCTGTTGGAAGGAAATCCAGCGACAGCGGACAGAGGCTTCGGTGGTGGACGCAGCAGTGCATTTGGACAGCGTGATGGCAGTGCATTCGGGCGTGATGCGGGAGCGAGACCGTTTGGAGCGTCCTCCTCACAAGCAGGCTCTGCTCCGAAATTTGGCATGGGTCAGCGAACCGCAAGCAGTACACCTGCTACATTTACTCGTCCGGCGGGTGAAAAACTGCCTGGACACGGTCAAGGAGCAGGCGTTGATTGGAAGGTTGGCGACAGAGTGGCGCATGGCAAATGGGGCAACGGTACGGTTGTCAAAGTAAAAGGAACGGGCGACGACATGGAGCTCGACATTGCTTTCCCAAGCCCGACTGGCATTAAAAAGCTGTTAGCGAAGTTCGCCCCTATTCAAAAAGGATAATGTGCAAATGCAAATACAGGCCAATCGCAAAAGTAAAGGATGAACGAAATGGATCGATTGACGGCGGAAACAAAAATTAAAGAATTAGCGAAACGAATTGAGCGGCATAATCGTCTTTACCATGAAGAGGATCGACCTGAGATTTCTGACCAGGAATACGATCAATTGATGCGGGAGCTAAAGGAGCTTGAAACCAGCTTCCCTGATTTGCAGTCACCTGATTCCCCTTCCTTGCGTGTAGGGGGAGAGCCGCTGCCCTTCTTTGAAAAGGTCGTTCATAAGACACCGATGCTCAGTCTCGGCAACGCCTTTAATGAGGAGGACATCAGGGACTTTGACCGCCGGGTTCGTCAGACCGTTGGCAGTCAGGCTGTCCGATATGTAGCTGAACTGAAAATTGATGGTCTGGCCGTGTCGCTTCATTATGAAAATGGGCTGTTCGTCCGCGGGGCTACACGTGGAGACGGAACAACAGGCGAAGACATCACACAAAACCTGAAAACGATTCGTTCGATTCCTTTGCGATTGACGAAGCCGTTAACCCTTGAGGTTCGCGGTGAGGCTTACATGTCCAAGGGAGCATTTGAAAAGCTGAATAAAGAGCGCGAGGAGCGAGGAGAAGCGTTATTTGCCAATCCGCGCAATTCCGCAGCAGGCTCGCTCCGACAGCTCGATCCGAAAATTGCCGCATCCCGTCAACTGGATACGTTTATTTACGGCATTGGCGATTTGCAAGGGGAGACAGTGGAATCGCACAGTGAAGGGCTTGATTTGCTGGAGACGCTAGGTTTCATGGTGAATCAGGAGCGACGTGTATTTGACGACGTCGATGAACTGCTCGCTTTTATTGCCAGTTGGACAGAGAAGCGTCCTCATTTGCCTTATGAAATCGACGGCATGGTGATCAAGGTCGACAGTTACGCTCAGCAGGAGGAGCTTGGTTTTACTGCGAAAAGTCCACGTTGGGCCATCGCATACAAGTTCCCTGCCGAAGAAGCGGTTACGATTCTCGAAGGTATTGAAGTATCTGTGGGGCGTACAGGGAATGTCACCCCGACTGCTTTATTGAAGCCAGTCAGTTTGGCAGGTACAACCGTGAAGCGCGCTTCCTTGCACAACGAAGACATCATTCGGGAAAAAGGCCTCCTTATCGGTGATCATGTTGTCGTCAAGAAAGCAGGGGACATTATCCCGGAAATTATCGCGGTCTTGCCAGAGCGTCGTACTGGAAATGAAGTACCGTTTGCCATGCCAACGCATTGTCCAGAATGCGGGAGCGAGCTGGTACGCTTGGAGGAAGAAGTGGCTCTACGCTGCATCAATCCAATGTGTCCCGCACTGATCCGTGAAGGCATGATTCATTTCGTGTCCCGGACGGCCATGAACATTGACGGCTTGGGAGAAAAGGTCGTGGCCCAGCTGTATCGCGACGGTATTATCCACAGTGTCGCTGACCTGTATTATTTGCACCAGCAGCGCGATGCTCTGCTGGGCATGGAGCGCATGGGTGAAAAGTCCGTAGATAATTTGCTTGCGGCAATTGAAGCAAGCAAGGAGAACTCGCTGGAGCGCGTATTGTTCGGTCTTGGCATTCGCTTGGTTGGAGCCAAGGCGGCACGTGTTCTCGCGGAGCATTTTGGCAATATCGATGCCATCATGCAGGCATCCGAAGAAGAGATTACGCAAATCGATGAGATCGGGCCGAAAATGGCTGCGAGTCTCGTGAACTACTTCGCACAGCCGCAGGCGCAGGCAGTTATTGAGAGACTGCGAGCGGCCGGAGTAAACATGGAGTACAAAGGAATCCGCATTGAGAGTGGCGAAGACCTCCCATTCTCAGGCAAAACAATCGTTTTGACCGGCACCTTGACGCAAATGTCGCGGCAGGAGGCAGAGGAAGCGATTGCGCGCTTGGGTGGCAAGGTAACAGGCAGCGTCAGCAAAAAGACAGACCTGGTGATTGCAGGTGAAAAAGCCGGCTCCAAGCTGGAGAAGGCAGAAAAACTAGGCGTGGCTGTAATGGACGAAGCAGGCTTCCTGCAAGTATTGGAGAGCAACGCCTAAGAAAACGGTGGCGACAACGGATGAGTAAGGGAAGGGACGTGAAGAGCATGAATAGCTTCCTGAAATGGGGAATCGGTGTAATAGCCATGCTGCAATTGGTTGGCTGTGGAAGTAACAGCAGTACTGGCAGTGGTAAACAAATCAATACGACTCCTCCAACAGTCACAGCTGCTGCTCTACAAGGGAACTTGACCTATCAGGACGTATTGGAATTGGGAGCAACCATTCACAATCTGATGATGACCGATGATGCTCGTCAAATATGGGTTGGTACGAATGCAGGGTTGTATAGCTCAGCTGGCGGTGGAACGTGGGGATCTCTCTCGACAGATTTAGAGCAGTATGCGATCGAAGGTTGGTTTGTGGACCCGGATGATCCGAAGCAAATATTTGTCGGCGGGATTGATGGGGTTCTTCATTCAACAGATGGTGGTAAAAAGTGGACTTCTGTCAACAAGGGGTTGCCAGAGCCAGCGAATATCAGCAGCTTTGTAGGGAATCGCCAAGGAGACGAAGTGCGTCTGTTTGCCTTTGTCTCGGGTGAAGGCATCTATCAGTCGACGGACGGGGCCCAATCATGGAGTTTGTGGCAGCCGATGGATCAGGAAGTATTTGCCATGGACTTTGATCCCGAACAAGACCGACTCTATGTAGCGGCCCAATTCAGCTTGCTCTATAATGAAGAGGGGCAGTGGAAGACAGAGGAGATTCCCGGAGCACAGCAGATCTATTCGCTAGCCATTAACAGACGAACTGGCACTCTCGCTGTCGCAACCGAAAAAGGTATCTACGAGAAAATCAAGGGCGAATGGCGTTTGCTTGATGCTCGCTCACCGGAAAAGCTGATTGTCATCGCTTCAGGTGGCGAGGATACAAAATGGGTGGGAATTGGCGAATCGGCATTGATCTACAAGCTCGAAGACAATCGATGGGTCAAGTGGAACGAATGATTTGTACATCGCCCACCTTTGGATACGAAAAGGAGTAATCTATGAAAGTGAAGTTTTTGACAGGATGCAGGTTCTTGACAGCTGTACTTCTTGTGATGGCATTGACTGGCTGCTCGTTGATACCTGGGGGCAAGGACAAAGCTCCTGAGCCTACTACACCGTCCTTGTCGGAGGTAGTGGAAGTATCCGAGGATTACTACGGCAGCATTACCCCGTACCAGCCAAACCAGACACGAGGAATGCTTGCTGATACGAAATATCGCGTCGATTTCAGTCACCTTGAATTAGGCTTGATGGAGTTTGCTCGGGAGACATACCCGACGTCCGATTATTATTTCCAAGAAGGTCAAGTGGTCAAAAAAGAGCAAGTTACCCAGTGGATCGCACAGGAAAAGACGGCTGGGGCCAACGGGAAAAAGAAAAACGGAATTCTCGTGCACGTACTGGAGCATGATTACCTGAGCAAGAAGGATAAGAGCCTGGCTGGCATGGTGTTAGGCTTGTCGCTTTCGCCGAACTATCAGGACGCAACTGGTCAGGACAAGGTGTACACGACACAAGAACTGCAAGCAAAAGGTCAGCAGCTTGCAGCTCGTATCGTGCAGTCTGTACGTGCAACTAGTCCGGAAGTTCCGATCCTGGTTTTGATGTATCAAGTACCGGAGGCGAATTCTACTCTGGTGCCGGGGCACTTCATCATGTCAGGAACAGTAGGGGCGAATGAAGCAACGATATCCAAGTGGCTGCCGATCGAAGAGGAATATTTCCTGTTCCCGAGTCCGGAGGTTG
Source organism: Brevibacillus sp. MER 51 (assembly GCF_023714195.1). NCBI lineage: Bacteria > Bacillati > Bacillota > Bacilli > Caryophanales > Paenibacillaceae > Brevibacillus > Brevibacillus sp. MER 51. The sequence goes on along the minus strand of NZ_JAMAUS010000009.1, from coordinate 113,808 downwards.
AGCAGAAATACCCAGAGCAGTCGTTGCAGTACGACAAGCTGATGCGCCAATCCAAGGGCTATTTCCCTGAATATATCGGGATGACTGGACTGGGACGTTTCATGGACGGCAAGCTCACGGAAATTACGATTACAGCCACGGCAGAGTATGACTCCAGAACAGAGGTTTTGCAGTTTACGCAATTTGCAGCAGGAAGCATTAATCAGCTCTTCGACAAAAGCGTTCACGTCAACCTGTACGTACAGTCGATGAATAAACCATTGTCGCTCTACATTCGACCGACAAGTGGAGAGCCGTATATGCATATTTACAGACAATAAGGAAAAGCATAAAACACCCGAATGATCACCTGAGAAGGTGAGGAGATCGGGTGTTTTTTTTGTACACAAAAGATAGTGGATTGAACAGATGTGTGAAATGTTGAACGGTGTGTGCACAAAAGTGTTCGGGATACTTCTTGAATCTTGTCGGTGATTTTTCTGCAAAAATGCAAACACTAATAGAGTCGAGCCTTTAATGGTTTTGTTGGTATGATCCTTGCATATGTTTTATGAGTGATCCGAACATGGAAGATATCGATAAGGAGGCGTCACAGATGCAAGTGGAATTCAAAAACGAGGCGTTTACCAATTTTAGTCTGCCAGAAAATAAAAAGGCATTTGAAGAAGCGCTCGCTAAGGTAGAAAGTGAGCTTGGCCGTGAGTATCCGCTTATCATCGGCGGAGAACGCATCACAACTGAAAAGAAATCCAACTCCTTCAACCCTTCTAATAAAGAACAAGTAGTGGGCGTTGTTTCCCAGGCTGACCAAGCACTGGCTGAAAAAGCGATCCAAACAGCTGCTAGCACTTTCGAAACATGGAAAAAGGTTCCTGCACAAGCACGTTCCCGCTATCTGTATAAAGCAGCAGCAATCCTGCGTCGCCGTAAGCATGAGTTCTCTGCTTGGCTCGTAAAAGAAGCAGGAAAAAGCTGGGCAGAAGCTGACGCTGACACAGCAGAAGCAATCGACTTCATGGAATACTATGGCCGTCAAATGGATAAGCTGTCCCAGCGCCATGATCTGCCTCGTATCCCTGATGAGGACAACGAATTGTACTACGTTCCACTTGGTGTAGGTATCGTTATCCCACCTTGGAACTTCCCTCTTGCGATCATGGTTGGTATGACGACAGCAGCTCTTGTAGCGGGTAACACCGTTGTGTTGAAGCCTGCTTCTACCACTCCAGTAATCGCTGCGAAATTCATGGAGATTCTCGAAGACGCTGGCGTACCAGCTGGTGTTGTAAACTTCGTACCAGGTTCCGGTAGCCAAATCGGGGATTACCTCGTAGAGCACAACCTGACTCGTTTCATCAGCTTCACAGGCTCCCGTGACGTAGGTCTGCGCATCAACGAACTGGCTGCGAAACATCGTCCAGGTCAAAAATGGATGAAGCGTCTGGTTGCTGAAATGGGCGGTAAAGACTCCATCGTTGTTGACAACGACTGCGATATCGAGTTGGCTGCACAGTCCATCGTGGCTTCTGCATTTGGCTTCTCCGGTCAAAAATGTTCTGCTTGCTCCCGTGCAATCGTTCACCAAGACGTGTACGACCAAGTACTGGGCCGTGTAGTAGAACTGACAAAACAACTGACTGTGGGCGACATCAGAACCAACGATTTCTACACAGGTCCTGTGGTTGACGAGAAAGCATACAACAAAATCCTCGAGTACATCGAGATTGGTAAAACAGAAGGCAAACTGGTTGCAGGTGGCGAAAAAGGTCCAGAATCCGGCTACTTCATCATGCCAACTGTATTTGCAGATGTAGATCCACAAGCTCGCATCATGCAAGAAGAGATCTTTGGCCCAGTGGTAGCGTTCTGCAAAGCCAACGATTTCGATCATGCAATGGAAATCGCGAACAACACTGAGTACGGCTTGACTGGCGCTGTCATCAGCCGCAACCGTGAGAACCTGGAGCGCGCTCGCGAAGAGTTCCACGTAGGTAACCTGTACTTCAACCGCAAGTGCACAGGCGCTTTGGTGGGTGTACATCCATTCGGAGGCTTCAACATGTCCGGTACAGACTCCAAAGCGGGTGGACCAGACTACCTCCTGCTCTTCACACAAGCAAAAATGGTGTCCGAAAAACTATAAGCTACGCAATAAAAAAGGCTGCCTCTTTTACAGAGGCGGCTTTTTTGTTTCCATTTTGTCCACACTAAAGACAAAATGAAGGGCAAAGCAGGTGAGGGTAGCTGTTTACTTATATCGTGTCAGGACTCTCCTCGTTTTTTGTTGTGTATTTGTTGATGCCAGTAGCAAATTGGCTGGCTTGGAAAACAAAGCTGCTGGATATGCCAAAGGGGAGAAAGGGACATAGCAGGCCGATCCCATTATCTGGTGGTTTGGCGATGTTCGTCGGTCTCTTGTTGGTGTCAACTTTTTTTGCAGGGGCGCAAAAATCCGTTGCAGTTTTGGCAGTTGGAGGGGCCGTGTTGGTGGCCATTGGATGGGTAGACGATACGTTTAAGTCGCAAAAAAAAGAATTTCCGGCACTGCCGAAGCTGATGGTGCAGTTACTGGTCGCGACGATGACCTTTCTCATGGATATTCGCTTTCGGGGAATCAATTTGATGTGGCTGGGGGGAGAGGATGGGACGTATATCTCATTTCCAATCCTTGTCTCCCTGCTGATGACCGTGCTGTGGATCGTCGGTTTGATCAATATGGTGAATTTTTTGGATGGAGTCGACGGGCTTGCTGCCGGTGCTACCGCAATCTCAGCAGTGACCTTGTTCTTTTTGTCGATGCTCAAAGGTCAAGAATTAACGGCATTATTGGCAGTTGCACTGGCAGGTGCTGCACTCGCTTTTCTACGCTTTAATTTTTATCCGGCGAAAATTTTTATGGGTGATGCGGGTTCGATGTTTTTGGGATTCGCTCTCGGCGTGATCTCGTTGGAAGGAACGATGAAAGGGGCTACAATCATTTCATTAGTCGTGACGGTACTGGCAGTAGGCTTGCCCGTCATAGACACTGTACAGGTCATCATCAGTCGGCTTTTGGCGGGTTCCCCCATGTACCAAGCGGATCGCCGACATGTTCATCATCGGCTCATGTCCCGGGGGTTGTCTACGAAGCAGACGGTTATCATTCTGTATGTGGTGAGCTTGCTGTTTTCCGTCTTGGCCGTGTTTTTGTTTTACAGCCAATAATCAAATAGGGTTAAAGAAAAAGAAACGATTCCGCCCTGTCTTTTTGGCCTGATAAAGTGCTTTGTCCGCATTGCTCAGCAGTTGTTCGGCTTCGCTTGCAGATGCCGGATAGAGGGCAATGCCTATGCTTGTCGAAAACGGTATAGTCCGGTCCTCGATCATCCATGGCTCTTGCGTTGCAAGCAGGATACGGTTCGCAATTTTTTCAACCTGACGTTCGGAGTGAATGCCGGTCAGGACGATGACAAACTCGTCTCCACCCAGACGTGCGACGATATCTCCATCTCGAACAGATGACTTGAGGCGAGTAGCCAGCATTTGCAAAAACAGATCGCCTGTGTCATGACCCCATGTGTCGTTGATTTCTTTAAAGCGGTCACAGTCCAGATAGAGGGCAGCTACTATTTCCTCTTTTGATTGGGCAGCACGTAGAGCTTGCTGGAGCTTTTCGGAGAGGAGCCGCCTGTTTGGCAATCCCGTGAGCACATCATGATACGCCATGTAGGCCAGCTGTGACTCCAGGTTTGTTCGTTCCGTAACATCGCGGGTAATGGAAAAGACATGCGTGCATACGCCATGGCTATCGTAGACAGGAGATAGAATGGATTCGCCAATGATGTCACCATTCGCAGTAAAATGGATCGGACTCCCGCTTTTTACTGCTTGTGTGTACATGTGCTGTAATAAGCTGGCTTTTTCATGAGGATAGACGTCCTCAAACTTTTTTCCGTATGCTTCCTCGCTCAATTGGGCGACGTGCATCGCCGATGGATTCATCAATACATAGCGAAACTGATACTCCCCGTCCACATCTTGTTCGACAGCCATGAGAAAGAACATGTCCGACATATGATCGAATAGACTGGTTAGGATATCACCATGCTGACTGATAAGTGTAGTAATATCGAGTTTCTTCACCATAACCGATATCTCCTGATAAGTGGCTTCTTAGAATGATTATAGTATAGCAAGACTGCCGAAGAAAATGATGAACCTCTGGTAATAGTGCGGGGTTTACTGGCTGTTAGCAGAAGTGGTAAAGTAAGGGTATTGTTGTTTTACGAAGGAGCATTTCTTATGGGCAAAAAGCTGCTCCCAGGTCTCATCCATCGCTTGCCACAAAACGCGATGTCCCGGACTATGGGCAAAATTACCGCTACTCCCTTTAGTCGATTAGCCATTCAACGATACATAAAGCACTATCAAATTGATACGTCGATCATAGAAAAGCCGGCGTCAGAATACCGCACGCTGAAGGAGTTTTTTTCCCGACGCCTGAAGCCCGCAGCGAGACCGATTGCACCTGGGCTAGACACTATCGTGAGCCCGGTGGATGGAACTGTTTCGCAGTTGGGTGATATTTGCGAGGGCACCTTGATTCAAGCAAAGGGAAAAGATTTCAGTGTAAGTGAGTTGTTGGGCGGTTCGGAGGAAGAGGCCAAGCGTTATTATGGTGGTAAATTTATCACCATTTATTTGAGTCCAAGGGACTACCACCGGATTCATATGCCAGTAACAGGCGATTTGAGCAGTTACTGCTATATGCCAGGCAGACTCTATCCCGTCAACAAGCTCGGGATTGAAAATGTAGACCGTTTGTTTGCTCGGAATGAACGCTTGGTAACTCACATCAAAACAGATAGCCTGGGCGATATGGCTTTGGTTAAAGTAGGAGCCTTGTTTGTAGGCAGCGTGAAGGTCTGCTACAACACAGCGACGACGAATATCAAGCACGGTCGACAAACCCACGAGAAGATTGCTGGGACACCTCGTTATGAAAAAGGCTCGGAGCTGGGCTGGTTCGAATTTGGTTCGACCGTCATCTTGCTGTTGGAGTCCAACGAGCTCGAATGGGCAACAGGCGTTGAAAAAGGGAAGTCTCTCTTGATGGGGCAGGCGCTCGCGACAAAGAAGGCGGAATAACGAACGACTGAAGAGATCACGGTCCAGGGCAAATGCCTTGGACTTGTTTTTTCTTAGTCTTCTAATGGATGTGGCTGCGGTGGGGAGAAGAATATTTCCAGACTAGGCTCCAGGCTTCGTCCCGCTGGGGGTTGAGGCTGTCCGCTCCGAAGGGATTTGCGGGGAAACGCAAAAGTGGTAGCCGCTACGTAGCTCGGGCACGTTGCGTTTCTACTTCCCGCAAATCCCTTCTCCGCTTGGTAGGACTCCACAAGTCGCTACGTCTGGAAATATTCTTCTCTGTCGTAACTGATTACTTTCTTCCATCTATTACGGCATTAAAAAATCGAATCAAACTGTTTCCTCCCCACCACAACAGCCGGACAGAGTGTTTTTACTGGTTAATAATCGATCAATATTTTTTTGCCGAAAACATTATTTGTTTTCCCCGTCGAAATCCCTGTGAAAATTGACTGAACCTGCTCTTTTCAAGTAAGATCAAAGTTATGTGATACGATTCGGAGGTGGAAAGAATGAGTGCCATAACTCGCAAAGAAGTGGAACACGTAGCTAATTTGGCCCGTTTGCAGCTCACTGAGGAAGAAGCGGAGCGGTACACAAAAGACCTGAATGCGATTCTTGATTTTGCAGCCAAACTCAATGAGCTCGATACATCCAATATTGAGCCAACCAGTCATGCTACAGACGTGAAAAACGTCATGCGCGAAGACGTAAACAGACCGTCCCTGCCACGTGAAGACGTGCTGAAAAACGCACCAGATCACGAAGACGGGCAGTTTAAAGTACCGGCTGTATTCGAATAACCTATTGGATAACGAGAAGGGAGGAACCCACTGTGTCGCTGTTTGACAAGCGATTGTCTGAGATACATAGCGCGCTGCGCGCAAAAGAGATTTCGGTAACGGATCTGGTGCAGGCTTCCATCGCTAGCATCAAGGAGCATGACGAAGAAATCAAATCCGTCCTGCATGTAGATGAAGAGGGAGCCTTGGCTCATGCCCGCCAATTGGACGAGCGTCTGGTCAAGGGAAATGAGGAGCTGGGTCTTCTCTACGGCTTGCCTGCCGGACTGAAGGACAACCTGGTTACAAAAGACGTTCGCACGACTTGCGCGAGCAAATTTTTGGCGAACTACGATCCTGTCCATGACGGGACTGTTTCCAAAAAGGTGAAGGATGCCGATGCAATCATCGTCGCGAAGCTGAACATGGACGAGTTTGCGATGGGCGGCTCCAACGAAAATTCCGGCTTTTTCCCAGCCAAAAACCCATGGAACACCGACTACGTTCCGGGCGGCTCCTCCGGTGGCTCAGCGGCGGCAATGGCTGCGCGTCATTTTTATTTCACCCTTGGTTCTGATACAGGCGGTTCCATCCGTCAGCCTGCTGCTTTTTGTGGCGTTGTCGGCTTGAAGCCTACTTATGGACGCGTATCCCGTTTCGGGCTGGTTGCCTTCGCGTCCTCGCTGGATCAAATCGGACCTGTGACGAAAAATGTTGAGGATTCTGCCTATGTGCTGCAAGCGATTGCGGGACATGATGAATACGACTCTACCTCTGCAAATGTGGACGTACCGGATTACTTGTCCGCATTGACTGGAGATGTAAAAGGACTGCGTATCGGGGTACCAAAAGAGTTGATCGGAGAAGGGATTGACCCTGAGGTTCGCGATGCGGTTCTGGCAGCATTGAAGCAGTTGGAGAGCATGGGTGCTACATGGAGCGAGGTTTCCATGCCGCACACGGAATATGCTGTGCCAGCTTACTACCTCTTGTCTTCGTCTGAAGCTTCGTCCAACCTGGCTCGTTTTGACGGCGTACGTTATGGTGTGCGCGCAGACAATGCGGCAAACCTGATCGAGCTGTACAAGGAATCCCGCAGCCAAGGCTTTGGCCCAGAAGTGAAGCGCCGCATCATGCTCGGAACCTACGCGCTCTCGTCTGGTTATTACGATGCTTACTACAAAAAGGCCCAGCAGGTACGTACCCTGATCATTCAGGACTTCAACAACATTTTTGCTGACTACGATGTAATCCTGCACCCAACCACGCCTTCTACGGCTTTCAAAGTAGGCGAAAACGTAGATGATCCGGTGAAAATGTATCTGGAAGATATTTGTACCGTTCCTGTAAACCTGGCTGGACTGCCAGCAATCAGCGTGCCGTGCGGATTCTCCAAAAACGGTCTCCCGATTGGTTTGCAGATCGTAGGTCGTGCATTTGACGAATCCACCGTATTGCGCGTAGCCCATGCGTATGAGCAAACCGCAGGCTTCTACGGGCGCAAACCGGAATGGGTGAGGGGGTAAGAGCATGAGCAAGTACGAAACCGTCATCGGCTTGGAGGTTCACGCCGAGCTATCGACCAACAGTAAAATCTTTTGCGGCTGCCCGACTGAATTCGGTGCACCGCCGAATACACATACATGCCCGATCTGCTTGGGACATCCAGGTGTACTGCCTGTAACGAACAAGCAAGCGGTAGAGTTCGCGATGAAAGCAGCACTCGCCCTCAACTGCGAGATTTCCCGCGAGACCAAGTTCGACCGCAAGAACTACTTTTATCCAGACTCGCCAAAAGCGTACCAAATCTCGCAGTTTGACCAACCAATCGGCTACAATGGCTGGATCGACATTGAAGTAAACGGTGAGACGAAGCGCATTGGGATCACTCGTCTGCATCTGGAAGAGGATGCGGGCAAGCTGACGCACAGCGATTTTGGCGGAGAGTCTCTGGTAGACTTCAACCGTGTCGGGGTACCGCTCGTCGAGATCGTTTCCGAGCCGGACATCCGCACACCGGAGGAAGCACGTGCGTATCTGGAAAAGCTGAAAGCGATCATCCAGTACACGGAAGTATCTGACGTTCGCATGGAACAAGGTTCCCTGCGTTGTGACGCCAACGTATCGATTCGTCCATATGGTCAAGAAGAATTCGGAACCAAGGCTGAGCTGAAAAACATGAACTCCTTCCGCAACGTACAAATGGGCTTGGAGTACGAGGTGCAGCGTCAAACGGAGGTAGTTTCTTCCGGTGGCAAGGTCGTTCAGGAAACGCGCCGTTGGGATGAAGCAAACAAGAAGACGTTGACGATGCGTTCCAAAGAGGAAGCGCACGACTATCGTTACTTCCCAGACCCGGATCTGGTTCGCATGCAGATTTCCGAGGAGTGGATTGAAGCGGTTCGCGCAACCATTCCAGAGCTGCCAGATGCTCGTCAGGCTCGCTATGTGAACGAGTTTGGCTTGTCTAAGGATGATGCCGGAGTCATTACGATCTCCAAAGAGACGGCTGATTTCTTTGATGAGACTGTGAAAACAGGAGCAGAGCCGAAGTCAGTAGCAAACTGGCTGATGGTTGACCTGTTGGCACACCTCAACGCCAACAACCTGGTGTTTGCAGATGTAAAAATGACACCAAAAGGCTTGGGTGAGATGATCAAGCTGATCGAGGACGGAACCATTTCCTCCAAAATCGCCAAAACCGTCTTCAAAGAGATGGTGGAGACCGGCAAAGAGCCGAAGCAGATCGTCGAAGAAAAAGGACTCGTTCAAATCAGCGATGAAGGCGCTCTGCGTCAAATCGTCGTTGATGCGGTCAATTCCAACCCGCAAGCCGTGGCAGACTTCAAGTCCGGAAACGAAAAAGCAGCTGCTTTCTTTGTAGGCCAAGTCATGAAGCAAACCAAAGGTAAGGCAAACCCGGGAATGGTAAACAAGTTGATTCAGGAAGTATTGAACAGCTTGTAGGGCAAAACATATGACAGCACTTTCTCTGTAAAGGGAAAGTGCTGTTTTTTTGTGCGGGGATCTATGCTAAATAGTGGGAAAAAAGTAAGATAGAATGCATAGCTATCATCATAATTGATTAGGAGAAATGTTCATGACACCAAATTGGAAAAGTGCGACGGCTGCTTTTGCAGTGACAACCATGCTGCTGGGAACGGGTGCGCAGGCTTTTGCTGCAAGTCCGGAAATGATTTTGAAAAATGCTGAAAACCCATCCAAAGAACAAGTCAAGCTGCCTGCTCGTGCGGTAGAGATTGTCGCTGCACTGGAGAAGCTGGAGCCTGCTTTAAAAGCTCTGACGCTCCGAGAGGTCGTTATTTCTGATTACGATGAAAATCAAGTGGATTTGTATATAAGCCATCCTGACGATACCGAAATGAGTGCATATCTGCTTTTTGATCGCCAGAGCGGTGAATTACTTGGTTACGAGGCTTCCCCATTCATTTGGGAAGAGAATGAAAAAGTAACAGACGAAGCCATCGTGCAAAAGGCTGAGAAAGCTGTGAAAGAGTTGTTCGGAGAAAAGAAGCGAAAAATGACAGATGCTCCACAATTGTCGAAAACGGTATACGGTGAAGAAGTGTCGTTTATATACCCGAATGTCTATTTTCCGATTCTGCTAAATGGTCTGGAAATAGACGAAGCACGCTACGGTATCGAGGTGGAAATGGATTCAGGCGGGCATTTGTTGGGCCTATCTTTTCAACCGCTCGATTTGACGGGTATACAGGTGGCTGATCCGAAAAAAGCTGTTACAAAAGAAGAGATTCAGAAGCAAATATTTACGCCCGAACGCCTTCGTTATGGCTATGTATGGGAAGGAACAGATGGGAAACCCGGTATTGAATATACCATGAGGACGTCACCAGTATTTGATGCATTGACGGGAAAGCAGATCGAAATGGAATGGGGAGCAGACGAAGGGGATGGAAATCTCCATGCATCTGATATCAAGGACATCTCTTTGAAACCCCAAGGAAAGCCATTCATTGCAAAAGGCGCAACGGATCAGCAAATTTTAGAGAACTTGTTCGGGGTTGATACCAAGAAGCTGTATACAACCTATCGAAAAGACGAACAGCAGGGTGAAATCACTTATGACTGGTCGAACACTATCGATTATAATCGGGCATCTATTGTGGTGAATGAAGTGACTGGCGATATCGGCGGATACGTAAATTGGGCACATATCGAAAATCTCTCAGTGCCCCTAACAAAGGAGCAATCCTTGCAAAAGGCGATTACGTTCCTGGAGCCTTATGCTAAAAAAGCCGAGTGGCAAGTCGAAATGTATGAGGAAATCAAGCAAGAGGACAAGAAATCCGTTGAGCAGTATGGCTTTTTATTTCTCGAAAAACAAAATGGGATACCACTCATGGAGTATTCCTACGGAGTAGCAATTGATCCAAATAAGGGAAAAGTTGTTGAATTCGTGGCATCAGTTCCAGCAGAGGATCGTAAATATCCTGTGTTCAAACCATCTGTAACGGCCCAACAGGCAGCAGATATTGTTTCCAAACAGGTACCGGTCAAGTTGACCTATATCTGGCCGAGGTCAGGAGAGAAGAATGCACCCATTCTCGTTTACAAGCTCGATACCAGCAAAGGCTGGCCAACCGTCGATGCCGTAAATGGATCGTTTAAATGGGGAGAGTACGAGGATTAGGAAAGAAGGAGGGGAATTAATGAAACGAAATGGAAAACGCACAGCAATCGCTTTGACAATAGCAATGATGTTGGCAGGAACAAGTGGAACAGCCTTGGCTGCAAGTCCTGAAATCCATCCTAGCCACATTGCAAATGTTACAAAAAGCGAGGAAAAGCTCCCGGAGCGGGCCACTCAGATCGTAGCTGCTTTAGAAAAGCTGGAGCCTGCATTGAAAACGTTGACGAAACGAACGATTGTGAAAAGTGAGATGGATGAAAATCTGTTAAACCTCAATCTGGAAAGTCCCGAATCCAATGACATGAGTGCCATTGTTGTCTTTGACAGAAAAACAGGTGAGTTGATCATGTACAGCGCCAGTTTGCATATTTGGAAACAAGGGGAAATTGCGACAGACGAGATTATTTTGCAACGGGCAGAAAAAGCAGTGCTTGAGTTATTAGGGGCAGACAAAAGAAAACAAGTAGGCTCGCCTACATTATCCAAAGCTGTTAACAAGGAAGACTCTGAAGATTTGACTGATAACTCAACAATATACCGCTCCGTTTATTATCCAGTTGAACTAAATGGGCTGGAGATATTGGGGAATAGGATGGGCATATATGTGTCGACGGATTATGCTGGTCATATCTTGGGTGTATCCAGTGAGCTACTTGATTTGAAAGAGACCAAGGTCCCAGATCCGAAAACGGCACTGACACCAGAAGCTGTCAAAAAGCAGTTTTTCACTCCTGATCGTCTTGAGTTGGGCTATGTGCTGGAAGGGAAAGATGCCAAGCCGGGCATGCAATACTTATGGATGAATAACGCTTACATCGATGCCATGACAGGAAAGCAGATTGACTTCATTCAGGGAACAGAGATTGCAGGGGATGGAAAAAGAAATCCTGCCAATTTGAAGAAGCTCACGCTATCGCCAAAAGGAGAGCCGCTTATTGTCAAAAGCAGGGCAGATGGAGAAAAAGTCGTCGCGGGCTTGTTTGACGTGGATACGAAGGTGATGTTCACAGAATACTACACAGGAGAAGTTGATGGTGAGATCATACATTCCTGGAGCGATGAGTTTGGGTATGAAGACGTGTCCATTTCGGTGGATGTTTCTACGGGAGCGGTCACTAGTGCGGATATTTTTATGGAAACAAAAAGCTTGCCTGTTCCCTTATCGAAAGAAGAAGCCTTGAAAAAAGCAATTTCCTTCATCGAGCCATATGCCGCTAAATCCTCTACTGAATGGCAGGTTGAGATATTTGATCCATATAAACAGCCGAAATTGGCTGATTGGATGATCGCGTTGAATGAAGGAGAGGGTGAAGAGGAGGAGGACACAGGAACAGGAGCGTATACCTTCATTTTTTATGAACTGCACGATGGGTTGCCTGTGTTCGACCGTTACTATTGGCTGAAGGTCGATATAGAGAGTGGACAAGTATTTACTTTCATTGTGAATATGCCGGAAAAAGAGGGTACTCTTCCCATCCTGAAGCCATCCGTAACGCAGCAACAAGCTGCTGAAATCGTAGCCAAAAATCTCCCTGTAAAGCTGTCCTACTTCTGGCCAACCTACAAAGGCAAACAAGCTCCTTTTCTCACCCTTGTCTATACGGTTGACAAGAGCAAGAGCTGGCCTTACGTAGATGCTGTAAAAGGCACACTTGAATGGGGCGAATACGAGGAATAATTCGAACGAAAAAGAACGCAGCTTTTCTGACTGCGTTCTTTTTTCTATCCCTTTTATGTGCGCGCCTGATTTGCAGTGAGTCCCGCCTGTATTTGTTCCAGTACCGATACGGCAGCACGTTCATTTCGCTCAATCGCCTGCAACAACGCAATAGCCTGCCTGCCCTTCTCCGCATCGTTCGGATCGCCCCCAGCCGGGAATGGGAAAAGCTTGCTTAACGTGTCAAAGCCATCAGCAATCGCCCCGTACAAGCCAGCTGCTTCTTTCATCAGCGGACGAACCTCATCAAATACAGAATCTGTCCACGTATCAACGATTTCGCTCCAGAAAAGAGAGGCGTAGCGACGTGCATCTCCGTTCACCACGGTCGTATATGCGTTGCCATTCGGCTCAACCGTTCCCTTTTCATAGGCCTCCTGCCAAGCAGCATAAGCGGCTAGACCATTGACACAGCTCGGGTCCTGCGGCTCTTCCCCACGATAATGAACGAGTGCAGATTGGAGAGCATTTGCGAGCATCGTACGTTGATCGATCGGAAACGCACGGTCGATGGCAAGGACAAATAACTCCTCGACGATACCCCGCCCCAAGTTTTCATAGGGAATGGTACTGTCATTTCGGCAGTTGTCTCCTGCGTAAAACACTCTTTTTTCATCATCATAGCCGTAGATCAATCCGAACTCTGGCATGAACAGGTCCCAAGCAAGCACAGCATGCCCTTTGTCGATGGAGCGGTGAACCAGCTCTAATGCTTCCGGCAAGAGGACAGACAGCTGGCGCTTTTCGCGGGCCTCTTGGCTTAATAGCGAGGGAGCAACTTGATTGGCATTCATGCTTGGTTCGCAGGAAAGATGATACGAGGTGACGGCACGAGATTCAAAGCCCATGTTTTTCAAACCCTGCTGCAAGACTCGTTGAAAGTGAAACATTGTCGGGCCCGCAATATGGATATTTCCAGGGACGATCGTCAGGCGAAAGGCATGGCCGCTCAAGCCAAGGATCATCGGCAAAGACATTTTTCGTTCGGTCGATTCTACCATTCCGTATAGTGCCGCTGCGCAAGTAACCCAAGTAGGCATCGTGAATGCTTCTGGTTTATTCAATACGGCTTGTTTCATACTCCCCGCAACCTTTCTCGTCTTCATGTATTGATCAACAACGACACGAGTTTTTTCCTGAATCAGTTTTTTGCGAGAACGCGATAGCACTTGATAGACATTCGCCTGGGACATCTGGAACATGTGGGCGATCTCCTGAGGGGCCAAATGATCAAAAAAATGAGATTCCACAATGCGTCTCTCCCGAGGATTGAGGCAGTACAGCAGGCTTCTGATCGTCTCAAACAGTTCACGCCGCACCATGACCTCTTCGGGATTGGTGTTCTGCGCAGAATGCGACCAAGATCGTCCCAGTCTGTGCAGGATACTATCGAGGTCCTCCCAGTCAGTCGGTTCCTGCTCATGTGTTTGTTTGCCCAGACTCGAGAAGAGGGTTTCTCTTTTTTGCGAACCCTTCGAAAGCCGTGTGTACGCCTGATTGCGTACAATCCGATGCAGCCAAGGAAGGAAACGTCGGCTGTCCACCAATGTTCCCAGGTGCAAAAAGGCGCGAATGAGAGCATCCTGAACGATGTCTTCGGCAAGAAAGGCTTCTTGTGTGTACGACCGAGCATAGCCGTATACTTTGGAGCGATGACGCCTGACCAGCTCGCTAAACGCCTCCTGATCTCCGGCTTTTGCCTGTTCAACCAAAGTTTCGTCTTCTATCTGGGTGTGTTCCTCATGAGTCTTGGGGCTGATTATCAAGTGATCCATCGCAATAACTCCTCGTGATTTGTTGATATACTGTGTAGACTTCGGGTTCACGGATTTTCTGACACGGGATGCGAAAAAAATTTTGGAGTTTTTTGACCGTTCTATTTAGTGTATCAGACAAGTAAACGAAGGGATTCTCCAACGGCAGATGACAAAGCAATTTGTAACAATTTCCACTCTCCCCTATAATGAACGTACAGGAAGAAAAAGGAGGATGGAAGTACATGAAGCTCATTTCTGTTGCAGGAGAAAGTGTGGCACCTGGAAAAGGTGGTTCACCGTCTGATACATTTGATCGTTCCATTGCTACGTGGCAAGAAAACGGTCAAGAAAAAACAATAACCGTCACCTACGTGCGTTATTTTGGCAAAGTACTTGCTGAGCGGGGCATTTACGATCAAGAGGCAGAAGGTGTTCCTGTCAGCCATTTAGTAGCGACTCTGTTTCTTGAAAAGCATCCAGAGGTAAAAGAAACCCGTCATTATATTAACGATACGGAAGCTTTCGTCGCGCTATTTGAAGGCTTTTCCCTGACCAAATGGAAAGAGCGGTATCCGCTGTAGGATACGAGAGTTACCGTTCTTGAAGTCAAAAGATTCTGATTCGCCAAAGGCACATACGGGTAACTTTTATGAGGGCATGCTAAGAGCAACCAATTATTGGAGGGAATTAGCATGTTTTCTATTTGGTTGCCACTGGTGATGACGTCTTCTTCGCTTGTGTTTGGTACAATGTCTTCGCATGTCCCTGCGACTACGACATCCTCGACGGCGTGGATGGTTGCTGTGCAGGAGTTTGACGCGTTTTTGCAGGACTGGAAAAAAGGACAGACGCTTGCGAATCTGCGTCACCCGCTTTTTGACCTCACGGGAGTGTCAGCGGTGTCAGGAATGATGGAGATCATCCGGTTTTCGGGAGAAGCCCACGGGCAATCGGGAGAAATCACCCTTTCGTTTTACACACTGGAAGGCGACAAGGTCTTTTTGCCTCCAGGCTCCGTGTCTGTCGCGCGAGTCGATGAGAAGCGAAGGGAATTTCATGTCACGGGCGTTATACCGCGAGTTTTTAGCGGGCGGACGGGTGTTGTACAGGTGACGTTTACGGGAGAAAAGCGAGCATCGTACTTGCTGAAGGTACAATTTTAGTGAAAATAAGGGAGAGGGGGGCTGCTGTTGATTGAAGTCAAGGATGTCAGCAAGCGATTCAAGGAGATCGCAGCGGTCCAACATGTATCGTTTCGGGTCGAGGCAGGTGAGGTATACGGACTTCTCGGCGAAAACGGAGCGGGTAAGACAACGACGATGCGCATGATGGCGACGGTTTTGACCCCGACCGAGGGAGACATCGAGATTAGTGGGTTTTCCGTTCGGCAGCAACCGCTTGAAGTGCGCCGCAGAATCGGCATTTTATTCGGGGGAGATGTGGGTCTTTACAGCCGTTTGACAGCACGGGAAAATATCGCGTATTTCGGTCGTCTATACGGTTTGGAGCAAGCGAGGCTTGAGGAGCGGACCCTCCGTCTGAGCCGGATGCTTGAGATGGACGCTTTTTTAGACAGGCGAGTGGGTGCCTTTTCCCGGGGAATGAAGCAAAAGGTAGCGATTGCCCGGACGCTCGTACATGATCCCGATGTCATTTTGTTGGATGAACCGACGACAGGATTGGATGTAACGGCTGCCACAATCTTTCGAAGAATGGTCAGAAAGCTGCAAGAAGAGGGGAAGACGATTCTGTTTTCCAGTCACAACATGGGCGAGATTAACAAGCTGTGCAAAAGAGTTGCGCTCATGCACAAGGGGAAGCTGCGGTTCGCCGGGGGATTGGATGCGCTGCGCGAGCAGTTTGGGACAGAGGATCTGGACGACATTTTCATGGCTGTCGTGGAAGGGAGCGAGGGCTGATGGGCTCACATGTCGTGTGGACCGTATTCAAAAAAGAGCTAATGGACTTGTTTCGCGATCGCAAGGCGTGGATAGGAACGCTCCTGGTGCCATTGCTCGTCATTCCGTTCGTCTTCTTTTTGCTCGGGACGTCGTATAGTAATGTGGAAAAAGAGGCAAGGGAGTACATCCCTATAGCTGTACAAGGATCATCTTCATTGATTGCTGTTTTGCAAAAAAATCCTGCTGTTCAAATCCTGGAGCCGCCCGATCCGAAACTGGCACTGCAAGCAGGTCAGCTACGTGCTATTTTGACAATTCCGGCTGGTTTCGATGAGGAGATCGCGGCGGGAAAAACAGCGCAGTTATCGGTTGCCTATGACTCGACTAATCAAAAATCTGTCTATGCCCGTGCGTTGATCGAGCAGACAGTAGAGGCTTACAGCAAAGACGTCGTAGCGAAAAGGTTGAACCAAGCGGGTTTGTCCGAGCAGACGATTCAACCGATTGTCTCCACCTTTCAAAATACAGCCTCTGAGGAAAGGAAGTCGGGAGGGATGCTGGCGGGCATCATTCCGTTGATGTTGGTCGTCTCGCTAGCATCCGCGGGAATGGCTGCTGCGAATGATCTCGTCGCTGGTGAGAAAGAGCGGGGAACGCTCGAATCGTTGTTGACGGCACCGATTGCACCCCAGCACATCCTCACGGCAAAGCTGTTGGCTGTGATGATCATGAGTGCCATGGGGGCAGTAGCGTCACTAATTTCTGTCACACTGGCCATGCGTCTGGGACCAATGGGGACGGAAGGAGATCATTTTACACTCGCCTTTTTCTCGCCTGTCACTTTGTTGGTGCTTATCGTGACCATTTTGTTGTTGGCGGCGCTCTTTGCAGGGTTGGAACTTCTTTTGAGTACGATTGCCAAGTCTTTTAAAGAGGGGCAGACGTACATGAGTGCGGTCATATTTTTGGCGATGGTCCCGTCGTACATGCTGATGCCAATCAGTCCGGTCGACATCCCCGCGCATTACTACGTGATGCCTGTTTTCAACGGTGTCGCATTGTCCAAGGAAGTGTTTTATGGCAAGGTCGACCCGATGCATGCGCTTCTGGGGATTGGTTCCTTGCTTGTCTATGTGGTTTTCACTATTTTTCTCGCATCGCGCATATTCCGCAGAGAAGGAGCGGGGTTAAAGCACTGATCGTAAAATTTTTCCCAGACCTGTCGCGTCACTCGTCGCTGTCATTTCGAGAAAGCTGGTGAAATGTTGTGAATCCGCTGTATGTCGGAGTCTTATATATTTTCGGATCGGCTGCTGGCTTTGGCGTCATGTCTATTTTTGCTGTGTACGCCTACGAAGCGGGTGTGTCTGTTTCGACGCTTTTGTTTTTGCGGTTTTTATTGGCGACTGCCCTGTTTTTTGGTTGGTTGCTCTGGCGCAAGGAATCGCTTCGCTTGGAGAAAAGACAGGTGCTGGCGATGTTTTGTCTGGGCGGGATTTTGTACACGCTGCAATCCCTTAGCTTTTTCTCTGCGGTACAGTACATCCCGACCTCCATGGCGGCCTTGCTTCTGTACACATTTCCGGTGTTTGTTGCCATACTGGGCTACTTCGTCGAGAAGGAGCGGTTGACGAAAAAGACTGTCATCGCCATGCTGATTACACTCGTCGGTCTTGGACTGGTGCTTGGTTTGTCATTTGGCGGGATTCAGCCGATTGGCGTGCTGTTGGCTCTTGCTGCGGCGTTGTTTTATTCCGTTTATATTGTGGTGGGGAATCGGGTGGTAAAAGGCGTTTCGTCCTATGTAACATCCGCGTACATCGCCCTGTTTGCTGCCATTTCCACCTTTTTCATTGCGCTAAAAGACGGAGGTGTTGACCTGTCTTTTGCGGCACAAGGGTGGTGGGCGTTGTTGGGGATCGTCGTTTTTTCTACGGTGGTCGCCATCAGTTTTTTCTTCCGCGGCTTGCAACTGATCGGGTCAACCAAAGCGTCGGTACTAAGCACACTGGAGCCGGTTGTCACGTTTGGGTTTTCGGCGTTGTTGTTTGGCGAAGCGTTTAGCTTGCTTCAGCTGTTGGGAGGATGTGCAGTGCTCGTCGGTGCTGCGCTGATTGTTTCGGGGAAAGGCGGAGAACGAGAGCTGGCGTCTCGGCAGGCTTCTTCATAAGGATATTCCAAAAAGACGCTCTTGCTGTGAGGCTTCATGTGCAGGAGCGTCCATTCTTTTTTATGGCTCGATCAGGTTTCGTGCATCTGTGAGCGGATTAACCAGCCCGCACCGTACACACCGGCATCATTGCCGAGTTTGGCCGGAACGATCTCTGTGGACTCGACGACGTAGGTGAATGGAACAAAGCGTTTGAATGATTCGCGGATTCGGGAAAAGAGAAAGTCACCTGCCGCGGCCACGCCTCCACCGATCATAAACTTCGCAGGATTGAGCACATTCGCCAAATGAGAAAGGGCGAGGCCGAGATAGAGCGCCACTTGATCGATAATCGCGAGAGCAGCTGCGTCTCCTGCTACGGCTGCCTCGAGGACATCCTTCGCGGCAATGTTTCCTTTGGTGGCGAGTACTGCGGCAAGCGCCGGGCTTGATCCATTTGTAGCGGCAAAACGCCCTTCACGAATGATGGCAGTCGCAGACGTGTATGTTTCGAGACAACCTGTTTTGCCGCAATTGCAGGGGGCACCACTATCCGGAGTCATGGTGATGTGACCGATTTCGCCGCCAACACCGTTAATGCCATGGATGACCTTTCCATTCAAAATGACGCCTCCACCTACACCTGTGCCGAGTGTAATGAGAACAAGGTCTTGTGCACCTTGGCCTGCACCTTGCCACATTTCCCCGAGGGCTGCGACATTGGCATCGTTGTCGACCGCGACCGGCAACCCTGTAAGGGCTTCCAATTTTTCTTTTAGTAAAACGGGCTGGCGCCAGTGAAGATTTACCGCTTGGAAGACGATCCCCTTTCCGCCATCGACGGGGCCGGGTACGCCCACACCGATTCCGCAGACTTGTGAAAGAGAATAATCATGCTGCGCAAGAAGATCATGAGACATGTCTACGATTTTTTGCAAAATGCCATCCTCGCCGTCCGCAACAGGCGTAGGTTCTTGCATTTTTGTAACCAGCTCGCCGTCTGGCGTAATCAAAGCCATCTTGATTGCAGTGCCACCCACATCTACTCCCACGATGATCTTCTTCACAAGCGTCTCCCCTATCTCCTTGTTTTCCATCTTTTTCTATCTTATCACGCTATATGGAGCATAGCGATTCCCAAAAATGGCTATACAGGATATGATGGAAGAGAGTACCCCCGTGAGCGAGGGAAGGAAGAAGGGATCTGCCTTGAAACGAGCCAGATTAATCTACAATCCAAGCTCCGGCCGGGAGATCGTGCGTCGGCGGTTGCCGGAAATCCTCGATTTAATGGAGTCGGCCGGATATGAAACTTCATGCTATGCGACCAGAGGGGAAGATGATGCGACAGAAGAAGCTGCTCGTGCAGTAGCTCGCGGTTTTGACGTCATCCTGGCCGCTGGCGGAGATGGAACCATATACGAAGTAGTCAATGGGATGGCAGAGCATAAAGCGCGTCCATCTCTTGGAATAATCCCCTGCGGAACGAGCAATGATTTTGCCCGGGCGGTCGGTATACCAAAATCGATCACACGAGCAACGGAGATTGTCGCCAAGGGCAAGAAGAAACGCATTGACCTGGGGCGCATCAACAACCGCTATTTTATGAATATCGCGGGTGGCGGCTCGCTGACGAACCTGACCTACGAGGTTCCGAGCAAGCTGAAAACGCTGATCGGACAAATGGCGTATTACGTCAAAGGTTTGGAGAAGCTGCCATCGCTGCACCCGATCCGTGTTCGTCTGGAGAGCCGCAAAGAGGTGCTGTTGGATGAAGAAATCATGGTGTTCCTCATCGCCAATAGCCGATCCGTAGGCGGGTTCGACTGGCTTGCCCCAGATGCGGACTTGTCAGACGGCAAGCTGGATGTCATCGTTGTGAAAAAGACGAATATCGCGGAGTTTATTCGCTTGGCGACACAGGCGGTTCGCGGTGAGCACCTAAAGGACCCGAACATCTTGTATTTCCAGGCAGATTATATCAAAGCCACTTCGCCGGGCGGAGAGAAGGTTCAGCTCAATCTGGACGGTGAGCTGGGCGGACAGCTACCTTGCGTGGTGGAAGCATTGCCGGGGCATATCGAGTTGTTCGTCCCGTAAGAAGATAGTAAAATGAATAGCAATAGCCGTGGGGATGCCGCTTTTCGCAGTGCATCCCTGCATGCTTCCTGGAGCGAAAACGAAAACCTATAGAGCAAGATAAAAGGAGCAATAGATAGTGGCGAAGACAACAAAGAAGCGGCGCGGTCCGCACCCGACAGCCAAAGTGGAGCTGGACGTCCCTGTACGTGTCGGACAAACCGTGGAAGTGGAGATAACCGGACTGAACCACGAAGGAGCAGGAGTCGGCCGGATTGAAGGATATACGCTGTTCGTGGATGGTGCACTTGCAGGAGAGCGGGTTCATGCGCGCGTCGATCATGTGAAGAAAAACTTTGGCTTTGCAAAGCTCACGGAAGTAGTAGAAGCGAGTACCCATCGCTTCCAGCCGCCCTGTCCGCTGTACGACCGTTGCGGAGGCTGTTCGTTGCAGCATCTCGCATACGAGGAGCAGCTGCGACACAAGCAGCAAATCGTGCGGGACAACCTGCGTCGCATTGGCGGTTTCCAAGTCGAAGGGGAAGGGGCCATTACCGTTCATCCAACACTCGGCATGAGCGATCCATGGCGCTATCGTAACAAAGCGCAGGTACCAATCGGAGAGGAAAACGGGGCGTTGGTCGGCGGCTTTTACGCGGAGAAATCCCACTCGATCATCGACATGAACGAATGCCTCATCCAGCATCAGGTGAATGATGAAGCAGTGGCAGCCGTGAAGCAGGCGGCGACCAAGCTGAATATCACGGCATATGACGAGGTGCGCCATTCAGGCTTGCTGCGTCATGTTGTTGTTAAGGTTGGCGTCAAGACGGGGGAAGTCATGGTTGTGCTCGTGACGACGGAGGAGCAGATTCCGCAGCGCGATGAGCTGGTGGAAGCGATTCGTGCACAAGTCGCGGGCGTGACGAGTATCGTGCAGAACATCAACCCGGACAAGACCAACGTTATTTTTGGTAAAAAGACGGTCACGCTTTGGGGCAGTGATGTGATTTACGATTATATCGGTCCGATCAAGTTTGCCATTTCGGCGCGTTCGTTTTATCAGGTCAATCCTGCGCAGACAGAGGTGCTGTACAACAAGACGTTGGAGTACGCGGGTGCGACTGGTACGGAGACGGTCATTGATGCGTATTGCGGTATCGGGACGATTTCGCTGTTTTTGGCGCAGAAGTCCAAGCATGTGTATGGGGTAGAGATTGTGCCGGAAGCGATTGCGGATGCGAATCGGAATGCGCAGTTGAATGGCGTGGAGAATGCGACGTTTGAGGCAGGGCCTGCGGAGGTTGTCATTCCTGCTTGGAAAGAGAAGGGCATACGGGCGGATGTGATTGTGGTAGACCCGCCGCGCAAAGGCTGTGATGAGGCGTTGTTGACGACGATTTTGGAGATGCAGCCGGAGAGAGTGGTTTATGTGTCTTGTAATCCTTCTACGTTGGCGAGGGATTTGAAGGTGCTTGCTGACAGTTACGCGGTGAAGGAAGTGCAGCCGGTGGATATGTTTCCGCATACGGGGCATGTGGAGAGTACAGTGTTACTTAAATTAAAAGGGGCTTCCTATTAAGCCCCTTTTAATAGTTCGCTCATTTCCTGAGGGTGAGCAAGATTGTAATGAATCTTGATAGAGCCATCTTGATGGACTTCTATCTTTCCAATTACCTGATGGAGCAATTGTTTTAGAACTTGTTCATCATCAATGTCAAGCTGTGCAAACAACGCAATTTTCTTTTGAAAGGCACTGAATTGTTCTTCCGTGTCTTTTTGCGTTTCGAGAATGGTTTCTTCTCTAACTGTTCTTGTTGCTTATTCAGCTTGTTCAACTCTTTTATTAGTGCGGATTGTTTTAGACCGACATTCCCTTTTACAGCATCGAATAGCCTGCCCAATCTGACGTTACTGCCAATCAAAGGTTCACTTTACCGTGAACCCTCGTTTGCTCCGTACCAAATTTATTTAAGAATTTGTTGTACGCACAAGGTCCTTTCTTAAAGTTACGGGCAGGATAGTTCAAAAGTTTTCGAGAATACCCTACATATGGGATTATTTAGGGAGTTCGTGAATAAGACGTTATGCGCCATTACCGGTAAATAGTAAAGATAATAGTTAAGGAGATAATTTATGAAAGGTAAGATACTCTTATTACTTTTTATTACGATAATGTTGTCATCTTGTCAAAATATTAGTCAATCGACTCCTTCGAACAGCGAAACTAAATCAATAATGAATTCTGAACTGCCTCCTGATGTAGTGAGTACAGGTAATGGGACAGAATCGAAAGAAATAACTGAAGGTCGATCAGATCCTTCTAACAATGAAGTGTTATCCATGAACATTGGGAACTATGATTTGACTGGAAAATTTTATGATGAAATGCTTCGGAATCCTATCGATCATGATTATGAAGTGGAATTTAATGAACTTCAAAATTCCAAAGAGATAATTACAACATTGGGATGGGGGGCTTTGGAAAGCAAATATACAGAGATTTGGGATAAAGAGTTGAATCAAATATATAAAAAGCTTCTTTCTAAGTTGGATAAAGAACCAAGAGAAGCACTAATTGAATCGCAGAAAGAATGGTTACAGTATCACTTAAGGGAAACAAAATTTGTAGAGAAGACATTTATTGATAATCGTTACCTTGGATCACAAGGATCGGTAAGCCTGGGCAGGGCTATACGGGAGAGAATTAGGGAAAGAACAATGCAATTATTTGAATATCGATATTTGCTAGATCGTGAAGTTGAGTTTTTATACCAAAGTAAAAAATAGAGTTGGAATCTTGATCAAAGGTTTTTAGGTGATGCTTCGAAGACAGTAACGGCGCATAACACTGTATTCACGCTGCGGGGCTATCACCCCTACTGTTTACTCGTCACATGTGGAGTGCTGTACACTGTTAGTACGGAAAAATGAAAGCAAGAAGCATTGGTGTCTAGACCCTTCCTAAATGTGGAAGGGTTATTTCGTTGGAAAAGAATTCCCCTACGCTCGCCTCGTAACAAAGGTTAAACATCCCTAGTTAGCATAATTTTTAATCCTCATTTACCTACCTTCGTTTTCTTGTATTTTCCTGAAAATATTTTATTTTCAAAAAAATCAAAAGATTGTTGACAGTCAGAAAAATACAAGCTATCATTACCAGTATATACCATACATTCGCGAATATGGTATAAATAACAATTTATCGGAGGCATTATTATGAAAAAAATTACTGTGCAAAAAACCGAGCCTGTAAAATTGACTTCAGTAGCTAACACAATGTACGACTGCACTTGTATGGAAGCATAAAGATTTTTTAGTAACACGGAAAAGTGGGGCATTTGCCCCTCTTTTTCAATTATGAAGATAGCATGACAACATCCGGGAGGAAAGTCATGAACGAAAATCGCATGATCCAATTACACCCGTTAACATTTCTGGAGGATAAGCAAGGAGTCCTGATTGGGCGGTTTGGAACGGATACGTTTGCTGTTTTTCCTGAGGATGGAGCAGCACTTGTACGAAAACTGCAAGAGGGCATGGGGGTTGCCGAAGCGCATTCCTGGTATCAAGATACCTATCACGATGAAGTGGACATGGATGATTTTTTGCAGACATTGCGTGACCTGACATTTATTTGTGATGTTGAGGAAAAGGAAACGAAAGCGCAGAAAGTATCGGGGCAATGGTTGGGTAAGCTAGCTTTTTCTCCACTTGGTTGGCTGATTTATGGTGCCATCATAACCTGTGCCTTGTGGTTGTTATACCAATATCCACAGATTCGTCCGGGTCGACAAAGCATCTTATTTTCTGAATACGCCATGGTGATTTTTCTTGGCATGACGATCGGTCAGATTCCAGGGATCTTGTTTCATGAAATGATGCACATGCTTGCCGGACGAAGACTGGGTATCCCGTCAGAACTAAGTATAGGCAGAAGAATGTACTTTTTGGTCTTCACTTCTTCCATGCCTGGTATTTGGGGATTCCCAAAACGAAAGCGTATTCTTCCATTTTTAATTGGAATGTTCGGTGATATTTTGTGGTATTCCTTATTGGTGATCGTTGCTGGTGCAATTTGGATAAATACAGGTGAGAAGACAATCATAGCTGCATATTGTATGGGACTAGCATTTACAACATTGTTGCGTTTCTTCTGGCAATTTTATTTTCATCTTCAAACAGATATCTATTATTTAATGATTACGATGTTGGGGTGTGTAAATCTTCAGGAGGCTACACGTTCCTATTTGAAAAATATATGGTATGGACTAATTGGAAAAAAGAACAAGATGGTCGATATGTCCAAGTATACGGAACGGGATCATCAGGTAGCAAGATGGTACAGCTTTTTTTACGCAACTGGCTGGATGATGATGGCAGGAATGATACTCTATATGATTCCGGTCGCTATTCAACTTTTAACGAATATTTTTCTCTCCATATTTACAGGAGAAGATATGAAATTCTGGGATTCCGTTGTTTTCTTGTCTATAACGGGAGTTCAGTATGGAATTGTATTTTATCTATACCTAAAAGAGCGTAAAAACAAAAGGGAACTTCGGAATTTATCAATGGAACAGAGGGGATGAGTCGAAATGAAACAATCGATGACACACCAATGGCTGATTGGATCTCGGCGCAGCGACCGAGAAAAGAAGTACTTCGAAGAGCAATACTCCACATGTTATGTCAGCAATTGTCATTGCAATCTCCGAGGACCCTATACAGGTACTGGTGACCTTCTGCGCCAGATTATTCCCGAAGCTTATTCGAAATGGCCAGACCTGATTTTATCACACTGTATTGAGATCTTATCCATAGCACCAGAACTGAAAGCAGTCATTCCTGTTAGTGTAGAAACACTTACCTCTCTTGCTATTCCGAAAGAGAGAACACGTTATTATTCGAAATTGCGTACACTTCGCATGTCGAATGGTTTGATCGATCTTTTATTGGCATTAGCGAATCGGGAACGAATGGGAAAACTGACCCTGGTTTTTGAAAATGTGCAGGCCTGTGATCCACTTGATGCAGAATTTATAAGTACACTTCTGCGTCGTGCGAAGTCTGACCTGATTCAGGTGATCGTAAGTTCAAGTGAAATAGCGGAAAAGGAAGCCCTGAAAAAGGCGTTACAAACGTATACGGAGCCTATTACTATTCTTTCTGACATCGAACAAGATAGGGGGATAGTAAATCTATCTGACGAACAGCGACTTGAGCTAACGAAACGATACATATTTTCTGACTGCACATCAGATTGTGAGCAGGAATTGCTCGCCTATGAAGCAACTCCTATTGAAATTCGTCAGAGCCTTCACGAAGAGCGGGCAGAATCTCTTAGAAAAGAAGAGCAGTGGTCACTGCACTTAGGCGCCATTCCGTTTCATCTGGAGCGCGGCACTTCTGAGAAATCAGCAAGCGAAGCGTTGTTTAAAGCAGTTAGTTATAGCATTAACATGGGTTTTTACGATGCGACTATCGATATGAGCCTACGTGGCCGGAAACTGACGAATTGGAGCAGCGAATTTGATAATAGCCGGTATTTTACAATGAAAATGGCTACGTCTCTGGCTGCATTGGGTGAAACTGATGATATACCGACGCTTTTAGGAGAAGTGTACGCAAACACTGATGATTTTAGAGTTCATATGCAAATTTCATATGGATTTTCGATGTACTATACGAGGCATCACCGAGAACGAGAACACGAGAAGGCGAGAGAATGGATACAAAAAGCCATTGATTTGGCAGAATTGATTGAAGATGAAAAAGAACGTGCATTTCAACAAGTATTTAACCAAAATGGATTGGCTTTAGTAGAGTTGCATATGGATAATCCTGAAGAAGCGCTTCGATTGGTTACGGAAGGCTGGCAAAGGTTAAATCAGACTCTTGCTCCTGATGAACATATGTTGCATCGCTCGGTGTTGCTTCATAATAAAGGGCTGATTTACGTAGCTTTAAAAAGGTTTGAAGAAGCAGCTGAAACATTTAGCCAAGTGATACAGATTGATTCCAATTATCCAGAATATTACTTTGATCGTGGAAACCTTTATAGCCGAATGGGGCGAATGGATGAAGCCATTGAAGATTATAACCAAGCGATAAAGCTTAGTCCTCCGTTTCCAGAGGTTTATTTCAATCGAGCAACTGCCTTCAATCGTCTTGGAGATGTGGAGAAAGCAATGGCGGACTATGACTACTTGCTTGATATAGACCCCGAAAATCTTGATGGATTACTTAACAGGGCTACATTATTGTATCAAGTGGAGAAATTCGAATTGGCCCGAAAAGATGCTGAATTCGGTTTAGAAATAGAGCCTGATCATGCGCGGCTCCTGTGTACACTAGGTTTAATTGAAATGTCGGATGGCAATAATGATCAAGCACTAAAAACGTTTACTGCTGCCCTAAACAAGGATAGGGAAATGATGGCCGCTTGGACAAATAGGGCTGTCCTGTACTATGAGATGGGGGAGTATGACAGGGCCATAGCTGATCTAACCGAAGCTATTGCACTAGAGAAAAATGCAACCGTCCTTTACAACCGTGCATGGGTCTATGAAGCACAGGAGGAGTGGCAATTATCCATTTCCGATTATACAGAGGCCTTAGTGTTTTCTGATGCAGACGAACAAGATATTTACTATCGGAGAGGTTTGTGTTTTATCAAAATGGGTGATAGGGAACTTGGCACGGAAGATTGGAACAAGCATCTCATGTTTGGAGAATCACCGCATGTGGATGAAATGATGCAACTGTTACCCTCCCTGTTCGTTTCGAAATAATGAAATATTTGTGAGATGATATGTGACTTACTTATCGATTGGGTGGGAAATACATCATATTTATTCTCACTGGATACTCGACACATGTGGAGTTTTGCTCACTGTTGGTCAGGAAAACAAATAATGGAGAGGTATTGGCATAACAGAGAGGTGAAACCCTCTCTGTTTTTTTATAACTCAAATAATCGAAGCGAATTCATATAACCAAAAAGAGGGGGAAAAGGGCAGTAGCGCATATTCCCCCCCTCTCAAATTTTACTTCTTCCTGGCGGGTGACCATTTGAAGCCGCAATTCATACAGCCGTTTACGATTTCATTTCTTCCGACAAAGCCAACTAGGATGCTGACAGGTATAGATAGACTAATTGAAATTTGACAAATTATTACAATAATAGCGAGAATAATTTCAGTCAAATCATATGGTGATTGATTCATGAGTAATACCCATCCTATTAATGCCACTATTACAAGCAATAAGGTAGGGAGCAACACCATCCATCCAAGAGTTTTAAACAGGTTAACAAAGCTGTAGCCTTTCTTGTTGGCTACAATTTGCGGTGACTTACATTTGCGGCACAAAACGGTGTTAGGACTGTTTGTTCCATTGTTTTGACTCCCTGCTCCCCCTTGGTTTGTTGCCCTATTTACCTGTGAGACAGCCGGCCTTGTTTGACCACCTACCGTCCTATTCGCTTGGTTGGTGGCTGACTTGTTGGGTTGATTAAGTGTTGTCCTAGAGGTACGTTGTTGCATTCTACGAACTCCTTTCTGACTGCAAATGCATGCAGGAATAAAGAACTATGACTAATTTCGACAAAGTTTTCCAATTACCCTGTTTTTAGCCCCATTTTGCGTTGCACCTTTTCCCCCTGCATAGGAATAAGAAAAAGAAAAACGGCTGAAGTCCTAATAAAAAGGATTTCAGCCGTTTCTTTTCATAACTATTTAAATGTAATACCACCTGTTGGGTTTAATGTCGTTCCGCCAATTTCAACTTTAATTTCATTCGATAATGGGATGTTGTACTCATCAATAACGGTTCTCCACCACTCCCAAGCAAGACCGGTACATTCTTTCGCAAAAATCCTTATGTTTTTTGCATTAGGTGGCAGAGGAATGACTGTCGTGAAAGGAGCGGTTCTGTCTTGGTTGCTTCCTTCCCACGTTTTATGTGTGAGTACTTCTTCCCCATTTTTATCATAGGAAACTTCATCCCAGGATACATCAAATTGAGCGACATACCAGCCATAATGACCAAGCGATATTTTACCTTTTGAATATTCTGTAGCGGTAGTCTCAATATAATCTGTATTGTTATGAACGGCAGCAATGGCATTATCTCTTAAGAAAACACTTGTATAGGAGATTGGATATGCTGGGTTCTTTAGGCTAAATTCCGCATTATCTTTGATGATATTCCGGATTTCACTAAAGTCTTTTGTAACGACCTTGTTATGCTCTTGTGAATCTCCGCCTAATACTACAGCTGTAAAAGAGCTGTCTTCAAAAATATCCTTGTACTCGGCATTCGTTTCTACATTGGCCGTATTCTGTAGCAAGGCTTTAAAAGCTGCTTTTACGTCTTTGCTCTTAGAGGTTGTTTCTAATTTTACATAAATGGTTCTACCATAAGCTACATTGGATACCATAACAGGCGGGGATTCGTCACTGACCCCTTTACGTTTTAAATCTTTGAAAGTAACACTATCATCGAAAAGATCGGATGGATCGTTAGGCAGTTCTGCACTTACCGTATAAAATATTTGTTTATAGGCCGCAACCATCACTTTTTTCTCTCCATTAGCAATCGCATGAAAGTCAATTCCTAAGGTAGAATCAAGATATTTGGCATTAACATTCAGAGCGCTACCAATTTGGGATTTGCTATAAACCATTGATTCTGCATACTGCAATCGGGCAGGTAAAGTATGTGTTGACGAATAATTATCGCTCCATTTTGATACAAGCTCATCTACTGCTCCAGAAACATTCCCGTATGTTGGATTATCCACAGTAATGGAATTTTCCTTTTTCAATCCCGGTAAATCAATACTAATCGTCAAAGGTTTTCTTGGTACCAGTAATAAACTCGGTTTATTTTCTGCAAAAGCTCGATTTGCAAGTTGTAGTGCTCCTGGGTAGGTGCGATTAGCCATAGAATCAATAATGGAAATATCTACTGGAGAAGTGGAAAGTGACTTCTTTTTACGTTCGACGACGATAAACTTACCATGTGGATTGAGCGCTTCTTTTGGAACAAAACTATCTATCTCATCACCACTTACTGCTAAAATTTCGTCATTATCATAGTCCAAGTCTGCTATACCGGTATTAATGTCATCTGCATTGCTTGTTTCACTGACTGCACTAGAATCAACTGTTTCGGCAAAGGAGATAACTGGATAATTAACAGTCGCGAAAATAACAGATAAACTGGCGATTACTTTTAAAATTCTAGTATGATTTCGAATCCTCATAAGATATACCCCTTTGAGATGTGAGCATAACGTCAATTATTATACTCCCATTAAATATATTTTTTGGAATACTAACTATATCGGTAGTTTCTGGAAAAATCTTTAGGGTGTGCCAGAAAAGTATAGGGTGGGACATATCTTTTAGCTTGTTCATACTGTCTACTCCGCACGTGTGATGCAATAACTGTTTTAACCTACTCATCTTCAAGGTGAAGTGGTGCAAATGACACAATTTATTTCGAAAAGTCACGGAATTGCTGTCCCGTGTCTTTTGGTGTTTCGAGAATGAAATTCCAATCGTTGCGGTTGAGACGGATAGCGTTATCATATAAGAGGTTGATTCTGAAGGCTTATGCAAAATATAAAGGATTTTGTCGATAATCTAGAAATTAATATTAGTATACAAGCTAATAAGTCCGATAATAGATAAGGATGACGATACTAACTGAAAACTGAAAGGACATTCTAATGCTACTAAAAAAGGTACAGATTGGATTTGAAGATCAGTTTAATGAATTCCCATTTGAAATAGAATTAGAGGGTTTCCATTATTTCTTGACTAAAGATGTAACCGGCTACAAGCTATTGTCTAGCACATGCCCTCATGCAGGTGGGAAAGTCGTGCACCAAGGCTCGTGCTTCAATTGTCCCATACATGGTTGGAAATTTGATTATTCAGGTGAGTCTATTAATGTGCCTAAACAAAAGTTGGTCCATTATAATGCCTTCGTTGAAAACGGCATACTTTTCGCTGAAATTCCACAGCCTATAATCACCAGTAAACCGAAACAAAATGCATTATTAGAACAAGACTTAATCGTAAAACTTCATTCTCATGCTTGTCTTGAGTTCAAGTATAAGGATTTCTCGTTGCTTACCGACCCCTGGTTAGTAGGACCTGCTTTTTTGGGAGCATGGCTTCAATATCCTAATCCAATGGTAGACGTAACTACACTAGAGCCATCTGCTATATGGATTTCACACGAGCACTCCGATCACTTCCATGAACCAACTCTAAAATATTTCAAAAGAAACACACCAATATATTTCCCCGATTTTCCAAATAAGAGAATAGAGGAGAAGCTAACTCAATTAGGTTTTCTAAACATCTATCCAATGAAGTTCGGGAGGACCTATAAGATTGGCCCACATGTAAACATTACGTGCTTCGAACCTTCCAGTCTATGGAACGATGCGATCCTACTTATTGAAATGGATGGTTTTAGGGTTCTGAACCTTAATGATGCAGGATTGAATCCGAGGATTGCCAAATATATAGGGCCGGTGGACGTTGTAGCTTCAGGATTTTCACCAGGGGCATCGGGATATCCTTTGACATGGACACATTTGGATGACACAAAGAAAGAACAAATACTGCAAAACTCGAGGCTTGGCTTGTTAAAAATGCTTAAACAAGCTGTTGATCTTTATGGGG
Organism: Brevibacillus sp. MER 51; assembly: GCF_023714195.1. NCBI lineage: Bacteria > Bacillati > Bacillota > Bacilli > Caryophanales > Paenibacillaceae > Brevibacillus > Brevibacillus sp. MER 51. Next base: position 82,918 of record NZ_JAMAUS010000009.1, on the reverse strand, counting down.
CCAAATCAATCATCCCTTTTGCATCACATTTTACTCTGTGGCACCCTACTCATCGAAGTTATGTAAAAAAGTTGAGAAAAAATACAGTGATGGACGTTGTTGAAGCTTTTAAAGATACTACAATCAATGTCATAGATTTATTGCCTGGCGATTATTGGAACGCAAAAGAAAACAATGTAGTTTATGTTAAACGGGACCGCTCTAAATTATATAATCAGTCGGAGGTTTTAGCTTATGTAGATGAAGCATATAATGATGACCACTTTCTGGAACATCATCCGAATGATTATTCAATAACAGCGACAGAAGTTGAGGAATATTTTTTACTTTTAAATAAAACAAGTGAAATTGCTTACTGTGAAGACTTAAGAGTACGTGTTAAAGTAACGAATATTGATTCTACGCAACACTTTTTTGAAGTTTATTTTGAAATCGAAAATGGAATTTTAAAAATTGAAAAAGAAAGCCAAGATATAAACTTAACTATTGAACTCTCCGCAAATATATTAAAGAAAATTATCACTGAGAATTTATCATGGGATGAGGCTCATATTGGGTATTGGTGCAAATTTAGTCGAGATCCAGATGTATATCACGCTGGTTTTTGGCGTTTGTTGCAAACGCCATATCTTCGTAAAAGTCCGCAAATGCCGAAGAGCGTACATCCTCGAACGATTACAGGAGATACGGTGATCGCAGATGTATTGGAGTTCTACGGGGATGAGGCAGATAGAATCCTACGGCGATATGGCTTATATTGTTTGGGGTGTCATCATTCTACAAGCGAATCTATTTCAATAGGAGCTAGAAATCATGGACTAAATGATATTGATGTAGATAAGCTGCTTCTTGAATTAAAAAAAGCTTTCTTACCGGGGGGAAGGTAAATGGATAACAAAATGAGAGAGTGGGATAGCTCTTACTTAAATCGTGATAATTTTTTATTTTATCCTCACGAAGAAGTAATTCGGTTTGCAGCAAAATATATTGTCAAACAAGTAGGTTTAAATGAATTTAGTTCTATACATTCCCTTAGAGAACAACCCAAGATATTAGATGTAGGATGCGGAATCGGAAGACATATCTATTATTTTCATAATATGGGTTTAAATTCGTATGGAATAGACTTGTCAAATGAGGCGATAAAAGTTGCAAGACAATGGGGCTCAAATTTAAATATACCTGAAATAGAAAATAAAATTATTCAAGGTGATATACAGAATATTCCATGGGGCGCTGAGACTTTCGACTATGCAGTTAGTCATGGGGTATTTGATAGTACTTATTTTAGTATTGCTAAGAATGCATTTAGGGAGACGGCAAGAATCCTTAAGAAAAATGGACTGTTTTATTGTGATCTTGTTTCAGGAGATGATTCTAATCATGCCCGTGAATTCTGGGGCGAAGAAGTAGTAGAAACACAGCACGAAAAAGGAACTATTCAAATGTTTTATAATTACGCTAAGATTCAAGAGCTAATTCAGGATGAGTTTGATATTTTAGAGGTAAATCTTATTCGTCGAGAAAATGTTTTGTCAGGTTCATTCCATACAAGATACCATCTTGTGCTGAGAAAAAAGGATGTTGAGTGACGCATTATCTGTAGATGACAACTCATATCGCTATGTTAGGAGGGCTATCAGGCCCTCTTTTTTATTTGGGCAAAAACTAGCCGTGTCATAAGTAAGGAAAAGTCTTGTTGAGTCAGTTACGTTGTTAGTGAGAAAAAATTAAAGCAAGATGAATCGATGTCTAACCTATTTAACAGTTGATCGATAGCCTATGGTTTTAACAATTTTTCTGATGAAGAGCCTGCAGAAATGTTCTTGAACGAGGAGAGGGCTAGGAACGGGGGAGAGCGGAAAAACGAAAAGATTTGTCACAAAGAGGATTTCTATTGGATGGTTTGAAGATCCGATTCCAGCGAAAGGACAACCACAGCAGGGCCTTTAGAATTGGGAAACTACTCATCGCGATAGATAAGATGAAATTTTACTTGTAGAAAGCAAAAGATTTAGAGAAGCTGCTTGTACCACGTTTCTAAGCAGCTCTCTAAATCTAATAACAAACCTAGTTCCACCAAGGACGCTCACTCAAGGAATTGATACATTTCACATTGGGGTCAACTCTTATTGCATCTTGAGCACCAACTTTTATTCTAAATATCACCGTTAGTAGGCAAATACAATAGTCCATTTCAAAATCTGATAATCTAGGCTACGATTTCGATAGGTGTCAACATTGATGTAAAATGATTTTCCTTACACAGTGTTGTTCGCCCATCTAAAGTAGCCTCGATTCATTCCATATTCTTGTTTTGCGAAACTGTGGAAAAGAGGCTGATGTAGCACCAGCCTCTAAGCAAAGATTTAGCAGACTTTAATTCGTTCTACCTATCAACTAATTTGTGGACATTGAGGAACACCGATCAGTTTAAGCAGGTTATAAACCTCGCTCGAAATAGGGACAGTAACTTCTATCCCATTGAGCTTAACAACAGAAAAGAAACTTCCGTCAGATTCAAATATGCAGACAACTAATGTTACCATTTATCCTCTTCCTTTCTCCATAAAGCAGGGAGATATTTTGTTTTGTCCTCCCTGCTATTAAGTTATGGAGTTGGGAAGTTAAGTGACAGTGCTTGTATCACGTCATGGTAATTTTTGGGTATTTAACAGAAAAATCTGAGGAAGTGTTCCAGTAATATGAAAACGATAAGTGGCTGCTGTCCTATCCTAAGAAAATAGGATGGGACAGCCAGCATGGCAGATATCAGTTACTCCGATAGGTAAAGATATAATCGATATATTCTTTTGCACTATGATTGATTTCCTCATCGCTAGCTTGAAATGAAGCTCCGAAGACAGAAAAATAGGGTAATGCCACAGCACCCACATGTACTGTACTAGCTTTAAAAGGCGTAATCACTTCATCCACGGTAAAAGAAACAGAGCCCTTTGGCGAATAATTTTCTTTTTTATCGCCGATGGACATGGCAAGACCCAATTTCTTCCCTTTAAGCTTGTCCCCTTTCGATCCTATCATCTTGCTAGAGGATAAGTCACCGGAGGACGTTGGAGATTTCGAAAAGAGAGATTAATTGAATGAAGTTGGAATAGAATACAAGGGGCTAACGTTTAAGCCCCTTGTAGTGACTCACCCGTATAGTAATGTCTGGGCCGTTTCGTCTGCAAAATTAGAAGGTATTATAGACATTTTCACATTCTTTTGCGGTCGGCTCATAAAAACAATGAAGCTTGTATCGTCCTACATTTGGCTGATTATACCAGGTCGGCGGACAAGGCAGGGGATTTTGTGCTGTTCCCGGACGAAAATACCAGAGGGAGAATTTGCCCGGCCAATGCCGCTCTCCATTCACAGCCCGTCGTGCCAGACGGCGTTCTTTATCTCTAGCCCTTTGGTAGTACATACCATGTTGCAGAGCTTCAAACGCATGCGGCTGGTTGATCATTTGAGGAATTGTCCGTATCCCCTTAAAATCGGAGCAATTCGCTCTTATTCGGTTGATTCCAACGTTTCCCACAAGGAGCATACCCATTTCGCCTTCACCTACAGCTTCGGCTCGAAGCAACCTTGCCAACATGTCAATGTCACTGTTCCTGGCTTTTACGACTGCCATCGGCTCACCTCTTTAGATTGTTCTAGGCACATCATATTGTAGATGGAGCAGATATGTTACGCTTCAAATCGCTCTGAAGAGCAAAAACCAATCCGTGGACATTTTCTTTGTTGTTTTCACAGTCGAACCAACACATGTGGAAGGCATTGCATTTGACATTCTGCCGATAGCAGATCGTACTGATACCGTAACGTGAAAGTAAGAGGACTGTCTTAAGTAGAAATTGATCTTCTACCTAAGACAGTCCTCCTTATTTGCTTCAAAGTCATCCGTCCTTATTTCCAAATGAGCTATACGGCGTCAAGCGCAGTAGATCTTCCTGTTTTTTTGCCAATTTCGATAATGGGATCCGGTATGCCATTTCGATAATTTTGCTTGCGACCTCAGCCCCGTTAGTTGGGATAAGGCTAAATCTTTTTTGAATGCCCTCTTTATTGGCTAACGCATGCTCTATCTTTGGTACAATCTCATCCGGCTCCTGGATCGATACCTTATCACTATTAGCTATTTCTCTTAGCATATCTAATTTTTGCTCGCGTTCCGCATCATCCGGCGGGAGGAAAAGCAATGGTGTTCCTGTCGAGATGCAATCTCCTAAAATGCCCATGCCCGGTTTGCTAATGACCAGACTGGCCGCCTGAACAAGATTTTTGCCATTCGGGATGAGGGGGGCTTTGATGATTCTTTCATCGAATGGGTAATCTTCATCTGCCAATTGACCTGCCACAACAAATCGATAGCGGCCGGCAAGTGAGTTTATTTCATCATACCACTTCACGATCTGTTCATAACGGTTAGCGAGTCCGCCGCCCATGTGAACCAGAATAAACGACTCGTTCTGCTGAAGGCCGAGTATGCGTCGCACTTCTTTCGGAGACTGGCTGATTTCCCTGGTGATTAAAGGAATAGGGATATAGATGCAGTTCATTTGCGGATGGGTCTCTTTAGGCGGTATAAGATTCATGTGGAGAAAGATATCGGACTGATTGGCGATTTCTACAATGCGATTTTTGTATTCCTGCATTGGAGCTGAATCATTATGACCGATGATAAAGTCACTGTGGTAGAGGGTCACGAGCTTTGTGTTTCCACCGACTTTCCCCTCACTGCGAAAGCGAGGCACATCAGAGCGCCAATCATTTATTAATAGTGTGGTTTGTTTACCATCCTCGAATTTTTTGGATTTAAAGGCTTTTAATTGGACGTCATTGTGCAGGTTTTTCGATAAATAGGCATGTGTTTCCCGAAAAGCAAACACGTGAATGGGAAGATGGTGTTGCTGCAATTTTTCCGTTATGCTAATGCATCTACCGAGATGGCCCATACCTCTGCCAACCACAAAGGAGATCATATTTCATCACCCTTTTAAATAGGTACTTTCTTGTGCCCTGTCTGGAGCTTGGACAAATTACCCCCATACCGCAACTTATGGGATAAGGTCAGTGCCGAATTCGAGTCGTTCTCACAGCTTATATATTTTATGGGGATGGATGGAACATGCTCTAGTCGTATAACGGTTTTCTTATCGATCACAGAAAAAAGCGGCATCAGCGGAGGTTTGCAGCTGTGAATTGTGCTCCCATCTAGAAATAATTAGGTATTTCCATCACACAAACCAACGTTGTCCATGAATAGTGTGTATATATAGCTCAATTAGGATATGGGGTGGGAGAATAGTGGGCACGATTCATATTGTAACAGCCGTTAATGATGGTTTTGCTATACATCTCGCAGTTATGTTATATTCCCTTTTTGAAAATAAGGTTTCGAAAAACCCAGTCATCGTTCACGTTATCGACAGTCAAGTCTCTGGGAAAAATAAATCCATCTTAACGAAAACTGTGAAACGATTCCATGCTCAAATTAAATACGTCACTATTGATCCGACCCTATATGATGGATTCCTCGTCCGTGATCATCTTACGCAGGAAACCTATCATCGAATTTCGATTCCAGACCTGCTGGACAAAGAAGTTGAAAAAGTGATTTATTTGGACAGTGATATCGTTATTAAAAAAGACATCACTCCATTATGGAACACAAAAGTTGATCAATATTACCTTGCAGCGGTGATGGATTCTTGGCAAGGTTTAAACAAGTTAAGACATGCGGACCTTGCTATTCCGGATGACTGTGATTACTTTAATGCGGGAGTATTAGTCATGAATTTAAAAAAATGGAGAGAGCATAACATCACAAGCAAGATTATGGATTACATGAAAAAGAACCAAGGTATTATTCGTTATCCCAGTCAAGATCCGATGAATGCGATTCTTCATGATAATTGGCTTCAACTTGACACAAAGTGGAATTACCAGTCCAAACATCTTTATAAAAGCAACCTGCGAATAGACCCGGCCATTATTCACTACACAGGGGAAGATAGCAAACCGTGGTTGAGTAAAAAGCACCCGCTTCGAGAGGAATATTTTAAATATCTCAAAAAGGTAAAGAAGCTAAACTCCTTGTAGGCATCGAGCTTTTAAGGCTTTCCTAATTAAATAATATGGTGGAAATCCCTTCACATGGAGAAATGTTGGCTGGAGGGATTTTTGTGTTGGAACTTTTTTGGAATATAAGGGTTTATGCACAATACTAAACATCTTCATATAAAATATTGAACAAATTATGAAATATTTGGATTTTAGCCATTTTCACCACTGATCTAGCCTATAATGAAATGGAAACATTTTCTAGTTAGGTATTCTTTTGGAGGTGGAGTGAGTGGCACGCGTATTGTATGTTACGATTCCAGCAGATGGTCACGTGAATCCTACATTGGGATTAGTGAAGCAGCTAGTCGACAACGGAGAAGAAGTCGTCTATATGTGTTCAGAAGAATATCGGGATAGGCTTGCCCAGACTGGAGCGCAATTCCGAGCTTATCAAATGGATGAACTAGTATCTCGTGATTTAGGCTTTAACCCGACAGAATTCAAACACCCTCTTCATTTCACCGATTTTATGCTGCGTGGCATTATTGAACCCCACATTCCCGAGATTCTCAGGCAGATAGAAAACGAATCATTTGATTACCTGATTTTTGACTCTTTGTTTGGATGGGGAGGGGCGATTTTAGGCGAGAAATTAGGAATTCCGACGATCTGCTCCGTGACCAACCTGGCCTTTGCTGAACCGCTCAGCCAGATTGTCGAAGTGTTTGATGCAAGTGATGTAGATGTAGATGCACTAAACGAACGAGTGACGCAGACTGCACAGAGCATTGCTCGTATATGCAACGTAGCCGTCCCTGCTCTTGAAGATATTACCCGTCAGTATGGGGACATGAAAATTGTCTTTACCAGCCGTGAATTCCAACCGAATGCTGACAAGCTGGACGATAGCTACGTTTTTACAGGGCCTTCGATTACGTCGCGTCCCGATGCCCCTTCTTTTCCGTTTGAAAAGCTTCGTGCTCCATACGATCAGGTTGTATACATTTCCATGGGCAGTATTTTGACCAAAGATGTGGAATTTTACAAACTGTGCTTTGCAGCCTTTCAAGATGTTCCGGCACAATTCGTACTTTCTTGCGGAAGAGAAACGGAACGGGAGTCGCTCGGAGACCATATTCCATCCAACTTTATTGTTGAACCGTACGTTCCTCAACTGGAAGTGCTCCAGCAAGCCGACGCCTTTATTACACATGCTGGCATGAACAGTGCGAGTGAGGCTCTCTATTTTCATGTGCCCCTCGTCATGATTCCATTAAGCTCCGATCAGCCGATTGTGGCGAAGCGGGTGGAGGAGCTGGGAGCGGGTATCATGTTAGATAGAGGGAAGCTCACACCGACAGCTTTGAAGGATGCCTTGCTGCAAGTGTTGAATGAATCCACTTATAAAGAGCGTGCGATACAGGTGGGGGACTCTTTGCGAAACGCTGGCGGATACCAAGAAGCTGCAAGACGTATCATGTCTTTGTATTCCGTGCCGAATTAAAAGTGAAAAGCTTCTTGCCTCCTCATCATGAGCGGCAAGAAGCTTTTTTACTATACAATCTTTGTTCCCCAACACTCTCACCTCTTTTAACTCGTCCTTGTGTGGGGGTCAATCCGTTCGCGGCTTTTACATTGGCTTTGGACTCTGTTCCGACGCTAGTAGAAGTACCTGAATCATCTCCTGTACGGAACCATCTACGGTTACGCCCACGAAGCTACTGTCCACAAAGTTGCGGATACATAGGTGATCGAGCCGGGAGCAGATCTAGTTTTTCGAGCAATTTATATGTAAGCAGGGGGTGTTATTCGTGTGATGTAATGCCATAATAGAAGGATGATAGTCAGAAGGAGATAGATTTGATTGAATAAACCTGTAATGAAAAACGAGCTTCCTCTAAACTTTGAGGAATTAAAGAAGGCTGCCAATCGTACATCGAATTGGAGAGAGCGCTTGGAGGCTGTTGAAGAATTGGGTCAGTGGAAGCATGAAGAAACAATGAAATTACTGACTCGAATCATGGAAAACGATACGGTGTACAAAGTGCAAGAGACTGCTTTTCAAAAACTGAAAGCATTTGGGGAAGGTGTTCGATTACCTGCTCAGAAAAAAGGCGACTTGATCAAAGGAGCAACGAAAGCCTTGGTAAGAATTAAGAAAAGCTTGCCAAAAGGTCATACCTTCGAGGAATTCAAAGAGAAACTGCAAAAAATGAGAAGCGATATCTATGATACGTACGAGGGAGAAAAAGGTGCTGATTTTGATCAGTGGCTTGAAAACACCTGGGCGTCGTTATAGTTATTTGGAAAGAAGAAGCCCTGCCACTTTCTGAAAGTGCAGGACTTCTTCTTTTGCTTCTTATTTCAAATCCTTACCCACTTTAATCATATACATCTGCGTAGGATTGCTATTAATTTTAATCTTACCCTTCTCGTCATATCCCTCAACGCCGAAGTCATTGTCATTCACAATGGCAATCGTGTTTTTATCCACAATCGCTAGTCCTTCCAGCTTTTCATGCGGATAGTTCAGCTTGGCTACATCCACCAGCAATTCCTTGGAAACAGGTACAATTCCTTTTTCTTTCACTTGGGAAACGGTGAGTTTTTCGAAGTCATGCTCACTTGTTGGCGTACCGAGTAAATTGGTTGCTTTCGAAAAATCTGCTCTGTAAATTCGCTTAAGCTGTGCGTCTGCACCGGCGTTTTTGTCTCGCTCGTCGATCAGTAACACATCCTGGCTGAGTGCCGCCAAGTCGCTGATAACGACGTCTTTCTGTTTCACTTTCACGAAATCTTTTGCGTTCTCTGCAATGTACATGTACTCGCCTACGACTTTTTTGGTGGCGAGATCCATCTTTAAAATGCGCAGATTACGGGAAGCTTCGCCTGTCTTTTTATCAGGAAGTGCCATCGGACTTTGGATCGAAGTATACAAGAACTTGCCATCTGGCGAGATGGTGATACCTTCGAAGCCACGGTTTGCAATGCGTTTGGAATAGACAGCTGGCAGTGTATCAAAAATCTCCATTTTTGCACCTGCGGCAACCAAGGCTTCTTTCGTGCCCTTTGGTACATAGCGGCCCAGGATTGTGCCGTCACGCTTTACTTGAATAATGGATGGGCGGTATTCGTCGGATAACCAAAAAGTATCGTCGACCGGGCTGTAAGCGATGCCTTCCAAATCCAAACCGTCTGGATCGTAACTAATCTTTTTTGTCCCCGTTACATCGTAGGGAACTTCATCAGGGCCAGCGAGGTTTGGCAATCCACTGATATAGGCAGTTTTTGAAAAAGCGTTGATCTTGCCCTGTGGCAAATGCAGTTTGATTGTTTCCAAAACATGAATGTTTCCGTTCTCTACTTTGATTTTGTACATGCGTGGTGTGTAGTTTTGGTCAGGGAACGTACGCAGCTCGTCCTTGCCATATTGACCATTTGGTCCACGGTCAGCCAATGTATAAAAGATAGAAGGAGGATCGTTAGGGAGATGTACCAAACCGGAGAAACCGCCTTCTTTAATCCCTTCAGCGAGCGCAGGAGGATTTTTCCATTCGTGAATTTCGGCTACAACAGGTGCTTCCGTTACATTTTGCGTTGCACCTGCTCCTTGTGTTCCGATCAAGGAGATAGCCGTGATTGTTGCGATCAGCAAGCTTTTCTTTTGAAAGTGAATCTTCATCATATCCCTCCGAATGAAAAAACGACGTTATGAACCACTTATGTTAGACTACCCGATCTATATTGGGAAAATATGAAGCTAAAATGATGGTTTTGTAAAAATTAACAACAGAATATTGAATTCTGAATAATCGTAAAACTAAATTGACACACGCTCTTTGGATCTTATAAAATGCAAGGAAGGATTGAGGACTAGTTATAGCTGAGGAGAGATGAGCATGTCGTTGACAGAACAGACAAAAAAGGGATATTTCGGTGAGTTTGGAGGAAGCTTTGTCCCTCCACAATTGCAGGAAGTATTGGACTATTTAGCTGAGCAATTTGAAAAGTATAAAGATGATGAGGAATTCGTCGAAGAGTACAAGTATTATCTGAAAGAATATATAGGGCGTGAGAATCCGCTGACGTTTGCTCGTCATTTAACGGCAAAACTCGGCGGTGCCAAAATTTACCTAAAACGAGAAGATTTAAACCATACTGGGGCGCACAAGATCAATAATGTCATCGGTCAAATCCTTCTGGCAAAGCGAATGGGTGCACAGCGTATTATTGCCGAGACGGGTGCAGGTCAGCATGGAGTTGCTACCGCGACTGTTTGCGCGATGTTTGGCATGGAATGCGTGATCTATATGGGCGCGGAGGATACGAAAAGACAGGCCCTGAATGTATTTCGAATGGAGCTTTTAGGGGCAAAAGTGGTAGCGGTGTCCAAAGGGCAAGGAAGATTGAAGGATGCAGTTGATGAAGCGCTGAATGATTTGGTACAAAACTATCAGAACACGTTCTATCTATTGGGGTCTGCGGTTGGTCCGCATCCGTTCCCTACGATGGTAAAGCATTTCCAATCGATTATCAGTGAAGAATCAAAACAACAAATTTTGGAAAAAGAAGGTCGTTTGCCGGATGCGGTTATCGCCGCTGTTGGCGGTGGCAGTAACGCGATTGGAGCTTTTGCCCATTATATAGAGGAACCATCTGTTCGTCTGATTGGTGTGGAGCCTGATCAGGCACCTACCTTGACCAAAGGGGTTCCAGCCGTCCTTCATGGTTTTAAATGTTTGGTGCTACTAGATGAAAATGGGGAACCTCAAAAAACGTATTCGATTGCTGCTGGTCTGGATTATCCTGGCATTGGCCCAGAGCATAGCCAGCTAAAAGTCAGTGGACGAGCGGAATACTATACGGTGACGAATGAAGAAGTGTTGGCGGCTTTTCAAGAACTATCGAGAACAGAAGGAATCATTCCCGCCTTGGAAAGCGCTCATGCCATTGCCTATGCTTTGCAGTTGGCTCCCACTCTTTCACCGGAGCAGATCCTGATTGTTAACCTTTCAGGACGAGGTGACAAAGACGTTGAGCAAGTTTTCCATCTGTTAAACAAATAATAGATGCAGAGGCCGTCCTGAGGGATAGCCTCTTTTTTCGTCTAGTAGTGATTGTGTTTTTCATTGTGATTATATATTTTTTAGTGAAACTTTAGTATTATTTTTTGAAGGGTTCCAAATAATAGTGGTTTCAGTGTACTTTCTTACAAGTTCATGTATGAGATTGGAGATCATAATGATGAAGAAAAACATTTACTTTAACCATGATGGCGGCGTTGATGATTTAATTTCTTTATTTTTGCTGCTCCAAATGGACAATGTGAATCTGACGGGGGTATCCGTCATTCCAGCGGATTGCTACTTGGAACCAGCGATGTTTGCCAGCCGGAAGATCATTGATCGTTTCGGTAACGGCGGTTTCGATGTAGCAGAGTCCAATTCCCGCGGGAAAAATCCTTTTCCCAAAGACTGGCGCATGCATGCATTTTATGTAGACGCATTGCCCTTGCTCAATGAATCGGGACAAGTAATCACGCCAGTAGCTGACAAGCCTGCACATCTTCACATGATTGAAACGCTACGTGCAACGGAAGGAAAAACGACCTTGCTGTTTACCGGTCCTTTGACTGACCTTGCGCGTGCATTGGATGTCGATCCGACCATCGAAGAAAAAGTAGAACGCCTGGTGTGGATGGGCGGAACATTCCGTGAAGAAGGCAACGTGCACGAGCCTGAGCACGATGGAACCGCAGAGTGGAACGTATTCTGGGACCCGGAAGCGGCTGCTCGCGTATGGGAAAGTGGAATCGAGATTGATTTGGTCGCACTGGAGAGCACGAACCAAGTCCCACTGACGCTGGATGTTCGTGATCGCTGGGCAAAGGATCGCAAGCATATCGGTGTCGATTTCTTGGGTCAATGCTACGCAATGGTGCCACCGCTTGTACACTTCTCGACCAACTCGACTTACTACCTGTGGGATGTATTAACCACAGCATTTGTTGGCAATAGTGATCTTGTAAAGGTGCAAACGGTTAACAGCATCGTCATTACAGAAGGTGCTAGCCAAGGTCGAACCGTTGAGACGACTGAAGGACGCCCGGTACATGTGGTTTACGACGTAGACCGTGATGCATTCTTTGATTACATGACAGAATTAGCGAAAAAAGCGATCTAAAACAAAGCAAGTCATCTTAGAAATCGACACAGCTGGCGATACAGAAAGGGTATGTTCATGCAATATATTTGGGGAGTTCTCGGCATCCTGGGAATTTTTATAATAGCCTTTGCGTTTTCGAAAAATCGCAGAGCGATTCAACCGAGAACGGTCATTGGCGCGTTTGCCATTCAGTTTATTTTTGCTTTGGTCGTACTGAAATGGGATTTTGGGAAAAAGCTTCTGGAGTACTTGGCGTCGATTGTTCAAAGCATCATTGACTCGACGAATGCGGGAATTCAGTTCTTGTTTGGCGGGATACTCGGTGCACAGAATGCAGGCTTTACGTTTGCGCTGCAAGTATTGCCGATTATTATCTTTTTCTCTTCCTTGATTTCGGTCCTGTATTATCTCGGAATTATGCAGTGGGCTACGAAAATTATTGGTGGATTTTTGTCTCGGGTGCTCAAAACGAGCGAAACCGAATCCATGTCAGCTTCTGCAAATATTTTCTTGGGTCCGATTGAGGCGCCACTTGTCGTAAAACCTTATATTGAGAAAATGACCAAGTCAGAACTGTTCGCTGTAATGACAGGTGGACTGGCGTGCGTTTCGGGTTCGGTGATCGGTGGGTATGCGATGCTTGGTGTGCCGATTGAATATTTGCTGGCGGCAGCATTCATGGGAGCGCCGGGTGGTCTGTTGCTCGCGAAAATTATCATGCCAGAAACAGAACAGCAACAGAGGGTAGCACACGTAGAAGTAATGAAGGATACGGAATCCAGAAACGTCATTGACGCGGCTGCTCGAGGAGCTTCGGACGGGCTAAAGGTAGCTGCTGGTGTCGGGGCGCTGTTGCTCGCGTTTATCTCGTTGATTTTCTTGCTGAACTCGATTATTGGCTGGCTTGGCGGGTTAGTGGGAATACAAGCGTTGACGCTCGAGCACATTTTAGGCTACCTGTTCGCGCCGATTGCTTTTATGATCGGGGTTCCATGGGAGGAAGCGCTAAAAGCCGGTTCTTTCATCGGGCAAAAAATTATTCTCAACGAATTTGTGGCATACACGGCTTTTGCCCCTGAGATTGCGCATTTGTCGCAAAAAAGTGTTGTGATCATCAGCTTCGCCCTTTGCGGCTTTGCCAATCTGGCTGCGCTGGCTATGGTCATTGGCGGCTTGGGCGGATTTGCTCCGTCAAGAAGATCGGACCTTGCGGAGATGGGCTTGCGTGCAGTAGTTGCGGCAACCTTGGCGAATCTGTTGAGCGCAGCGATTGCCGGGATGCTCATTTAGATGAGTGAGTGGGTAGAAATAAGACGAGGGCTGGAGTGATCCATGCCCTCGTTTTTTTGGGTACTACCCGAAGTTGGTACTACTCGCTTTTTGTGTTCCCGGCTACAATCTTGTTAGTAAAAACAAGCCATGATTTGGTGGGGATACGATGAAGCATGTACTGTTATTTCTAGGGCCAACAATCATGATCTTTTTGGGTTTACAAGTCATGAGTAGCGTGCCAATAACGTTTCTGTTATTTTACGGATGGCTGTTTGCGGTTCCGTTTGTGGACATGATCGTTTTGAAAAGAAATACATGGCGGGACACATTTAGGCTAATGGGATTGGGAATCAACCGCCCCAATATATATCACGGCATTTTGACTGGATTTCTTTTCTTTCTCACCATGATTGTTGCGGGATATTTCTTTCACAGCTTTTTGTTTGATAAGGATGATCTGCAAAATTTATTGGTACAATGGGATTTCTCAGGCAATCTTGTCGTTTGGCTCATCCTTGTTTTGCTAGTGATCAATCCGTTTCTTGAGGAAATCTACTGGAGAGGATATTTATTTAAAAAGCTGGAAGGAAAGCGGACAAAGCGAACCATGATTTTGCTGACGTCATTGTTTTACAGCTTGTATCATTTCCTCTCCATCATTCCTTTGTTTAGCTGGCCGTATAATATTGCGATGATTTTTCCGGTTTTTTTGGCGGGAATGATTTGGGGATATATGCGAGACAAGAGCAACTCACTGATGGGTTCGATCATCAGTCATATCCTTGCAGATTCAGGGATTATGGCTGTCTATCTACTATTCTTGAAATGAATGATGCGGGTATGGAGGCAAGCTTCCATACCTTTTTCTATTAGGTGGATAAGGAGGAAAAAGGGGCATGTTGGAAAAAATAAGAAGTTAGAGAATATCAAAAGATGGAGCTGAAATCATGAACGTTGACGTACTTTTTAACCAATTTCCCATTCTAAGTTCAGATCGGTTCACCTTGAAGAAAATCGAAGAGCAGCATTTGGAAGAAGTATTTGAAATCTACAGCAATGACCATGTATTTGCATACTGCGGGATTATCCCCAAGCATAATAAAGCGACAGTGAAAAACATGATCGGGCATTTTGAGAGAGACTATTTGAAAAAATCCAGGATCAAATGGGGGATATTCGCCAATGATAACCCAGATCACTTGCTTGGCATTATCGAAGCTTTCGACTTTCAGCAAAAGGTAAGCATGGTGACGATTGGCTACTTCTTGTCCGAAGCGCATTGGGGAAAAGGGATTGCGACAGAAGCAGTAAACATATTGCTCCATTTTTTGTTCGTGGATGTCAACGTTAACAGAATACAGGCGGAAGTGATGCCTCCGAATGAGACCTCCAAAAAAGTATTGTTGAAGAATGGCTTCATGAAGGAAGGAACACTTAGACAAGCAACGCTATGGTCGGGCAAAGGGATTGTAGATGTAGAGATATACGGAATGCTGAAAGATGACTATGAAAAAGGTAGGGGATGAATTTGCCCCTTACGGAAGCAAGCGGATGAAAAAATCGGATACTATGACGCAGACCTTGATGTCTATATAAGGCGTGTAATAAGGATCGAGTGAGGCGAGATTTCGTTTAAACCACCAGAATACACCGTTACCTGTAAAAGCCCTCCTATGTTACTATGATGGGTATAATCAATCATAGGCATCGGGAATGGGGAAAACATCTTGAAAACCTTTAAGAAAGTCTATATAGAAATCACCAGCGTTTGCAATCTTGCCTGTACCTTTTGTCCGCCAACGGAACGCGGTAAAAGTTTTATTAAAGTAGAAGACTTTGCGAAAAGGCTGGATGAGATCAAACCGCACACGGATTACATTTACCTGCACGTCAAAGGGGAACCGCTTCTTCACCCCAAAATTGATGAGCTACTCGATATCAGCCATGAGAAAGGCTTCAAGGTCAATATCACCACAAATGGAACGCTGATCGCGAAAAATCGGCATAAATTGCTGGGCAAGCCTGCTCTCCGACAAATGAACTTCTCGCTTCACAGCTTTGACGGGCATATCGGCTCAACCAACCGTGAAGGTTATTTGCGCGAGATTCTTTCATTTGTTCGGGAAGCTCGGGAGCATCAAGTAATTTTTTCTTTCCGTCTGTGGAATTTGACACAGGATAACGCCACGAACATTCAAAAGAGTAGAAACCGCCAGACGCTTGAAATCATTGAGAAAGAATTTGGGCTGGACTATCGGATCGAAGAAAAAGTAGTGCCGGGCAGCGGGGTAAAAATCGATGACCGCGTTTATTTGAACCAGGATTACGAATTCCAGTGGCCGAGTTTGACAGCGCCTGAAGATGATGGAAAAGGCTTTTGCCATGGATTGCGCACGCAAGCGGCAATTCTCGAAAATGGAACCGTTGTGCCATGTTGTCTCGATGGGGAAGGGGTCATTAATCTAGGGAATATCAACCAGAACTCTTTCACCGATATTGTGGATGGCGAGCGGGCCAATAATCTGGTAGAAGGATTTTCTCGCAGGGAAGCTGTCGAGGAATTATGTAGAAGATGCGGGTATCGCCAGAGGTTTGGAGCTTAATTTTGGGTAAGGAGATGTGCAAGGAGTTACAAATGTAACTCCTTATCTTTAGATTGATATTAGTATGTCTTAAAGATTAACGCTTACGTGATAATAAATTTATCTTTAAGTTACTTAAGTCATGTAAGTATTACTTTTCCAAACTCAATGTTTTTAATGGCGTATTTTCTTCACAGCAGGTTCTAATAGGAGTGTTTTTGATAATTTCTAGTTTCCATTGTTCATTTGAAATATAGATTATGTCATTTTTCACTGCTACAATTTTACCTCTGATAGCTATGTTTGCTTTTTCATCTTTTATAGTCACTAAAGACCTAGTTGGAGTATTACTCCTAACATGTTCTCCAGCAGTTGCAACAAGTGTAGTAATCAATGTCCCCATATAGAGAGTAAGAACTATAAGAATACTAAAACCCCACCATTTATTTGAAAAAGCCTCCATAACAGTAATAACGGGATCATTTACATTATTCTTTTGTATTTCAGTATCTTTGAGTTTGTACATTCTAGAAATAATAATAGAAATAATAATAGATAAGACTAATAACCATGTATCGGATATCTTAAATTCAAGTAAACCGTTGACCACAATAAAAATTATAGCTGGAAAAGGAAAGCAAACAAAAGTTCTGTATAGTCTAGATGTGTAAATAAACTTCTCAAAAAAAGAAAGAATAATAGCAAACGTAATCATTGGAAGGAAACTCAGGAAAATGTATTCTTTTCCAATATTTAAATACTTTGCAGATATGTATAACGAAACTATTCCGTACAAAATTCCAGAAAAGGAAGAAATTGGATTCATGCTAAGTCTTAAAAATGCTAATAAGGTTATTGCAATTAACAGAGGTGCCAACCAAACTATAATAAATTCTTTCGCTTTATCCATTAAATCAGTAAAACCACTCACAAAAAATATCGATAAACCAATATGTAAACCAGTTAGAAGAAAAAATATAAATACAACAAAACTTATTGAAGTAATGATAACTTCTTTCCCTCTTATATTTTTTAGATCATTAATTAACTTAATAATACCTTTTACAACAAGAATAAAAAAAATTACTCCGGCACTTAATATCATACTTACTAGGAGAACTGAGGTAAGGCTAAAGGGAACTGGATAAATAATCATGTCTAATGTAGATATAGAGGAACTATTTTCTCCCCCAAAATAGTATCCATACAAAAATGAATAGCCAAGTGAATAGAATATAAAGCCGAATAATGTTACGGCAAGCCCAATTGCGTTTATTATTCTCAAAAGGTTTAATACAAACTTAATTCTTGAATCATTTATGATTGTAAAAATACTCTGTGTAAATGGGAAAATCCTCACTATTTTCTCTTCAATTGTAACGTTTTGCATTATCCAATCCCCCAAAAATACGGAATCATATAAAATGGATAGAATTATTACATGATCTAAGACAAAATCTTATTAAGAGAAACAATCTTACTGATGTGGTTGACTCTCAAAAAATATAGGCGTACACGTAATCATAACTATATACTTGGTATATATTCCCTTATTTCGAACGAGTGAAACACTTGGATAATCGCTTTTTATAAGGTCTTTTGCAAAATTTCTCAATGATTTCTGTGGGAGCCTATGTTACTACATAACGCTCTATATTAGACTAGATGAACATTTCGTTTCGTCATGGTTAAAGTTGATTAATTCGTTTTAGTGGATTACAGGCTATGAAGCTGAAAAGCTTAGGAATAGGATATCAAAACGTCCGAAAAACACGATTCGGACGTTTTCTTAATCAGGTGAGCGACACTACAAGCAGCGGCGGCAGCGAATGCTACAAAACCGACAATGGCGGCGATGAGGACGTAACAGGTTGTAGCAGAACCGCATGGGCGATGGTGGCGACGGATGCACCAGTCTCGGTCAAAATTTTTGTAGCTGTTTCTATCTCTACCCCCTTCTATGTCTCCATCAAACTCTCTTTCTATAAACGCACGGTCATTACGACCACCGCTCGGCATAGGTCCACCTCTTTGTTTTTGATACGATATTTTATGAAGCTTGTTTGGACATGACTGGACGATCTATAGGGGAAATAAGCTTGTTTTCAGAAGCGGAAAAATGGCAAAGTTGCTATCCTATCACAAAGTCATGGACAAAAGTGTTGGTAAAAACAAAAAGATAGCGGATTTCATAGCTGAAAGGAAGCTAATGAGATCCGCTATCTTTTTTTCTATGTCATACGAGATAGTAAACTGAAGGTAAAAAGCCCTCAGCTATGTGAGGGCTTGTAGCCTGTATTACTTTGCAGATGTATCGGTGGAGTCTTTATCCTGCTCGGATTCGTTAGCGGCTTGAAGGTCGTCGATGATGACGATTTTGCCTTCTTCTTGCCATTCTACTTTCGCGTTCAGTTGTTCACTGATGAAGCGCAGAGGCAGGAATACACGTCCATTTTTCAGTACAGGTGCAGTGTCCAGAGAAATGGTTTTCCCATCAACAGTTGCTTCTTTTTTATCGAGGTACAGCGTGATGGATTTTTCGCCACGCGTAATTTCTACGCTACGAGTCTCTGGCTTCCAGTTCACTTCCGCTTTCAATGCGGAACTGATAGCACGTACAGGCACCAACGCTCTTCCACCTTTTACAAACGGTGCCACGTCAGCTTTTACCTGTTGTCCATCTACGAATGCACTCACTTCTGTCGAGCCAGTATTCTCAAGGAGTTCTCCAAGCTTTTTGAATGGTGTGTGATCTCCTTTTTGGTACGTGCGCTGAAGAAGCTCAAGCTGTACTTCCAAAGCTCCGTGTTTGTCAGTGGTTTTTTCCAGTTCAGATACCAGCTGCTCGTATTTCGCTTTTTGATCTTCCGTGATTTCCGCTGCATGCTTGAGCTCTTGGCGAAGCTCGATCAGCTCTTTTTTCAATTTTACGTCTTTGATGTTGGATTCTGTGCTAGCTTCAGTTGAGTTCTCATCGTCGCTATCAGTATCGGTATCAGATTCTTTGACAGAAGTTTCTTTCGATTTATCTTTTGCTTCTGCCTTTACTTCGGGCTTGCCATTACCTTTTCCTTTGCTTTCCAGGTCAGCTGCCAGAGCAGCAGGTACACTAGTTGCGAGTAGAATAGCAACCAACGAAGTAGATATTGCTTTTTTCATTTGAATCTTCCTCCTTCTAGGTGTAAGTTTCATGAACTCGACATTCAAGACGGAGGAATATATGAATAAGTTGCGTAGATTTTGAGAAAATATTTTATTTGTGCGAATAGTTACCTTTCCGTGTCATTCCTTCCAAATCCCGTATCTTTCTTACGCGTCCAATTACGATTCCTAGTAGCGCCACAAGTACGCCAGAGAGAATAAACAAAAAGCCAATTCCTCTGCCCGCCCCCGTTCCGATGATCTGTCCGACCGTTTGACCCAGCCATTGATCTGGATAAAAAAGCGGGTTAAATACATGATCCGCCAAAAATCCCGCCGATCCAAATGCCAGTACGAACCCGATTTGTGAAATAGCCGTGATCATCGACCACACTCTGCCTTGCCGTTCATTCTCGACATTCGTTCGAATGAGTACCTCGAGGCTGGTGTTCACAAAGGGAAGCGTGATGAAAAAGAGGAAGCCAAAAACCATAATCAGCCAAACGGAAGTAAACACACCCATCAGGGCATAAAACAAGCCAGCAAGTACGAGAGAGAAGGACAGCATGAACACTTTGCTTTTTCCCATACCGAACAGTCCGATCAAAAGGCTGCTGACGAGCATACCTGATGCAGATACAGAGAGGGCGATACCGAATGTCTTGGAATCAGTGAATGTCAGCATCATAGGCCCAAAAAGCGATGGCAGCAACCCGATGTAAAAGCACACGACGGACATTAACAGAACGAACGAGAAAACGCTTTTCTTTGAAAGGAGATAGCGGAAGGCTTCAGACATTTCGCGAAAAAAGCTTTGTCTTTCATGTGTCTGGGGAGTGGCATCGTGTTTCATAATCATCAGCACGGCGCCTACGGCTAAAAGGAAGGTCATCATATCGATGAGTAAGACGAGCTGGATATCAAAAGCACTGAGAAGAAACCCTGCAATCAGTGGGGAAATAAGATATTGAGCTGAACTTGCCAGTTGGATGAGTCCGCTTGCCTGTGAGTACATCTCTTCCGAAACCAGATCGGAGACGGCTGCTTTATAGGCTGGGTTTAGAATAGCGGCAGAGATCGAGCTGATGCAGACCCCCAAATAGATGTGCCATAATTCCATGCGCCCGGACAGCATGACAAGCAAGATGAACAAGATACCAGCTATAGAACCGAGATCGCCAATGACCATCATTTTCTTGCGGTCAAACCTGTCTGCAAACACCCCGCTAAAGGGGAGTAAAAGGAAGGAGGGGAGAAAAGAGAAGAGAATGATGAACGAATAGCTCATGGTAGATTGGGTCTGTTGAAAAACAAAGACACCCAAGGCAAAAGCGGTAAGTCCACTACCCATAGCGGAAAGCAGCTGCCCTGACCAAATGATCAGAAATCTGCGAAAGGCTTTATCATGAGCGTTCATTGTCTTTCCTCCTTTTCATCCATTACAGAAACGAGAAGGACCCCGGCGCAGCTCCTAGTGACCTTTCAATAATCACCTGCATGGCATGTAGACGTTTTGTCTGCTCCTCTTGCTCCCAATGAAAAATGCCTGATTCCAACAAAAATTGCGAGCCAGCGAGGAGAAACTGAACGGTTTCCAAGGCATTCTCGACATGAAAGACAGCTTCTTTATTTCCTTGTTCAATGACTTGTGCAAGGACAGGAGCAATTTTTAAGATAATGGCGATGTTCAGACGCTCGTGAAGCTCTCTGTTTTCAGGGCGATGCAAGCTTTCCATCCATTCGGCTTGCTTGTCGATGGGGTGGCTTTGGCTGCGCAGCATCTGGCGAACCTTCTCCATGACAGGCAAGGTAGAGTCATCTGCGATTTTTTTATATTCTTCGCAAAGCGTATCGACCATGGACTGGACAAATGCTTCGAGGATTTCTTCCTTCGATTTAAAGTAGTAATAAAAGGTTCCTTTCGCTACGCCAACCTTTTGAATGATCGCATCCACGGTTGTATGGACATAACCCTGATTTCGAAATAGCTCCCCGGCGGCTTCCAATATCTCCGCTCGCCGTGTTGTGGGATCTTTCACGATTCTTTTCATCGGCGCCTCCTTCGATTGACAGTATGTGGTTGGATACAGATTACCATATGACTGACCGTCAGTCTATAAGGGTATGAAAGAAAAAGAGGAGGGAAATCCTCCTCTTTTCGGTATTAGGAATGTAATAAGATGATGGCAAACGTTCATTATAATTTCTCGGCGATAATTGTGAAGGTCTTCGGGATTCCTTTGTCAA
Source organism: Brevibacillus sp. MER 51 (assembly GCF_023714195.1). NCBI lineage: Bacteria > Bacillati > Bacillota > Bacilli > Caryophanales > Paenibacillaceae > Brevibacillus > Brevibacillus sp. MER 51. The sequence goes on along the minus strand of NZ_JAMAUS010000009.1, from coordinate 61,436 downwards.
AAACTTCCGAGGAGAGATTCGGGAGCTCTTCCAGCATTTTTAGGCACAGCCCTTTGTTTGCAATGGACGTAACAATTTCGCCTAAGGTCCAATTGCGTAACAATACTTTTGATTCAGCGACATTTGTACCGTTCGAGAGAAATTTGGAGAAAGCAATTTCCTTTTCCTCAAGCGAGGTGTCGAAATAATCGCCTGTTACTTTATGTTTGCGAATATTCGCAGTCGTTCCGCGTGAGGAGATGAGTTTTGTGGATACCGGATGGAAATCTTGGAGGACGAGCGCGCCGCCTTTTCGCAGGAGCGAGTTGACCACCTGGAATAATTCGGTTAAGTCCAAAAAGTAATGAAGAATACCAAATTCCATAAAAACGAGATCATACTCACCAGACAATACATCTGGAGGGAGCTGCAATACATCCGATACGATGTAAGTCAGGTCAACATCGGCAGCTGCAGCCAGTTCTTTGGCGTATTGCTCATTCTCATACGAGAAATCGGCGATGGTCACGTCGGCACCTAGCAAGGCGAGCGCAACGGCTTTGTTTCCATTAGAACCGAGTAAATTGATAATCTTTTTGCCGCGAATATCCCCCATGTGCTCATATACCTTGCCGATTCGTTTTTGGGGGTCTTCTTTAATTTTGACCGCTGCCTCAGCAGGTGTTCCAAAGCGTTTCAGCCAAGCTTGATAAGCCCCGGTGTTCCAAGATGTTTTATTCAGTTGTGCTGTTTCCACAAATTCCCCTCCATAGAGTATTCCATTCAAAAAATTGGCCCCGATAGGTTGGTAAGAGGGCTTAGGTAATTTATCATACTGACACATATGATTTGTGTCTATATATTTTCGAAGTGTTAATTTTTCCATGTGTGACCGGAAAGTAAGAACAATTGGGGCGATATTCTACAATTGTGAAGCAAAGCAGGACAGTGGTAATATTGGGAAAAAATATACGTCCGCTCTTTATGCGGTCGAGGGTTTGTTCGACGGGAGGCAAGCTGCTTTGAAAATCAAAGTGTTGATCGCAGACGACAATTCGTTTATACGGGAAGGCATGAAAATCATCCTGACGAGCTTTGCGGAGTTTGAAGTAGTCGGAATTGTGGAGGATGGGGTCGAGGCGGTGACGTTTTGCAAACAACACGAGGTAGACGTCGCTCTTTTGGACGTTCGGATGCCGAATATGAATGGAGTGGAAGCGACTCGTGTGCTGACTACAGAAACTACAGTCAGACCACTCATTTTGACGACGTTCGACGATGACGAATTTGTTCTCGAAGCCATTCAAGCGGGGGCACGCGGTTATTTATTGAAAAACAATGATCCCAACCGCATCCGAGATGCCATTAAGAGTGTCTATAACAACCATCATGTCCTGCAGGATGTCGTCCTGGATAAAATCAAAATGAACCTGAATGCAGGGATAAACGCGACGGATACCATGTCCACTATCGCTCCTCCCAAAGCGACAGCAGCCATCCCTACCGAAAGCAAAATCGACCAAAGCTTATTTACGGAACGGGAGCTCGATGTCATGAAGCAGATTGCCAAAGGGCTATCGAACAAAGAAATCGCCAAGAAGCTGTTTATTTCCGAGGGAACCGTTGCGAATTACATTACTTCCATCTTGAATAAAACAGCGCTTGAACACCGCACGCAGATCGCCATCTATTATTTGACGGGCGAAACGAACATGTCTGACTGAAAGGAGGTCAATACCAATGGAGTTATGGACAATGGCGAATAAGGCAGCGGTGCTTGGGTTTATCATCGTGACTTCTTTTCTGGCTCATCCCACTTCTGAAATTGACCCGTGGCAAATTCTTGTGTATTTGTTGTATTTGGCTAGTAATCTCACTATTCTCATTGTGAAAAAGAGGAATCATAAGCAATTATTTATGGGGCTATCCATCGTGTTCGTGGTAGCAAGTACTCTTATGTTGGACCCGTTATTTGTGTTGCTCTTGCCTGTCCACATTTTGGAGCTCGTATTCTTGGCGAGTAATCAGAGGGTGGTCGTATTTGGCTGTATGCTGTTGCCTTTGTTCATTGTTTTACCTGAATGGATACCCATGTATTTACTAACGGCCTTTCTTAGCTTTTTGCTGTATAGGTGTGGCAGCATGCTAACTGACAAGCTTCGCAGATTAGAGGCTGAACGAGAGAAGATGAGAACGGATTTACAAAGCTTGACCCGCTCCTTGAATGAGAGCAGCGAATACTTCCGCCAGTCGACCTATACGATTCAACTGGAGGAACGCAATCGCCTTTCTCAACAAATTCACGACGATGTGGGGCATGCGGTGGCAGGTGCGCTCATTCAGATGGAAGCGTCGCGACTGCTGATGGCGACTGATCAGGACAAGGCATCCGAGCTACTTCGCAATGCGATTGCAATATCGAAGGAAGGGCTGGAGCGAATCAGAGTGACACTCAAGGATGTGAAGCCACGGCCAGAGGAGCTAGGAATCAATCGACTCCGGTTGTTTGTCGATGAGCTATCTGCGAGAGAGACAGTGACAGCCACGCTTACTTTTGATGGGGACATCGACGTCATTACACCGATTCAGTGGAAAATCATCCAGCAAAATGCAACGGAAGCGGTCACGAATGCACTCAAATATGCGAAGGCAACAGTGATTTCCCTAGAGGTACGGGTACTGAATACATTCATTAAAGCAGTGGTCACAGACAATGGGGCCGGTGCAGAAAAGGTTGTAAAAGGGCTTGGCATTCTCGGGATGGAGGAGAGAGCCGCTTCCGCTGGTGGAACAGTGATCGTAGACGGTACGCGAGGCTTTAGCGTGACCACTCTGCTGCCTTATCGCAACGAATGAAAAAAATCATAAGAAACAACATGAGAATTCTCATGTGTCGAGGATGAACTTATGCACTGACATAGGGGCATCCTTTTTTATTACAATGCAGACATAACCACGAAGGGAGTGAGTTGCGTGAGTCATGTATTGGAAATTCGTCAGTTAACGAAAAAATTCGGTGATTTCGTCGCCGTCGACAATATGTCTCTGAATGTTCGGGAAGGAGAAATCTTTGGTTTTTTGGGGGCCAACGGAGCGGGAAAGAGCACGACCATCAACATGATCGCCTCCCTGTTGCGCGCAACAAAGGGCGAGATTATTCTGCTGGGAAAAAACATTGAGAAACACAGCAAATTCGCCAAAATGAACATCGGTATCGTGCCACAAGATATCGCCATCTACGAGGATATGACTGCCTATGAAAACGTGAGGTTTTTTGCTGGCTTGTACGGACTTCGTGGATCACTGCTACGCGAACGGACGGAAGAGGCGCTTGAATTCGTAGGTCTCGGTGACAAAGCTACCAGTTTTCCCAAAAACTTCTCTGGCGGGATGAAGCGTCGGTTAAACATCGCTTGCGCCATTGCTCATCGGCCGAAGCTGATCATCATGGACGAACCTACAGTCGGGATTGACCCTCATTCACGCAATTATATTTTGAATTCGGTACGCAAGCTAAACGACATGGGCTGCACGATCATTTATACGAGCCATTACATGGAGGAAGTCGAAGAAATCTGCACTCGCATTGCCATTGTCGACCATGGAAAAGTCATCGCGGAAGGATCGAAGGAGGAGCTAAAATCGATTATTACTGACGCAAAGGAAATTTGGATTGGCGTCAGAGCGGATGAACCGTTAAACCTCGAAGGTATTAAGGCGATTCCCGGTGTAAATGCGGTGCTTCAAGAAGAGAATACGATCAAAATCGTATCGAAAACGGAGATCAACAACCTGAACCGGATCATTCAACAATTCATCAAGGATCAGGTGGAAATCCGCTCCGTTGAAGAGCAAGCGCCGAATCTGGAGACTGTGTTCTTGACCTTAACCGGTCGAAACTTGCGAGACTAGAGGAGGGGCTTTGCCATGAACATATGGAATATCGCTGTAAAAGAAATCAAGTCCAGCCTTCGCGAAAAGAGAACGTTTATGTTTATGCTAGCGCTTCCCATCATTTTGATGCTGATATTAGGTTCCGCCCTTTCCAATGCCTTCGACGATACGAGGACCGTAGGAGACATGCGCTTGTTGTATAAAAGCAACGGGACGAATGCGCAAATGTCTGCGGCGTGGAACGCGTTTACCAAAGCATTGGGTGATAAAGGAGTGGAGGTCGCTCAAGTAAGTTCAGGCATGAACGGGCAGGAGGAAGTTCGTTCGGATCGCTATACGGGGTACGCAGTCGTCAGTGATATGGGGATTGAGTTTTATGGAAGCAGCAAGAATGCGATAGGAAGCAATATCCTTGCGGGGATGCTAACCGTTTTTGCAGATCGGTACTCGCTCGCATCCGCAGCTTATCAGGTAGATCCCGAATCTGCTTCGGCAATAGTCCAGGGGATTGGACATCGTGATGATTTTATTCATGAAACGACCTTGAATCCAAATAAAAAACCGGGGGCAATCGATTATTACGCGATTGCGATGACGACCATGATTGGGCTCTACTCGATGTATTCTGCGAGTTATTTGTTCACCAAGGAGCGGACGAACAAAACGTCCACACGGTTAATGGCAGCGCCTGTCAGCAAAGGTGTCATTTTTACCGGCAAAATTATCGGCAGTACGTTCGTCAATTTATTTTTCGTACTCGTCGTGTTCCTAGTCAGCAAGTTCGTGTTCCAAGCAGATTGGGGCAACCACTACGGAATGGTGATCCTCGTGCTTTTGACAGAGGTACTGCTTGCGGTCAGCCTGGGCCTGGGGATCAGCTTTCTTTTCAAAGGGGAAGGAGTAAGGGCAATCAACAATATTTTTACGCAAGTCGCCTCCTTTGTAGGCGGTGCCTATTTTCCCGTTGATCAATCGGCAGGTTTCTTCAGCCTCTTGGCCAAATTCTCTCCCCTTCACTGGGCAAATACAGGACTGCTGCAAATCATCTACACAGACAATCCAAGAGGCGCATGGTTTGCGATTGCGATGAACGTGAGCATCGCCACGGCGTTCATCATCATTTCTGTTATCACGATGCGCAGACGGGAGGGTGCTTTCGTATGAGTGAAATGCTATGGCTAATTAGGAAAACCCTGATGGAGACGTTTCGCAGTAAAAAAAGCTGGTTCACCTATTTGGGTTTGCCGATCGTTGGGGTTCTGCTTTCTCTTACCCTCTACAGCAATGCAGGCAGCGGCACGATTCATGTAGGAATTATCAATCAGGACGGGGACCAGGTGATCACGCAGGACACGATCCGTTTTATCGAGAAATTGGAATCTATCAAAGTCACAGTCATCGACGAACAAACGATGCGTGAACAAATCGTTTCCGGTGAGCTGGATAGCGGAATTGTTTTCGAGGCAGGGTATGCTGCCAGTGTTCGGAAAGGGGCGCCGGCACACTTGAATATTGTATCCGTAAAAGGTGAACAGGTTACTGCCTACGTGAAGGCCATGCTGCACAGTTATATCGGCAATCTTGCCGCGATTGGAAAAGCGGCACAGGCGGATGAGGCTAAGTTCACGAAGCTGTATACGGCATACCATGAGCAAAGCTACAAGCTAAATACGGCAATGCTTCAAGACACATCGAACGTGACGCGCATGACGAATCAATCGATTGGATTTCTCATTATGTTCATGATGTTTTCGGCTGTGAACATGTCGGAGATCATTTTAAAAGAAAAAGAGAATCGCACCTTTTTGCGACTCCTTTCTTCGCCGATGTCGGCTAGATCCTATGTATTCTCGAATATTATCGTCAGCATGTTTATTTTGCTGCTGCAAATCATTGTGACCTTGCTCGTCATGAAAAACGTCTTTGGCATAGATGCAGGCGTCTCGTATGGTCAAATGATTCTGCCGTTGTTCGTGTTTGCGCTGGGAGCAATCGCCCTTTCGCTGATGACCGTTGCCTTCGCGAAGAGTAGAGCAGGTGCTGGAGCGATTTCCAACCTGATCATTGTACCGACATGCCTACTGGCCGGCTGCTTCTTTCCAATGGAAATCATGCCGGATACCGTGCGCAAAATTTCAACATTCTTGCCCCAGCATTGGTTGCTCGATACGGTGAATAAGCTGCAACAAGGGTACAGTCTGGGGAGCTTGTATTTGCACATAGCTATTTTACTCGCATTCGCTATAGTTTTTGCCTTGATCGCCATTTATCGGTTTGGGCGGAATAACGATAGTAGGCAGTTTGTGTGAGAAAATAGGACTGTGGAACTGCAATTTGACAAGGGATAATCCGAAGTGTGTCGAAAGATGCATACTATGATAAAGCGAAGCAACCATAATCGGAGTCATTCAAAAGCACTCATAAGTAAGTATCTTTTGATTCTTCTCTTGTTTTTAGCATTTCTACTAGGGCTTCGGATGTTCTGGTTTTCGTTTCATACGTTTCCAGAGCATCCGCCTGTAGTTCAAGGGGTTCTTGATATGCGCGGGTGGGACTTCGAAAATTCCCCGTCCATTTCACTGGATGGGGAATGGGAGTTTTTCCCTAATTCGTTCGTCACGCATGAAGAATTCAAACAATCATCCAATGACGAGCGGCAATATGTTCAAGTGCCTGGCGATTGGAGCAGCGCTTTTTCCAGGGACTCTCCGTCACCGTATGGCTATGGAACATACCGTTTACGGATCTTGGTCGATCAACCACTAAATCAGCCATACACCTTATGGGTTCCGCAAGTGGAGGCATCTTCTACCGTAGAGGTTAACGGAGAGATATTAGCCAGAGTTGGAGTGCCTGCGACAACAGCGGAAGCGTACACGCCGCAGAAGGCATCCTTCACGGTTACATACAATGCAGGTGATGCAAAGGTCATTGAAGTGCTTGTCCGAACGGCCAACTACCATAATCCAATCGAAGGGGGCATCATCAGATCGATTTACTTCGGGTCGCAGGCAGCTATTGACACCGAACGTTGGTATTCTATCGGTTTCCAGATGGCAACCTTCCTCATCTTGTTGCTTCATGGCTTGTATGCCGGCATCCTGTATGTGTTGAATGCCCGCTACAAAGAGTTTCTCGTGTTTTTGCTGTTGCTTTCCTGCGTGGGGATAAAAGTTGTGTCGGATTATGACAATCTACTGTTACTTTGGATCCCGATCGATTATACATGGTCGATCAAGGTAGAAGTGCTCGCCTACATATGGCAGCCTTTGCTGATGATTTTATTGGTGAGAAGTCTATCTGATCAGGGGGAGAAAGAAAACTCTAGGCCGTTTAGGGCGTATCTTTCCGTGCTCAGTCTTTATTCGGCAGTCATCGTGCTGGGAACGGCACAATGGGTGTATATATTAGCCGGAACGCCATTTTTAGTCATTATTTATTTCGGCCCGTTGCTATTGTTTATTTTCAGAATCAGCCGCATGCTCATCCAAAACAAGCATGATGCTGTATTCTGGCTCATTGCTGCAACGAGTATTTTTTCCAATGTCATATGGTCGGCAATCATGGAATATCAAATCATCGATATCAAGTACGTGTTTTATCCGCTCGACCTGATTGCTGCTCTTGTCAGCTTCTCTGCCTATTGGTTCAAGCGATTCTTTCGCAATGCAGAGGAAAAAGTAAAGCTAACGGAGCAATTGAAGGAAGCGGACAAGCTCAAAGACCAGTTTCTTGCCCATACCTCGCATGAACTGAGAACGCCATTGCACGGTATCATGAACATCGCCCAGACTGTCGTCAACAATGAAAAGCATGTCATGGGTGGTCGGAGCACGCAGGATATGGAGCTCTTAATCACGATCAGTCGCAGAATGTCGCATTTGCTGGATGATTTGCTAGATGTCGTGCGTTTGCAGGACAAGCATATCGTGTTGCAGAAGAAGCCATTGCATATTCAATCAGTTGTTTCTGGAATCATCGGCATGCTTACTTACATGGTAGAAGGCAAGCCTGTTCAACTGAAAATGGACATACCAGAGTCCATCCCGCCAATCTTGGCAGATGAGAAGCGGCTAGTCCAGATTCTATTCAATCTTGTTCACAACGCACTGAAGTTCACGGAAGAAGGATCTGTCGTCGTTTCTGCTGAGAACGTAGACGGACAGGTGGCGATCTATGTATCCGATACAGGAATTGGGATGGATGAACATACCAAGGCACGTATATTTTTGCCGTATGAGCAGGGAGCTCAAGCAACGAACGGTGGCGGAGGAATCGGCCTCGGTCTTGCTATTTGTTCACAGCTGGTCGAGCTGCATGATAGCGAGCTAAGAGTCGACTCTGAACCGGGCAAAGGTTCGGTATTTAGCTTCTGGCTGCCCGTGATTAGTACAGATGAGATGAAAGCAGCAGAGAGCCAATATGTGGAGCAGATAGATAAGAACAATCAAGTGACGGCTATCAACCAGATGAGGCATAGCGAGGCTCCAGATGTCTTGGCTTTTCAGCAAACGGCAGCACATGCGTTTGTAGAAAGAAAGGCGAACATATTGGCGATTGATGACGATCCGGTTAACCTAAGGGTGCTGGATCGAATGCTCTCCTCCTCGCAATACCAAATCACGACGTGCACATCGCCAAGAGACGCGCTCGATCTGCTTTTTACAGAGCAGTGGGATTTGCTTATCATCGATGTCATGATGCCGCATATGTCAGGCTATGAGCTGACGCAAAGGGTCAGGGAGCATTTCTCTGTTTCTGAGCTGCCGATCTTGCTCTTAACGGCGCGCAGCCAGTCTGAGGATGTATACACCGGGTATTTGTCTGGTGCGAATGACTATGTTTGCAAACCAGTCGATGGCTTGGAGCTGAAATATCGCGTCTGGTCGTTGACGACGCTCAAGCAAACCGTCGATGAACGACTGCGTATGGAGGCTGCCTACTTGCAGGCGCAGATTCACCCGCACTTCTTGTTCAATACACTTAGCTCGATTATGGCGTTGAGTGACATTGATACGGAGAAGATGCGTAAACTCGGGGATGCGTTTACCGCCTTCTTGCATATCAGCTTTGACTTTTTGAATACAGGAAAACAAGTTGCACTCTCCCATGAGCTGGAGCTTGTCCAAGCCTATCTTTACATTGAAAAGGAACGATTTGGCGAGCGGTTACAGGTCGTGTGGGAGGTTGAGCCTGATATCGATTTGTTGATCCCGCCACTGACCATTCAGCCGTTGGTGGAGAATGCAATCAACCATGGTCTTCTTACCCGAATAGAGGGTGGAACTCTCCATATACGCATTGTCCGGCAAAAAAATGCCACCCTTTTTGAGGTGAAGGATGATGGTATAGGAATGGAGGAGGAGACTGTAAGGCAAATTCTCGATTTGTCTAAGAAGGAAAGAGGCGGAATCGGAGTGTCCAATACGAATCGGAGACTGACGCAAATGTACGGGAAGGGCTTGCGTATTACGAGCAATCCGGGAGAAGGAACGACGGTTTCCTTTTTCATACCGGATCGGACACAATAGCGAGAGTTGCTGTTTTGCACCCTGCATCACTGTTAATGGTGAAGCAGGGTGCTTTTTCGCGTTTTCTATACAGAGGAACGCCATTCACCCGCCCCTACATTCTGCGGAATTACAATAGTTACAGTCATAGTCACCAAACCGATTACCATATATGGCACATCTACTACAATGGTAACAACAAAAAGCCCCGCTCGGATTATTCGGATTCAAATCATTACATTCATCTCTAAGATGATTACTTAGGTCTCTGCGACGCTCCAGATAAGGTCCATATTGTACCAAGCGTCCCAAGACTTTTTTGAGCCTTTTCGATTTTTTTCTTTTCAAGAATGCCCCCATCCTTTCATGACAATCTAACACAGAATATGCCATGTTTTTTTCATTGATTGGACATTGCGGCTACTTCCGTAGAAAGGTGGGGTGAAAATTGTGGGGAAATCGTAAGAGATTGAAAAACGACATTAATGTCGTTTATAATGATCTCACCAACAAAAACGACATCAATGTACATTTTGTTCAAAGGAGGCAACCTCAAACCCCATGGCCCCAAAAGTAAGCGACGAATACAAAACCAAAAAGAAAATCGAACTGCTGCAAGCGGCAAAGCGTGTGTTCATCACAAAAGGCTACACACGGGCCACCATGCAAGACATCATGGACGAGGCTGGCGTATCACGAGGAGCCTTGTACGCCTACTTTGATAACCTGGAGCACCTATATTTGGAGCTGCTGCAATTCAAGGATCAACAGGATGCACAATTTTTCGCGCCTGTTTCTGGTGAAAGGTCTTGGCAGCAAATCACCAAATGGGTTAACAAGCAACAGGGCGAGATCGAGAAAATCGATCAAACACTGTCCAAAGCCAACTCAGAGTTTTTCCTGTCACTGAAGGATCAGCAGAAGCAACAGAGCTATCCATATATCACGACTCGCTATGAAAAAATGGTCGACGTGTTGACAGCTTTCTTCGCGCATGGGACAGCGACAGGTGAGTTTAAGCCACAGCTACCACCTGAGGTGATCGCTCGCTATTTCATCTCGGTTATCGATGGATTAATGCTGGATACCGCGCATTTGGGCCCAGACAAAACGAAGGTGCCCGAGCAGATGGAAGCATTGTTGTTTTCATTGAGAGCGATGCTGGGACCGACTCAATAAGGAGGGGTTCGAATGATGTTTCAAACAGAGAGAATTTATTTGAGAAAAATGACGGGGGAGGACGTGGACGTCTACCACAGGTGGAGAAATGACGAAGAAGTCATGCGGACAACGAATCCGTCTATGGACGTCTACACGTGGGAAGATACGAACGGTTTTGTGAACCAGGTCATTCTGCATGCAAGCTCCTCGAAGAGCTATATGATCGTAGACAGCCAAACCCATCAACCGATCGGGATTACCTCTCTCATCCAGATCGACCTGAAAAACCGCAATGCGGAGTGCATCATCGATATTGGGGAGAAGGAGTATTGGGGAAAAGGGTATGGACGAGAAGCGCTGAAGCTGCTGCTGGATTATGCATTCTTGGAAATGAATCTGCATCGGGTATCGCTGCGTGTTTTTTCTTTTAACGAAAGGGCGGTCAAGCTGTATGAGAGGCTCGGATTCAAGCAGGAGGGGATCTCGCGGCAGTTTTTGTTTCGAGAGGGGAAATGGCATGATATTGTCCACATGGGAATTTTGCAGCAGGAATATATCGCGTGAAAAAGAGGCTGGCGGTACGATGTGTACCACCAGCCTTTTGCATATGAAAAGCCCTTATTTTCCGGAGTAAATCGGTACTTCCCACTCTACATTTTTGTGTTCAACCATTCGTTTCTCGGATGAAATGATCAATTGCTTTGGCAGGGTTGTGAGGTTTTCCAAGAAAACCTTACCTCCAAAAATCGCCCGATCATTTTCAAACTCAGTCTTATCGATTAAGTACTGGATGTCTTCGTACTTTTTCCCGGTCTCGTCTGTAATGGTCCAGTATTGGTAGGGACCCATAGCGGCAGCATCTGGAGCGAGAGTTGCCTCGAATGCCAGGTGGTAGCCTTCCAATTTCGTGGTAGTTCCATCGTCGTTCACGCGGTAATGGCCGTCATAGCCTTCAACATCAACAACCGCGTTTGGATCCTTTTGATCTTTTTTGAAAGTAAACTGATCTCCCTGGTCTTCCGCTGTGATGACTTCTTTCTTCTCGAGGCGATTGGTGTCCAATTTCGCGTTTAAAGTAGCCGCTTCCTCTGTATAAACAGATCTGAGCTTGAAGGTGAGATTTTGGCTTTCGTCAATGGGATAGAAGTAATGGAAGTCTCTTGCTCCACTTTCGGTGGATTGGGTATGCTCCCATTTCACATCCCTGGTCACATTACTTCTTTTATTGGCTTCATGAATAACCGCAGTCGAATCCCAAGCAGCGACCACTGTGCCCTTGTCGTTCACCAGCTCATAGCTGTATGCGTTATTCTCGTTAGCAGCAAGGGCTCGATCAATGACCATCTCCACTCCGCTTGGCGCAAACGTAATTTGTTTGACGTTCAGCTTGAGTCCTTGCGGGGTCGTGTAGGCTTTGTTAATTTCATGGGTCTTCATTGCTGCTTTTGCTTTTTTCATATCTACAGGTACGGACAGCTTCCAGTTCCCCTTGATGCTGTCCAGTTGCTTGATGTTAAACTCTACGATCAGCTCGTCAGGCACCTTGTTTAGATCATCAAAATAGCTTCGTAGCTCGCGATCCAAGATCATAACACCATTATCGACAAACATGGAATGATCCCATTGTTTATTGGGGTATTGAGCATTTTTTTCCTTAGAGGGTATAAGGATGTTTCCTTGTTTGTCTTTGATGATGATAAGTGGCTCTTTGGTAGATCTACTCACCATTTCCGACATAAAGCTGTCTAATGCCTTTCCGTTCTTGTCTTTTAAAGAAGCTGCTATGCTAATCCGCAGCGGGTCAGCCATCACTTCATGCACGGCAAAAGTGAGGCCTTGATCGGTCGTGCTAACATCAACGGACTGCGCGAATCCATTCTTGGCTGCTTGAGCAATTCCTTTGTCCGCTAATTCTTGCAAAAAGCTATTGCTTACAGGTGCTACAGGATCAGCCTTGCCTATTGGGCTGTTCGTAAAAGCAGCATGGACATAACTGGCAAAGGTCGGGGAGACGAGCATTCCTCCCGTTACGATGATGGTTAATGCAGCGGCGGCAATCGTCATTCTTTTCATGATCGTGATACTCCTTTTTTTCCACGCAGGTGGTTGGTGTGAAGGGGTAGCAGGGTTCAATACTCTCACGGGATGAGGCGAGAGCATCTGAATAATCTTTTGATCCATATTTGCTGAGAGAGAATCTTCCCATATCGTTTCTTCTGTTTGGTGCAGCTCATCGATCCATTGCTCCAGCTGGTGCTGGCAGTGTGTGCAATGATCGAGATGACTTTCGATATTTTGTTTGTTCACTGGTGATAAACGATCTTCCATGTAGGCGATCAGCTGTCTTTGCGTAAGGCAGTTCAAAGCGGGGTACCCCCTTTTTTCTCCGGCTTGCTTAGCTGGTCTCGCAGCTTTTTCCTGGCATAGGAGAGGCGCATTCTGACAGTATCTACGGACAAAGATAGTTTGTTGCCGATCTCTCGGTAGCTTAGGTGCTGGAGATAATGTAAATCGAGAAGCGTCCTGTGGTTTTTGTCCAGTGTCATCATCTGCTGTCGCAAAGCATGACGCTGTTCTTTTTCCAAATAATCTTCCTCCGGGATCGGACATTCGTCTTTGACCTCGATATCTATCTCCGTTACGGAAGGCATCCGTTTTCGCTTCCGCAGCTCGTCAATCCCGCGATTAATTGCGATTCGATACAGCCAGGCAGAAAAGGAGTACTGGGGTTTATAGTCTGGCAGACTGTAGTACGCCTTGATAAAAACCTCCTGCACCATGTCTTCGGCATCATGAGAATGGTGGAGCGTACGCTGGAGAATCGAAGCGATTTTTCCCTTGTATTTATTGACGATCAGAGCATAAGCCTCTTTATTTCCCTGAAGAACCTCCGCAATGACCTCTCGATCGTCCTGCATGTTTGTTACCTCCTTGCAAAAAGGTGCTGCGCAGCTTTCCTTTTTGTGAAAAACGTCTCGACGTTTTTCGATTGTGGTCAAACAAAACGGACAAAACCGTTTTGCTGTTCACTACTATAGACGATGAGGAGAGGGGACCCCTCTCAAACTTTTTTCATGTTTTTTTCAAAATGGCATAGGAAGAGGATGCCTCTCTTCGTTTGATAGAAGGGCATCCTCTTGATCTGTCACGTAAGCCGCGAAAACTTAAATGGAGCAGGAAATGTACATAATTTTGCAGTAATACTATAAGCATAGATGCTTCGAATTTCGTAAAGGAGTATATGACCTTGAGCCAAAACAACCATTCCATCGCGGTGATCTCCGACATACACAGCAACGCTTATGCATTGGAGGCCGTGCTGCACGACATTGATTCCCGCGGTATTCAAACCATCGTGAACCTGGGCGATACGTTGTTTGGACCGCTTGATCCGATCAAAACGGCAGAGCTCTTAATGGAGCGATCTTCTATTACCCACATCATGGGTAATTGTGACAGATATTTACTGGAAGAGCAAATGGAGTCCATCACGTTCGAATACGTGAAGCCACTGCTGACACAAGAAATTCTTAGTTGGATCGGGGCATTCGAAAAGCAGTGGACGTTGGATGATCTCTTGTTTTGTCACGGCACACCTTTTGCCGATGATGTGTACTTATTGGAGAGTGTCGCTCCATATGGAATCGAAGACAAAAGCGCAAATTCCTTAATGATCGAGCTTACTGGCATTCAGCAGCAGGTCATTTTTTGCGGACACTCACATGTGCCCAAATCCGTATGGCTGCCAGATGGCAAGCTCGTGGTAAATCCGGGGAGCGTAGGGCTGCCAGCGTATTTTGAGGAAGCGCCGTACCCGCATTCGATGGAATCGAAGACACCCCATGCCAAGTACGTCACGGTAAAAAAACAAGGCGGCTCGTGGTTGGTTGAGCATGTATTGGTTCCGTATGACTTCGAGAAGGCAGCGAGAAGAGCAGAAGAAAACGGACGCAGAGACTATGCCTATGCGATCCGAACGGGAAGAGCAGAGCTATAGGGTGTCGACCGTCGAGCAGCCAGATATTCTTGCAGATTAACCCCATGAAAAAAAGGAAGAGGACAAGTGCCCTCTTCCTTTTCCTATTAAGCCTTTCCTGCTTTGCCCTCCGGCTTCTGTCCCATCTTCCCACTACGCAGTGGAATTTCCTTCAGGAACAGCGCGATGATGACCGCGATTCCTGCTACAATCGCCCCAGTCAAAAACGTAGTCGTAATTCCATAGCTCATCGCTTCCCGGATCATATCCAGCATGTGAGTAAACAGCGGCTGCAAATCCGGTGGCAGACTAGCCAGCGTGGCTTCAATTTTCGGCTGATCCAACAAATTTTGCGGATTCGTAAAGAGCGACAGCTTCTCTGCCAGGGCAGGATCAGCTGCTGCGGGATTGTTCACCTGACCCATGGCTCCCGACAGTTGCGTCATTTTCGCAGACATGCTGGCACTCATGACGGTTCCCATGACAGCAATTCCAATGGTCCCACCGAGGTTACGGAAAAGCTGCGACGTTGCTGTGGCGACACCCAATTGCTGCGGTGCGACTGCATTTTGCACCGTCAAAGAGAAGACTGGCATCGCAATCCCGATCCCCAACCCGAGAATGATCATGTAGATCACGAGCAAGTAAATCGGTGTGGTTGGCGACATGAAATACATCAGCACCATGCCCAAGGTCATGACGAGAAGTCCTCCCAGCGCCATCTTTTTATATTTTCCCGTCTTGGTCATGATTTGTCCGGCGATTGCAGAGGTCGCGAGCATGGCAATCGACATCGGCATCGCCACATAACCAGCCATCGTCGGCGAGATGCCTTTGACCCCTTGGACAAAGAATGGCACATAAATGATAGCGCCCATCATCCCCGCGTTGAGGAAGAATCCGACCAGATTGGAGACAGTGAAAATACTGTTTTTGAACAAGCCCAGCGGAAGAACAGGAGTCTTTACTTTCCTCTCAATCATAATAAACACGATCAACGCAATGATTGTGGCGGCAAACAAACCAATAATTTGCCACGAGCCCCAGGCGTGTTTGCCCGGGCCATTACCTGCCCATGAGAAGGCGAGCAGCATCGGTACGATGGTGAGCGTCAAGAACAGCGAGCCGAAGTAGTCGACAGACTCTCCTTCTTGCTTCGGTACTCTTGGGAAATGAATCATGATCAACAGAAAGGCAATCACGCCAATCGGCAAGAAGATCCAGAACACCCAGTGCCAGTCGAGATGGTCGACGATATAGCCGCCCATCAGAGGACCAAGCACACTGGATACGCCGAAGACGGCACTCATAATTCCGCCCCATTTGGCACGCTCGCGGGGTTCGTACAAATCACCCATGGCGGTAAAAGCAGTGGACATGATGATCCCTGCACCAGCCCCTTGAATGCCACGATACGTAATCAGTTGAAAAATATCGGTAGAAAACCCGGACAACAAGGCCCCGATACTAAACAACGCGATACCCGTCAAAATAAACGGTTTTCTTCCGTATATATCGGAGAGCTTCCCAACCAGCACAGAAGCGACGGTTGAGGTCAGCAAATAAATCGTAATCGCCCACGAATAGTAATCCATGCCTCCCAGCTTCGAAATAATACGCGGCATGGCAACCCCGATAATGGTCTGGTTGATCGCGGCGAAAAACATAGCCGTAATAATCGCGATCATAATCGTTACTTTCTTTTTCTCTGTCAGCTGTTGCAATCTTGATTCTCCTCTCTTTGTTGATCTATATTCTTCAGAACCTGGTGATAGATGCGGACTAAATGTTGTTTGTCTTCATCAGACACGCCTGCAAAAAACTGTTCAATGGTATTTCTCACGATGATTTTATATTTCCGCAGGATTTCTCTTCCTTCATCGGTTATGTCCAGTTGCACGACGCGGCGATCCGTACTGTCACGATTTCTGGTGGCATAGCCGCAAGCAATCAATTTATCAGCGAGACTCGTAACGGCTCCGGGGGTAATATTCATTCGTTCTGCAATAGAAGATGCCTTCTGCGGGCCGCTCATATCTAGGATTCGCAAAAGCATCGCTTGTGATCCTGATACGAGTGGGTCCAAACGCTTGTGTGACTCAGCCGAAACCTTTCGCTGGAGTTGTATATAAAGTTCTTCAAAATTGACTTGGCTTTGCATCGTACCCTCTCCTGTTTTCATTGCTTAATTATATACGGTGTTAAATGTTTACCCCCTAAAACATTTATGAGTATACATCGATTCATGAAGGAGAGTCAAATTAACCTTTTACCAATTTGACCAATTCAAGTGGTCATTATGTGATCAATTTCGTCATAAATCGGGGAAAAATACTATTTTTCGACCGGATTTCATGGAATTTTCAGAGTTGCGATGCTACAATCAGTTTTGGCATTCTTTTCATCTTAGATAAATAGATAGGTGGGATCTTAACGTGTTTGGAAAAAAATTAACCAGCGCCTTACTCGCCACAGCGCTGATGAGCCCGATGTCGGCTTTTGCCGCCCAAGAGACAAAACAGCCAGCAGATGTCGTGTTAACGAACGGCGCGGTTTACACAGTGGACAATAAGAACAGCTGGGCGGAGGCCGTGGCTATTCGCGGTGATAAAATTGTCTTTGTCGGTGCAGATGAATATGCGAAAGCACACATCGGCAAGGATACGAAAGTAATCGATCTGAAGGGCCAAATGGTATTGCCGGGCTTTATTGACAGTCATACGCATGCAAGCAAAACGACGGGACTCATTTACTCCATTGATTTGTTTGACGGAGGCTCTGTCGAGGAGTACGTTGCGACCATCGAGAAATTCGTCAAAGAGCATCCAAATGAACCAGCATTGCAAGGACGGGGCTGGAGCAATCCGGTAGTGCCTGGTATTGGTCCGCGCAAGGAAGTTTTGGATAAAATCGTGCCTATGACTCCAATCGCGTTGACCTCCGATGATGGACATTCTTTGTGGGTGAACTCGGCAGCATTGAAGCTGGCCGGAATCAAGAAGGACACACCAAACCCTGAGGGTGGCATTATCGAGCGCGATCCGAAAACAGGAGAACCATCTGGAACGTTGCGTGAAAGCGCAATGAATCTGGTGCTGTCAAAAATCGGCGGATACACCGTCCAGCAATACAAGTCCGGGATTGAAGCCTACCAGGAAAAAGCAGTTGAACGCGGTGTAACGACAGTGCGCGACCCGGATATGCTGCGCTATCCGAACGTATTGGAAGCGTACGAGGAGCTCGCGAAAGAGGACAAGCTGACCATCCGCTTCCGCAATGCGTTGACAGCGAATCCGGAAAAAGGACCTGAGCAGATCGCAGAATTCGTAAAAATCCGTGAGCGTAATCAAAATCAAAATCCGCTATTCCAGGTCAACGCCGTCAAAATCTTTTTGGATGGAGTCGTAGAAGGCGCCACAGCTTACTTGGAAAAGCCGTATGTCCATAAGGAAACAAACGGAGAATTAATCTGGAAGCCAGAGGTTTACAATCAAACCGCTGCCGCAGTAGACAAGGCAGGCTTCCAATTGCACATCCATTCTATCGGGGATGCTTCTACCCGCATTGCACTGGACGGTATGGAGCTCGCTGAGAAACAAAATGGCAAGCACGATGCTCGCCACTCGCTCGTTCACTTGCAACTGGTCAATGAGTCAGACATCGAGCGCTTCAAAAAGCTGGGTGCAGTCGGAATCGTGCAGCCATTCTGGTTTATGCAGGAAGAGGGCTACTACGATGAGATCGAAGTACCGTACTTGGGTCACGAACGCGCAGAAAAAGAATACCCGATGAAGAGCTTCCTGAAAAAAGGGGTGCATGTAGCTTCTTCGTCTGACTACATCGTAACGCCGGAATTCAATCCACTGCATGGCATTCAACAAGGCATTACCCGGATCGAGGAGGGTGTAACCGATCCGAGCAAAATTGCCAACCCAGACGAGCGGGCGACGCTTGCAGAAATGATCGCCAGCTTCACGATTGATGGTGCTTACGCCAACCACGTGGATGACATCACAGGCTCGATCGAAGTCGGCAAGAAGGCAGATCTCATCGTGCTCGATAAAAATTTGTTTAAAATTCCGGCCACTCAAATCAAAGATGCGAAAGTCGTGCTGACCTTGGTTGAAGGGAAGGAAGTCTATCGTCAGAAGGAAGCAAAGTAAGAGGGGAAAAACGGCTGTCCTAGTTGAGGCTGCTGTAAAAGTGGTGTTTTTGATAGAATACACGCTAGATAACACCCCCATTGTCAAGTTCGATCATGAAGAAGACTATGAAATAATGAGTAAACAGCAAGTCAGTGAGTACGCAGAAAAGATTGCTGATAACTTGGTGATGTTCTTACAGAATGAGTTGAAGGAGAGGGATTAGGGATTACGAACTTCTCTCCCAAAAATACATAACGGGAAGGGAGAGGATTCACCCCTGCTTTTAGGGAATCATTCATACGATTCAGATTCAAGCAAATACTGGAGGTGTCCGATTTGACCCAAACGGAAGGAATCAAAACGATCAAACTGGAGATGAACGCGGGAGGCAATCCATTCGTCGTCCACACCGCAGTGCTATGGGATGAAAATGAAGCCATTCTTGTGGATACAGGCATCTCCGGACAATTGGAGCTGATTCAGAACGTACTGGAGCAAGAAGCGATTCCCTTTGAAAAGTTGACGAAAATCATCATTACCCATCAAGACCGGGATCATATCGGCAGCCTGCCTGAAATAGTAGCAGCAAAGGAAGGAAGCGTACAGGTGGTTGCTCACGAGGTAGCGATTCCGTATCTGGCTGGAGAAACACCCTTGATCAAAAGTGGGGTACTGGCCCCTCCGGTAAAAGTGGATCATGCCGTACAGGATGGCGATGTTCTCCCTTACTGTGGCGGTATCCAGGTGATTTATACGCCCGGTCATTCCCCGGATCACATCTCTTTGTATCATATTCCGAGCAAGACGTTGATTTCAGGAGACGCCCTCACAGCACAAGATGGGGTACTGATGCCCTTCAATCCCGAATTTACGCCTGATCAACCGACAGCTCTGCAATCGATCCGCAAACTGCTCGAGTTCGATATAGAGACAGTGATTGCCTATCATGGTGGCGTTTGTACAGGGGGTATCAAACAACGGTTAGCAGAGATCGTAGCAAAGGAGGGCCTGAATTCAGATGAACATCCGCAGAGGTAAAGGACAAGAAGCAAGCGAACTGAGCAAGCTAGCCTATCGCTCCAAAGCTTATTGGGGATACAGTGATGAATTCATGGAGGCCTGTCGCGAAGATCTGACGCTATCATCTGCCTATATCGAGACACAGGAAGTATATGTGTTAGAGGATGAGGGCAGCATCAAAGGCTTCATGAGTTTGGAAAAGGATGCAGAGCAGGAGCAGTGGCTATTAGGCTTTTTGTTCCTGGAACCGGAGGCAGTAGGAAAAGGTTATGGAAAGGCTCTGTGGCAGCATATGGTGGAGGTGGCACAAAAGCTGGATATCCCAGTCATCACCATCCACAGCGACCCGTACGCAGAACCGTTTTACTTGTCGAGAGGGGCAAAGCGAGTAGGAGAAATCGCGTCTACCGTGTTCCCAGGAAGAGTATTGCCGCTGTTGGAAGTGGAGATCGGAAAGTTACAGAGTATGGAATAGCTGCAGTCTATTCCAATCAGTTATCAACGCTCAAGCATGCTTTACATGCTTGGGCTTTTTTGTTTCCTTCCCTATTTCACGATTTTATACCGGATCGCCTTGGCAACTGCTTGTGTACGATCTTCTACGCCCATTTTTTGCAAGATCCGATGGATATGCGTCTTGACGGTTCCCCCTGAGATGAGTAAGTGCTGCGCAATTTGATCGTTGCGTTTGCCGTAGGATAGCTGCTCAAGTACGTCCCGCTCTCGATCAGTCAACTGATCAAGCATGACAAGGGGTGGAAGCGAGTCACAGTCAGCATCAGAGTCAGGTTCGTGATTCTTTTGTTGAAACTGTAGAACCTCCGCCAGAGCCTTGGCAGCTGTAGCCGTGTAAAACAGTGCCTCTCCCTGATGGGCCCTGCGAATGAGGTCCAACATATCCTGTGAATCGGAATCCTTTAGCATATAGCCGACAGCACCAGCACGAATACCGTCTACAATGTAATCGTACGTGTCAAATGTTGTGAGGATTAAAACTTTTATCGAAGGATGGAGTCGAGTGATTTCTCGTGTTGCATCGATTCCTGACATATTCGGCATTTGTACATCCATTAAGACTACATCAGGAATGATTTCTCCTACGATCTTCACGGCTTCTTCCCCATTGGAAGCTTCCCCGCTTACTTCCATATCCTTTTGCATACTGATGACATATCCCAATCCTTGACGGATCATCGTTTGGTCATCGACCAGGACCACACGAATGGTCTCTTTTTTGTTTTGATTTTCCACGCTGGCATTCCTCCTTATATACTGCTATTTGCTTTTCAAAGCGGAAAGCTGATGTCAATTTGAAAGCCGTGGGGCTCTCGAATGGAATAGGAAAGGTCCCCGTTTAGTTGCTTGGTTTGTTCTGCGATACCTGTTAAACCTGCGCCCAGCTTGATTTGATGATGATTCGTCATACTCCCATTGTCCCAAATAGCCAGGAATAGATAGTTTTGTTTTTTTTCAATCGTTATGAAAATTTCTGTTGCATCAGAATGTCGTATGGAATTGGTAATCGCTTCTTGGAGAATCCGGTAAAGCGTAATGGTCATCTGCTGAGAGAGAGGAATGTCTGGATTGGGACTGATCAGCTGCATTTTGATGTCGGTATGCTGTTGGGCTCGTGATAAGAGTATGCGCAGCGGTGTGATTCCCAGAGAAGATTTGTCTGCAGCCAATGTATGTACAGACGAGCGTATATCATCGAGGCTTTGCTTGGATACCGTAAGCATGTCTCGGACAGCCTCCTGTGCGTCACTCGGTCCTCCTTGCAGCATGTATTTCAAAGCATTCAATTGAACGATTAACGATGTGAGACTGTGCCCCAAGGCGTCGTGAACATCGCGGGCGATTCTGGTCCTCTCTTCGAGGACAGCGGCACGAAGTGTATTCACAGAGGCCTCTTGAAGTTCAGAATGAGCTTCCTGGAGTTCAACATGCGCCTCTTGCAATTGTTTTAGATGCTGTTGACTCGATTCCTTTGCTTGATTTTGAAGAGATAATCCTCGTGCGCCGATATACCATCCGATATAGGCCACGACATAGCCGATTACTTCCTCAAAAATATTGCCTTTATAAAAGTACATGTAAGAAAAAGAGCATGTGCCAAAAAAAATCGCATAGTACAATCCGCGGCGTTCAAGAATGTGATAACCAATAAAAGCTACCAATGGCAAGGATAGACCGATCTCTTCTCCTACATATAGAACTTTTATAAATGACACAGTACCAAGAACGATAATGGCGATGTCTTTTTGAAGTGGTTTCCAATTCTTTTTGGGTCTGAGAAACATCAGCAAGAAGCAGAAGATGATGATCAGAGAGATGATAAATGGAATGGTGGGTTCATGCATGTAAGCTGTTGGAATGAGAAAAAATGAGATCAATACAAAAAAACAAATGAGCAGGAAACGGGAGCGTAAAGATGCAGTTGAAGCGTTCAAGAAGACAACCTCCTTTCTTGGAATACGTACCCATTATAGTTTCATTTTAGCATGCGCTGTCGTCTATCTCCGGGTGTACGGTCTTCTATCTCTGGATAGATAAAATCAAATTCCACAATTTGACTGCCCGATAGACTTCGGGGACGAATCGTATAAGTACAATTTGATCTGTGGAGGGGAACACCCCAAACGATAGTCCGAAAAATAGACAATGGGTAGGAGGCTTTTATGAACGAACTGTTTCAGTTAGCGAAGATTCTAAGAGAAACGAGCACCGTATTTTCCACTCTTTCCATGCAAGCATTGGATTCAAGTGATATCACCTGGCAACAAGTTCTTATTCTGGAGCAAATCGCGATCAGCCCGAAAACAATGGGAGAAATCAGCAAGGCGATTGATCTTTCCTATAGTACGACCTCAGGCTTAATCGGTCGGTTGGAACAGATGAACTTGGTGCGCAGATTTCGTGATAAATCGGATCGGAGAATTGTGTGGGCAGCATTGACGGACCGTGTGCCAGCGAATTGGACGTGTCAAGAAGGAAGTGCTTGCACATCTGCTTCGCTGCATTCCTTGCGCGAGCTTATTTTGGAGAAAGAAATACTGAGCTGATACGCTGAGCTCCCTACAAAAGAAGAGGTGAGAAAATTTTGAATATATCCGAACTGTCCATTAAACGTCCGGTCACGATGATTATGATATCCATAGCCATCTTCATTTTTGGTTTGGTTACCTTTCCTCGCTTGGCTATTGAATTGATGCCATCGCTGACTTCACCGGTCGCCGTAGTTGTTACCTCTGTTGAGGGGGCGGCTCCAGCCGAGGTAGAAAAGCTCGTTACCAAACCGATCGAAAATGCATTAGGCACGGTTCCGAATTTAGACAAGGTCACATCAACCTCTGTGAACGGCTCCTCCTCGGTCATCCTCCATTTCAAGTGGGGAACAGACATGGATCAAGCCACACTGAATATGCGAGATAAAGTAGATTTGGTCCGAGGGAGCTTGCCTGAATCAGCTGGTTCACCAAGGGTTTTGAAATTTGATCCGACAAGCCAGCCGATCATTGATCTGGCTGTAACTGGCGATCAAGATGTCAACAAACTGAAAAAAATCGCGGATGATGTAATTAAGGCCCGCTTGGAACGAATTAACGGTGTTGCTTCTGTCACTGTCACCGGTGGGCAAGAGCGAATTGTCGATATCATCGTGGACCCAGCCAAACTAGCCGCCTATGGATTGACATTGGATCAAATAAAGGCAGCACTTGAAAACAGCAATGTATCCGGATCAGCTGGTGCGATTCGGGAAGGTGACGCAAAAACCAGTATTCGCGTGCAAGGAGAATTCACCAATGTGGACACCATTGCACTCACGCCGATTTCTGTCGGTGGGAGCTTCATCCGACTGAGTGATATTGCCAACGTAACAGACACCATCAAAGAAGTGACCAATCTGAGCTACATTGATGGAAAGCCAAGCTTGGGAATTTCCGTGATGAAAGGCACAGGCGGCAATACGATCAAAATCGCAAAAGACGTAAAGGCTGAGCTGGAGAAGATTAATAGCACGCTTCCAGCAAATGTAGAAACAAGTATCGTTCTCGATACCTCTACCTATATCCAGAGTTCCGTTGACAACACGATAGTACATGCTCTTGCAGGTGGTGCCATTGGCGTACTCATGCTGTTCTTCTTCTTGGGCAGTCTGTCGTCTATGCTCATTGCGGTTATTGTCCTGCCTGTATCGATCATATCAACCTTCCTCTTGATGTATATGACAGGTCAAACAATCAACCTGATTTCCCTTGCTGGTCTCACGCTCGGATTGGGATCATTAGTGGACTTCGCGGTTGTTATGCTGGAGAACATTTTCCGTCAGCGGGAACAAGGTAAGGGCATGATGGAAGCGGCATTGGTCGGTTCCAAAGAGGTAGGAACCGCGGTAATGGCATCCGCATTGGCACAAATTTGCGTATTCTTACCGATTGCGCTGACAGAGGGGATTGTTGCTGAGCTTTTCGCACCATTAGCGTTGACGGTCGTTTTCTCACACATCGCAGCACTCGTTTTCACTTTCTTACTGGTTCCGATGATGAGTGCTCGGATGTTAAAAACGGTACCGGAGCATACGAATCACGAAAACTATCGCGGCTTCAATCCACTAATCTGGTTTAATATCGGATTCCATAAAGTGGAGAAGGGTTATCAAAGGTTGCTCAAATGGGCATTGGGTCATCGGAAAACGGTGATCGGATCTGCTTTTGCCATGTTGATTGGCTCATTGATGTTAGTTCCCTCTCTCGGAGCAGGTTTTTTCCCAGATATGGACCAAGGGTTAATCCAGGTAGAGATCAAGCTGCCAAAGGGTACTGTCTTGACGGAAACAGAAAAAGTAATGAAGCAAGTAGAAGAAGTGGTCAATCAAGTGCCAGAAAAGAAATTGGTCAAGTCCTCAGTCGGGGGTAGCGACGGTATTTCAGAGAGCGGTGCATCTACTTCTCATAACGCAACGATCGAACTTCACGTAGGAGAGATTTCTACGAGACAGCGATCGACAGAGGAAATTGCTGTGGGCCTGCAAGAGCAAGTCAAGCATATTGCAGGTGCAGATATCAAGGTGAAATCCCTTTCCGGTGGTATGGGGGGCGGAGCAGCCATCTCGATTGAAATTCGCGGAGATGATCTGGACGTCTTAACGGAACTGAGCGAGATTGTGAAAGGAGAAATAGCCAAGGTACCGGGAACGATCAACGTATCTACCAGTGTTCAGGAAATGAGTCAGGAGTTCGATGTGAAGGTCAATACAGAGAAGGCGAGCTTGTATGGAGTGACAACAAATGAAATCCTTTCTGCTGTGCGAACTTCTTTCCAAGGTCAAACGGTTACCCAGTATCGTACGGGCGAAGATGAAATTGATATCAATCTCAAACTGCCAGAAGATTATAAGGAAGATATCAATTACTTGAAGAATCTGCGCATTTCCACGCCAACAGGCGCTCAAATCAGCCTCACTTCCGTGGCGACCATTAGCAAAGTCGATGTACCACCATCGATTGAGCGCAAAAACATGACGCGCGAAGTGACAGTCACGAGCGATTTGATTGGGGATAACCTGCAAGCGGCCGCGACGGAAGTTACGAATATCATCAATAAGCTGAATGTTCCGGACGGATATACCATCGAAATAGGCGGGCAGAGCGAGGATATGGGAAATTCTTTTGTGAATCTGGGTCTCGCGATTATCTTGTCTGTCGTGCTTGTGTACATGGTCATGGCTGCTCAGTTTGAATCGCTTTTCAGTCCATTTATTATCATGTTCTCGGTTCCTCCGAGCCTTACCGGGGTCATACTGGGGCTTTTGTTTACAGGCACGCCTATTACCGTATCTGTTTTGATCGGGTACATTTTGCTGATCGGTCTGGTCGTGAACAATGCGATTGTGCTAATCGACTTGATCAATCAGTTGCGTGCAAAAGGTTGGGAGCTACATGAAGCGATTTTACATGCAGGACCTGCTCGTCTGCGTCCAATTTTGATGACAACTCTCACAACCATTATGGCCATTGCTCCTCTATCGGTTGCTGCCGGGTCTGGTTTGGAACTGCAAGCGCCAATGGCTACTACCGTCATGTATGGTTTGATTTTCTCCACCATGATCACACTCGTACTCGTACCTGTGGTTACTGTATGGTTTGATGAGATGGGACAAAAGAGACGCAACAAACGCAAGCAAAAGCAGGAAAAGAAAAGCCTTACCACTTTGGAATCGACAAATGCATAAGAAAAGAGGAGGAACCATTCATGATCATAAATAAAAGAATCGCGATTGTGGCGCTACTTTCCCTTACCTTGATCACAGGCTGCGCAAGTCAGGAGGAGGCCGCGACGACTGCTGCCCCACCAGCAGAAACGGTTACCCCTGTACAGGTTGCAACGGTGGCACAAGGCATGGTCACTTCTGAGGCTGGACTCACTGCAAAATTGGCACCGAGTGAGGAAGTCCAAATGTCACCAAAAACCGGTGGGAAAATTGCGTCTCTGCCCGTAAAGCTGGGTCAGGCTGTAACAAAAGGACAATTATTGTTTACACTTGATACGAATGAGCTCTCTAACAGCGTAAGAGAACAAGAAGCAGCTCTCCGTGTGGCAAAAGCGAACTTAACCCAAGCAGGCAGTACTTCTAACCAAAGCTTGGTGGAAGCACAAAATGATTTGACGGAAGCAGAACGAGCGCTTGCTGACGCCAAACTGAATCAACAACGTAATCAGAAGCTGCTCGCAGAGGGAGCGATTGCTACTGAGAAAATGGAAGAGGCTAATACAACGCTCACAAAAGCCCAAATTTCCTATGACAATGCCAAGCAGAAGCTGCAAAGCGCGAAACAAAAAACGGGTGTGCAAGTATCGGCGGCAAGTGTAACGGAGTCCGAGGTCAGGCTGCAAAACGCTCGTGAGCAATTGGCAAATGCAAAGGTTGTCTCCCCCATCGACGGATTTGTCGCAAGCGTGACTGGGGCAGTGGGACAGATGGCAGGCCAGCAACCTATTGTGACCGTCGTCAAAACGAATCCACTTGTGGTCAAAGCGAATTTGTCCGAAGCAGATGTGACGAAAGTAAAAGTAGGAGCAGTCGTCAAAGTAAACGTGCAGTCTACAGGCAAAACGATTGATGCAAATGTAACGGCGATTAGTCCTGTCATGGATTCGCAGCTCAAGGCCTATCCAGTAGAAATCACGATCCCGAATGCTTCCAATGAATTGAAATCCGATATGGTCGTGAATGTTACCTTCCCGCAAAGCTCAGGAGGAGCGAAGTCACTGGTCATTCCTCGCAAGGCCGTATTTGAGCGTGAAGGCAGACAATACGTGTTCAAGCTGGAAGGGGAAGCAGCCAAGCAAGTGGAAGTGTCGACGGGCAACTCGACAAGCGAGTTGATTGAAGTAGTGTCCGGCCTAGCGAATGGAGATAAAGTCGTGGTAAAAGGTCAGACGCTGCTTGTGGATGGCGGAAAGGTGAGTATTCAAGAGTAGTAAACAGGAAAGAAAATGAGGCGGAGCAGATCCGCCTTTTTTTTGTTATGAAATGGAAAGAAAATCTACTCTACCAAAAATGCCAAACAGAGTATAATTTTAGCTATGATTAATTTCGACATCAAAGAAATGAAGGGACAAGGAGTCATATATGATTATATCCGCCAAACTATCCAAAGGAATGGCACTGCTCATGACAGTCGTGCTCGTCTCTGGATGCTCGATGTTTGCGAGCAAAGAAGAATCCACTGAGCGCCTGAAGATAGAGAAGAAACAGAAAATTACTCGATACACGGGTGAAAAAAGCAAGGTGCTACCTTATGTATACACGGGGCGCAAGGAACTGGCTCTGACGTTTAACGGCATGGGCGACGATAAAATGATGAAAAGTCTTTTGGAGCAGCTAGATGCTCATAAAATAAAAGCTACCTTTTTTCTCCCTGGTATGCGTGTCGCCGAGGAGCCAAACATCGCCAAGGACATTTTGGCCCGCGGTCATGAAATCCAAAACAACACATTGAATCAATTGGATATGAGCAAGCTCAGCTACGAGCAAATATATCGAGAGATTCAGTTGAGTAATGAGGTAATCAAACGCGAGACGGGTATTTCACCTCGCTATGTGAGGACCAAATCTGGCGATGTGACAGATGACGTTCGTTTGGCAGCCGCCCATCTCGGGATGGAAGCGGTCGTCAGCTACAACATCAACCCGAAGGACCGTGATTTGCAAAAAGACGCCAAAACCATTGGAGATTACATAACACGCTACATGTCCAGAGGCAGCATTATCTCACTCAATACAGACATCAATCCTGAGGTGATCCCAGCCATTCCGATGATCGCCAAGGCAGCAGCGGATATCGGCTATCAGTTTGTCCCGCTCAGTGAGATGGTGAAAAACGGCGGTGAACGCAAGCCGCTGGAACAAATTCCAGGCTTTGACGCAGCAAAATTGAACCCGCAATTTGAAAATGCCGAGTACGAGATCATCTCTCAGGTCGACACAAATAAAAAACAGATCGCGCTAACCTTTGATGACTGGGGAAGCGACAAAACCGTAACGAAACTATTGGACATTTTGGCAGAGCACAATGTAAAAGCGACGTTCTTCTTGCGGGCAAAAGGGGTGGAGAACAATCCGAATTTGGCGAGAGCGATGGTAGAAAGTGGCCATGATGTGGCCAACCATTCGTATAGCCATCCGGTCATAACGACGCTGACACCAGAAGAATTGCAAAAGGACGTGGTCAAAGCACATCAAGTCATTACCGAAGCGATCCAACAGCAGCCTGTCATGCTGTTCCGTCCGCCGACTGGCGTAGTAGACGATCACACAGCCAAAGTGATAGCAGCTACGGGATACAAGGTCATTGCGTTGTACGATGTCACCACATTGGATTGGGACAAGAAAAACAGCGCCCAAGATATTGTAAATGGCGTCATGAGCAGAACGAAAAATGGCAGTGTCATTTTGCTGCATATGCTCGATGACATCCACACGATTGAGGCACTCCCGGTTGTACTGGAAAGCCTGAAAAGCAAAGGCTACACCTTTGTAAAGATGGACGATATGCTTAAACAAAGCCGCTTTGGCAACTAATCTCTTTCTCAGAAAGGGATTTTTTTTTTTGCCTTTTTCGCAAAGCTGGGGGCGATTGACAGTAAAAATACTCTTTGTTATAGTTTTGTCGATAATGATAATCAATATCGATATAATTATTACTTACACCTATCTTACAAACGTACATAAGGGAGGCCCATCATGCTTACGAACAAAACAGTCAAAGCTGTCCTTGCTGTCATTTTTGTGTTCTCGCTTTTTTTGACGGCATGCGGTGGAGCAAATACGGCAACGCAAGCACCCGCCACGGATTCTGCTTCCAAGCCAGCTGACAAGTCAACAGAAGCCCCTACGGTAAACAAAATGCGCAGTATCGAAACACCAAAAGGGACCATTCAAATTCCTGACAAGCCACAACGTATTGTGACGGACTACTACGCAGGCGAGCTGATTGCAGTAGGTGGAAATGTAATCGGTGCAGAGACGGAAGCTTTCAAAAGCCCGTTTACCGTGGAACAATTAAAAAACGCGCAGGACGTAGGTAGCCCGCGGATCAATGTGGAGAAAACGTTAGAGCTCACTCCTGACCTTATCGTCGTCATGTATGATGACAATTATGAAGCCTTGTCCAAAATCGCTCCAACCGTTTATCTCCCGTATGGTACGGCGACAAACATTTACGATACGGTCAAATTGTTCGGAGAAGTGGTTGGCGATAAAGAAAAGGCAGACAAGTTCATTGCAGATTTTGACAAGAAGGCTGCCTGGGGTCGCGAAAAGCTGAAAGGCATCGTGGATGAGAACGCGACGGTTGGTCTCTACGAGCTGACGAACAAAGGAGATTTGTGGATTTTCGGCGATCACGCAGGTCGCGGTGGTCAAACCGTGTACAATGCATTGAAGCTGAAAATGCCGCACGCAAACAAATCCAAAGAGCAAACCGTACAGCTGTCCATGGAAACCTTGCCGGAATACGCTGCGGATTACATGTTCGTTACTTTCTACAATCCGGAAAAAAATAGCGAAGCCTTGAAAACCTTACAGAAGTCCGCTGTCTGGAATGCCACCCCTGCGGCGAAAAACAATCAGATTTTCTACAACGACTACGATACATTCTATCGCTATGACCCAATTGCGATCACAGCACATATCGATATGTTCGTAGATATGCTGATCAAAAGGCATGAAGAGAACAAGAGCAAAAAATAGATCACAAGAAAAGGTCATCCCTCGCCGGATGACTTTTTTTCGTCTCACGTAATAAACCTTACAAAATGTAAAGAAAACTGTAAGGAACATCAATAGCTCCTATTCTGGAATTTGGTTACAGTTGATAGCGACAGAAACAACGAGCGCTAGCCAATAGATAGAATGGAGGAACGTAGAATGAGTACTGCTGTACTAGAAGTGAAAGACGTTCAAAAAATATATGGGACAAAAGGTGAAAGCCAATCGCATGCCTTAAAAGGCGTATCGATGACCATAGCCAAAGGTGAATTCGTAGGAATCATGGGGCCATCCGGTTCGGGTAAAACAACTCTGCTCAACGTGATTTCTACACTGGATCGTCCAACAGAAGGCTTTATTGAAATTGCGGGAACGAACATTACACAGATGAAGCGTAATCAGCTCGCAGATTTTCGCTCACAAAAGCTCGGCTTCATTTTTCAAGATTTCAACCTGCTAGAGAATTTGTCCGTGTATGAGAACATTGCATTGCCACTGTCTCTGCAAGGAGTCCCTTCCAAAGAGATCAGCACCAAAGTAAGTAACGTAGCACAAACACTCGGGATCGAAGAGATTTTGCAAAAATATCCGGTTCAAATTTCCGGGGGACAAAAACAGCGGGCCGCAGCAGCACGCGCACTTGTGCATGATCCTGCGATTTTGCTGGCGGACGAACCGACGGGCGCTCTCGACTCGAAGAATGCAAAAAGCTTGCTGGAAACGATGACAGATTTGAACGAGAACCACCAGGTATCCATCATGATGGTTACGCATGACGCCTTTTCCGCGAGCTATTGCAAACGGATCTTGTTCATTCAGGACGGCAAACTGTACACCGAGATTCAACGTACGGGGGATCGTCAGCAATTTTTCAAACAAATTCTGGATGTACTGGCCGAGCTAGGTGCATCACATGATGTACGCTAGGAGGTAACGTTTCATGCTTTTCAAGCTATCCTTGTCCAGTATGCGGAAGATGATGAAGGACTATCTGGTTCTGCTCGTGGGTCTGGTCATCTCCATTTCGATTTTTTACATGTTCCAGACGCTTGCCCTCAATTCCGATTACACGAAGAACAACGCGATGATCTCTTCGATTCAGATCGTTTTCAATGTAGGGGCATTCCTGCTGGCGTTTATCACGATTTTTTATATCTTCTATGCCAACTCATTCCTACTCTCACTGCGGCGCAAAGAGCTTGGAATGTACATGGTCTTGGGGGCGAAGAAGGGGAAAATCAGCCAGATTTTGTTCCTGGAAACATTGACGATGGGGATCATTTCCCTGGTGATCGGTAGTCTGGTTGGTATTGCACTTGCAAGCGGCATCGGCGTCTTGCTCATGAACCTGCTGGAGATTTCTACGGATGGGTACTATCCTTTTTATCTGCCAGCCGTTTGGATGACATGGGGATTCTTCCTCATCCTGTTTATCATCACATCCACGATCAATGCGACTCGTTTGGCTCGTGCTACTGAGCTCGCTCTCATCCGTGCCGAGCAACAAAATGACCAAATCAAATCAAAAGGAATCGGAGCCGTTTTGGTAGCCATCCTTGGCGTGATCCTGTTGGCTCTGGGCTATACATGCTTGCACTTGATTATGTACCTGCAAGCTCTCGGCTTTATCGTAGGCGCTATTTCATGCACAGTCGGGACGTACTTGATATTCATCTCGCTGTTGCCAGTGCTTGTACAGGCTTTGAAGAAAAATAAAAAGCTGAATGATAGCAAGCTGAACGCATTCACTTTTGCTCAGCTGCGTTTTCGGGTGAACAACCTGACCAAAATCCTTGGTACAGTAGCCATGCTGATCGGGCTTGGTGTCGGTGCGATGGCAGGGGGCTTGGCCTTCCAGCAAAACGTCAATTTGTTTACCTCGGTATTCCATGTGTATGACATGAATCTGCATGATCCGGTAGAAGCGGATTATGAAGCACTGAAAAAAATGAACGTCCTAACGCAAAATACGTATCGATACAAAGTCGACGACAAGGCGTATTACTACTTGAAGGAAGACTTGCTGGCAAATCCGCTGCTGATTTCCACGAACAGCATTCAAAATTACTCTGCTGACAACAAGCCAAAACTTGTGACAGATCCGCTTCCAAAAGAGACGTATATCGTTAGTTCGTCAAAAGATGACAAAGGTAAGTACGATGCTGTTCCTGAGGATTGGGACAAAGCGATATTCACCAATTTTATCAACTACCAGATGATTGAGGGCAAATCTGTTTTGGTTGTGGATCAGGCGACGTATGAGAAAACCGCTGGAAGTGAACATAAGGTTCTCCTTGCCCAGGTTGACGACTATTTGAAATACACGCACGAATTAAAAGAAATGGATGAACGTCAAAAGCAGTTGATTGGGTCTATCGCAAATGTGGAAGCGAAAGACGTATACACTTCTTCCAAATACAGTACGTATGCGGGGATGTATATTTTCACAAGCGGAACGATGTTTATGGGCTTCTTCCTCGGAATTGCTTTCCTGGCGATGATGGCGAGCTGCCTGATGTTCAAAATCTTGTCCGGTGCTTCCCGTGACAAAGATCGTTACAGTATGCTGAGAAAAATCGGCGTACGTCGATCGTTGCTCGTAGGTTCGATCTATAAAGAGCTGTTCATGGTATTCATTTTCCCGGCGATTATCGGTCTGATGCACGTATTGATCGGTATGGAGATGTTCTCGTTCATCCTTTTGGACCCGTATCTGAACATTTGGATTCCGACGCTGATTTTCGTTGTGATCTATGCGATTTACTATTACATCACGGTTCAGCTTTATCGTGGAATTGTGTTGCCGAAAGAAGCGTAAGGAATCAATCCTCCTCATTTGAGGGGGATTTTTTTGTCTTGTAAAACGGAGCTGATGTGGGGGAAGAAGCGCATTTCCAGTCTACGCTTCGGCCTCCGCCCCGCTGTGGGTTGGTCTGTCCGCTCCGGGCTGAATGGCGGGAGCCGCTTCAAAAGTAGCAGTTTCGATGAGGTATTCGCAGAGTTGAAGCTAAAAGCACTCCCTCCATTCAACCCTCCGCTTTGTCGGGCTCCAGAGGCGCTTGGACTGGAAATACGCTTCTTCTACGGAGCTATTGTTAAAAACGGAGAGCCGCTTCAAGAAGCGTTCTTCAAATCAAAACAGTTTGGAAAGCCAAAAATAATGAACACATCCCGCTGTTGACAAGGATAATGATAATCATTATCATAATCAATGGTCGATTGGAAATCATGACCATCATGCAACATCTTTTCTCATTCGAAGTAACACCTAGAAAAGTAAGGGGGAATTTTTTCATGCGTCTTATGAAATTACCAGTGATGCTTGTATTTTTGTCTGCGATGCTGCTACTCGCTGCTTGCGGCAATGCAGGGTCATCTGCACAATCTGGTTCCAACCAAGCTGCTACAGCTCAGCCTGACGCGGCGAAGCCGGCTGAAGAGCAAGTGCGCACAGTGAAGCACATGATGGGAGAGTCGACTATCAAAGGCACTCCAAAGCGTATCGTTGCATTGGAATGGAGCTCAGCAGAGCATTTGTTGGCTCTTGGTATTCAGCCTGTAGGGATTGCAGATATTCCAAATATGAAAAAATGGGTCAAACTCCCGGTGGAGATTGCTCCAGAAGTAGTGGATGTAGGGAGTCGTACTTCCCCAAACCTGGAATCGATCATGATGTTGAAGCCAGATTTGATTATCGGTATTAAAAGAAACGTGGAAGCCAATTACGACGAAATGAGTAAAATTGCTCCAACGATTGCTTTTGATACGAATCCTGCTGAAGGTCAGGGATCACAGTATGATCGAATGATCGAGATCTTCAAGCAAATTGCGGATATTACGGGTAAAAATGCTGAAGCCGAAGCCGCTTTGAAAGACCTCGACAAGACTTATGCGGAAGCAAAAGAAAAGCTGACCAAGGCTGGTGCAGATAAAGTTCCATTCGTCCTTGCGATGGGGTACAGCAGTCAAAATGCGGTAGAATTCCGTTTGTCTACGGACAACTCTACAGCAGCAAGCATCTTGATTCATATCGGTCTGACAAATAAGTATAAGCCCAAGAAATTTGAGCAAACAGGAATGACACTGGCAGATGTGGAGGCACTTCCAGCGTTGCAGGATGCGAATTTCCTCCATATCATTCAAAATGATGACAATGTGATTGAGAATCAATTGAAGAACAACCCGGTTTGGAACGGCCTTACTTTTGTGAAAGAAAATCGCGTCTATGCTCTGGGCGGAGATCTGTGGCCGTATGGTGGTACCATGTCTGCAAAGATTCTCGCGAATAAAGCTGTTGATCTGTTGGCAAAATAATGAGTTTAGGCAAAAGTAAAATGTTTACACGATCTGACATCACTCCAGCCACTTCCTCACAAAGAGGGGGCTGGAGATTGTTCTTGATGGTAGGGAGTGGACTGGTCGCTCTGTTGGTGCTTACATTTGTCAGTTTGACACAGGGAATGGCAGACATTTCTCTGCGTTCTGTTGTACAGGCCATTATTGCTCCACAAGACATTTCCGATCACCATATGATTCAAGGTGTGAGACTTCCGAGAACGGTCATGGGGCTTTTGTCTGGTGCAGCATTGGCGATTGCCGGAGCTTTGATGCAGACAGTGACACGAAACCCGCTCGCTTCTGAAACGACACTGGGCGTAAATGCAGGTGCTTATTTCTTCGTGGTGTTCGGGATGGTTTTCTGGCCATCATTCTTGCATGACCATCCGCTTCCATTTGCGATGGCGGGCGGAATACTCGCAGCTGTTACCGTATATTTCATGTCTGGCGGGCAAAAAGGTACGCCTGTGCGTGTGGCTTTGTCCGGGATGATTGTCACCTTGGTGTACTCCTCCTTGACGAGTGCCATCATCTTGTTTAACGAAGAAACGACAAATGGCATTTTCCTCTGGGGCTCAGGCTCCTTGAAGCAAAATGACTGGTCGGGTGTAGAATTCAGTTGGCCTTGGATTGTAGCGGGGATTTTGGTCAGCTTTTTCATGGCCAGGCAGCTTGATGTACTTAGCCTTAATGAAGAAACGGCGAAATCCTTGGGGCAAAAGGTAGCAAAAACACGGCTTTTCACCATGTTTATTGCGATCCTGGTTACGTGCGTCAGTGTCAGTGTGGTCGGGCCAATCGGTTTTATCGGACTCGTCGCTCCGCATCTGGTGCGATTGTCAGGCATCACCCGGCATAGATGGCTGCTGCCGCTATGTGCCATCTGGGGGGCAGCGTTACTTGTGGCTTCTGATACGATTGCACGTATGTTTATCAATCATTATGGTGAACTTCCGGCAGGAGCCATCACGGCTGCTATCGGTGGCCCGTGGTTGATCTGGCTGGCTTTGCGTGTTTCGCGCAGCATGAGTGCTGGTACTGGAGGCTCGATGAGTGTCGGTGGAGCACAACGCAAAGTTTCGTATCCGTTGATTGTGTGCATTCTTGCTGTGTTGCTCGTGGTCGTTTGGATGATCAGCTTGTCTAGCGGAAACATGTACCTGCCGTGGACAGAGATCATCGCCATTTTCATGGGACAAGGAAACGAGATGTACAGTCAATTGGTGTTTGAGCTTCGGATGCCGCGACTGTTGACAGCGATGTTGGCAGGCGTGGCACTCGCGATCAGCGGAAGTCTCATGCAGAGTGCAGTACGTAATCCACTGGCTGATCCGCAGATTGTCGGTGTCACGAGCGGTGCGGGTGTAGGGGCGATTATCGTGCTCCTCGTGTTTCCTCAACTGTCGGCTTGGATGCCGCTAGGGGCCGTGGCAGGTGGGATCATCTCTGCTGCGATTGTGTACGCGGTCTCTTGGAGAAGAGGGCTCAATCCAATCATCTTGACGCTTGTAGGTATTGCGGTTTCTGCCGCAGGTGCCGCCTTGATCAATATCTTGATCGTACATTCCATGATTCTGGCAGCGCCCGCACTTACTTGGCTGGCAGGAAGTACATATGGGCGGGGATGGATGGAAGTAGGCCGCCTTTTGCCTGCGATCCTCGTTTTAGCACCGATCGCATGGTGGCTGGGACGTCGG
This sequence comes from Brevibacillus sp. MER 51, assembly GCF_023714195.1. Classification (NCBI taxonomy): domain Bacteria; kingdom Bacillati; phylum Bacillota; class Bacilli; order Caryophanales; family Paenibacillaceae; genus Brevibacillus; species Brevibacillus sp. MER 51. The sequence continues at coordinate 25,443 of NZ_JAMAUS010000009.1, read as the reverse complement.
GTGGACCTTTTGTCATTTAACGACGAGAGCTCGACTGGATTGGGGTTAAAGGTGCGGATGACGAGGTTGTCTGTGGCAGTCATCGCAGTGTTGCTCGCTTCAGCCGCAGTTGCCAGTGTCGGAGCCGTAGGATTTATCGGTCTTCTCGCTCCGCATGCAGCCCGTATGCTGGTTGGACCGCATCATCGCCGTGCAGTTGTCGTCTCAGCCATGCTTGGAGCTGTATTGCTGGCTGCTTCTGATTTGTTGGGAAGAACCGTCATGATCCCGAAAGATATTCCGGCGGGAGTAGTGGTGGCGTTGCTAGGCGCGCCCTATCTGTTCTTGCTGATGTTTCGTTCAAATCGTTCCTCACAATAGACGTAGGCAAGGCAAGTACTTGCCAAATACAGAGATCTCCAACATGATAAAAGTAGAACAGGCTGATTCTTGCAATCAGCTTGTCTACTTTTTCTTGCTATTTTCCGGTGATAGAAGGATGTGAGTCTGTTGACGATTAATCAAGATTATCCTGGCTTTTTGATGACCGCCTTTCGCAAACAGCGATTGAAAAACTTTCACCTGCGTCAGGTGGAGATAAACACCCATGTCCTATGCTATGTGGCAGAAGGACGTGCCGAGATGACAGTTGATGGTCAAAAGCGGGTGCTCGACGCCGGAAAGCTCTTGTTGTTTAGCCCGACGACAAAGATAGAAGAATTGCGGTGCCAATCAGGACCGTTGCACATATACAGGCTGCATTACGCGGAAACGAGACACGATCAGCACGAGAGCGCTCCCGAGAGGAAAGAAATCGAGGTTATGGCTGTCTCTACTCCCGCTTCATTTCTGACGGTATTGGAGGAACTCTCGCAATTGACACGGAAGCGGGACTACTCTTCTTTTTTGCGGAGCCAAGCGCTGCTATACGAGCTGCTTGGTATTGTTCATGATGAACAGAAAAAGAATGAGGAAAAAGGCATTGGAGCGATTGAGGAGACCATCGCTTACATGCAAAAACACTACCGTGAGTCATTGGAATTGGGAAGCTTGCCAAAACTGGCGGGGTTGACCCCCAGCTCTTATTGCCGTGCTTTCAAACGTGCGACGGGAATGACACCTGGGGAGTATTTGACTGGGCTGCGTATGGAGCATGCCAAGGAGCTGCTTGCCCATTCTGGAGGAAGTGTGAAGGATGTAGCTCGTAACGTGGGTTATGCCGATGAGCTGTATTTTAGTAGACTCTTCAAAAAACGCGAAGGATTGTCGCCGCAAATTTATATGAAGCAAGGTGACCAGCGGGTAGTCGTGGTCAGCAAGCTGTTCTTGCAGGATCATTTCCTCGCGATGGGAATTCAGCCGATTGCAGCCCCCTCCTTCCCGAACTACTTTGAAACGAGGACGGGCTTTCCTTCTTATTTGCAGCAAAAGCTGCGCGGGACAAAAGCACTGAATGCAGAGCGGTTGATTGATCCGAAAGAGATTTTGACTTTGTCGCCTGATGTGATTGTCAAAATGAATTTTTTTCACAATCGGGAGGCAAGAGACTGGGAGAAAATAAAAGGAACGGTCTTCTTTGACGGCTATCCGAACTGGATTGACTACCAAAAGAGATTGGCGACGCTTTTCAAGAAAGAGAGTCTGGCAGAGAAAATCATCAAGCACATCGACATAGTGGAAAAACAAGCAAGGGATGCACTGTTACCGGTTACGCGCGCGGGTGAATGGACGATGATTCGCGTCCTTGCAGATGAGGTGCGCCTGTATGGTGTAGAGGGGCACGCCCTCGCTGACTTGTTTTATCACAAGCTTGGGTTTGCGCCTGATCAGAATGTGAATCACGCAGCCTATAAACCAAATGCGCTCAACGATCTGATCGAATTGAACCCGGAGAGAATTATCGTGTTCTGGAGTGAACGGGAGCATGTGGCAGCGTTGTGGAACAACCCGCAGTGGAGAGAGATGCGTGCGGTGCGGGAAAACAAAGTGTACCATCCCGCCAATCACGAATGGGACCCATGGGGACCGTTTGGCAGAGAGCATACAATTCAAAGGAGCACAGCGTATTTTCTCCAGGTCGCACAGGGATAATCTGGTCCATGGCAATTGGACAATCACGTCCATAGAAAAGGAAGAGGAGTCTCTATATACTATCAATTGATAATTGTTATCACTAAGTTGATAAGCAGAAGTGGGGGCATTCTCGATATGAAAAGTCAGACCAGTTTACGTACCATGCGCCACCTCATGACCAGCTTCTTCGCGCTTTGCTTGCTGGTTGTCCTTGCCGGTTGCGGAGGCAATGCCAATCAAGCTCAACAGACGCCAGCTGCATCGGGCACGACGACTGAGGCTACTCCGGCACCAGCACCAACCGATTCCATTGAAGTACGTGAAGTGAAACACGCAATGGGTACCACTCCGATTAAGGGAACACCAGAACGCGTAGTTATTTTAACGAATGAAGGTACGGAGGCTTTGCTAGCACTTGGCGTTAAGCCAATCGCTGCTGTACAGTCCTGGGATGAAGATCCTTGGTATCCTCACATCAAAGATCAGATGACAGGCGTAGAAGTGTTGGGCTTCGAAGACCAGCCAAATCTCGAAGCGATTGTAAGCCTGAGCCCTGATTTGATCATCGGAAACAAAGTACGTCATGAAAAGATTTACGATCAACTGTCCAAAATCGCTCCAACCGTATTCTCCGAAGAGCTGTCCGGTAGATGGAAAAGCAACTTCACGCTCTATGCTGAAGCACTGAACAAAAAGGCGGAAGGCGAGCAAGTCCTGAAAGAATTCGACGACCGCGTAGCTGCTGTGAAAGCAAAGCTGGGTCCTAAAGCTTCTACCAAAGTATCCGTAGCGAAATTCTCCAAAAAAGGTGTACAAATTTATCAAAAAGATACATTTAGCGGTGTGCTGCTCGATCAGCTGGGACTTGCACGTCCAGCTTCCCAGGACGTTAATAACTTTGCAGAAATGATCAGTGAAGAAGGCATGTCCGCTATGGACGGGGACATCCTGTTCTACTGGGTAACGGAGCCAACAAAAGAATCTCAAGACATTGCGAACAACGCAAAAAAATGGATGGAAAGCCCAGTCTTCCAATCCCTGAATGTGTCGAAGACCAATCAAGTTTACCAGGTAGACGAAACGGTCTGGAACAAAGCAGGCGGCATCAAGGCAGCGAATTTGCTACTTGAAGATATCGTGAAGCGCCTCGATTTGAAGTAAGAAGAGTACGGAGTCAAAGCCAAAGACCTCATCCGAAGTATGGATGGGGTCTTTTCTTGGCATAATATGGGATGCCCCGCTTGGTTTACGCACCCTAAATTTCCCAGTCATTTGTTCAACTATGACATTTGTCATGTCTCCGACTTGACGTTTATGACTACAGCGGCCAGACGCTATTTTCTACAATAAAGATAGAATATTGCGTCCGGCGAATTTACATGTCCCTGTACGCTTCGATCGAGGAGGAAACAATTGATGCATCAAGCCAACATTGCCGAGTTGAAAAAGAATGTTGCCCCCTTTGAAAAATCAGACATGAAAAAGAGTATCCGACAGCTAATCAATACGCTAGTTCCGCTGATTCTTCTCTGGTACGGAGCTTATCTCAGCTTATCTGTGTCCTATTGGCTGACGCTGCCTATCGTCATTGTTGCAGCTGGCTTCGTCATCCGTACCTTCATCATTTGCCACGACTGCTGCCACCAATCCTTTTTCAGAAATCGTCGGGCGAATGACATTGTGGGGACAATTACTGGGGTACTTACCCTCGTGCCGTATGAACAGTGGAAAAATAGTCACAATATTCACCATGCAACGAGTAGCAACCTCGACAAACGAGGCGTAGGCGATCTGTGGATGATGACTGTCAATGAATATCTCGAAGCTTCTATCTGGGGTAAAATGGCTTATCGGCTGTATCGGAATCCGATCGTCATGTTTGGTTTGGGTCCTATCTTTGTCTTTTTGCTCCAATATCGTTTTAATGTAAAGCGAGCTCGGCGTAAAGAGCGGTTGAATACGTATTTGACGAATGTGCTGCTGGTCGGTCTTTATGGGCTCTTAATCTGGGCGGTTGGCTGGCAAGCATTCCTGCTGATTCAAGGTCCGATCTTTTTTGTCTCGGGATTATTTGGGATTTGGCTGTTTTATGTGCAGCATACGTATGAGGATTCGTACTTTGAGAACGAAGAAGAGTGGAGCTACGTGAAAGCAGCAGTAGAAGGAAGCTCTTACTACAAGCTGCCGAAGGTTTTGCAATGGATCACAGGCAATATTGGCTTTCACCACGTCCATCACTTAAGCCCACGCGTACCGAACTACAACCTGGAACAAGCACATAACGATACACCGCCGCTTCAGAAGGCGACAACGATTACACTGGCGGCCAGCGTGCAGTGCCTGCGTTTTCATTTGTGGGATGAGAGCAACAAGCGTTTTGTGAGCTTCAAAGGCATCAAGCGATTGTCTGCTGCTCGATCTGAAGCGATCATGGATGCACTCCAAGGCTCCAAACCGAGTTTGGAAGGAAAATAAGCCTGCCATAAACCCTTGATTTCCGATACACTTGAGAGAGTGCCGAAGAAAAGGTGGGCAAGCATGCAAAAGCAGAAGTGGTATCACATTCTTCAAAAAAATACGGGCTTGAGCCCTTATGTGTGGGTTGTCTTCTACATCCTGCCATTCTATTTCATCTTCCGGTCATCCTCGACGTACGAAGCGGTGATCGGAATCATCATGATCATTCTGTTTTTTATTTGCTATGTATTCTCCTTTCTGTCGAAGGGCTGGCTGATTTATTTTTGGACGGGTGTGCAGATCATCATATCCATCGCGATGACCTTGATGTTCGGCTATGTGTATTTCTCGCTCTTTCTGGCGTTTTTTATCGGGAATATCGAGAACAAGATCGGCTTTGTTACGCTGTACACGGTTCATTTGATTAGCACCGCCATATCGGTCAACATCGGCTTTTTCACCAAAAACGCGCAATTGATTAGCCAGCTTCCGTTTGTTTTGGTTAGCATGGTTGCTGTCATTCTCTTGCCCGTGACTACGTACAACTGGAATAAGCGAGAGAAGCTGCAAGGAGAGCTGGAGCATGCGAACAAGCGGATTTCAGAGCTGGTCAAGCTCGAGGAACGCCAACGCATTGCCCGCGACCTGCACGATACGTTGGGGCAGAAGCTCTCCCTGATTGGGTTGAAAAGCGATTTGGCGAACAAGCTGATCAACAAAAATCCTGCTCTGGCGAGAACAGAGCTGGAGGAGATCAGGCAAACAGCGCGAATCGCTTTGAAGGAAGTACGGGAAATGGTCACGCAAATGCGTGGGACGCGGCTAGAGGATGAGATGTTTCGAATCAAGCAAATTTTCAAGGCAGCGGATATTGAATTCGTGTTGGAAGGTAACACGAATCTGACCAACACTTCGCTGATGACAGAAAACGTGTTGTGCATGTGCCTGAAAGAAGCGGTCAACAATATTGTGAAGCATAGCAACGCCACTGCCTGTTCCATTGTCATTGAACCCGCTCGTACCGATCTCGTTGTAAGCGTAACGGATAATGGCATCGGAATGGCGGAGGAATTGGTTTACCGAGGCAACGGTTTGCGTGGAATGAAGGAACGGCTGGAATTTGTCAACGGAAGCATGGAAATCCAGTCCTCCGTGTCTGGAACACAGCTAGTGATTCGGGTACCCAACATCTTCAAACAACCGGAACAGGAGGCGGGAAGATGATTCGCATTGTCATTGCAGAGGACCAGCGGATGCTCTTGGGAGCCCTTGCTTCCCTGCTCGATTTGGAAGAGGATATGAAGGTCGTCGGAAAAGCAAGTAATGGTGAGGATGCGGTCAAGCTCGTGCATCAGCATCAGCCCGACATTTGCATTATGGATATCGAAATGCCAGTCAAAAGCGGATTGGACGCTGCCGAGGAATTGAAAGGTAGCGGGTGCAAGGTGATGATTCTTACAACCTTTGCTCGCCCAGGTTATTTCGAACGAGCACTGAAGGCAGGCGCAAACGGCTACTTGCTCAAGGACAGTCCGAGCGAAGAGCTGGCCAGCTCGATTCGCAGCATTATGGCTGGGCGGCGGATCTATGCGCCTGAGCTGATCGATGAGGCGTATGGGCAGGAGAATCCGCTGACGGAGCGGGAAAAGGAAGTCCTGCTTTTGGTCGCTGACGGGAAGAACACCAAGGAGATTGCCAGTCAGCTGTACATTACGACAGGGACTGTGCGGAATTACATCTCCGTCATTCTCGACAAGCTCGGTGTGAGCAATCGGATCGAGGCGATTATGCATTCAAAGGAAAAAGGCTGGTTTAAGTAGCAGACCAGTTGAAGGAGGCCCTTTCTGTTTTGGCAGGAAGGGTTTCTTTTTTATGGGGTTATGATTGATGATCTGGTATATTTAATATGATTTCATCCACTATCGTATAGGAATGCTACTAGCATATTTTTTTATAGTTCCCATCTATAGTAAAGGGAGGCTTAAAGTGAATCCAGAAACCGATGACCCTAAACAAGTTGTTCTACAGGTTGGAGGGGTATTAAAAAAAATCCGTAAAGAGAAGCATTTGAGCCTGGAAGATTTATCAGAATTATCCGGTGTGAGCAAGCTGACACTTGGAAATATTGAGCGTGGAGAAACCAACCCAACAATCGGGGTGCTGTGGAAAATTTCGAAATGCTTATCTATCCCACTCTTGGCGTTATTCTCAACCGAAAACAGTGTGAATCTGTCCAGAGCCGGGAAGGGACTCAGAATTGCCGGGGATAATAAAGAGTGGGTCATTGAGCCAATCTTTCAAAACGTAAGCAATGAAATTGAAACGTATAGAGCTTATTTACAACCGAATAGCTCATACCATCCAGAGAAGCATCACCACAATACAACGGAAATTGCGACAGTAATGTCAGGAACCCTTTCCATCCATGTAAATAATGAGTCGTACACTTTGAACCAATATGATTCGATTAGTTTTTGTGCAGATGGCACACATTCCTATATAAATCAGTCTGACGAGCTTGTTGTGCTCCATATTATATTGAAATACGGGGTCTAAAAATCGATCCCCTGTATGTTCATAGACTACCACGACTATGACCCTTTATCGACCGAATGGTTGCTAGAGGGTTTTTGTTGTATTATAGTATATGTTATTGGTAGAAAAGTATATTATAATATATTTTTTCTTTGGTTTCGAATGAACTCCTGTATTCAATCTAATAGACAAAGAGGGAAAATAATGAGCACGCAAAAGATTAAATCAACTTCAAATGTTACTAGATCAGCAGTTTGGGTGGTTATTGTAGGGATCATATTTATTGCAGCTAATTTACGGGCCCCTTTAACCTCGGTGGGGCCTCTAGTTGGTCTTATTCGGGACGATGTTCATATTTCGAACACGCTGGCAGGTATGATTACCACGTTGCCCCTATTAGCTTTTGCACTTTTTTCTCCCATTGTTCCTAAATTAGGACGAAGGTTTGGCGTAGAAGTAATGATTCTAATTTCCATCCTCCTTCTTACTTTTGGGATTATTTTGCGTTCTCTCCCAGGAATCGCTACCTTATATATCGGTACTGCTGTTCTTGGGTTGGCAATATCCGTTTCTAATGTGTTGTTGCCTAGCCTTATAAAGCGGGAGTTTCCTGGACAAATTGGTTTAATGACTGGTGTATATTCCATTTCTATGAATATATTAGGGGCAATCGCATCTGGCATTAGTGTTCCCATTGCAGTTGGATTAGGAGTTGGATGGCAAGGGGCACTGGGAATATGGGGCATTCTTAGCGTGGTATCCGTATTATTTTGGTTACCTCAAATGAAACGCCGCACTAGGGAAACAGCCACCGTTCAAAATCAATCGGCGGATAGTGGTGTGAATTTATGGCGTTCCGCACTAGCGTGGCAAGTAACCTTGTTTATGGGACTTCAATCTACGTTTTTCTATGTACTGATTACATGGCTACCTGAAATCTTAAAACAGCAAGGAACAAGTTCAGATCAATCTGGTTGGTTCCTATCCATTATGCAGTTAGCCTTGCTTCCCTTTACTTTTATCGTTCCGATTATCGCGGGGCGTATGTCCAGTCAACGTTCATTAGTTACGATTACGGCACTTTTACTTTTCATGGGAACGCTTGGATTACTTTATGGAAGCGCGAATTTCATTGTTTGGTGGATCATCATGCTCGGAATTGGCGGAGGTTTTGCATTTAGTTTATCGATGATGTTTTTTGGTTTACGTACAGAGAATGCTCAACAGGCTGCAGAGCTATCCGGTATGGCTCAATCAGTTGGCTACCTACTTGCCGCAATAGGCCCGACCCTTTTCGGATATCTGCATGATGTAACGGATAGCTGGACGGTTCCCCTGCTACTTTTGGTCGGTGCGTCAATCTTGCTCTTTATATTTGGGCTAGGAGCAGCCAGAAATCGCTCTATTGGTTCAAAAGCGACGTAAGCAAACCATTTCACAGGTATGGTGCCTTATTGCGTTGTAAAAGGCGTAAGATCTTTTACTTTTCCAACGTATAAAAACAGTCATTCACCATCTTGCCAGCAATTTCAGTGCTTTCGGGCACGATTTTATCCAGCTTCATTCCAGCCTTCTCCAAAACACGGCGTGAAGCGGCATGCTCTTCGGAACAAACAGCCGTAAATTTTTTGAAGCCAAATGTATCTACTGCAAAATCAAATACGCGTCTGATTGATTCCGTTGCATAGCCTTTGCCTTTGAATCCGTCCAGGATGATGAAGCCGACTTCCGCAGTGAGGGTCTCTCGGTTACGGGTGCAGATACTAATCAAGCCAACGTCGCTACCGGAGTCGGTTTCACGTATGATCCAGGTCAGCCAGTGGTTCGATTCGAGACTCCACGGAGCGAGTTCTTTCTCAAAGTTACGGCGGATATCTTCGTCACTCATGGTTGCTCCGATATGCTCCATCAGTGTCGGGTTGGAATAGATGGAACGGATCAGCTCCCAATCGGGTAATGCCACTTTAGTGAGAGTCAGGCGTGCACTGAGAATTTGATTATTCATGGGGATTCTCCTTTGGGAATGGTAAGGAATATTCATAATCGTATACGCTGATGCATGAGAAGGAAAGGGGGGGATTACCAAGAGGCGGGCTGTTCATCAAAAAAAGCCGTCGATTTTTTCGAGAGCCAAAAGAGTGCCTTGTATGGTCTATTTTGTGGGCAATAGCGTTATCGACTATAGATGTTTCGAAGCTCATTGATGTCGTTTTGGGTAGGAGTAGTGATTCTCGTTAACCAAGAGTTATTCATGATGGAGTGATCCGACCTATGATTTAGTCGTAGTACATGGCCAATCTCATGAGTAGCCAAGGCTTCTAAATAAGCGGCGTTTCTGTTGCTTACTCTGTTCCATTGAATGACTGTGCCACCGGTAACTCTGGAGCCATTCGATTGCCACCAGCCAAATCCATCATACCCCCTTGCATAGCCTTCACCTAATGTAATGGGGGCGTTTTGTGTTGGTGTTAAGGAAACAATGCCTGTGTTGTTCCAGTTTTGTATGGCATTTTCATAGGCCTGTCTAAGAGCAGGGATATTCGTCGTAATGGTTACCTGATACGAAACCAAGACCTTGTTTTGATCGGTGGCAGGTGGGTTTCCGTTAATAAAAGCAGAAGCAACATAGTATTTCACGCCGTTTTTCTCGTAGAAGAACCATCTATTATCAGGGGAGCCTGTCCAATAGTCGGTTAGCGAGGTGCCTCGGGTCCAACCAGAAAATTGTACTCGGGTATTTGGTTGAAGACTGTCGATGATAGCAGCAGAAGTAGTCGGTCCGGTACGGATATTGACAGGGATCGGTGCGGATACACCGCTAAAATCCATGCGATATTCGGATTGATCCTGTGCGTTAGTCGGCGTAACAAAATATCCATTTACAAGAGTGACAAGAGTAATGGTGAGCAATAAAAGTTTACCCAATATTCGTTCTAGCATCATGAGGCTCCTTTCCAAATAAGAGTTTTCATTGTTCCCAGTACAGTTCTCTGTGGACCTCCTTCTCATTTTTTTGATTACAAAAACAATTCCATTCCTACTAGTCCATCTTTTTTGGTAGTTACGAAATAATTAACAATTTATACCATATTTAAACTAACAAAAAAGGAAAAAAGCTGATGTCGATTGAGTTTCGACGTCAGCTTGTGGACAGGATGCATGCCATGAGTCTAGCTATTGGGGAAGCGGTTTATCCTATTATTCTGATTAACCTATAGACGCTTGATCAGGTTCATTGTTCCCGATGACCTGACAACAATCCATCCGTCAGGAATAGGCGAGCCTAGCATCACCCATACCTCCTGACCAGAGGATGCGTTGTTCAGATTTTTAAGCAAGTTCATGGTTCCAGTACTTCTGATTACAACCCATCCGTCAGGCATAGGGGAGCCGAGCATTACCCAAACTTCCTGATTAGAAGAGGCGCTGTTCAGGTTTTTAAGCAGGTTCATGGTTCCGGTACTTCTAATCACGACCCATCCAGTTGGCATAGGGGAACCGAGCATTACCCAAACTTCGTAACCAGTCGGAGCGTTGTTCATATCTTTAATCAGGTTCATATTGCCGGAAGATCTGATGACGACCCATCCGGTTGGAATAGGCGAGCCGAGCATTACCCAGACTTCTTGACCAAATGCGGCATTTTTGATTAATGTTTTTGCGGAGGCTGGTGCCTTCTCCTGTGAAGGTAGAGCGGCCCCGTGAGCTGTTACGGCTAAACTTGGTACGGCGACGACTGAGCTTAATGTCAGGATGATCAAGGCTTTTTTAAACATGAACATCAACCTTTCATGACAGAGGTAATGTAGCTCTGAAATGCTCGTTGAGTGGATTCCTGATGTTGGTATATATACCATTTTATAGTAAGTTTGTTCCTTTTACTTTAGGAGATATTGTCGAATGGTAGACAATATAAAAAGCACCTCAAAAGGGTGCTTTCCGTTCACGAGAGATTTAACGCGGTCTGGATATTTTGCTGATCCAACTGAATCTGCTCGGTAACATTCCATGGATGATACCAGCCTCGCTCAATCATGTACAGGCTGATCCTTTCATGCAAATCGATTGCTTCTTCCAAGTGCTTGGTTAGTATTTCCTTAATTTCTGGGGTGCCTGTTTCCGTCAGTGCCATCGCATAGTTCCGCACACCGCTCTTTGCGGAGATGAGAAAGTCCATGGCGATTACTTGATCCGTCAGGCCACCCATACCAGCTAAGCTTTGAAGAATGCCAGTCATTTGTTGTCCCCCTATGAATTTGCTTTTGTCAGTAGAGAGCTCAGTTCCTGGAGCTGTCTGGTGGATACGAGAATATCGTCAGCCAACAGCTGTCCCAACGTCTCATCGGAAACCAGGCCTTGCATTGTCTTGGACTTGGTCATGCAAATGGTTTTAAAAGTGGCAATTTCGTGTAGTTCAAGCTGTTCATGCAATCCGTAACTCATCGCAGCAGCACCCTCCTTCTCATTTCATCAAGGCTTCAAAACGACTTTGATGCAATTGTCTGTTTTGGTATCAAATACTTCGTAACCACGCTTTGCTTCACTCAAGGGAATGACGTGCGTAATGATGTCGCCTGGATCGACTTTTCCGGTGGTAATGAGCTCGTACATATAGGGCATGTAGTGGATCACAGGAGCTTGTCCGGAACGTATGTTGACATTGCGTTGCATGATGTCTCCAAGAGGGAAGGCATTATAGCGCCCGCCGTAAACTCCGGTAATTTGGATTGTGCCGCCTTTGCGAACTGCTTGGGAAGCGATGACGATTGCTCCCATGGCGCCTCCTTGCAGCTTCAAACCACTCGCCAGAAACTCCAGATCGGACATTTTTCCATCCATACCAACAGCATCGATGACAACATCAGCGCCACCCTTCGTGATTTCTTTCAGGTAGTTACCGATATTTTCCTTTTGCTCAAAGTTAACGATTTCTACGTTGTTTGTACGCTTCGCATGTTGCAGGCGGTAATCGATATAATCAACCGCGATCACACGTTTTGCACCCTTCAGCCAACAAAACTTTTGGGCGAGGAGGCCTACGGGTCCGCAGCCCAGAACAATCACGGTATCTCCGTCCTTGACACCAGCGTTATCTACGCTCCAATAGGCAGTGGGCATAGCATCGGCAATCAAGCATAGCTTTTCATCTTCTACTTCGCAGTTTTCGGGTAGCTTGAAATGGGTAAAATTCGCAAAGGGCACCCGCAAATACTCCGCCTGTCCCCCAGGATAACCCCCAGTTGTGCCGGAATATCCGAAAAAACCACCTATATCGCCATTCTCGTTTGAATTGTCACATTGGCTTTCTAAATCGTTTTTACAATAAAAGCATTCGCCGCAAGCAATCGTAAATGGAATGATGACGCGGTCGCCCTTTTTCAGCTTGGTTACACCGGGGCCTACCTCTTCAACAATGCCCATTGGTTCGTGACCGATAATATAGTCCTCTTGCAAATTGGGGATCATGCCATGAATTAAATGGAGATCGGACCCGCAAATGGCGGTGCTTGTCAATTTCACGATCATATCATCGTGCTTTTCCAGCTTCGGATCGGGAACCTCTTTTACCAGTACGTTTTTAATGCCTTGATAGGTAACAGCTTTCATCGATGAGTTCCTCCATCATTGGTGTTCATCTGGTGTCCGATCGAACATGCCTTTTCGCGAAGTATCTTCTGGGAAGAGGTTCATTTGCCCGATTTGAATCGTTTCCAAGGCTGAGAGGTGGTCTAGTTGATATTGTTCATGAAGCTCGTAGGGATGGAACCATTTTTTACTGAGCATCAGTTCCGCGATTTCTTGATGGAGAGCAATTCCTTGGTGGAGCTGTTTCCGCAATATGGCTCTCGCTTCCGGAGTAACGGTTTCAGTCAGAGCGATGGCTGTGTTTCGGACGCCTTCTTTGGCACGGATGAGGAAGTCCATAGCAAAAGTCATATCTGCCTTCTCCGGCATGTTTAATGCATTTATGGGATCTTGATAATCGTTGTTCATCGGATTTTCACCTTCAGTTTATGATGGGGGTCGGACGAGTTTGCGGGATCGGTGCCTGAAAGGGTGCGTTCTTGTAAATAGCCTGAAGCTCTGCGATTGCTTGCAAGGATTGCTCTACATCTTTTTGCATCAATGCTCGTAAATCCTGATCGAATACGATGCCTTGCATCAGCTTGGATTTGGCGAGGCAGAGTGTTTTAAAGTTAAGTACTTCATGAATATCCAGTGATTCATGGGCAGCCAGCGTCTGTTTATTCATGTACCATCCTCCTTTTGGGCGTTTTAACAGTTTTATTCTGTCCTATGTACTTCCTGGTATTCGAAAGAAGTTTTCGGGCGAGGTGGATTTTTTTGAATAGTCTGGACGTTGGGAGGTGTGTGTGCTACAAATAAAGCTAAGTTAAATTTATAAAGCCATTGGAGAAATTAATATCATGCGTTACGGTAAACAAAGGAGAGACGAGCATGGCAAAAGAGGAATATGCGATTGGGCTGGATCTGGGTGGGACAAAAATATTGGCTGGCCTGGTGGACCGTACTGGTCGATTGATTGCACGAAAGCAACTGCCTACGTACGCGGAAGAGGGAGAAAAGGCAGTAATCGAAAGGGTGCTGTCCGCCACGCACGATGTCCTGTCAACAAGCGGCATCAATTCCGAAGAAGTATGCGGGGTTGGAATCGCTTCCGCTGGTGTGATTAACAGCGATAGTGGCGAGGTCATTTTTGCGAGCAATCTGGGCTGGCGAAATGTTCCGATTGGCACGTTGATTGGGCAAAAATTCGGATTGCCTGCTCGACTGTTCAATGATGCGAATGCTGCGGCGGTTGCGGAGTGGCTATGGGGTGCAGGTGTCGGTACACGAAATATGATTTACGTCACAGTCAGCACAGGGGTTGGGGCTGGAATCGTTAGCGACGGACGTTTGGTTTCAGGTAGAGATGGAAGTGCGGGTGAGTTCGGCCATATCTCAATCGATTGGAACGGACCGCCATGCCGCTGTGGTAATCGCGGATGCCTGGAAAACTACGCTTCTGGTACTGCTATCGAAAACGCCGCCCGTCAAAAATTGGCATCTACGAAGAAGTCCGGTACCAATCGAATCCTTGTTGAAAAGGGAGAGCTGTCGGCAAAAGAGATCAGTGAAGCTGCGCTCGCAGGAGATCCATTTTTCGCGCAAATCGTAAAGCAAGCCGGGTTTTATTTAGGCATAGGAGCAGCCAATCTGATCTATATGTTTAATCCGGAGGTCATTGTCTTTGGAGGCGGGGTTATGAACGCATCTGGATTAATGCTTCCAGAAATCGAAAAGAGTATGAGAGATAGATCCATCTCTGGATTGGCGAATGAAGTGCGGGTGGTCACAAGCCAAATCGGGGTGGAGGCCGGAGTGATGGGAGCGGCAGGGGGAGTTTTTGAATCCAATTTTTAATTGAAATCCGTATTGCAAAAATTAAAACAATTTTGTATCATCTTATTAATTACTCCACTGAAAAAAATAATTAACAAATGAGAACCAAGGAGGAAGACAGCATCATGGCAAAAGTGAGAGTTGCGGTGATTGGTGCAGGATCTATTTCAGACATGCACTTGCAATCGTACCAGCAAAACGAGCGTACAGAAATTCGTGCCGTCGTCGACTTCAACGAGGAGCGCGCTCGGGAAAAAGCTCAGAAGTACGGGGCCGAGACCTATTACAGCAAGCTTGAGGATGTTTTTGCAGATGAGCAGGTAGACGCAGTGAGTATTTGTACGTGGAACAACACGCACGCTGATATTGCCATTGCTGCCCTTAGGGCGGGTAAAGACGTGCTTTTGGAAAAGCCTTTAAGTACAACAGTTGAAAGCGCTCTCCTGATAGAAAAGGCCGTAAAAGAAAGTGGCAAGCTGCTCCAGGTGGGCTTTGTGAGAAGGTACGATACGAATGCGCAATTGCTCAAGCAGTTCATCGATGCGGGCGAGCTGGGCGAGATTTATTACGCGAAGGCATCCTGTCTGCGTCGCTTGGGAAACCCGGGAGGCTGGTTCGCTGACAAGGACAGATCTGGTGGAGGTCCGTTGATCGATCTCGGGGTACATGTCATTGATCTGTGCTGGTATTTGATGGGCTGCCCAAAAGTAACGACCGTCAGTGGCAATACATACAACAAGCTGGGCAATCGCGCCAACGTCAAAAATCTTTCCTTTTACAAAGCCGCTGACTACGACCCTTCCCAAAACACTGTCGAGGATATGGCCAATGCACTCATTCGCTTTGAAAACGGAGCGTCTCTTTTCGTGGATGTGAGCTATACACTGCATGCAAAAAAAGACGAGCTGGCCGTCAAGCTGTACGGAGACAAGGGAGGCGCAGAGGTAGAGCCAGAGCTGTCCATCATTGCAGAAAAGCATGACACGATCCTGAATATCAGCCCGCAGATGGATAAATTATCGTTTGATTTCAAGCGAGGCTTCCAAAATGAGATCGATCACTTTATCGCATGTATATTGGGTGAAAAAGAAACGCTTAGCCCAGTGCAGGACGGTGTGGAGATGATGAAGATTCTGTGCGGTATTTACGAATCAGCTGCGACCGGAAGAGAAATCGTATTTACCCGATAACCGGCAGGCTAGACCTATCCATGGACATCCAGATAACACCCATAGAGTACATGAAGACAAGGGGGAAAAGAAAATGAAAAAAGCATCGTTTTTGCGAACCGCATCCGTCTTACTTTTTTCAGTGGCTTTACTTTTCGGATGTTCCAGTGGCGGTGGCAATGGTAGTGGAACTCCTGCAGCTTCCAATGGGGGGACAACGACGGGAGCGCCGCAAAAGGATCAGATGGTCATCGCCGTAAACGAAAACTTCATCACGATGGACCCGCAAAATACAGGGGATGCACTGTCATCAGGTGTCCAAAGCGCGATGTTCGAAGGGCTTTTGATTTACGACAAGGATTTGAAGCTCATGCCGGGTTTATCGACTGAATATTCGGTGAATGAAGATGCGACAGAGTACACCTTCAAGCTCCGGCAAAATGTAAAGTTCCATGACGGCACACCTTTCAATGCCGAAGCAGTCAAAATCAACTTCGACCGGATGAGTAACAAAGACAACAACCTGAGAGCTTATCGGAACTACAAATACATCAAGTCCACAGAGATTGTCGACGAGCACACAGTAAAAGTGACGCTGAACCAGCCGTTTTCCGCGATGATCAACAAGTTCACGACCGGAATCATCAGCCCGGCGGCTCTGGAGAAGTACGGCAAAGACATTACCAAAAATCCAGTCGGTACAGGTCCATATAAATTCGTGGAATGGGTACAGGGTGACCATCTGACGGTAGAGCTTAATCCGGATCACTGGAACAAGGGAGCTGCCAAGGTCGGTAAAATCGTCTACAAACCCGTTCCTGAAAACGGTTCCCGCGTAGCCATGCTGAAAACGGGTGAAGCCGATGTCATCTACCCGTTGCCAGAGCAGCAAGTAGAGACACTGAACGGTGAAGAGGGAGTAAAGGTAGAGCGCACACCTTCCACTATCACCCGCTATGTTTCGATCAATATGCTGAAAAAGCCGTTTGATGATCCGCGCGTTCGCCAAGCTATCAACCATGCAGTCGATAAAAACGCGTTCATTAAAGTCGTGAAATCCGGGTATGGCGCACAACTGGAATCCGTAATGTCCCCGACGATTGCCCACTATGCCAAGCAAGGCGCGTATGAATACAACATCGAAAAAGCGAAGCAGCTTTTGAAAGAAGCAGGCTACGAGAACGGCTTCACTACCGATATCTGGGGCAATACAAACTCGGATACGATGAAGGGCATGCAATTTATTCAGCAGCAATTGCAAAAGGTCGGCATCACCGTTGAAGTGAAATCGATGGAGGAAGCCACGCTATCCGATGAAATCTACGGCATCAAGTCGCCAGAAGAAGCGAAGATGAACATGTGGTACGTAAGCTGGTCCTCTGCTGATCCAGACAATGCGATGCGTTCGTTGTTTAGCAGCGAGAACTTCCCGCCTGCGGGAGCAAACACGGCTTTCTACAAAAATGACCTTGTCGACCAAAGCATCAAGGAAGCGACACAATCGTCAGACCAAGACAAGCAAAAGCAATTGTATGGCGTCGTGCAAGAAAATGTGTTTAAAGATGCACCATGGATTTTCCTCGCAGTCGATGAAATCTTGTACGGAAAACGCGCGAACGTGAACGGTGTTTATATCACACCAAGTGGCGGCATCTATGTAAGGGAAGCGGCGTTCCAATAATACTTGAAGCAGCGTTCGGGCATTGTCTGCCGCTGGGCGCTGCTTTTCTTTTAGGAGGAACCGTACCATGTTCCGTTATATCGTGAAGAGACTCATCGAGATCATCCCGATTATTTTTGTTGTGTCGTTGCTCATTTTCTTCTTTATCCATCTGGTTCCGGGTGATCCTGTTCGCTTGGCGGCGGGAAAAGAAGCGACCTTGGAAGAGATCGAGCGGGTGCGTCAGGAGCTGGGCTTGGATAAGCCATTGCTTACCCAGTACGTCAATTACATGCAAAACCTGCTGACAGGAAATTTGGGACACTCCTTGAAGACGGGGCTTCCTATTAGTGATATGTTTGAAAACCGTTTTTCCGTAACGATGACGTTGACATTTATGAGCCTGGGTTGGGCCTTGGTGCTCGGATTGCTGATTGGGACGATCTCTGCTGTTTTCCGCAATAAATGGCCGGATTACGTAGGAATGCTGACGGCGATATCCGGTATTTCCTTGCCTGGATTTTGGCTGGGGCTCATTCTCATACAGGTTTTTTCTGTCACGTTGGGCTGGTTTCCCACAGGTGGGGTCGAGAGCTGGAAGAGCTACGTGCTTCCTTCGTTAACCTTGGGAGCAGGAATCATGTCGATGCTGGCTCGTTTTACACGTTCCTCCCTGCTCGAAACATTAAAGGAAGATTTTATTCGAACAGGTCGGGCAAAAGGGTTGAAGGAATCTGTAGTCGTTCGCAAGCACGCCCTGAAAAACTCGATGATTCCGGTCGTGACCATCGCCGGATTGCAATTCGGCTTTCTCTTGGGCGGATCGGTTGTCGTGGAGACGGTGTTTAGCATTCCGGGTATGGGGCGTCTGTTGATCGATTCCATTGCTTTTCGCGATTATCCGGTCGTACAGGCAGTCATCCTGTTGTTTTCACTGGAGTTCATTCTCGTGAATCTGCTGGTAGATATTTTGTACAAGGCACTGAATCCGAAAATCCGTTATGACAGCTAATGGCAAGGAGGTGACGTAAATGGAGGTAGTAAAAGAAATCGGGCATAACGTAGCGGTTTCCAACAAAAAGAAATCAAGAGCCCGCGAGTTTTGGAAGAAGTGGAAGAAGCAAAAGACAGCTTTCTGGGCGGGGTTTTTTATCTTGTTTTTGTTTGTCATCGCGTTGTTTGGCCCGTGGATCGCGCCTTATGATCCGTACGAGCCGAACTATGATGTGACGTTGCAGACTCCTTCCATGCAGCATTGGGCAGGGACAGATGAATACGGTCGAGATATTTTGAGCCGTATCATCGTAGGAACGGGAATCTCTCTTGGCGTCAGCTTTTCTTCTGTGCTGGTCGGTGCAGTGGTTGGAACGGTATTCGGTTTGATTAGCGGATATTACGGCGGGTGGATGGATCGCCTCATCATGCGGTGGAGTGACGTCATGTTCGCCTTTCCTGATTTGCTGCTGGCAATCGCCATCGTTGCAATTCTCGGTCCGGGATTAACGAATGTCGTCGTAGCGGTAGCGGTGTTCAGTATTCCATCGTTTGCGCGTTTGATCCGGGGCAATACATTGGCTGCCAAGGAAGCGGTGTTTGTAGAAGCGGCGCGGTCCATGGGGGCAAAAAGCAGCCGAATTATGTTTCGTCACATCTTTCCAGAGACCGTCTCCAGTATGATCGTCTTTTTTTCCATGCGAATCGGTACCTCGATCTTGGCAGCATCCAGTCTCAGCTTTCTCGGTCTGGGAGCCGCGCCCGAGAGTCCCGACTGGGGGGCGATGCTCAGTATGGGTCGTGACTATCTCGCCACTTCTCCTCATGTGGTCATCATTCCAGGGATTGCGATCTTTTTGACCGTGCTGGCGTTTAACCTGGTTGGGGACGGCCTGCGCGATATTTTGGACCCGAAAACGAAGAACTAAACGAGGGAGATGGGGCAGATGAGTGAGAACATCATGGAAGTAAAGCATCTGCAGACGCAATTTACGAGAGAAAACCAGAAGACAGTCGTCCTCGACCATGTCAGCTTTCATATAAAAAAAGGCGAGGTGCTTGGACTGGTTGGCGAATCGGGCTGCGGCAAGAGCGTGACCTCCTTGTCGATCATGCGCCTGTTCAAGGACACGACTGGTGAGATTACCAATGGCGAGATTGTTTACAACGGTACGAATTTGCTCTCGATTTCGGAGAGTGATATGCGCCGTATTCGCGGAAAAGAAATCTCGATGATTTTTCAGGAGCCGATGACCTCGCTCAACCCGGTGATGAAAATCGGAGAGCAATTAATGGAAGCCATTCGTTTGCATCTCGGCTATTCCGACCAAAAGGCGCGAGAACAAGCAGTGAGCATGCTGACAAAGGTGGGGATTCCGCGCCCGAGCGAAATCATGGGTGAGTATCCGCATCAGCTCTCAGGCGGTATGCGGCAGCGCATTATGATTGCGATGGCGATGTCCTGCAATCCTAACCTGTTGATTGCCGATGAGCCAACGACGGCACTCGATGTCACGATTCAAGCACAAATCCTCGACGTAATGAAGCAGCTTCAGGCTGACGAGCATATGTCGATGCTATTGATCACGCATGATCTGGGCGTCGTGGCAGAGATGTGCAACCGTGTCGTGGTCATGTACGCAGGGCGTGTCGTGGAGGAAGCATCTGTTTACGACTTGTTCGACGAACCCAAGCATCCGTATACAAAAGGCTTGATCGGCTCCGTCCCCAAAATCGGGCAAAAGCGCGTTCGGCTGGATTCGGTTCCGGGCAACGTACCGACACCAAACAATATGCCGAAGGGCTGCAAATTCGCTCCGCGCTGCAAGGATGTCATGTCTGTCTGTTGGGAAAAGGAGCCCGCCATAACGACGGTGGGAGAGGAACGTTCTTGTCGCTGCTGGCTCTATCAAGAGGAAGGTAGGGATGTTTATGTCTAACTCACTGGTCGTGGTAGACGGTATTAAAAAAACGTTCCCGATTGATAGCGGTCTGTTTAGCAGCAAAAAAAGCGTAAAGGCAGTGAATCACGTTTCGTTTGAGATCAGGGAAGGCGAGACGTTCAGTTTGGTCGGAGAGAGTGGCTGTGGCAAGTCGACGACAGGGCGCTTGGTTACACGGCTTTTGCTGCCAGATGAGGGCAAGATTTGGATCAATGGCGAGGAAATCTCCAAGATGAACGAAACAAAGCTGCGGGAAGTGCGCAAGCAGGTACAGATGGTTTTTCAGGACCCGTACGCCTCACTGAATCCGCGGATGAAAATTCGCGATGTGGTAGCAGAGCCTCTTCGCATTCATACGAAGCTGTCTGCCCAAGAGCGTGATCGGATTGTCGCAGAAATGCTCGAGGTCGTCGGGCTCTCCAGCTATCATGCGGAGAAATTCGCCCATGAATTCAGCGGAGGGCAACGGCAGCGCATCGGAATCGCTCGCGCCTTGATTTTGAAGCCGAAGCTAATCGTCGCGGATGAGCCAGTCTCTGCTCTCGATGTGTCGATTCAATCGCAAATCTTGAATTTGCTAAAAGATTTGCAGGAAGAATTTCATTTGACCTATTTGTTTATTTCCCACGATTTGAGCGTGGTGGAGCATATTAGCGACAAGATCGGCGTGATGTATTTGGGGAGTCTCGTAGAATCCGGCCCGAAGGAAACGATTTTTGCCAATCCCCGGCATCCATATACAAAAGCGCTGCTCTCTTCAGTTCCGATTCCTGATCCGCGGGCGAAGCGGGAGAGGATCATTTTGCAGGGAGATGTGCCGAGCCCGGTGAATCCGCCGTCAGGTTGTCTGTTTCATACGCGATGTCCGTTCGTGATGGATATATGCAAGACGACATCTCCAGCATTGAGGGAAGCGGCAGACGGAGATCATTTTGTCGCTTGCCATTTGTGACTTGAATAAAAGGGATGGTTACATGCGTAGGACGGGTGATTTAAAGCTGATCCAGGAACTGAATCGCTCCATCATATTCGATACGATCCGTCATTACGGGCCTATTTCCCGGAGTGAAATAGCGAAGCGGAACAAACTGAGTCCTACTACCGTGACCTCAGCTGTCAGTGAGTTGATTCGTGACGCGTTCGTATCCGAGGTGGGAACAGGGGAGTCAAATGGCGGACGCAAACCGATATTGATCCAGTTTTCTCCTGATAGCCGTTTTCTGATAGGCATCTCGATCTCTGGCTCGAAGATTACGATTGCCGAAATGAATCTGGAAGCCGCGGTCAAACGAAAGGAAGTTCACTCGATCAAGCCGTACCAAGGGGAGAGTATCCTTGCTTTTTTGCTGGAGGTTATTGAGCAATTTTTGCGTGGAGCCGCGAGTCTGGAGACATGTATGGGAATCTCGATCGTCACTCAAGGTATCGTGGACTCGGTTCATGGAGTGATTCGCTACAATACGAAGCTCCGCTTGCAGAACGCTCCTGTTAAAGAAATGATCGAGCGGAGGTTCCGGCTGAAAACCTGGCTGGATAACGACACGAATGCGTATTTGCTAGCCGAGAAGACCATCGGGGATTTCAGTCATTATCAAAACATGCTGTACGTCACGATTGGGGATGGATTGGGAGCCAGTATTTTGATGAACGGTGCCATCTACAGGGGCTTTAAAGGCGGGGCCGGCGAGTTCGGTCACATCACGATTGATCGGGCAGGTGTGCGGTGCGACTGCGGAAATGTTGGCTGTCTGGAAAATTACGTGAGCTGGCCAACCATTTACTCCAAGCTCGTCACCTCGCTTGCGAAAGGAAAAGCGAGCCGCATCTCTGATTTGGTGGAGCAGGATGTTGGCCGGATTACTCCTGCGGTGTTTCGTCAGGCGTTGGCAGAGCAGGACCCGCTTGCCGTCAGCATTTTGGAGGAAACCGCTTCTTATTTGGCTTCGGGGTTGGTTAATCTGATTCATTTGTTCAATCCGGAGGTTATTATTCTAGGCGGTGAGATTGCCTTCGAAAATGAGCTGTTGATCGCCAAAGTAAAAGACTACGTGGGGGAATATGCGCATGGAATCCTGACGGAGGAACTGGAGATTCGGCCGAATTCGTTGGGCGAAAATGTAGAGGTCGCAGGAGCTGCCGCTGTTTTATTGCAGGATACCTTTCAGTTTTCGCTATAAGAGAGGGAGCGGGATCATGGTAAAAGTTGTAGTCGCAGGGGAAGCGGGAACAAGCGTCAAAGAATCGCAGGCTTGGCTTCGGATCAAAGAGGCAGAGATTGTAGGTGTGGCCGACAGCTTGTCTTCTTTGCGCGAAATCTTGCAGGGAACAAAAGTGGATATCGTGGATATTGGCTGGGTTGCGGACAGCGCTGACCCATGGGTGACGCTTGCGGCCCAGGCGGGAAAGCATATTTTATGCGCAGACGGTACTGCTCTGGGGCGTGGAGGAATCAGTTTGTGCGATCAGTATGATATCGTGCTGCAATTCGCCAATACACTGCGTTTTGCTCCGGAATACGAGCAAGCACAGGAGCAAATAAAGAATGAGGCAGTAGGCAAAGCAGGCGTCATTCGCTTGCGAAGAGGTGCTCCTCCATCATCCCCGAATGCCGACAAATGCATTTTTCAAGCGCTTGGAATAGGTGAATTCGACTGGCTGCGTTGGACGTTCGGCGAGGTTGAGCGAGTGATGGCGCGAGAGGTCAAGCACATAAATGAGTCAGGACAGATCGTCCATTATGCGTTGGTCATGCTTCGAATGGCAGGCGGGGCAATTGCGCATGTAGAGCTATCTTGGGCCGAGGAGACAGAACATGGTTCCTTTGAGCTTACCGGTGATCAAGGTATGATTGCCCATGATAGCCGGGAAAGCATCCCCATTCGCTGGAGTCGGGGAGAGCAGTTTCTTTCGACAACATTCCTACGGATGGATCTGATGCAGCGACAGCGGGAGCATTTCGTTCGCTGTGTACAGAAACAGGAAGTACCACGTCTGCATTCTCGTGATCTGCTCGCGGCTCTCGATATCGCTTCGGCGGCGAGAGAATCGGTCAGGACGGGACAACCTGTAAGTCTCATTCTTGGAGGTGGCGAGGGATGAAGGTAGGAATTATCAGCTTCGCCCATATGCATGCCCATAGCTACGCTACTTATTTGCAGAAGCATCCGGATGCGCAGCTGATAGCAGTCTGGGATGATGATTCTCGCCGTGGAGAGGAAGTGGCCACTGCCTACCAGCTTGATTTTTATCAAGATCTGCATGCCTTTTTGCAATCCGGTATCGACGCGGTCATTGTTTGCTCGGAAAATGCCAAGCACAAGGAGCACGTGATTGCGGCAGCGCGAGCGAAAAAGCACATTCTCTGCGAAAAACCAATTGCCACCGAGATTGCGGATGCACGCGAAATGATTCAGGTTTGCAAAGAGGAAGATGTCATGCTCCAGGTTGCCTATCCTGTCCGATTTGCACCCGTGATGGAAAGTGTCAAGCAGATCGTTCAGTCGGGTGCTCTTGGAGACATTCTCGCCATCGATGGCACGAACCACGGACAAATGCCAGGTGGCTGGTTCATTGAAAAGGAGCTGTCTGGCGGTGGGGCAGCGACGGATCACATCGTCCATCTGATGGACCTCGTCCGCTGGATGCTCCAGGACGAAGTAAAAAGCGTCTACGCTGAGCTGGACACACGTTTTTACGAGTTGGAGGTAGAGGATTGTGGACTGGTTTTTGTGGAAATGGAGTCTGGCGTAATTGTTGGAATCGATCCGAGCTGGTCGAGGCCGAAGACGTTCCCGACGTGGGGAGATGTGACGATGCGGATTGTCGGCATCAAAGGGACGTTGGACGTCGATGTCTTCAAGCAACACGCGCTCTATTACAATGACCGCGATTCGAAGCTGCAAAATCTGCCTTGGGCTGTGGATATGGATGAACGGCTTATATCTGATTTTGTGCAAAATGTCATGGAAAGCCGACCTCCGTCTATTACAGGAGAGGATGGACTGCGGACGCTAGAAGTGGTGAAGGCAGCCTATGAATCTCATCGTCTGAAGCAAGCCGTGACTATCAACAAGGTGCATTTCTCATCATGATGAGCTGTAGCCTTTCTATACAAATAAATCAAACGAGGTGGAACGGATGAAAATTGGATTGAGCACTTACAGTCTACTGACAGCAATCCGAGCTGGGGAAATGGATGTACTGGATGTCGTGCAATGGATCGCGGATAACGGCGGTGAACACATGGAAATTGTGCCATACGGTTTTACACTAGTTGATAACTACGAATTGGCAGACGCTGTTCGGGATAAGGCAAAAGCGGTAGGGATTGAGCTATCCAACTACTCGATGCCGACCAACTTCATTCAACCAGACGAAGAAGCCTTCGAAGCAGAAGTCGCACGTGTAAAAACACATGTCGATCTGCTGCACCGCATGGGTATCAAGCATATGCGCCACGACGTGTCTGCTTTTACTGTTCCCGTAGAGGAGACGACGATCGAATACTTTGAAAAGCATTTGGCTGAGATGGTTGAGGGCAGCCGTAGAATCGCTGATTATGCCGCTCAATTCGGAATAACGACGACAATCGAGAATCACGGCTGGCTGGTGCAGGCAAGTGATCGTGTGCAGCGTGTCTTGCATGAGGTCAATCGCCCGAATTTCAAAACAACGCTGGATATCGGAAACTTCATGTGCGTGGACGAAGCTTCGCTGGTTGGTGTGCAAAAAAATCTGCCTTATGCTTCGCTCGTCCATTTTAAAGATTTCTACTTCCGTCCGTCCTACCATGACCCAGGCGCTGGCAAATGGTTCAAGACCGTCAATGGCAACTTCCTGCGTGGAGCGATAGTCGGACAAGGCGACATCAACATACGCGAAGTCGTCAAGCTGGTCAAGCAGTCCGGCTATGATGGGTATATCACAGTTGAGTTCGAAGGCATGGAGGAGTGTCGAGAAGGTTCCAAGATCGGGATGGACAACCTGCGACGTTTTTGGGACGAGGCGTAAAACGGTAGTGGAAAAACGGCATTTGGGGAGCCCTGAACTGCCGTTTTTTCTTTGGGCCAAAAATAAAACACCTCTCCCTTATGAGGAGAGGTGTCAGGCTGTCGAGAAAGTCGACAGCCATTTTTATTTTACTTAATTTTAAAGCGACACCGCGTTAATTTGTTATAATTCTTATAATTACATTTTATAGTAGGTGATAATTGTGCTTACCTCCAATGAT
>NZ_JAMAUS010000099.1:0-233 GCF_023714195.1 Brevibacillus sp. MER 51 | reverse complement strand
CGTCCTTCTTCGGCTCCTAGCGCCAAGGCATCCACCGTGTGCCCTTAGTAACTTAACCACATTGGTTAGCACTAAAAAGTACTTACAGTTAATATCTTAGCAATTACATGCAGTATCCAGTTTTCAAAGAACAAATGGATAGTTACTCGTAAGAGTAACTGCCTGGCAACGTCCTACTCTCCCGGCTCCCTGCGGAGCAAGTACCATCGGCGCTGGAGGGCTTAACGGCCGTG
>NZ_JAMAUS010000098.1:0-233 GCF_023714195.1 Brevibacillus sp. MER 51 | reverse complement strand
CGTCCTTCTTCGGCTCCTAGCGCCAAGGCATCCACCGTGTGCCCTTAGTAACTTAACCACATTGGTTAGCACTAAAAAGTACTTACAGTTAATATCTTAGCAATTACATGCAGTATCCAGTTTTCAAGGAACAAATGGATAGTTACTCGTAAGAGTAACTGCCTGGCAACGTCCTACTCTCCCGGCTCCCTGCGGAGCAAGTACCATCGGCGCTGGAGGGCTTAACGGCCGTG
>NZ_JAMAUS010000097.1:0-234 GCF_023714195.1 Brevibacillus sp. MER 51 | reverse complement strand
TAGACGCTTTTCTTGGCAGTGTGAAATCAGGGACTTCGGTACTTAAATTTCCCTCGCCATCACAGCTCATGCTTCACGGTGTGCGGATTTGCCTACACACCACACTCACTGCTTGGACGGCCATCCAATAGGCCGCTCACCCTATCCTCCTGCGTCACGCCATTGCTCAAGCGGAACAGAGGTGGTACAGGAATATCAACCTGTTGTCCATCGCCTACGCCTTTCGGCCTCAGC
>NZ_JAMAUS010000096.1:0-234 GCF_023714195.1 Brevibacillus sp. MER 51 | reverse complement strand
GCTGAGGCCGAAAGGCGTAGGCGATGGACAACAGGTTGATATTCCTGTACCACCTCTGTTCCGCTTGAGCAATGGCGTGACGCAGGAGGATAGGGTGAGCGGCCTATTGGATGGCCGTCCAAGCAGTAAGTGTGGTGTGTAGGCAAATCCGCACACCGTGAAGCATGAGCTGTGATGGCGAGGGAAATTTTAGTACCGAAGTCCCTGATTTCACACTGCCAAGAAAAGCGTCTA
>NZ_JAMAUS010000095.1:0-234 GCF_023714195.1 Brevibacillus sp. MER 51 | reverse complement strand
TAGACGCTTTTCTTGGCAGTGTGAAATCAGGGACTTCGGTACTTAAATTTCCCTCGCCATCACAGCTCATGCTTCACGGTGTGCGGATTTGCCTACACACCACACTCACTGCTTGGACGGCCATCCAGTAGGCCGCTCACCCTATCCTCCTGCGTCACGCCATTGCTCAAACGGAACAGAGGTGGTACAGGAATATCAACCTGTTGTCCATCGCCTACGCCTTTCGGCCTCAGC
>NZ_JAMAUS010000094.1:0-243 GCF_023714195.1 Brevibacillus sp. MER 51 | reverse complement strand
AAATGATTTGCCAGCTTTGAACCAGTAACAAACTTTATTGGAGAGTTTGATCCTGGCTCAGGACGAACGCTGGCGGCGTGCCTAATACATGCAAGTCGAGCGAGGGTCTTCGGACCCTAGCGGCGGACGGGTGAGTAACACGTAGGCAACCTGCCTCTCAGACTGGGATAACATAGGGAAACTTATGCTAATACCGGATAGGTTTTTGGATCGCATGATCCGAAAAGAAAAGATGGCTTCGGC
>NZ_JAMAUS010000093.1:0-252 GCF_023714195.1 Brevibacillus sp. MER 51 | reverse complement strand
AGGGGACACACCCGTTCCCATGCCGAACACGGCCGTTAAGCCCTCCAGCGCCGATGGTACTTGCTCCGCAGGGAGCCGGGAGAGTAGGACGTTGCCAGGCAGTTACTCTTACGAGTAACTATCCATTGTTCTTTGAAAACTGGATACTGCATGAAATTGCTAAGATATTAACTGTAAGTACTTTTTAGTGCTAACCAATGTGGTTAAGTTACTAAGGGCACACGGTGGATGCCTTGGCGCTAGGAGCCGAAG
>NZ_JAMAUS010000092.1:0-253 GCF_023714195.1 Brevibacillus sp. MER 51 | reverse complement strand
GTCTGTCAAGAATTTCGTGTAAACTCAATCAACCGTTATATGAAAAGGTTTCATCCCCTAATTGGGACATCTTTCTCGGGTCAATGGAGTCAAGGGCGTAAGGCGAAGCGAACCCTTGACTCCGTTGTGGAGAGAAAGAAGAATCCCTTCGGGGATGGAGCCTTTCTTTATTAGCGGATGTACGGCTGAACTCGTTCCTCGAAGAAAACGGATAGCTGCAAGAGAATCTGGCCCCAGTTCTGTACTCGCCCCG
>NZ_JAMAUS010000091.1:0-253 GCF_023714195.1 Brevibacillus sp. MER 51 | reverse complement strand
GATGACTGGGGTGAAGTCGTAACAAGGTATCCGTACCGGAAGGTGCGGATGGATCACCTCCTTTCTATGGAGATATGACCGTAACGCAACATTCGCTGTTCAGTTTTGAAGGAGTATTTCCTTCATATAGTCTGGTGATGATGGCGGAGGGGACACACCCGTTCCCATGCCGAACACGGCCGTTAAGCCCTCCAGCGCCGATGGTACTTGCTCCGCAGGGAGCCGGGAGAGTAGGACGTTGCCAGGCAGTTAC
>NZ_JAMAUS010000090.1:0-254 GCF_023714195.1 Brevibacillus sp. MER 51 | reverse complement strand
GATGACTGGGGTGAAGTCGTAACAAGGTATCCGTACCGGAAGGTGCGGATGGATCACCTCCTTTCTATGGAGATATGACCGTAACGCAACATTCGCTGTTCAGTTTTGAAGGAGTATTTCCTTCATAATAGTCTGGTGATGATGGCGGAGGGGACACACCCGTTCCCATGCCGAACACGGCCGTTAAGCCCTCCAGCGCCGATGGTACTTGCTCCGCAGGGAGCCGGGAGAGTAGGACGTTGCCAGGCAGTTAC
>NZ_JAMAUS010000008.1:0-316455 GCF_023714195.1 Brevibacillus sp. MER 51 | reverse complement strand
ACTTGCCATTTTACTTCTTCTGGGTAATGCACTCTTGTGCCCATTAAAGAAGCACCTCCTTAGAATCATATTTGGAATACGATTCAGGAGGTGCTTTTTCCTTGTCTCAATTTACTGGGTCACTTCAATTGTGTCTTACCCAATTGTAACAGTGGGGTTTTAAACACAGTCAACCATGAGGGGATATTACCATTTCTCAAGGGTTTCACCATTCACTAATTATCGGTCGGACTGTATTGGAGCCAGTTCGTCTCCACCCGACTCGAGTAGACCTTCGCTATGGCTATTTATTTCGCTTCCTTAATGTGGAACACGCATTTGTCTCCGCCTTTTGCCATACACGTGGTTTGCTCGACATTGGCTTTCAAAACCCGACGGAACAAGGAGAGCTCACAGCTACACGCTTGGTTGAATTCACGGGCTACTTGCGAGATTGGACAATTGAACTCCTGAATCCGATAGCCGTCTCCATTTTCGTCCTTTTCCCATTCCACCATGTAGCCTTTATCGTTTTGCAGCTCGGCAAGCTTGGCTACACGGTTTTCCAAGTCGCCTTGCATGTGGGAGCGATAATTCTCCTCCAAGCGATTCTCGCGGCGTCTAAATAGCATTTCGATTTTGGACAAACCATCGATTTCCTTTATGTCCTGTAAAAAATCTAATGTCAAATGAGAATAATTGCGCGGGAACAGTTCGTCTGCTTCCTGCGACAATGAATAAACATTCGTTGGGCGTCCCATCGCTTGGCGAACAAGCGTAGACTTGATCAAATTATCTCTCTCCAGGGTGTTCAAATGACGCCGTACCGCCATTTCAGTAATCCCTAGCTCGACGGCCATGTCGCTGACAGGGAGTGAACCTTTGACCTTGAGCATGTGCAGGATTTGATCACGAGTGGACGTTCCTTCGTTTGTCATACGTATCACCGTCCTTTCTCCCTATTGTAGTGGATGAAGACGTTTTAGTAAACAAACGAAAGTCTTTTGTATAAAATATCCGCTACGTTGGTGATGGATTGAAAACACTTTTTAAAACAGTTCTTTTTTCAAGAAGGCTCTCACCTGTGGCTCAAACTGACGAATGGTACCAGCAGCTTCTTCTACCAGGCTGTACATTTCATTAGCCGGCACACTTGTATAATCATTGACCAGATGCTTGCGGAAATCGGTCAAACGCGTCAGGATCAAAGCCTGTTCATCCGTGATGACTTGCTCATCCCGCAAAATTTCCACGATGTCGCTGTAGCTTCCTGGATCTCGCATAATGAATCCATCGATCAGTGCATTTCCGACATCCACTATTCCTTCGATAGACAAGTGCAGGGCTCGCTCCATCGCTGCAACAGCTACTTCATCTGCCAAAACCGCTTTGGCCCCTCGTTCGCTGAGCTTGTCCAACAGATCCAGCATACGAGACATATGTTCCAATACTTGGTCGATTCGTTTTGTATTCACGTCGTACATATATTTCTCCTTACTTTCGCTTTTTTGATTTGCGTTTTGAGTAGTAAACGGTAAACACAAATGTTAGCACCAGGACGAGAAGCACCAATTCCCCTTCCTGCAAATAGGAATTGCTCACCGGTTTCACCTCTTTTCATCCCTCAGTATACCAAATTTGTACGACCTGTCACGAATCACGTTCGGTACTGAAAAGACGACTTTTTGATCGTTCACTTTATGTTACAATGATGTGGTGAATTTTTGTCGGCAAGCATAAGGGGAGGAACACACTGTGGAACGCGAATTGGCTCTGGAAATTGTGCGGGTAACGGAAATGGCTGCACTTGCCTCTTCTCACTGGATGGGACGCGGGAAAAAGAATGAAGCGGATGGAGCAGCGACCAGCGCCATGCGCGCCATGTTTGACACGATCAACATGAGGGGTACCGTCGTTATTGGCGAAGGTGAACTGGATGAGGCCCCTATGCTCTATATCGGTGAAAAGCTCGGTAACCCGGAAGCAGGCGGGCCTGAGGTAGATGTGGCGGTTGACCCGCTGGAAGGAACGACGATTGTCGCCAAGGGTCACAACAATGCCATGTCTGTTATCGCCATCGGGGACCGTGGAACGCTGTTGCATGCACCAGACATGTACATGATGAAAATGGCCGTCGGCAAACGTGCTGCCGGACAAATCAACCTTTACGATCCCGTGGATAAAATGATAGAGGTTGTAGCAAAAGCAAACAACAAGCGCGTGCAAGATGTGACGGTCATTATTCAGGAACGCGACCGCCATCAGGCGATTATTGACGCCATTCGTGAAAAGGGTGCGCGAGTGAAGCTTTTTGGAGATGGCGATGTGGGTGCTGCGATTGCTGCCTGTCTGCCGCATACAGGGATTGACCTGTTCTTGGGTATCGGTGGTGCACCAGAGGGCGTGATCAGTGCCGCAGCGATCAAGTGCCTGGGTGGCGACATGCAAGCCCAGCTCAAGCCGCAAAACGACAGTGAGCGCGAGCGCTGCATCAAAATGGGGCTCGACAATCCAGAGCAGCTCTTGACGCTGAACGATCTGGTAAAAGGCGATGATGCCATTTTTGCAGCAACAGGCGTTTCTGATGGAGAGCTGTTGCAAGGCGTGCGCTACCTCGGTGATGATATGGTGGAAACTCACTCGATCGTCATGCGTGCCCAAACCAAAACCATTCGCTTTGTCCGCGCTGTACACAATACCGAACACAAACCAAATCTTTTATGGAAGTAGAGGGACACCCATATGGCAAATGATTTGTTCTACTTGTACGACGAAGCGGAGGATACTCGAACGCGCTTTGTCAGCTTCACGGGCGAAGCTACTCGTTTTGACCTGGCGATTACAACGACTAACCGTTTTTATGGAAAGGCGATTGTCATCAACATTCAAAATGGACGCTCCGCTATTATTGGACATGATGATCTGGAAGAAGAAGGCTATCTGGAATTCGCGTTCAACTTGAATGAGCGTGAAGCCGAAGAATTGAAAGCATTTTTGGAAGCAGCTATCTAATTCACCGAAAGGAAGAGCTATTGCGGGCTCTTCCTTTTTTATTTGCAGCCCCCGCCCATTTCCTGCGGGACAATGCTCCTTACAGGCGTATGCCTCGTATACTGCTACTGCACAGATGCACAGACAGATAACGAGAGGAGTGCGAATCGCATCATGCAATCTTATCCATACGACCAAACTTATGACCAAAACCAATACGATCAAACTCAATATGATTCAAATGAATACGATCAAAACCACTTTGTTCCTGCACAATATGACCAGCCACCTTATTACTCAGCAGACCAGGATTTTCAATACATTCCAGAAGATCAGGCTCATCCAGTTTTTTTCCGTAGAAGACGCGGTCCTGAGGTCGTTGTCGTCCCACAGCCATATCCTTGGTGGGGATGCAGTACTTGCTGGCCTGGTTATTGGCCCACATGGGGCTGGCCTGGTTGGGGACCCGGAGGTTTTGGTGGACCTGGCGGTTTCGGTGGACCCGGCGGTTTCGGTGGACCCGGTGGTTTCGGTGGACCTGGTGGCTTCGGTGGACCCGGTGGTTTCGGTGGACCCGGTGGTTTCGGTGGACCCGGTGGTTTTTGAACCCCTGAAGGTTTTGGCGGAGGTTATTAAATCGAAAAACGAAAAGAGCCCTAGCATACAGGGCTCTTTTTAGCGTTTTTAGGAATCGCGCTTCGGTGCGTTTGGTCCTGTTGGGACTTTATCGCGTTCACGATTGGGTTTCAATTGATTGGGACGGCGCTCTCGCGAGTTGGAGTCCTTACCGTTTTTATCGGGGCGATCCTTTTGGAACTTTGGCTTCTCCCCGCGTTCGTTTCTCCCTGCCCCATTGCGATCAGCGCCAGCATTGTTCTGGCGATCCTGTTTATTTTGACGCGGGTGATAGCGTCTGCGTTCTTTTCGTTCTACATAAGGCGAAGAGCCACCCTCTTCACGAGGAATGTCCTGACGAATATCAATGATGACATCAAAGCCAGCTTCGTCTTGCCCACTTTGGTCGTCACTGTTGCCGACGTTTGCTTTTACCTTGCGCAAAACGAAGTATGGACAACCAAAATTGCAGAACTCATGCAGGTACTCATCCAAAGCGGCGATCCGCTGCTCGAACGGTACTTTGCGATTAGCGTCAGTATAAAACCCACGAAGACGAAGCTGACCATAGCCCCAGTCCCCTACAATATAATCGTACTTGTCGAGGATGTCGCTATAGCGCTCCTTGAACGCTTCAAGGTTCCAGCCGTCTCGATTTACTTCCATGACTTCATAAGTACCGGCTTGCGTGCGAATCAAACTCGCTTCCTCCTTACGCATGTATACTATGTCCATCTTATCATATTTCGCGCAACATGAGCTAAATTTCCCACGATAACTGACCTGTACCTTTGGACATTCTATCGTGTAGGGGGTGTTACCATTGAAAAAGACATGGTTGTATCCTGCAATTGCAGGTATTGTGCTCTTGGCTTCTGGTTGTAACAACAATGCTGCGCCTAATTACACGCATCCGAACAAGACGATGTCGTACCAGTCTGCTCCGCACGTTCGAAATTTTGATGGAATGCACGTCCGCAACTACGATGGCATGCGCTCGACGAACTTTGACGGGTACCACCATAATCGTAATTACACCACTGGTGCTGGAACCACTAGTTTCGACGGGCTCCACGTCCGCAACTACGACGGCATTCGTGATGGACTTCACGTCCGCAATGGCATGGGACTGACCAACAATGCTGGGTATAACTATGGTGCATATCCAAATGGTACTTACCCGCATGTAAACAACTACAATGCCTACACGAGTGGAATGAGACCGTACAATGCCTTTACGGATCATAAAGCTGGTATGGGTACCACAGGTGTTTACAATGCGCCAACTGGTACACACCATTCTATTTATCAGCAGCATGGTGCAAACCGTGGTGGAGCAGGTGTCATGCAAACTGGAATGCCACGCATGGGCTATGTGCAGACGGATCGTCAGCATGTGAGAACTGCCAGTGTCGCCAACGTCTATGTAGACCGTGAAGCATTGGCAAAAGCTGTAGGAAATGTCACTGCCAGCTGCCCTGGCGTACAGCGTTCTACCGTCTTGGTAACGGACAAAGAAGTTTTTGTCGGCTTACACACACAAGGAGCAGATGCGCACACAGCGAAAAAACAGGCAAGAATGAACGCCGAATCCGTGTCACCACGCTATTACAAAGTGTATGTCACCGATAATCCGAATGACATCCAAGAAATCGCTCGTGTAGCAAGTCGCTCCAGCAACGTGAGTACAGCGCGTACAGAAGATGCGAAAAGCATTGACACACTCGTCAAGCGTATGGGTGGAACATCTCATAACGCAAAGGCAACAACCAGTCGCTAAAGCCCTTCCCCCGGTAGTAAAAAACCCCCTCATTTCCGCTCGAATTGGGCGGTTGAGGGGGTTACTTATTATTGCGCTTTCGGCATGGATTCTTTCGCAATCGTTTCCTTCGCGGCACTCGCCTGCTCGTGAGCGTGATACGAACTACGCACCAATGGCCCTGACTCCACGTGGCTAAAACCACGCTTCATTCCTTCATCCTTCAAGCGAGCAAATTCATCTGGGTGGTAAAATTTCTCTACGTTCAAATGCTTCTTGGTCGGCTGCAAATACTGACCAATCGTCATGATGTTGACATCGACAGCACGCAGGTCATCCATCGTTTCGATGATTTCCTCCATCGTCTCGCCTACCCCAATCATCAGACTGGACTTCGTCGGAATGCTCGGCTGGAATTCCTTCGCCTTTTTCAACAGTTCCAGCGTCCGATCGTATTTGGCTCTTGCCCGTACGCGATCTGACATTCGGCGAACCGCCTCAATGTTGTGGTTTAGTACGTCAGGCTTTGCATCCATGACCACTTTTAGCGCATCCCAGTTCCCCATAAAATCGGGAATCAATACTTCTACGGAGGCAAACGGCAGTCGACGACGAATCGCACGGATCGTATCGGCAAAAATCTGTGCGCCTCCATCTGCCAAATCATCACGAGCAACGGAAGTCACAACGACATGCTTCAAACGCATTTGTTCGGCTGCTTCTGCTACACGTTCTGGTTCGGCTGTATCCAGCTCCGTAGGTAGTCCAGTTTTTACTGCACAAAACCGACAGGCACGGGTACATATATCACCCAAAATCATGAAAGTTGCTGTACCGCTTGCCCAGCATTCGTGAATGTTGGGGCATTTTGCTTCTTCACAAACGGTATGTAGCGTCTTCGTGCGCATGGTTTGCTTAAGCTCTTTAAAGCTGGCTAGTTCTGATCCTGAAACAAGGTTGATCTTGAGCCACTCCGGCTTGCGTTGCGTCATAGGGCTCACTCCTCATGTGACATCATGGTACAAGACAATAACAATCTCCATTATAGAGGTTGGATTTCGGAGGGGCAACCTCTTTCCTCCCCCGGAAACAATTACCCGATCCGATGCACGGCATGGCGGTTCCCTTTATGAAGCAATGGACCAAGTATGCGCAGCTCTCGCTCATGACAGGTGAAAAGAAACACTTGATGTTCTTGTGCCAGCATCGAGATATAGTCAAGCGTTCGATGCAGACGCTCTTCATCATAATGGACAAAATGATCATCGAAAAAGAGCGGCAATGGCTCCGACTGCTTGGCATGATGCACCAATGCCAAGCGCTGGGCAAGGTATAGCTGATCGGCGGTCCCAGTGGAACATTGAGCCTGTTCGAGCACCATTTGGTTGGTCGGATCAAGCAAACGAACGGCAAATCCGTCACGCGGATCGAGTCTGACATCCCGATACGCTCCCCCTGTAATATGCCCGATGATCTCCGAAGCCCGCTGATTCACAGCGGGTGTGCTATCTCGTTGCCATTCCCCTACTGCCTCCTGCAACATTTCCCGTGCCAGCTGAAGAGCATCTCGCTTATTTTGCAGCTGACGAAGTGCTGCCTGCGCTTCCTCAAGCTCATCTGTCGCGCGAGCTAATGACAGGCTCTCATGAACCGCCATCTCCCCATGTCCTCTGGCCATGTGTTCTCGCAGCTCCTGTAGTCTCTCCTCAATCTCCACTATCTCGATGCGTAATTTTCCTTGCTCGGTCTCAAGCGCGGTTTTTTCCTGATCCAGCAAGTTCCGAAGTCCCTCACCCCAGATTGCAGACAGATCAGCCTCCCGCTTCGTTTTCTCCATTTCCGATAGAAGATGCTCAGATTGTTGTTTGCTTGTGCTTTTCAGTAGCTCTTCCCGTCTTTCCAAAAATGTATCCCAATTACTCGCCCCCCATCTCTGAACGAGTATGGCGATTTCAGCATCGATGGAGGCGATCTCTTCTTGTACCCTTTGACTTTCCTGTACCGCATCATGATCTGCTGTCTGTTTGGCTCCGCCCGTACTTGCGCCTACTCGCAACAAGAAAACCCCAAAGCCGAACAGCAACAAAGCGGCAGTCGCAGAAATTCCTCCCAGAATGGGATGTCCACTCACGAAGCCGATTAACCCGAGAACAGACAATATCCCTGCGCCGCCCCACATAAGGGCAGCCCCGCGCTTCCTTTTTGCCTGATTGCCTTGTCGGGTGCTGCGTGATGCTGATCTTCGCGGACTTGAAGAAAGGGCGGATACAGCCAATGTCGCCAAACGAATATGCAATGCTTCTCGCTGTCTGAGCAATTGTGCTCCTTTTTCATAATCGTGTTGTAAGGGAATGAGCTGGTCATCCCCCTGGTGTACAGTTACCGTCTGCATGTTTACCTGAGTGAGAGCTCGTCTTGCCTCTTCATGAATGGCCAACTCGTTCTCTGAACGAGCTGTTTGCTCCCACCACGACCAGTCTTGTTGACTGACGGGAGCATGGCTTTTTTGCCATCGTTCCTGCAACGCTTTTGCTTGTCCAGTTGAGCGATCCAGACGCTGCTGCAATCGTTCGCGACGCAGTTCCAATTGCTGGCATTCTTCTGTGGCTTCCGCTATTTGTAGCGTCAGTTGACTGATCGTTCGCCAAGCTGCCTTTGCGTTTTCCTTCTCCTGCTCTTTTTGCGCCACCTTCGTAGCGGCTTTTCCCAAAAGTGTATTTTCGGCCCGTTCTTTTTTGCCGATGAGGGCAAGTTCTCGATCCAGCTCCACCAAAATTTGTTGGACAGCCGGATTGGCTTCTTCCGCAGTCGTAAAGGTCGGAATCAAATGCTCAGCCGCTTGAAGCGGTTCTCTCCTAATCCACGTCAAATCCGTAAATAGACTGCGTGTAAAGCCCGTATGCTTTTCAATAAAATTCCGTTCCTTGCGCCTGTCTTCCAAATAAAGATCAGTCAGCTCCGTCCATTCCGGGTCCAAAAAGAGGCGCGCCTCCTCTCGTTCCTTTGTCAATTGACGGTGCAGACGATAGGTTTTGCCCGCTAATTTGTACGTAATGATCGTTTCATACGAGCCACTCTGCCACGGACGGTACTTTTCATATTCAGGCAAGTATCGCGACGATTTGACGTAATCGCGCTTCATCCCATACAAGGCAGCGAATATCCCCTGAAGGATGGTTGATTTTCCTGACTCATTCGGGGCATAAAACAGATTGATGCCTGGAGCAAAACGGAAGGAAGCATCCTGCCATTTTCCGAAGCCCCTTAGCACTAGCTCCTCCATTTTCATCGAATGGTTCCTCCAATCCGAGCCAAAGCCTCTTGCTTCGCTAACCTGACGATTTCTCGTTCGTCCTCATTTTGCGCACCGGCCTCCGCCTCTGCCAGCTTGGAAAGCCATCTCCCCCAGACGCCACCATCTGCGATCAGCTTGTCCTCATCTACATCAGGCCAGGTCCGGTCTGTCAGCTGCAGCACAAAAAAACGTGAAAATCGCTGTTGAAGGACAGACAAGGGAGGCTGAAAATGGGCTGCGCGTTCCCCTGTCAGCGTGATGTGCATGATAGCGGAATCCTTTTCCTCTGCGAGTTGCTCCTCCATCCGATCAATGAGCTGCTCAGTCGTTTCAACTCCATTCACAATGACTTCCAGCTTTTGAATTTTGCGTGACTGGACAGGAATCGCCGTAAGCTGCAATCTGCCGTCATGATCCAGCTCTCCATACAAAACATGTCGTTCTCCCGCTTCCTTGCTCGTCAGCCCTTCCGGAGAGCCTGGGTAAGCGGCAAGCGGTTGTTTTTTGACAGGATGCATGAATTGACCCGGCTTGTGGATGTGTCCCATCGCAACATAGTCCATGCCCGTCTGTACGAGCTGCTGCAAGGTAACAGGCGCATACGGATGATGCTCTTCATTTCCTGAATTGGAAAGCACACTGGCATGCAAAACCATCAGATGATGGGCATACCCTTCCAATTTTCCTGGAAACGTATCGAGTGGCGACTCGAATACATGTGGCTGACCGAAGCCCCAGCCGTAGATCACGCATGACTTTTCGGGAAATTCATACACGCCCCACTCGGGTGTAAACCAGTAGACGTTCCCCGGCCATTCCAATGTTTGATAAAACGAATCCGCTCGCCACGGATCGTGATTGCCAGGTGCGATCACGACAGGGATTGGTGCGATGCTGGCAAAAAGATCGCGTAAAAACATCGCAGTAGATCGTCTTCCTCCGTGGTATTCCAGCAAATCTCCGGCTATGAGCCAGAAGTCTGCTTCCTTTTCGCGAACGAGGTCACGGATTCTTTTCATCGTTTGACGAAAATCATCCTGACGCAGTTCGTAACGTTCGCCCAACATTTGAAGCGGCGCATCCAGATGGACATCCGCTGTATGGATAAATGACAGCACAATCAATTCCACTCCTCACATAAAACAGACGAACATACTTTCCCTTTATGATACAGAGGAAAAGGCTGGATGAAAAGCATCTGTCAGAACGAAAAAACTTCCGCCAGCAATGACGGAAGTTTGGAGGACTGGTTGTTTACTTGAGCAAATGGAGGAATTCACGCATGAAGCCTGGCAGGTCTGGCCATGCATGTCCGGAAACAAGATTGCCATCGACATGGAGCGTTTCCGTTTGGTAGATCGCTCCGCACGCTTCTACGTCGGGTCTGCAAGCCTGGTAAGCTGTGATTTCACGACCGGCTAAATGCTCGCGAACGATGGTCAATACTTGGGAGCCGTGGCAGATGGCTGCGACTGGCTTGTTCGTCTCGAAAAAGTGCGCCACAATCGGCTTCAAATGCTCATTGAGCCTGATATGCTCAGGTGCTCGTCCCCCCGGGATAATCAAGGCGTCAAACGCCTCAGGGTTAATGTCTGAGAATGCAACATGGGCGGGAAGCTGATAAGCTGGCTTTTCAGTGTACGTCTCACTGTGTGCTTCGAAATCATGGCAAACGGTGTGCAGGGTTTTCACGCTGGGTGCTGCAATGACCGTTTCATACCCTTCTTCCAAGCAGCGGTAATACGGATAGAAAACCTCCAGTGCCTCTACAGCGTCGCCTGTTACAATCAACACTTTTTTGCTCATCACACACAGCCTCCTCATGACGATTTTTAAGGAATACACTCCTCCTGATTTCAATTCTTTGATGATATGGTGTGCTCCTGCCTCTTTTTGCCGCAAATTTACAAAACTTCTCGATAACAACCAAAAGCTCTTCCAAAAGTATCTTGGATAATCCACTCCAACTGGCAGAAACTACAACAAAAGACTAGAAGCTGGAGGGAGACGGCATGCGAGTTTTCCGCCTAATCATTCAGATCAGCTTGTGCGTGGTTGCAGCTATTTCGCCACTAGAATCCGCCGCCGGAATCGCTCCGTCCGCCAAAGGACAAGACCCGGTTTTTCAAGAACGCTTGCAACTCTTTTTCCGCTTGGAATCGATGTACGGCATCCCATGGAATTACTTGGCAGCCATTGATCAATACGAGCGAACCATGAAAATACGCAAGAAGAAGCAGGAGCAAGAAAACGTCTCGCGGCTAACAGCCGTGGACATTCCAAGCGATCGTTGGGCAGGTGCGTTCAATCCCGATGCAGAAGATACGAATCCGGTATCCATTCAGTTTTTTCAAGGGGTCGGGATGGATGGCGACGGCGATGGGCTAGCGGATCGACACAACGATCTCGATGCACTCACTACTTTCATTCATTACCTATCTCAATACGGCTTCTCCGATGAAGATTGGCAAATTGGTCTCTGGTCTTACTACCAGCGGGATCGGTCCGTGAAGACGATCAGGCAGTTCGCGCAGGTGTATGCAAAGTACCAGCACCTGGCCCTAGAAGAGCGGCATTTTCCTATCCCCACGAGGTACGAATACAGCTACCGCAGTACATGGGGAGCGCCACGCGGCTGGGGTGGACGTCGCATCCACGAGGGGACCGATATTTTTGCCAGTCACGGTACTCCCGTACTCAGCACAGCATACGGAGTCATTGAGGTACTCGGCTGGAACAGGTATGGCGGATGGAGAATCGGCATGCGTGACATGGGCAATGTGTATCATTACTTCGCACATCTGTCCTCGTTTAAAAAGGGATTGAAGCCGGGTGACATCGTGGAACCGGGTGAAGTGATCGGATATGTCGGCAGTTCTGGTTATGGGAAGCCTGGTACTTCAGGAAAATTCCCTCCCCATCTGCACTACGGGATGTACAGAGAAACAGGTGGCGCGGATTGGTCATTTGATCCTTATCCGTATTTACGACGCTGGGAGCGGCAAAAGAAGCGGTAATGAAGCCGCTTCTTTTTTATGGGCAGCTCTTCTCATTGACAGACATCATCCGTAAAAATACAATAAAAACAGAAAAACTGGACAGTCGTCCAAAAATGAGGTGAGAAAGTGACTACCCCAAAAAAAGCCGAAGCAAAACGGACATTTTTGATTGAGCAAGCGACTGCTTGTTTGGCTGAAAAAGGGTATGCTCATGTTTCCTTGCGCGACATTGCCAAGGAATCTGGCGTCTCACTTGGCATTCTGCATTATTACTTTGCAAGCAAAGAAGAGCTTTTGCTCGCTGTAATCTCTAGCTACAAGGGACGTTTTATGGAGGAGTTGGAACGCGAAGTGCTCGCAGCTCCATCTGACGAATGGTCAGCAGCTCTAGCCCGTGTCCTATGCCGTAGTCTACAAGAGGATCGAAATCTGCATCGGCTCTGGTATGACTTGCAGGTACAGGCCATGTACGTTCCCGCCTTTGGTGAACAGGTAAAAATCATTCGAACCCGTCTGCATCAGCTCATCTCTCGTATGCTCGTACGGTTGCAGCGCGAAGAACAATCACCGTTGACCATTGACGAAAACTCCGCAATCTCACTCATCTACTCTGCAATCGACGGATTCCTTTTTCAATTTTTGCTCGATGACTTGCAGAAGCCGGAAGAAGCGATTGCTCATTTTGAACAGGCCTTTGCCCATTTGATGGATACACTCTTCTCTTCTGAATCTTTATCTCCTGAATCGAGGTGAATTAGGATGGCAGTCCTGTCCATGCAAAATCCCGCCACTGGAGAACTGCTTGGCGCTTTACAGGAAGCGACTCCAGAACAAGTAGAAGAAGCGATGGCACGTGCGCGTCTTGCCTTTCCAGCTTGGTCCACGACATCGTTGGCCGAGCGTCTGGACTATTTGGCACGGTTGCGGCATTATTTAGTCGATCACGGCGAAGAAATCGCCCGAAAAATTAGTGAGGCTACCGGAAAAGTTACATTGGAAGCGTACATGACCGAAATTTTCGTCACTGTCGACACGATCCGCTTTTATGAAAAACATGCCTATCAGATGCTGGCCGATCAGCCAGTACCAACCTCTATCGTACTATGGCCGAAGAAATCGTATATCCACTACAAACCGATGGGTGTCGTCGCGGTCATTTCTCCGTGGAATTATCCGTTTCAGCTTGCTATCATTCCCGTATTATCTGCGCTGGTAGCAGGCAATACCGTTATTTTAAAACCTTCCGAGGTGACTGCCTCTACCGGACTGCTCATGGAAGAGGTTTTTTCCGCTGTTTCTATGCCAGATGGAGTCGTAACCGTCCTGCATGGAGGACGCGAAGCTGGACAGGCGCTGGTAGCTGCGCGCCCAGATAAAATATTTTTCACAGGCTCTGTTGCGACAGGCAAAAAAATTATGGCGGCAGCTTCGGAGCATTTGATCCCTGTTGAATTGGAGCTGGGCGGGAAGGACCCGATGATCGTATTTGAAGACGCTCATTTGGAACGGGCAGCAAATGGCGCGGTGTGGGGGGCTTTTACGAACTCTGGACAGGTGTGTATGTCTGTTGAACGTCTTTTTGTCCATGAAAAGGTATATCCTGAGTTTCTCAAGCTAGTCACTGAAAAAACAAAAGCATTGCGCCAAAGCTATCCGAATGAGGCCGAGGTCGGTTCGATGACGTCTTCCCAACAAATCGGCATTGTCCGTGAGCATGTGAGCGAAGCACTGGCTGCGGGCGCGACTTCAGTCACCGGAGGACTTCCTTCCTCTGACAGCATGTATATCGCGCCGACCATTCTCACAAACGTGACGACTGAAATGAAAATCATGCGGGAAGAGACCTTTGGTCCAGTGCTGCCCATCATGACTTTTTCCACCGAAGAGGAGGCTGTCCGCCTGGCTAATAGCTCACCGTACGGACTGAATGCCTCCGTATGGTCAGCCGATAAAACAAAAGCGGATCGCGTAGCTCGTCAGCTCGACAGCGGCAATGCGTGCATCAACGACGTCATTATCAGCTACGCCAATCCCCATCTTCCTTTTGGCGGGGTCAAACAGAGCGGTATTGGCCGTTATCGTGGACCTTCAGGACTGCAAGCCTTTACACACAGCATCTCTGTCATCCACGATCCGGGCAAGCGCAAACGCGAGTTCAACTGGTATCCGTATACGAAAGATCAAGAGCTCACCTTCATCGGTTTGACGAACCTGTTATACGGCAAGCTCCAAAATGTAAATCGCCGGACTTTGGGTGCGATCTGGCGCGAATTCAGGCGTCTGTTCTAACCACGCCGGAATGCTGCTGCTCCTTATTTCAGTGTCCCAAAACCAACGATATCCACATGAACTCTGACATTAAATTTCGCTTTTTTATATAGGGCGAGACCCGTTTCGCGTTTCCATTTG
The DNA here is from genome assembly GCF_023714195.1 of Brevibacillus sp. MER 51. Taxonomy (NCBI): domain Bacteria; kingdom Bacillati; phylum Bacillota; class Bacilli; order Caryophanales; family Paenibacillaceae; genus Brevibacillus; species Brevibacillus sp. MER 51. The sequence goes on along the minus strand of NZ_JAMAUS010000008.1, from coordinate 302,408 downwards.
CCATAATATTTTTGGCGAATGCTCTCCTCTAGCTGCGCCGGGTCAACCCCTTGCTTTTGAAAACGCACCAACATCTCCATGCTTTCCTTTTTGATCCGTTTCTCAAGCTCTTGAATCAAGGTCCGAAATTGAGCTCGCTTCTCCAAATCCTTGTTGCCTGAATAGCCTACCAGCATTCCTCTTACCTTAAGATCGATGTGGATAACAGGCTTTTTCAGGCTGCCTTCGCTTCTTACTTTCGTTTTTGCCCGCACAAAATCGAAGACGACCTTTTCCCTTTGTTTTTTACCTGTTTTCGTCTCGTGCTGGAACTCGAAGCTCATACGTGGCAAGCGTTCTCTTCCCAGAAAGCCCTGAACCAGCTTCCCCTCTCGCTGTGAGTACATTCCGATCATCCTGTCCACTCGAAAAAGGGCAGCCTTGGTGATCTGAATCTCTCCGTCTCTGTGAATGAGATAAGGAAGATTGGGGTCCATCGTGTTGCTGGTCATCATAAAAACAAAATCGTGAATGGTCGCAAAAGACGAAAAGGCCGTTTCCACTCGCGGACGAAGCAAGCTGTTCAAATACGTGTTGATTTCCGGCCTGTGGTTATAGGTTTTTTTGATGACATCTTTCGCTTTTCCTTGTACGACGGCAATGTATACATTTTCTCCTACTATGGGATTGCGGTAGAGATCAAGGATGACTTTTCCGATCCCTACTTTGCGGGCGTATTCTTCACTGAACAAAATCACACGCAATTGAGAGAGAGACATGGTCCTTTCCGCTTTTGTCGCGAGATTCAGCATCGCCTCGCTCGTCATCGAAGCAAAAGTCGAGTACACCTGCGTGGATTCCTTATTTTTGGAGGGAACCGGTACAGATACGGTGACATCTATCTTTTCACGATCTACATAATCGAAGCCCATAACCCCAATCATGGCCATGTCTTCCAGTGCTGGCCGTTCGAGTTCGCGTCCGCACCCGCAAAGGCTGAGCAGGAGGATAACCGTAACAATGAACCAGCTTGCCCTCTTCATGATACCCGCTCTCCTCTACCGAACTTCAAGGAATGAAGCAATAACAAAAAAATAGGCCATAAGATCAATCCATAGGCTATGTAAACAGTCACCTTGTCATAAATGTAGCGTTGTTTTTCTACAGATAATGGCCCCACAATGAATAAAAACGAAATGATGGTCGGTAAAAGCAGATGCCACAGCCGAGTCTTTTCTGCCATTTCTTCAAGCCCTGTACGCGCAACCCACAAATATCCCGTACTCGTGCTGAGAATGAGGAAAACCCAGAGACCAATCCCGAGATTTTCGATCCGCTCCAAAAAAGACAACTCTACAGCCTTAAACAAATTCAATATGGGATATATAAGATTTTCCATTTGCCATTTGGAAAAATAAGCTATGCTTGTGAGCAAGACCATGACATACAACAAAACCACGATCCATACCCCAATCAGCACATGCTTGTGTGCCTTGTTCTTCTCTTGGATATACGGGTAGAAAAACAGGACCAATTCATACCCAAGCATACTCGCGTAAGAATTGTGCACGGTTTCGGCTATACTGCGCCAATCTGTATTAAATAGAGGAAAAATATGTGTGAATCCTCCCTTTTGAAATCCGTACTGCAAAAGAAAAACCATCCAGCCGGTAAAAAAGAAGGTTAGCAGGCAAAAACGCGCGATTAATTTGATGCCGCCATTTGTAATGTAGACCATCGTCAAAGTCAATCCGAGCAACGGCAATGTGGCTGTCTGATTGCTCAGCATGGAGGTTTGCACCAGCCTGACATATCCTTCATTGGCGGTAGATACATTCAGAATGGCGTAGACGATAATCAAGATATTGAAACAGCGTCCCAGCCATTTTCCCAACAGCTTTTCGTGAATCCGAAACAGATTATCCTCTGGATAGCGACGGCACAAGGCCATCATCGGAATTAACGTTAAGCTGACGATGCATCCCAACAAAATCGGAGACCACCACAGATTGTAGCCTAGTTTGCTGGCAGAATGAGCCAGTCCAAGTAAATTGACCCCCACCATCGTATTCATAATCAATCCGATTACCAGGATCGGATTCAGGCTGTGAATTCTCCCTCTATCCATCTCCCTAGTCCTCCCCAACTGGCCGGACATGCTTTTGCTTTGCCCGGGACATGCGGTTTCGATTGACGATAAACCTCAATGGCGCACGTACGAGACTATTCATCAAATCGGTCCATTGACGCGGAACTCCCGGGGTCATGTACGGAGTCCCGAGCGAAGTCAGATTGAGCAAATGCGCGAATAAAAACGACAGTGCCAGCATCTGGCCGTACATGCCCAATACGCCTGCCATCAAGATAAAACCATAGCGAACGAGCCGAATCGCATTACTCATTAAAAAATTGGGTGGCACAAAAGAAAGCAGCGCTGATACAGAAACAAGGACGATCAGGATATTACTGGCTAACCCTGCTTGTACGGAGGCTGTCCCGATCACGATACCGCCAACGATACCGATTGTTTGACCGATTTTAGTCGGCATGCGTATCCCTGCTTCTCTCAAAATCTCGATGACGAGCTCAATAATGAGCACCTCGATCACCGGCGGAAAAGGCACCCGACTGCGCGATTCAGACAAAATCGTCAGCAAAGCGGGTGGAAGCATTTCCGGATGATACGTCAAGACAGAGACATAGCTGGAGGTAAGCATGATGGTGATAAATAAACCGAAAAAGCGAATCATCCGCAGCAAGCTCGCCGTTGACCATCGATTGTAAAAGTCTTCGGGGCTGCTAAACATCTCCAGAAAGGAAGTCGGACAGATAGCAGCATCCGGACTGCCATTCAGCATGATCACGATCCTGCCGTCCAATAAGGCTGCTGTTGCATTGTCAGGCCGACCCGTCAAGCCAAATTGCGGGAACGGAGAGTACGGCTTATCCTCCAGCATTTGCTTTAAGACAGGCATCCCGACAAATCCAGGGTAAATGACATTGTCGAGCCGTTTTTTCACGCGCTCCACATTTTCTGCGCTCGCGATGTTGTCCAGATAAATCACAGCTACCTTGTTGTGCGCCTCGGTGCCAATCGAGTAGCTCGATACTTTCAGATGAGGCGTAGCCAGTCTTCTCCGAAGCAAGGACAAATTGATCTCCAGCATTTCAACAAAGGAATCTTGCGGTCCAAGGACGGTCGCCTCCGTCTCGGATTTCGTAATGGAACGATGCGCGACCTGAAAAGTGTTCACATGCAGAATGAGATCCCTTTCCAGGAAAAACAAGATGGTATGACCGCGTAGCAAGTTACTCATCAACGTCTCCATATCGTCAAGAAGACATTCCTGTGAGAAAGGGAGCACCTGCATCGGGTCTTTCCCGTCGGAACGCTGCAACGGAAGAAAGACATTCTCATAAATCTGGGACACATCCACCAGCGTATCGAGAAAAAAAACGTGTACCTCTTCGTCATTCATCTTCAATGACAAGCTGCTGAGGTCATCCACGTTTTGCATGCACTGTTTTACCATTTCCGGTGTAATTTGTTCACTTCGCCGCGCTTGTACCGAACTGATGCGCCGCTTTGTTTGTATGGCCTCTACCTGCGCTCTCCACCAATCAGTCGGCTTCACGTTAGATCCCCCTTTTTTTCAGGAAAATCTTTCTTACTTTGACCTACCCGTGGTGATTTTATCCAAAAAAATAGAAAACGGGAGCCAAAGCCCCCGTTGAACTATCTCGCTACCCATATGAAATGATTAGGCGAACTGCTTAGATAAGTTAGCCATTTCGATCGCTGCCGTTGCGGCTTCCCAGCCTTTGTTGCCTGCTTTGGTTCCTGCTCGCTCGATGGCTTGCTCGATATTGTCTGTCGTCAAAACACCAAAAATAACGGGTACCCCAGTGGATAAAGATAGGGACGCGACTCCTTTTGCGGTCTCATTGCAGACATAATCGAAGTGTGGAGTGGAGCCACGAATGACAGCTCCCAATGTAACAACTGCATCATAGCGACCGGATTCCGCCATTTTTTTGGCGATCAACGGAATTTCAAACGCGCCCGGTACCCATGCCACGTCTACCTGCTCCTCTTCTACGCCATGACGCTTCAAGGCATCAAGGGCCCCTCCGACCAGCTTGCTTACGATCAATTCATTAAAACGTCCTGCCACAATCCCTACACGCAAACCTGTTCCAACCAAATGTCCTTCGAATGTTCTCATCGCTTATTCCCTCTCCTTATCTGTGCAGATGAAGCAGGTGGCCCAGCTTCTCTTGTTTTGTTGTCAGGTACTGTTTATTGTGCAGATGCTCCGGCATTTGAATCGGCACCCGTTCTTCTACTGTCAAACCGTAGCCAGTAAGCCCACGGATTTTTCGTGGGTTATTGGTCAAAAGCCGCATGCGTTGCACACCTAAATCCCGCAAAATTTGCGCACCAATACCGTAATCTCGCAGATCAGCGGCGAATCCTAGCTTTTCATTGGCCTCAACCGTATCCAAGCCTTCCTCCTGCAGCTTGTAGGCACGGAGCTTATTAATCAAGCCAATGCCTCTGCCCTCCTGGCGCATGTACAATAAAATGCCGCGTCCGTTCGCTTCGATCTGTTCCAATGCAGCGTGCAGCTGTGGACCGCAGTCGCAGCGGTATGACCCGAAAATATCGCCTGTCAAGCACTCCGAGTGCACGCGGACGAGAATGGGCTCATCCGGTCCGATCTCCCCCTTAATGAGAGCCACATGCTCTTTGCCATCCAGCTCGTTCGTATAGGCCGCTATTCGAAAATCACCGTAGGCGGTCGGAAGCTGCACTTCGATTTCCTTTTTCACCATGGATTCCGTCCGCATCCGATACGCTATCAGGTCTGCAATCGTAATCAGCTTGAGCTCAAAGCGGCGTGCAATTTCTACCAATTCCGGCAGACGTGCCATGGAACCATCCTGGTTCATAATTTCGCAAATGACTCCCGCTGGAATGCCCCCCGCCAAGCGAGCCAAATCAACTGCCGCCTCCGTGTGACCCGCTCTGCGCAATACACCGCCAGACTTCGCGATTAACGGAAAAATATGTCCCGGTCTGCGGAAATCTTCTGCGGTCTTCTGCTCATTGAGCATCGCCAAGACCGTTTGAGAGCGCTCGTGAGCGGATATCCCTGTGTGTGTGCTCCCTTCATCGATAGACACGGTAAAAGCCGTTCCTTGCTTGTCTGTATTGGCATTCACCATCGGAGCCAGCTGCAAGCGAGTTGCGTGCTCTTCTGTCACCGGCACGCACACGAGTCCCCTGCCATGCGTGACCATGAAGTTGATCATTTCAGGCGTAGCCGCTTCGGCCATGCAGACAAAATCTCCTTCGTTTTCCCGATCCTCATCATCTACCACGATGACTGCCTTGCCCTGACGCAAATCTTCCAATGCTTCTTCTATGCGATGAAACATGCTTTCTCCCTCCTACTCACGCGAAGCCATTTTCCTGCAAAAAGGCTAGACTGAGCCCGCCAGATTTTTCTGTACCGCCATGGTTTTGATAACCTAACAAGCGCTCCACATATTTGCCGATGACATCCGTTTCGAGATTCACCAAGTCCCCAGGTCGTCTGTCTGCAAGACTCGTATTCGCCAGCGTATGCGGAATGATCGAAACCGTAAAACCGCTATCGTTTACGTCCACCACGGTGAGACTGATGCCATCTATGCAAATCGATCCACGGGCAATGACGTACTTCAACAGCTGTGGTTTGGCCTCAATCCGAAACACAACTGCATTCGCATTCACCTCTCGTGAAGCAACTATTCCGGTCCCGTCTACATGTCCGGAGACGATATGCCCGCCGAATCGATCTCCCAGCCGCATCGCCCTTTCCAAATTCACTCGCTGTCCACTGCGTAATTGGCGCAAGCTCGTCTTATTCATTGTCTCTGGCATCACATCGACGCAAAACTGACGATTGGTATAAGAAGTTACCGTAAGGCAAATGCCATTGACCGAGATACTGTCGCCGAGCTTCACCCCTTCAAGTACCTGCTGTGCGCGGATGACCAGTCGACTCGCCTGTTCGTTCCCTTGAATCGATTCCAACACGCCCACTTCTTCGACCAGTCCCGTGAACATGCTCTCTCCTCCTCACCTGCTACGTCTGATCCTCCCATTGTGGGTACCCGCTGATCTGTACATCGCCTTTCCCGATCGGAGTGATCATGACATTTGTCAGCTGCACTGCTTCTCCCATCGTTGCAAAGCCTTGACCACCGAACGGCGAGGGCGCACCGCTTCCTCCGATCAGCTTTAGCGCGATATGACTCACGACCTTCTGAATCGCTCTCGCCTGCAAAAAGGAGCCGTTTACTTCCTGTCCGCCTTCCACAAGCAACGAGGTAATTCCCAGCTCCCCCAATGTATCCAGCACCTTTTCCACGAGAATTGGCCCTACCATTGTGATGACCTTAACTCCTCTTGCTGCAAGCAGCTCCTGCTTTTCCCTTGGGGCTGCATCTGTCGTAAAGATCCATGTCTTCGCATCTGTATTCTGAACGACACGGGCATCCAGCGGCGTACGTAATTGGCTGTCCAAAATCACGCGAACTGGCTGGCTCCCAAAACGCTTCTCTCCCTTGCGCGCCGTCAACAGTGGGTCATCAGCGAGAATCGTCCCAACTCCAACCAGGATTGCATCATGCTGCCTGCGAAGTTCATGCACCTCTGCCCGAGCCTCTGCACCAGTAATCCACCGACTGTGTCCCGTGACCGAAGCAATTTTTCCGTCCAATGTACTGGCCGTCTTTACCGTCACAAATGGACGTCTGGTTTGGATGTAATGGAAAAAGACTTCATTGAGCGCCTTCGCTCCCTCTTCTCTCACGCCCACCGCCACTTCTACTCCTGCTGCCCGCAGCATCTCGATGCCTCGTCCCGCCACCAATGGATTCGGATCGAGCGTAGCTACAACCACACGACATACATCAGCTGCGATCAACGCTTCTGCACACGGCGGTGTTTTCCCATAGTGACTGCAAGGCTCCAGCGTCACATATACGGTCGCACCTTGCGCTTTTTCCCCAGCCATCCGCAGTGCGTGCACCTCAGCATGGGGCTCTCCTGCCCGCAGATGCGCTCCCATTCCCACGATGGTTCCATCTTTCACAATCACAGCTCCGACCATGGGATTCGGACTGGTTTGGCCTCGTGCCGATCGTGCCAGCTCCAGCGCCAGATCCATGTACTTGCTGTCCTGTTCCATACCGCACTCCTTTCTGTTCCATCATTCCAGCCAAGCACAACGCAAAAAGCCCTTGAAACCTCACAGCGTTTCAGGGCATAGGGAAAGAAGCCTTACCTCATCTGTTTTTTGAAAAAACAAATGAAGAAAGCAAAAAATCTTCTTCCATCCGGACTGTACCGTCGGCTCTGGACTTTCACCAGATCAGTCGCTGCAAGCGTGGTCAGCGAGTCGCGGGCTCAGACGTACGTACGCCATTACCGCCGGTCAGGAATTTCACCTTGCCCTGAAGATTGTCGCTATGAAGTTTTATGAAAAATAAAAACGCCCATGAATATTATGCTCAGGGCGTTCAGAAAGAAGCCTCGCTTCTACCGTTTTTTGAAAAAAACAGCGAAACAGGCCGTTCCAAATACCTTCTCCCATCCGGACTGTACCGTCGGCCTTGGATTTGCACCAAGTCAGTCGCTATCAACTGCTTCGATAGCGAGTCGCGGGCTCAGACGTGCGTTCGTCATTACCGCCGGTCGGGAATTGCACCCTACCCTGAAGGCTGGTATTCAGTTAGGCAAAGTATAGCATATTTTTCGCTATTGTCTGTAATCATTTATTGGAGAAGTGCACTTTTACTCTTGCTCGCACATTTCGAGGAACGTCAGGAGTTCTTTCAAATCATTGATGTACGCTCTTGGCACAACACCATTTCGCTCCATGTCCAACTCATTCCCTTGATAGGCAATAAAAGCAACTTGTCCATCACAGGCCGCCTTGCCATCGATCCACGAATCCCCGATCATCGTCCAGGCCGAAACAGGCCAATCTGGCTTTCGGCTGCGAATATAGTGAACGCCGGAGGGAGATGGCTTCAATGTCGTCATCTGCTCGCGGGCGACGATTTCAGCGAAGTAGGAGGCGATTCCCGTCTCGTTCAAAGCCTCCATTGCAGCAGCATACGCGTTGTTGGTCAGGATATACAACTGGTAGCGGTTCTTCAACTCCTCCAGCACTTCTACCGCGTGTTGCTCCAGAACGGCACCATGCATCCCTTCCTTCTCGATCGCGGTTACTGCATCCCACATCGCTTGCTCCAACTCTGACGTCATTTGCTCCGATTTTCGCCCGATCTCAATGAGCTGTGATGCGGTATGCTTTTCCCATTCAAATGTTGGGGAAACGATCCCATTGTCCACCCATAGCTGAAATATGGCCCGCTTCATCTCGGTAAAATCGATCCTGGATTGCAACAAGGTGTTGTCCATATCGAAAATAATGCCTTTTTGAAAGGTTCTGCTCATTTTGTGCCTCCTTTTTTGACAATAGTCGTGAATGATCCTTCCATTTTATCAAAAAGAGGACTATCCCTCCGTCATTTTATAACTTTTGGGACAGCCCCCTTTTTGGGGTTCGATATTGAGTTCCTATTGCTTCTTCTTGGCGCTATCTACTTCATACGGCACATCCTTTGGAACCCCTCCAGCTGGCCAATCTTGTGCCTTTTTGGCAAAGTCCGGACGTGGCTTGGACAAAATATAGGCAGCTAGGTCCGCTGCTTCTTGATCGGTTAACGAGCCTTGCTTGATGCCACCCATTTCTCCTAAAGGCATATTACGCTGAATGTAGCCAGCAGCTTTGGAAATTCGAGCCATGCCTGCACCAATATTGAAGGAGTTATCCCCCCATAGTGCTGGGCCAGAGTTTGGACCTGTACCTGATCCATCAGCAGCATGGCATTGTAAACACGATTTTTGGAAGAGGGCTTCTCCATTTGCCACATTCGGTTGAGGTACGCTCTTCATATCATTTTTCTCTATCCACGGGCGCTCTTTAATTCCTACTGGTACATCTGTTGAGATATATGTCAGATAGGCAACCATCGCTCTCATTTCATCGCTGTTGTAAGGCAATGGCTTTCCGTTCATGCTTCGTTGAAAGCAACCATTGATCCGATCTTCAATCGTAATCACTTTTCCAGACCTTGGAATGTACTGGGGATAGACTGCGGTGACACCCGTTAACGGGGAGGTCGCATCCATTCCTGCATTACCGTGACAGCTGGAGCAGGAAAGCTTGTTCCCTGTGTATTCAGGGATCACTGTGCTCGTTTCATTCATTAACTTATGTCCATACTTAATCGATTCTCCCAATGGTCCTTCTGGCACCTTGTCCATACTAGGCGGGGTGTAGGAATCTAAATTGATTGCTCCCGTTGCCCCACTCGCTGTTTTATCTTTGGCCTCATTCGCTGTTGAGGTGGGTTGAGCGGTCTGCTGTGTAGCGCAGCCTGCAAAGACCAGCATCGCCACTACAACCATAGACAGCTTCTTCCAGCCTGTCTTCTCTTTTTTGAACATAGGTCTCACTCCTCCATGTTGATCGTGCATTCACACCATGAGAGTAGCAAGAGGCGTGCCAAACCATAGAAGCAGGAAAACGAACGACTTGGCGCTTCCAAATAGCAAGAAAAAGACAAGACCATGCCAAAATGTCATGGTCAGTACGCGACAAAATGTCACGGTCGCAGCTCGTACTCTTAGATTTTTCGGTACAGATTACGCACGCTGATCCCCAGCTTCTCAGCTGTCTTGGTCTTGTTCCATTGCAGAACGTCCAGCACATGCTTAATATGTTCTCGCTCTACGTGTTTCAGTAAAAACGCCTCTTCCTCCCCCGATTCTGCAGAGAAAAGGAGCTTTCGATCTGACGGATTGTGATGCACTGGCTGTTCATGAGGAAAGAGATCCTTGTCCTCAATCTCCTCTCCTTTTGCCAAAACGACAGCGCGTTCGATCATATGAGCCAACTCCCGAACATTCCCCGGAAATGAATAGGCCAAAAGCGCGGCCTGGGCTTTCACAGAAAGCGGTTTGACTGGATACTTACGCTTCAGTCGATTCAAAAAGAAGGCCGACAATGGCAAAATGTCCTCTCTTCTCTGGGCGAGGGGTGGAATCGTTATATCCATGACATGCAGCCGGAAATAGAGATCGGACCGAAACGTTCCTTCTTCCACTTTCTTCTCCAGATCGGCATTGGTAGCAGCAATGATCCGAACATCCACTTTGTGCAAAATCGGGCTCCCTATTCGGCGAAATTCACCCGTTTCCAAAAAACGGAGTAGCTTGACCTGCAAAGGAAAAGGCAAATCCCCTACTTCATCCAAAAAGAGCGTCCCCAGGTGAGCAATCTCTACCAGTCCCTTTTTCTGGGCAGTTGCGCCTGTAAAAGCTCCCTTTTCGTGTCCGAACAGTTCACTTTCCAGCATCGTTTCTGGTATCGCTCCCAAATTGATCGGTACAAATGCCTCTGCTGCTCGCTCACTACATTCATAGATGAGTCTCGCAATGACATCCTTCCCTGTCCCACTTTCCCCTTTCAAGAGAACGAGAAAATCCGTACTGGCTACTCGCTTGGCAGTTGCTAAGACCTCTTTTAGCTTCGGGCTTTCCGCAACGATTTGAAACGTCGTTTTCCCATTTGTCGACAGCACTTCTCTCAACTGTTGGTTTTCCTCAGTCAACTGCTGTTTTTCTATGGCCTTGGAAATCAATACCTCCAATTCATTGAGGTTGTATGGTTTTGTCAAATAATCATAAGCACCGCGTTTCATCGCTTCGATAGCTGTTTCGATGGTTCCGTGTCCCGTTACAACAATGATTTGAATGGCAGGAGAGGCGTCCTTGCACCATTGCAGAAAGGCGAGACCGTCCATCCCGGGCATTTTCAAATCAAGCAGAATCACATGAATCGTTTCGCTGGTTACTAGCTGCTGCGCGCTGATTCCGTCAGGTGCTTCCAGCGTGGTATATCCCTTTCTCTTTAATCGACTGGTTAATAGATGGCGGAAATCTGCTTCGTCATCAACAATGAGTATCCGAGTGTCAGTGTGCATCTTTTGTTCATTCCCCCTTTGCCGACGGCAGGATGACCGTAACAGTCGTGCCTATGTTTGGCGTACTTTCGATCTCGATTTCTCCGCCTAAATTCGTCACAATCCCGTAGCAGACCGATAACCCGAGACCAGTCCCTTTTCCAGGAGGCTTGGTTGTATAAAAAGGCTCCAAAACATGTGGCAAATCTACTGCAGGTATACCGCATCCATCATCTTTGATCCACAGACGGAGCCGATCATTCGATGGAGAATCAGTTGCTATCTCAATATTTCCCCGCTCCTGGGTCGCGTACAGTGCATTGGTTAACAGATTGAGCAAGATCTGCTGAAGTTGTCCAGGGGTAGCGAGAAGAAACGGAGCAGAGGCCGACAGAGACTGGTTTACCGTTACCTGTTTGACACGTATTTCATGGGATAAAAGAATGAGAATGTCTGATAGGACTTGATGAATATCTACTTGTTCTACGGTAACGGGTGATTTTCCCGAAAAATGCAGCAACCGGGTCGTGATTTCCTTGCAGCGGTTAATTTGTTTGTCCATCGTATCCAAGTATTGGGTAAGCTCTCCTGTGTCCTGTAAATCTCGAATATCCTCTTCCACGAGACGGTCCCGCAAGTCTTGTCCATACAACGACAGAATGCCTAATGGATTATTGATTTCATGGGCGATGCCCGACGCCAAGAGTCCAATAGCAGCGAGCTTGTCTGCTTGTGCGATTGCGGCTTCCAGCTCTCGTTTCTCCGTGATGTCCTCGATGACCTCCAGAAAAGCCGACGATTCTTTCTCCGGATGCAGAGGGAAAACCTGATGTCGATAAGAACGGACACGTCCATCCTGATCGACTCTGGAGGAAATAAGGTCAGTCTGATTTTGGTTTACCATTTGTCGTGTTCGGAGCATGCAACCACTGCATGAGCTGAAATGCTGACCAATCGTCTGATGGCAGTCTTTCCCCAGGAGATTTGCCGTATTCTGAAACCACGCCGACGCCGTTTGATTAATCCAGCGAATACGAAAACATTCATCTACGAGAATCAGTCCCATCCCCATGCCACTGACGACGAGATCAAGCCGTTTCTTTTCTTCCAGAAGCTGATTGGTCTTCGTCTCCAGACTCTGTGCCATTTCATTGCAGGACGCTGCCAGCCTGCCAATTTCATCTGAGGTCGTCACTGGTATTCGTACGGATAAATCGCCACCCGCGATTTTTTGCACAGCGGATTCGATCCTTTCCATTAATCGGCTAAATGAGACAGAAAACACAATGCTAATCCCCAACACGATAAGTGCGATGAATAAGGTCGTAAAGAGCAGAGATTGTTCCAACTTTGAAAAGGCAGCAAACGCCGTTTGGCTTGACTGTTCCAGCATAATGACCCAATGGGTGACGGAAGAACGCATGGCATAGTTGACCATGACATCTTCATTGGGAGCCTGATACGTACGGATAACAGGTTTGTCAGTTCGATCTGGTAGTGTCCAGGAGGGAGGTACCGCTTGTTCATAATAGGTCAAGGAGCCATCAGAAGGCTTACCCAACATAAACGGATCTGCAAACCCATCGCTTTTCCCATCCGTGACGAACAAATAGGCCTCGTTTTCATATCGAGCTCGCAGTGTGACCTGTTCGAGCAACTGTTTTACATTGAGCTTTGCGTACATGCCGCCTTTTACACCGTTAGCAGATACGTGAGGGATCGCGACCGTTACCAGCAGCTTCCCTTCCGCTGATCGGACAATGCTTCCGATGTATGGTTTTCCCGACTGGATGGTGGGAAGAAGCTGGTTGTCTTGCTCACTGACTATATCCACTCTTTGGTGTTTCCAGCGATTCAGCAAAAACTGCGGCCCTCCATCCTGATGAAAAAGCGCGACCTCCTCCATGTAAGGGGAGGTTTTTAATAACGTATTCAACAAAAAATATGCATCATCATCGCTAGGGCGCTCTTTGAGAAAACGCTGCTGAACCACCTGCATGGATTGGGTCGTATGTAAAAAAAGCATATCCAACTGCGCCAATGTATCTTCCACGTAGATCTGATTGGCTCTGTCTACCTCTTCTCGAACCTTATCTTTACTCGTTTGCAAATTGATATAACCAAGAATCAAAAAAGGGATGATGGACATGCAAAGCCCAAACAGGAGCATCTTTGTCTTTAGTCGATTGATGCGCGGTAGTCTGCTCCTCCTCATTTGTTCTTCACTCCATACCATTCTTGTGCCAATGACCACTGTTGATCGGTTACGGTAATAGGCAGCTTGGACAGGGAAGCAGCATTGACAACCAACCGCACATCATCCGGCCATTCGATTGACAGATCGGTTGGAGGGACTCCATCCAACACCCGAGCCACCATATGAGCAGCCTGCATGCCTTGTGCATGAAAAGAAACGCCGTAAGCGGCAAACAAGCCAGCCTTCACCTGCTCGGGGTATGCGCCCATGACAAACAATTGCTTCTCGATCAAAAGAGGCAAGCAATCAGTAATCGCATCTTCCAGAACATAGCTAGGTAAAGGAAGCATGGCGTCGTATTCTCCTGGAGAGATCCTACTGAGCAATTGTTCCAAATCTCTTGGGGAAGCAACCTGCTCCACCTGCAAGCGAACACCAAGCAAGGAAGCGGCTGCCCCTGCTTCTACGATTGCCCGCTCTGTCGTAGGAGCATGAGAATCGGCAATGATCAGAATCCGCTTGGCATCAGGCAACAAACGAGTTGTCAGCTCCAACCTTTTCCCAATCACATCCATTTGGCCATTGCTGATTCCACACGTAACTGTCCCCTCTGTCTCAACAAGCGGTAGCTCGACCAGTGAGGCGACACCGATAAAAACAATGGGAACCGTCGTTGTCTCCTGTTGAATCAAAAAGGTCTCGTGCGCCCCTGTCGTGACGACTACATCAGGCTTTTTGGAAATCAAGTCCTGGACAAGGGAGCGCTCCTCTTCAAGGGTTTGAGCCGCATTCAAATAAACAGGTGCATACTGAACACGTACTCCTTCACCTAGACCCAGCGATTGCAATCCCGCCTTCAACCCCGCTACTTTATCTTTTCGATCCTCATTGGCAATCACAATTCCTATCGTATATAGATCGACGTCCTGTTTTTGCTGACTACTGGACCAATCGAGCAAAGTTCCTGCCACTAACAGGATGAGAAAGAGGATTTTCCTTTGTTTTTTCATAGGTATCACATCCAACTCTCATCATAGCGGCAAATGATGGCAGAGAATGTGAATATTTAACAAACCTTGGTCAATGAATACGGACTTCCCTAAATAATATGTTTTTCCTATTAACGGTGATAGTTATATATATTTTCCATATTTCATTATACTTGTTAAACTCAGCTTGCATTTGGAAGGAGGAAGGACCTCATGGAATATCGGAGACTTGGCAAAAGCGGCTTATCCGTAAGCGAGATTGCATTGGAAAACTGGATCACTCACGGTGCTCAAGTAGATGACACCACAGCAAAAACTTGCGTACATGCTACATTAGACGCTGGAAAAAACGCCGTATACCACCTCCTAGAGCTTCAACCCTCGTCTCCATCGTCTATATTCAGCTCGTTTACGAAGAGAAAGCCGACATCGTATCCTATCCCATTGCTAAAATGGTAGACAATTGGAATACCTGTTAAATCGAGGAATTGCAAAATTGACCCATTTCTGACTGTCTGAGGACGTGTCTCTAGGGCAACAGAAAGGGTATCATCTCCCTAACCAGACCATGCCTGCTCTGTTTTTCCCTGTCAAGGACGCGCTATGAAAAAGACCAGTGTCGGAACCAAATGTATGCTTGAAATGCTGATTTGCACTAGTATTGACCTTTGAAATGGGGAAGTTCCGTCTCCTGAAACAAATTAGGAACATCGCTAAATCGTCGTGGCTACAAGGTTTGAATGCTAATTTTCCCCCGGTGACAGCTACGCTGGTTCGGGGCCTACTTACTTTTCCCTGTGTTTTATATCACCAAAGTTACTTTTACTAATACTTGACTTTTATTTATTATCGTGCTACATAATATTAGTAATTTATTCATAAAAATACATAAAAGGTGGAATCAAGGTGTCACAGGTTATTCATGCAGGATATGCACCAGGAAAAAGCACGAAAGATAAGGTAGTTGATTATGTTAAACGCAACTTAAAAGATACAGCTGGAACAGTTGCATCTGGAGCAGTCATGGGTGCTGTAACTGGAGCTAAGACAGCAGAGGTAGTCTCTAAAAAAGGTGGAAAAGTCAGTGTTGGTGATAGGGCTGCTGCTGCGATAGGTGGAGCAATCATGGGGGCAGCAGGTGGAGCTGTAACCTCAGTTGCCAAAAATTCTATTGGAAATGCATTGTTTGGGAAAAAATAGTATATAGAACTAACAACTAAGAGACGAGCAATGCTCGTCTCTTAGTTGTTTCTTAAAATATTATTCTTATAATTACGTGACCGATAATCCAAATAGCAACTACTAAAAGTTGTTGTTTCAAAGATAGCTTAATTTTTTGATAAAGCCGGAAATATAAGAAAATAAATATATAGGCTCCAATTATATCGAATAAGATCAAGGTAGCTTCACCTAGTAATACAACCAATAAATCATTCATATTTTATTAAACTCTCCATTCAAATCTTGAACTTTCACTAAGTAATTGACTACGCTTTAAAGTATAAGAAAGCTTTCTTAGTTTGAAAGTTTCTTTTTTTATGTATCCTTCATATTCTATTACAACAAACCATTCTTGATAAATATTTAAATCTTGAATATTTACTAATGCTCTTAGATCAAGAGCGCCAACGACTCGTTTTTCAAAGTGATTGGACATCAGAGGAATCTCATAAATGCCTAAAGGCTCATTAGGTTCTGAAGACAGGTACCAATAAAATCTTACTTTACTGCCAGCAGATACATTGCTTAACTTTACAAGTACTTCAACAGAACTGTGAATTTCAGGAAAGAAAATGTTTGTTGATTTTATAGGTTCCAGATATGTAGCTGTACTTTCGCAAAGTATTACAGATTTAATCATTCCAGTATATTTGCTCTCCCCTACTTTTAAATTAACAAGGATACTATTGAATATCTTAGGTTAAATGTGAAGAACTGTTATAGCATCTCAAGTAATATCTGTAAGACGACTAATGGGTTTGTCCTTGATTTTCCTGATTTTATCATGGTAACTAACATATAGAGTATCTTATAAAACACCTAAAATCTCAAGCGCTTGGGATTTTGATTAATGTACTACTTCTCATTATGCGTGATGTGGGTGGACGAAGCCCCCCATGACCACAAAGCAAGCAGAAACAGACGCAGCAATTTCCGCTTACCTCTACGGGAAAACGTACGGAAAATACAACTTTCCGCAAAGTTTTTCCGGAGCAAATTCCCCACACAGTTACTCCCTTCCTCAGCTCACGAAAGCTTCGACATCCCAAACGTTATTTTCCAAACGCTCTTCCTTTTAACCCCAGATAATGACATTTTTGAACGAAAAGAATTCGAGCAAATGGAACTCGTTGCAGCGGTAGCTTTATTTGTCGCTATACTCAGCTTGCTGCTTGGCTTCGGGTCATTCTGGATTACACTAATCAGGCTACTCAAAGTCAGAAACAACAAGTCTTAATCCCAGAGATTTACCTTACGGCGAGGAACACAGGCGCCTACTAACTGTAAGGTAAATTCCTCTCGTAATAACCCATTCTGTGGTTCATCCACAATCTGACACACGTCACCAGACCGCCTAGAATAGGTCCATTTCCGTTTTATTCACATGCCCACCAAACGGCCAATGCCGGTACAGAAAGGGCTCGCTGTAAGGCAAGGAGATGATTCTTGAGCAGTACTGCAACGAGTGTTTCGTTGGTAAACAAGCGAGAAGTGATAGGGATAGACGGTTCTGCCACACGAAGGAAGCCAACATCAATTTTACCGTCCTGTAAAGCTTTCCGTTGTTCGGCAGATGTCATTTCTAATAGAGACAGCTCGACCTCGGGAAAACTCTTCCTTCCCCAAGACTTTGTATTTGATTGTGTCAACGGTGGTTGCGTCATATTCAGTTTGCTCGCAGCGCGATTGAGATGCATTTCTTCTGCTACTGCAATAAAGTAGCGCAGTTTTTTCAAGTCCATGCTTACGCTATTCCTTCTTTCCTAAGCCTTATAAAAAAAGCGACAGCAACGCGCTGCCGCTTTTTCCTATTCAGCGATTACGGAGTGCCGTCCGGTGTTTCCCCAGGAATCCGCGGCACATCCGGCTTGCCTTCCGGGTTGTTATACAAATACGTCGGTACATCGCCAATGATCAAGGAGTGGGTGATCGGGATTTTCGTCGTGACCGTCTGCTCCTCAGTTGCAAAAGGGATCACGATGCGCAGATCGACCTCCACAAAAATATATACCGTCGCCAGCACCATATTGATGCCTGCTTCCTTCAGCTCTGTCTCCAGCTTGGTTTTGACCGAGCCGATGGGCACGAAAGTCACCGGCAAATTCGGCCCCATTGATGCCAAAAAGGAGTTCCCGGTAGCCAAACCAAGCGGAATCGTGCGGTCTACTTTTTCTTGCTCGAACTCTTGGAGCTTGTTCTGGACTCTCGCTGTTGTTTCTCCTACCTTTACCATAGGTGCATAAAAACACATACGATTTTCTTCATGTTCTTATAATACAAAAATTCCTCGAATCATAATACACTTACAACCCATCGTTCTTTGATATTTCCTGACCAATGACGGACTAATTGTTATGCCGACAGGATAAAATCTACGAAAACGGGTGAACGAAGCATACCGCTCTTCGTCCAATTCCGCATTTTTACGCGTGCTTTAATCTGTGGCTGAATGTAAACGAAATCTCGTTCCTCACCAGTTATTAACTGTTTCGCCACTCCATAAAACGCCTGCTTGTGAGTAGGTGGTACGCCAAGCTCAATGACACCTGCTGGACGACCGTTGTAATGTGCCAACCATCCGAAGTCACCCTTACGCCATCCTGAAATGTGAACGTCAACATAGGTATAGTTGATGATCTTCAAGAAATCGTCTGTCCGCTTATCGGCATGGTATCGCCCATCCTTTTTCTTGGCGACTATACCCTCCATATTTCGATCAACAATTGCGTCCCATAAGTCCTCACCGCGTCCGTCAATGTACGCGATTTTGCTTATGGTTGGAGTATCCGTTATTGCACGATCCAGGACAGCTTTGCGTTCCATTAGAGTAAGTCCTCTAAGGTCAACTCCATCGTAATGTAGGATATCGAAAACGACATAAGATATCGGCAGCCGCGATCGCTTTGACTGAAATCGCTGCATAGTTAGCTCGAAGTCTGGAATGCCAGTATCCGGGTCCATTACCACGAGTTCTCCGTCAAGTATCATGTCGGGACCGTCCGTAATGAGTTCGGGGTACTTTGCAGTCACATCATTGTTATGCCTTGTGTAAAGGCGCGTCACACCGTTACGTCGGGATAAGATCAGACGGTGGCCGTCAATTTTAGGCTCGAAGACATAGCGTCCATCCGAAAATGGTTTATCAGCTTGCTCGAGCAGCATCGGGTATATAAATTCCATATAGCATCACCGCTATAATTGTATCAATACTGCAAGGGACATGCGCTGGTAATTACTCGTAACTCACCTTCATGATGTCCAGGAAAGGAATCTTCCTGGTTGCTCCGTTTTCCTCAACGTGAACTAGCCTTGTACGCGAATCAAGAACTGTGATCCTTCCTCGGACTTTCTCAGTCATTCCCCAAACAATCAATGACCTTTCGTCTCCGTCATCTTTTGCTTCAGCTAGCTGATTCCCCAATTCTTCTAATTCAAACTCATCTCTTGTAGGACGTTTTGGTGTAGTTGACTTTGCCATAGAGTCCTCCTTAATCCGCTTTTACGGCCGTTATGTGATCCGTTGATATCCACTGGCTATCTTCATCTGTCACTAGCTTTATTCTCCTGCCGTTCTGATCGATCCATTTCACAACACCCCACATCGTGCATACGGTTCCCAGGTTGCCTTTTACTTGCTTCCACCACGTTACTGTAACAGCATAATCCGACCGGGCTGAATCACAAATAATGTAGTTTAAGGATTCCAGTTCGTCTTGCTCAACAATAGGCATAGCTACAAGCTTGTCGTCTTCCTTCATCTGTAGATACAACGCCCGTTGCTCTGGCAGGACAAAACGCATCGTTGAGAATAAGTTCTCGATTTTCTTCGCCATGTTACCGTCCCTTTCTCTCCCACGATGTAATTACTTCCATCTTGTCAGGTTCCTCCCGCCGCCACTCGATGTATTCTTCGCGCGTCAACGTTTCAAGCACCATCATTACACCTTCGCGATCACGCCCGGTCTTTACGCATATTACGTCAATGCTCGGAGGCTTCGGTTTCATCGCATAGTAATTTCCTATAATCCGTAATACCTTGCGCTCAATATCCGTGAGCAAGCGCCACCCCTCCAAATAAGAACACTTGTTTGTATTATATACGAACATAATAGGAACATGCAAACAAAAAAGCGACCAGCATTTTAGCTGATCGCTTCGTCTTTTTATTCCCAGGGTTCATCCACGATCTGAATGCCAGTTCGGTCAAAATAACTGTGGTAATCGTAAGTTGATTCAAAAGCGTTCAGCAAGGCAAAAAACTCGTATTTCTGTCTAGGTACTGTACGCGCAACGAGTTCGCTGTCGTTAAATTTCAGATTAGGTTGCGGGATGGAACATCTTCCACCATCAACTGACACGTATACATCCCTGAAGACGAGCATTCCGTTGTAAAAAAAGTCTACAAAACTACTCGACGCTCGTTCGTCCGGAAACTTTCTTACCCATTCACTTTGGTAATTATCATTATCTGTAAGCCCCCAAGCAATACTAATAGATAGGTCACTTTTCAATGACGCTACCATACCGTGAGATTCAAGCTCAATCCCTTCAAAGTTGCCTCCTCCATTTGTCCAAACAGAAAGTTGATCGCGGTAGGAGGGGCCACCGCCTGCTCCCCAGCAAGTGATTAGTGTCCAGTCTTCAGTATTGCTAGAGCAAATCTTGTCCAAAAATTCGTGAATATTCATTTTCATCCCTTCTTTCGACTGAGTTCTATTGCAAATTATTTGAAATGAAACCCAAGTCGCGAGGGCTTCATTTTATTTACTTACTATTCTCTTTTTCTTTTGCTTTTTTTGCGAGGTATTTTTGATGCTGCTCTTCAGTAACTTCAAAGCAGAATTGCTTCGCATTCTTCGGGTAAATAATCTTGCCATTCTTTACAATGTACGGAGTGCAAATCATCATTTGGACATTCCACCTTTTACAAGTTTGTTTAAATCTCTTGCAAGAGGGGCATCCTGATGGTACATTTAACATAACATTCGACCAAAAATGTTGCTAAATGTAGCGACTTCCATCGTGGATTTAGTCGTTACACGACCGTGGGCCCTCTGCAAGGGCTTATTTTTTTTGTCATCACAAGCCTCACCTTTCATTTTGGATTTCAATTTACAAATTGAAGTGGTTTGTTTTTTTAGGGGATACCCCCCCTAGAAAAGACTCCGGTAAATATACTGTCTTCCGCCCTCAGAAAGTTGGACTTCCTCTCTACTCACCAATCTCATGTTATAAAGATCGGATAATTGAGTACTGGCAAGGTTTAGTTTCTTGTCCAGAGATTCTGAGATTTCACGGGCATTTGTTTCCTTGGCTTTATATACAAATCCAAGGACATCCTTCAAGGCTTTTCCTAGGTAACCTAAGACCAAGAATGACGAGTTGTATTTAGCTATGACTGCCACTTTAGCATCCTCTAAGGAAATGTGGATATTGTATGCATGGTCATACTCATCGTCAGGGCTAAGGTTATCAAGAAACAGATACTTATCATGATCTTTTACGTTCTCCTTAAGCCATTTAATTGTCTTGGCTATTAGCTCATCTGTACCTGAGCCATTTATTGATTCAATAGGAGAAAGATCGTAATAAAAAACCGTGCCTTTTGGAGCTTCTTCAATACTCGCCATAATTCTGCTCTTTGTTGCTTGTAATGAAGGTCTGTTTAACCAGTTGTTTTTCTCAACCTCTCTTAAAAGCTCGATTGGTTTCATTGAAAATCACCTTCCTATCGATTTCAAAAGTGTTTTTGAAACCTATTATTAATCTATCATCAGCATCACTACCTGTCAACCATTTATTAGACGTGAAGCACTATATGAATAAACGTTCCCCAAAAATAATTCCCTTCATGCAAGAGTTTCAAGCCCTCAGGAAATATTTGATAGATGCTATCATGCGTCCTAATATATATATCTGCAAAGTATGATCTACTAAAAGTGGTTTTTCTAACATCCATTAACCCTTTTCCTCGGTCTTCTAGCGGAAGGCTTGTTGCTCTTGTCATAACTGCTTGGTGAATGACATCATGTTTATCATGACTTATTACATGCTCGGAGAGTGTGTTATATATCCCAACACCGTTATCTCCAATAGCGATTTCAATCGTCCCTTTAGTAGGATAATACTGAATACTTGAATAAGCATTCCAATTCCCGTGTTCAATGGCATTACTTGAAAGTTCAGAAGCAATTCTAACAACGTCTGAAATTTTATTGCCTCCAACATTATTGTTACTAAGAATCCCCCTAATGGATTTGCATAACCTCACTACATCATCGTTACTATACATTTTTTGAATTTCTAATAGTGTTTTCGTAGTATCGTTTCTTCGGCGATTATAAAAGCGATCCATATTTATTTGACTTTCAAAGCTAGTCTTTACATCAGGCGGGCAATATTTGAAGAAATCTATCCTTTCTAAATATCCAATCACACCTGTGTTTTCAGGAATACTAATATCTAAGTAAAAAAATCTATCTAATGTATCCAGTGCTGAAAGTAAAGCTAAACTACCAACTGTAGAAATCATGGTTAATTTACTAAGATCAATTGTTAAATCGCCGGCTGATTCTAGGATGTCAAAAGCAGTTTTGCATAACCCCAATAAATCATGTATATCACTTACTGTGTCTAATCGTCCTTCAAAGACAAGTTTCACCATATATTTACCACCCGGATTTTTTGTAAATACAATCCATATGGTAGCACTTTTCATATATTGTAAGAAGACCTTATATTTCCCTTGCAGGGATTGACAAAATATCTTTCGGTTTATCTCTTTGTAATTCAGCCAGCCAAGTCGATGACCTCCGATAGAAAACAAACAATCCCTCCCCGGATTTTTCTCCGAAGGAGGGCTACTGTAGTTATTGGCTTTTTTCTGATGTACCAACCGAATCTCCTGCATCATTCTTGATACGCTCTGCATCCACGAATCCTTCGGCCACCGTGTACGCGACAACAGAGCCGAGAGCCGTAATCATGGCGGTTACCTTTGTAATCGTGTCACTGTCCATGCCGAACAGCACCAACACGCTCGTGATAAAGGCAGCCACTGCCATCCACAGTTTGCGTGATGAAAGTTTGCGTTTAAACTCTTCGTTCATGATCTACATCCTCCTCATGCTGGACAAGAAAATTCGGTGTGTTTGTTGCGCGGTCTGTCAGCACAAAAATGAGCCAAGACATGTCTTCCAAGACTGCCTGTGGCTCTGTTCGTAATCGTTTTTTCCACTCTTCTGCGTTGTTTATCAAGGCTTTGCCTTCTGTATCCTTCTTGCTGGCAAGGCTGTCCAACGCCTTGTCTGCGAGTTGGAGCTTCCACGGTTCCAGTGCTTTCACTGTGTCTTCATCTCCTCTATCCACAGGTTTATCAACAGATTGGTAATATTCTCGCAAATACGTTAAAGGATCGGTATGTGTCCCGAATCCGCCACGCCGAACCTCATAGTGCAAGTGTGAGCCTGTGCTGCGCCCTGTAGTGCCTTGCAGTCCGACGACGTCTCCACACTCGACCCGATCGCCAAGCTTTACGGATGCGCTATGTAGGTGGGCATATACGTGTGTGCAGCCGTTCCGGTCTTTAACAGCCACTACAATTCCAAAGCCCCCGTATCCTGATCCTTTTACACCTTCTTTTGCGTGCGTGACGACACCAGTAACAAAGGCATGGATTGGTGAGCGATGTTTTTTAACCAGGTCAATCCCGGTGTGGAATACCTGCTTGCTTGTAAACGGATCTGCACGCGGTCCATATGGGCTTGTCACACGGTATCCTTTGAGCATCTCGTCCACTTTAGACACGTGCATCATAGTCCTCTCCTTCCACGTCATGCTGACTGGACCGTGGTTTGCGTAATTCTTGCACTGCTCGTACACCGAACACGCCGCCTGCAACCGTCATTAGGACTGGAGCCATCATATCCAAGAGAGCAAGGTAGCCCGAACTTACAGGCTTACCTAGCAACGACAGAATAAGCCCAATCGCTACGAAAAGAAAAAAGACAGTGCTTGCGATCAGAAGCAGATAGTCCTTCTCACTGACGCCATCTCTGTCATTTAGGAACGTCTTCATACTGCCATCCCCTTCCACAGCAATGATATTGCTCCAAGAATTAGCGCACCAATAACCGTGCGCCAGAGCCATCTTTGGTTGTCAGCCACCTCATTCAAACGGTGGTGTGCAGACTTGCCGTATTGAAGTGCTTCATTCGCTGTATCTTTCGCCTCTTCTGCAGTAGTACGCACGTCAGTCATCGTGTCAATTTTTGTTTCTACTCGAACCATTCGTTCACGAATATCACTTAATACTCGCCCTACTTCAATATCAGGCATACGCTCATCTTCCTCTCCACCCACTCGTGGTAAAAAATTAGCCCCGCTAGGAACGAGGCGTGCTGCTATCATGTTGTCATAGAAAAACGCCCTCCTGATTAGGAAAGGCGTTTACACTACTTCTTGTGCAGCGAGATATGCAGCTACGGGGACGCGGTAAGCTTCTGGAACCACTTTCTCCCCTTCGGTTCCTGTCGGCTCGATCAGCCATCCACCGGATTTGACGAGAATCGCATAAGGCGCGATCATGTACTGTTTCACCATCATTGACCACCTCCCTTCAAGGCTTGTACCTCTGCTTCAAGCTCAGTAATCTTGCCAGTAAGCTGTTCGTGATTTTTGGTGTACTCCTTACGCATGGCTGATATTTCAGCATCCATATGGGCAATTGTTTCATAAAGCACTTGAATTTCTGTAGGTAGACCTTCCGTGTGTCCTGGTGTTTCCACTGGCTCGCCAAATGTTCCATCGGATTTCCGTGGACGATACTTCATTACTCAATCACCCCTACCATCATCGTTGCAGCTTCGACTGAGTTTGCGGTCGAACGAGAAAAAGTCAGCTTAAACGTTAGGTTGGATTTAGCAGTTGCTACGGTAGAAAGCAGCTCATCTTCGCTAATTGATGACGTAAGATCAATACTATTCTTACTCATCGAAACATATTGTTCGGGCTGTCCTGCATCTACAAAGGATGCCTCTCCATCCACGACAAGATCACCTTTCTCACGTTTTAGCCAAGCAAGGATTTCTTTAGCAGTACCACGAGGCGGTATGATTTTATATCGAGCTACGGCTTTCTTGAGTGGTGTTTGTACCACACTATTATTAATGCTGAACGATTTGACCGATGAAGAACCGAATTGATCTGATGCTGTTATCGTTAAAGTATTAGCCCCTGCTTGTAACTCACTTACCTTGAACGGAAAAGACCAGTTCCCGGTTGATACTCCGCTAAGAAGCGTCTTCTCACTTCCGGAATTTAGCTTTCCTTTCACTGTTACTGTGTTGCCGTCTGGTTCCGAGACAGTACCTGATAAAGTAAGGGTATCAGGAGGAATCAGGCCAGAATGTACTGGCGTAAATGCATTCACTGTTAGCACTGGTGCTTTATTATGCTTTACCGTAATGGATCGGGTAACGATATCAGATTTCCCGCCTTGATCATCTTCCGCCCAGACAGTTAGTGTGTGTGTCGTACCTTCCGCAAGAGACCCAGATACATCGACGGCACCATCATACAAGCGTCCACCTCTGTAGGTTAGTAACTTGGCAAAAGAAATGGGCGTGCTTCCGTTTGATACACCGGAATGCGCCGCCCTAGGAGTGCCACTATTAATTTGGTACTTAACAGTCACCACGTTCCCATTGTCGACGTCTGTAGCGCTTCCTTGAACAGAGAATGCATTTCCTTCTGTCAACACAAGGTTATTCTCTGTCGTTAATAATACGGTTGGCTTGATGTTGGCTGCACCAAAATAAGCATCCGACCAATAAAGCTCCTTTGGGTCACTTGAACTACCTGTATAATACTCAGCAACAACTTCTGCAAAATATGCACCCGCAGGTGGTACTACCCCTTTAGCATAGTATCTGTCGTATGTTGCTTCTGAATTGTCAGGATTTTCACGGACTGCAACCGCTTGACCCTTCAAGGTGCCCGCGCCTGTACTGCTGCTTGAGTGCCACTCAATTCTCGCCTTTAATCCCTGTTTGAAATTCGATTGTTTCAGCCAGACAATAAACTCATACTCTTTGCCGGGTGTAACAGGAATTGCTTCTGTTCGTAATTCGATTGCAAAGTTTGTGCCTGTAGTACCCCTTTTCGCATAGAGGCAAGGCCCACCATTAAGCCCGCCATTTTCGATTCTTTGTAAAGAAACATAACTGTCGAGCACGTACATTCCTGTTTTCCCAGTTGCTCCTGATGACTGGTCCGGTGTTAAAAGGTTCGTCCCCAAAAATTATACCTCCTATACTTGGGTTATAGTGACGGTATGCGTTCCCCAACCGCCGATCCGCATTTTCTGTGCAGCTGCATCGCGATAGATGGTTGATCGACCGATGAGAGCGCCTTTTTTGTAGTTGTTTGTCAGCGAAGCGAAGGAAATTGTCCCTGTTCCGATTGCTGTGATTTTCTGATTCTCAAAAGCCACATCATCACAAATCGTAACTTCTTGCCCTAATGTAAAGGCAGTCGTTGACGCTACTGTAACTGTTGTAGAAGAAGGTTTGGCGGTTAACGCTGTGGTCGCATACGTTTTTGTTTGGTCTAGTTTCAATACTGGGTCATCTACGCCATCATAGGTGTCGGCAAATCTCGCTTGCGCTCCTTCTACATCGTGACTGTCTAAATCAAGATAGGCTTCAACCCGAGTCACCCGTCGTTCTAAACGAGCATACAACAAATGTGCCCCTTCAATCCCGTCCTCCATATGATTCAGCCTGAATTCATCCACTGGTGTCCCTGCAATCTGCTGCCAGGCTGGAGAAATCGTAACTGTTCCGTCTCCGTTTTCTTGTAAGACGTATGTGTTCGGTCGGTCGACAAACCTATTCACATGAGTTTGCTTTTGGTATGTCACATCATTCACCTACCTTCCATTTCAACTCGATGGGAATGCTAAGTGCGACTTCTCGTTCAGGTTTAAAGAAATTCACTGTATCTTGCCAGACGATTTGTCCGCTTTCATCTTTAACGATTCGCTTTGTAACTGTACCTATGTCTGTTGCTGGTATTCGAACCAAGAAGGTAACCTTACTATTGCTCTGCCTTGTTTTAATTAGTTCCGCTGGGATAAGTACCCCGTTCAATTCCACTTCTGCGCTAAAAAATATCGATTCGAGACTATTCGTCTGTCTTGTCAGGGCGTGTACAGTTAGCATAGATGGTTTTCGCCTCCAGCGTAGAATGAACCACAGAACAAAGGAATTGTTTCCAACACTTGCATGGTTCCAGAAGACAGAATAAGGCTACCGCTTTGTTGAATGATGATTCTTTCTCGATTCACATGAACAGGCCTCATTCTTTCAAAAGTCCTGTGTAATGTTAATAGATCAACTGGTGCGTTTTGTTGAAAGGAGAAAACAATCTCCTTCGTTGCGAAGTCCTCAGAGACAGAAACCAATTCGCCTACCGCCCTGCCCAATGACTGTAAAACTGGCATGGTAAAAGGTAATCTGGCCCAATGCTGGGCAAGAATATTCTTCTGGCGTTCCTCAATGGTTAGCAGCTGCTTTTCTCCGAAATAAATCCAGTCCCATATATCCAGTCCCCATGTAGCTGACCATGGGCTAAATTGCTGTAGGATATCCTCGCGTTGCGCATTGAAAGCATCGACCGCTACTGTCGTTCCCTCAAAGTGGTATTCTGCAACGTCATTCTCGTACCATTGGGGCGGTAACATGCGTCTATAGCGCTCGGGTATCATGTTGTCACCGCCATGGTTAGTGTCGATACAGAGTCAACAGGCACCGTCAAATTCAATTCCGCGCCGTTTAAGGTGTAGCCAGTGAAGTCTATTACACCATCCACGAAAAAGAGCGCTCCGATCTGCTGGTACACGATCTGAGAACGCCCTTTTAGGTAGGTTTTGATTTGTGTGGTAATTTGGTCTTTGACCTTCTCGAATTCCGCATCTGGTCGCAAGACAAGTTTTACAGCGATAGTCACCGGATAAACATTCGCTGGAAGTACCTGCAAGTCGTGCAAGGCCCTGCGTTTGTCTTCCAGCTTCGTTCGTACAAGTTGCGCCAACTCAGCTGTTGCAGGTTGACCGGAAAGGTCAGTAATGTACACATCAATCGAATTGTCGTGCCGTGTTTTTTCAACAGCTACAGCAGCTCCAACGCCTTCGATGTTCCGTGCCCAACGTTCGTAGTCCGCGCGTCGCCCGTCCCCTTCTTCGCTTCTGGCTCGATCAATTAGACGCAGCCGATAGGCGTCATCTGATTCACCTGTTTTGCGAGGGAGGCCAAAGAAGCCCCCGTTAGCATCCAAAAACTCTCCGTCTGCCCAGGGTAGAAACCGCTGGAGAAAACCGTACTCAAATAGCTGTTGCTGATCGCTGATTTCCTCTGCAATCGGGTAGCCGAGGTCATAATAGATTTCGCCCTCATCTGTCGCTGGCGGCGTCTCCCCTCGTTCTTGGGCCACTAATGCCATCCGATTCGCCATCCGCTGATAAATCTGATCCGGAGTTTCCCTGAGTATCGGCATTTCTGGTTTCTCTATCGTTGCCATGTATCCACCTCCGTCCTGGTTGTCCCTCTTGTGCCCTCGATTTCGAGCTCGAAAATGACTCGGTTATCCTCAAAGCGAATGTCTACCACTTCCGCACGTTGAATCTCACTATGAGCCTCCAATGCTTCTTGAGCTTGCGTCTTAATCGTTTGCAACGATATTCCCGAGCGCATCCTTCCTGTCTCGTATAAGAAGTCGACGCCGTATCTTTCGGAGTAAATCTCATACCGGAAACGCCGTGTATTCAGGATTTTCTTTGCTGTCTCTTCCAAATACTCCGCATAGGTAGTCGTCCTCAAATAACGACCATCTGGACCTTGCATCATCTGATTTGTAGTCCAGTCGAATTTATACGTCCATGGAATCGGGTTATCTGGAGATTGAACCAGTTGTGATTCGTCTCCGTTCAACTCTGGAAACATTACTCCACCACCCCAAGTAGCAGGTACTGACCGTTAGTGCAGCGCATTAAAGCCACTTTCTTTCCGACATCCTCGGGTCTCCAATTCAACGGGTTCATCTTCACCAATTCATCTTCTTCCAGAGGTTCCGGGTCCTCGTCCAACTTCACCGACAAGGGTGAGAGCGACGAAAGCTTTCCGAATTCCACTTGAGTATTCTCGATGCCTTCCCGTGCGCTGCCTCTGATCTTTGCAATGACCGAGTGCATCCCTACTACCTCCCTTCCATCTGTAAATCCATTGTGTATTGCCCACCCTTCCATCGTGCGGTGCAGCTTGTAATAATCCAATCGGTTATCGTCTTGTTGTCTTTCTCCATGATCTTGATGAGCCATCCAGCTCGTATGCGGGCAGCGTTATTATCTTCATGCTGTACAGTGATAGATCGAGTCTTGGGTATTTTCGACAAGGTGGCCAACTGTTTCGCGGCGAGGGAAGCTAGATTCTTTTCCTCGCCAGCATCGATCAACTTTTCCATGCGCCCGATCTGCTTGATTAGGTTAGCATCCTCTTTTGTTGCGCTGCCGGCCACCTTGTCATCCTTGTATCGTTCAACCGTGACGACCGTATACACTTCCTCGATACTCTCTCCTGATGAGCTACTTTGTAGCATGCTTGCCTTGAACATAGGGACGACACTGTTTTGACCTTCTGGCAGCACCGTCAGTTTATCTCGCTGGTGTTGTATAAAGTATCGAAAACCCGTTTTTTCGTAAGCCTGCTCTGTCAGTGACGTGAATAACGACGTATAAGATTGCGGACTCAACCTATCCTTGACCGTAAAACCAAAGGCTGGGCAACTGAATTTGATTCCGGTTGCCTTGATGATTCTTTCTAGCTCCTTGCCCGCGTCGCCATTCAGTTTCAATCGGGATGTTTCGTTCTTTTGCAAATACCAACTCAGTTCATATGCCGTTGCTGACAGGTCATTTGTCTTTTCATCACGGTCAAATCTGACAATCGGGCCATGAAAAAACTGCTCAGATTCCTTGAGGTCTTGCCCCGCAAACGCCATAAGAAAACCCGCCGACTGTAACGGCGGGGCATTCTTGATTCTTATATCGCAATTCTGTGCAATTTGACCGCGAGACGACGACCAGGACAGTTCCAATGCCTGATTGGTGAGGTCATAGCGTGTAGCTTCTTTCCCGTAAATGATTTTCAAATCACTCACTCCTTACTCACGGCTGGAATCCTGATATCTTTCGTTGGATACGGTCTCGTTGTATAGTCTGCACTGCTGGTTCAATCAGCGATTGATTGGTACTTTTTTTCTTCGCCTTCTTGCCGCTCGTATTCGGCCTAGCAGACTGCTGCTTGGCTATCACGCTACTTGGGCTTAATACTTGCGTTTGATTACTCCAAGTTACGAACTCGTCTTTCATAAAGAGAGGAAACTCGATGGACCCATGATAATCTACGTTTTTACCTACGAATCTACCATCACATGGGCCAATGAGAACATTCCAAGCAAGATTAAGCTCCTGAATAGTGAGCAATACCTCTGTCCCCATCAATCGATCAAGCCCAGCAAGCCATTCACGCGGCCCCTGATACCCTTCTACTTCAATGTAAGGCGCTTCCGTATCGCCGGGAAGGAAGAAGTCAAAAGAAATGGATTTTGGACGCCTTCCTGATATCCGATTGCTCGTGAGCAAATTGATTGTCGTTGTGCTCTCGATGTCGTTCCCATAGCCGCGAAATTGAATTTCAGCCGGAGTAACAGGGAAGGTCAACCGATACTTACCTTGTAATCGGATCACCCGCGACACCTCCCATGGTCTCCAGTGCGTCCATTAGTGATTTCTCAATGATGTCCTTTATCTTTTGCCCAACAGACGGATCACTGAGCATTTTCAGCATGGTCGGAATGTCTTGGAGTACACCCTCAGCCTGTAGAGGAACCGTCACTTGTGGGATTGTTACTGAAACTACCTTTGTCTTATTTGCAGCATTTCCAACTGCTGGTACTACGGGTATCGGTGGCCCAACAGGAACCGGAGCAGTAGCTTGTTTCGGGATAACAGATAAAGCCGAAGTGAAATCAGGCGGCGTTGCAGGTGCCGCATTCCACCACTCCAACACCTTGTCGTACATAGCCGCACCTCCGAAAGCTCCTGCGATGCTACCGACTATCCCACCTACCGTAGTTCCAACACCAGGTACAGCCGAACCAACAGAAGCTCCCGCCGCCGCACCTGCGGCACTACCTAGTATTTCAGAGCCGATTTGCCCTGCCATTTTAAGTGGATCGTCGGCAGTCAGAATCTGTCCTAATCCAATACCTATCCCAGCGATTGGTATTTTGCGTGCAAAACTACCGCTTGAAGCCTTAACTCCTTCCCAACCAATTTTTAAGCCTTTCAACATGGAATCGCCGGATGGAAGCATGCCCCCTATGGCTTTGAATGTTTCAGGTACTTTTCGAAACAGATTTGTTCCAGTGGTTTTAGTGACATCCCATGCCCCTTTGAGACTATCTAGCACGGCATCACCTTTCGGGAGCATCCCACCAAAATTTTTGAATTTTTCTCTCCAGCTTGAGGGTTTTGTCGCTTCCTCCAGCGGATTTTTAAATCCGAAGTCCTTTGCCTCTTCAAATTTTGAAGGTGAT
Source organism: Brevibacillus sp. MER 51 (assembly GCF_023714195.1). NCBI lineage: Bacteria > Bacillati > Bacillota > Bacilli > Caryophanales > Paenibacillaceae > Brevibacillus > Brevibacillus sp. MER 51. The sequence goes on along the minus strand of NZ_JAMAUS010000008.1, from coordinate 271,280 downwards.
GTTTTGTTACCCTTGCTCCCCCAATTGAACGGATTAAACCATCCGCCCTTGCCTTTACCTTTGCCTTTCGGCTTTCCCCCCTTATCAGGTCCATCCGGTAAATCCGGAAAATCTGGTCCTGATTCTGCCCCCCTAGCTAGCTTTCTCTGTACGGCTGCGGCGGTTGCTGCGTCGAGCGCGACTTTCATCTTCCATAGCGCAATTGTCACGACTCCAACAACTGTACCTAACCCTGCCAATGTCAGCCAAGGCGGAGCCCCTTCAATCATTTCCTTTAGGCTCTTTAATGCATCCGCAGTCCATCTGATCGCTGGTTCCAAGTCCTCAGCTAATGCTAACCCTAACTCCACCAGTTCTGTCGTGAGCAATGCTTTCGCCTCAGTAAAGCCTCGTAATGGGTCGTTTTCCTGATATGTCTTAAATTCTTGATTGAGCTTACCAGAGTAGTCATACTCCCTTGCATCAGCCATACCAATCCGACCAGCAGACTGTAAAAGTGGCGCAAATGCCTTCGCGATATCTTCCCCAGGGCCACCTCCCAATTCGTTAAATAGTTCTTGTCTGACTTTTTTATCTTGAATGCCACCAAATGTCTGTATCAAAGCTGCTATAGCGAACTGATTGTCTGCAGCGTTATTTGAGTGGATCGCTTCGGCAATAATTTTGGATTCTTTCTCAGCTCGTTTTTGAGCTTCATTTGAATCAATGTCCTGCGCCTCATACGCTGTCTTCAAAACATTGACCATATCACCTTGATTGTCGAGTTTGATCGTTGCTTCCTTCAAAGCATCAAACCCTTTATCAATCGACCATAGATTATTCATTTCCTTGGTCAAAGCAGCAAGCTTTTCAGGCGTGTCCAGGAACTTCGTCACCTGCGTGCTGTATTCAACGATGGAATCAAGTGCCTCTCCACGAATGTCTGTTGTGGTGCTGGCTATCTCGGCAAGAGTATCACCAAATCGGGTAACATCAGTGATGTCTTTCCATGCTTGCTGCATGGCAAACATAGTCATTTGGTACTCCTCAACGCCCCCTAAGTCAGGTCGAATTGCATTTAGTTGGAGAGCTTGTTTCGTGATTTCCGCCCCATTATTCGAATCGAATCGGGTCGCCGTCGTCATTAAATCTTTGATTTGCGTTCGATCAACGTTAGGATTCATTATCGCGAGATTCTGTGATTCTTTTTGGAACTCGTGCAATTCTTCAGGCGTATTTCCTAGTAATGCTCTACGCGCTATTGCTCCACTTTCTGATGTTAGTTGGTCTATGAAACCAGCACTGCCATACGTAGCTAATCCCGCTAAAAGACCACCTGCAAGTATTTCGCTTGCGCCTGGGCCTGCCGCGGCTTCAATTTGAACCGTGGCTTTTGAGCCATCCAAAGCCTTTACTTCTTGCTTAACAGCAGCTACCTCTCGCCGAGCCTGATCGTCTACATTAATTTTTGGATTAGCTTTTGTTGAACCCAACTCTCCGAGTTGACGTTTTAGCTGCTGAGCCTCCTGTTGCATTTGATCAAATTCCCGCTTAAAATCTCGTTCGCTCTGATCTGCTGCCCGCTTGATACTTCTTTGCATTTCCTTGACCATTTCTTGAGTCGCTTCATCAAGATGACGCATTTCTTTCTGAGCACTTCTCGATGATTTGATCAGCCTTTGAAGTTCTGGACTCAATTGATTTTTCGCTTGGATATAGGCAGTAAGCCCAACAACTGCACCCATGGTATCACCCCCAGACAAATAAAAAAGACGACTGTTTTAAGTCGCCTTCTTTTTATGATTCCCAATCTATGTGGAACCCAGCTCTACACCTTGGACAAATGGCTTGGTATTCGTACTTGTACACCACTATTCCTTTCTCACATCGTGAACACCAAAACTTGCTGTGTCTCCTAGCTTCTCGAAAAATCGGGATGGATCCCAAAGACCCCATAATTAAAAGAGGTATACCTATGATAAAAAGTCCAAATGCTGATAGTACCAGTCCCAAAACGAACGAACCAGCGATGGCACCTAAGCCGAGTATTATTTTCCATAAACTCAAAAGACTGAATTGAGGTTTTTCTAACGTTACTCTTGCCATTATTGGATTCCCCCTTTCCGCCCCATTCTACCGCACCTACCATTCCTAGTCAGTCCAAACATATCGGCAGTAATTGACATAAATCGACAGATATCATTCTTTTATCGTGTAGGACAACCCTTCTTCTTTGTTGAATGTTTAGGTTCGAGGTGAAAGGAGCAGCCCAATGAACTTTGTAAACCAATTGATACTACACGAAGGAAGTCACAAATCCTTAGATGACAGACTGAGATACTATAAGGCGTTACTTTCCTATCCTTACTGGAACCGAGCACGCCAATTAATCACTTATACCCGACACTACGAGCAAGGTCTCCTATTTGTTGAACACATGATGACGCTCCTTAACACTTACGAAAGAAAGCTTACTGAAGGCGAATATGAAGCAATCGATACGAACTTAGTATTTTTTTACTTAGAGTTATTGGACAAGTCCGATCGTTGGATGCGCTACGTAGAATACTACAATCACGTTCGTTCCGAAAAACAGTATGTCCTCACCTATTCCTCTACTGTTCCCGCATCAATATTTGGTGATTTTCTTGTCGAAAGTGACGATGCCACTCACTACATTCACTTCCTCTATTCAATCAATGACCGCTATGAAACCGTTAAAAGAAAGATTGAAAGACTGAAAACAGGCAAACGTACTAATCACCTGAAACATCACCCTCAGAGTGAATTGAGTGATGAGGAGATAGCTCGACGCTTCGATTACATTTTGAGTTTGAGACGCGAAGACTGATTTCTTCCCCTCTCCCCAGTCTCCAACTACTCGGGAGAAGGAAGAAAGCTATGTGTTAGCCTTCTCCTCTTCTTCTGCTTCGATTGCTTGGCAAGCCGTAATGAACAATTTTTGCATATAAGGATCGACCTCATATTCTAGGATGTCTGATGGTTTCCCTCTCCCTCTGAGGTATGCCCGACAGAGGTGGCTTGATTCTCCATCGGTTCGGATGAGTTTTTTAGGTCTTCTACCACTTCTTGCTCTGACTTAATCTTCGAGTTTACCTCATTCACCTTATCCAAAAGGGCAGCATAACCGTCTCGGTTATTTTCGAAGAGTTTTACAGGTAGATCAAATTTATCCTTGGCCCTGTAAGCTTTCAGGAGGTCTTTATCATTCCACGGAAAATCATGCTCCGTTGCTTTAACGATTCGAACATCATTGAAACGGAATGTATCCACATTACCATTACTATCTTCAGCTAGTCTGATGCATGCCCTTGATTCTGACATTGTAAGCTCTCGCACTTGCCATTCATCACCATCAATGACAACAGATCCAGTGCGTCTTTGTACCGGGTCTTGTGATTTCGCTAAATACTTATCCAATTTACTCATGATGTTTCCTCCTAGTCGACGTACTCTGGCAGCTTGTCCAGGTAGTCCGGTTTCTCATTTGACATGCCTTTAATTTCGTATGTTGCATTATCGTTTCCGTCTGCTTTGGCTTCCCACAAAGCGATCTCTTCGGGATTCAATACGATGTTGGAGATTCGAACACGCTCTGAATTTCCCGCCTCTTTATCCAACGTCTCCCCGATCAGGAACGGCAGGACAGGTGTCTTACCTTTTGTCAGATTCTCCACGCAGAAATATTTCAGATCGGCATTGGTTGCTGTGATTGTCAGTGTTACTTCTACATGCCAATCGTTGACGGTTTGGATTTTTCCTCGTTGGAGACGAACCGTGTCTCCATATTCCACCTTGAGGACCATCTTGCCCTCCAGCGTACCGTAAATCGGATCGCCGTTATCGTCGTAAATCTGGCAGTTCTTCAGCTTAATATCGCGTGCGATAGCCAACTATTGCACCTCCCAATCTATGTCGAAGTATTCGATGGCATCAAGAGGCTTTGCAGACAAAAGGAAGCCACGGCGATCACCTACACCGTTCTTTTTGTCCGTAAACGTCCAGCCTGTATCGATCGCACCTTGCTGCTCGCGGACGATCAAATACGCGCTGACGGCCGAAACGAATACCGCTCCTCCTAAATTGTTGTTGCCCAGCTTGCCTTTATATTTCTTGCCTACTTGACTGATGTCATTGACGATCTGATCCAGCGTCATGCTGACACGGATTTTTCCGTAGTCCTCACGCTCATTTGTCCCGAGGACAGATAGGGTGTTCACTGCGCTTTCGATGATATAGACATCACCGTCACGTGTTGCAATCAACGTGCCTGTACTTAAGGCGCTGAGGATTTCCGTATGACCCCAATCCTTCAAAGCACGCTTTAAAGGTACAACAACAGCCGTAAGAGACTCATGGGCTGGCGTTGCTGCAATCATCCCAGCAACCCATGCCGCCCACTGTAGGCTGGCATATTGCTTACCATTGTTGTGCTGTCCCGCAATCGCGCAGTTGACCACATATCGCGCATTTTGTCCCACAGAACGCTCGACATGCTTAGTCATGTTGTCGTCCTCGATGTCCTTACCACCAATAACCAGTGTACTGAGCTTCTTATTTTTAGTACGGCGGTCACTCATGAACTGCTTCGCTGCTGCTTGTATACCTGCATCGTCAAAAGGTAGATACATCGAGTCAAAATCCGCGCCAGAGACAGCCATAAACAGCTTGGTAGAATCAGCCGGGGTAAGAGCTACAGTGCCACTTACCGCTCCTGTCAGCGCGGTTTCTGCTACGAGTGCAACGGCAGTCTCTCCCAGCTTTTTGACGCGAACATAATTGGACTCGCTCGTTTTCGCTACCAACTCATTCGCATCCGCAAACGAAAACTTCTCTGTTTGGAGTGGACCAACTACCTGCAACTCCTTTTTCCCTGGTTCAGACGTTGAGGTAATGATGGTTAGTTTTAACTCGTTACCCACCAACCCCGGATACAATGCCTCGACTCTGATTGCATCTACTTGCTCATACGCCGCTTTCGTTGCTGTGCCATTCGTCATGCGGTACGCCAGAATGGTTGCGCCGCCTTCTGCCGCAAGCTCCACAGTATCGACCTTGCCAAAAGTCTGTGCCAGTCGCTCCTCAAAGCTAGCCAGCTTCACCAATTCATCCGGTGCCCCCCATTCTGCTTGGTAGGGAACAAGAACGACGCCACTCTTAGGTAATACACGCTCTTGCGCCTTTGCGATCAGTTCAACCGTTACACCCGGTCTTTCTCTTTGGATTGTCATGATTACTATTCACCGCCTCTATATTTGGCAAGCCGTTTTTTCACTTCGTTCTCAGAAACCTGTTCATGGTCCTGCAAATGAAAAAGAGCACCTGCTACCTCAAAGCCCTCGGCTCTTAGATAAACTGCGCTCTCTATCCATTCACGTCTGGAACGATTCAAACCGGATGACTCATCCGCTACTTCTTTCCTTGCCATCAGGTCCACTCCCCCTCGATTTCAAATGTGTTGATTTTCTCGACAACAGGCCGCGGGATTGCCGCGGTGTACTCAAACCGGAATGTTATCTCCGTGCGATCCTTCCTATCCGACCGGATGCGGAAAGACGTGTTATCAATGTTGATATAGAGGCCGTCAGTTTTTCCCCGGTAACTGTACTGCTCGCCCCTTAATAATTGTCGGAGTGGTTCAGTAGAAATCTGTTCATAAACCTCTTGACCCCCTACCATCTTCTTTCTGTGATGCAACACTATCCCTGCGTCGGAGATAATTTTGTAAGACGTCAGAGTATTGCCGCGCTCAGATACCCCTTGAGTCTGGATAAAGGCCACGGGAGGCTTAAACGTGCCAGACAACCACACATCCAAACTATCTAGGATGGCGAGGGAAGGGTATGCCTCGTTGATCAAATCAATAATGCATGACAATTCTCGGTTCTCCATCACTTCACCATCCTTTCCAGCTCAGCTTGTAGTAGCTTTTCAAGCAGTGCCTTCATGCCACCCTGAAAATCTTTTAATGCAATGTCGAAGTATTTTCGTCCAATGAAGCTACGAGGTCTTACCATGAATCCGCCTTTTGCAGACGGGTCGTAAATGAACTTCCCGACGCCATTCCAGTAGCCAGGAACGAAATAGCTCTTATCGATGGTATATCCATCGTTCAAGTGTTGGGCATAGGTCAAATTAGACCCGACCTCAAGCGTCAAAGTATCGCGACCTTGGTCAAACTCCCAAACATTGTTCCGATCGCCTTGAGAGAACGAATTCCAAAGAGTACCCGTGTCAATCAGGTCTTGACTGCCAAGTTCATCAATAACGTGATTGAGCAGTTCTTCCCCGAGCTGATAAACTATACGCTGCATAATCTCGGGCACGCTTTTATTCAGACGCCTCATACGCTCTTCGAACTGTTTGAAGTCCACTACTCCGCACCTCGTTTTTGCTGGATCGCTGTCACAGCCAAAAAACGTCGCCCAGGTCTGACATCAACCACAACAAACTCCCCGAGGTTAGGTAAATCGAGCCGATCATCTTTTCGTACATCCTGACCCAATAGGAATCCGAGAGTCGCTTTATAATCCCATTCCACCGGATCGGTATTCGTTGGACGTTGCCACGCCGATTCCACAGCACGTACACAGCCCAAAACTGCATGTGGAGGTAACTCGGTAGTGGAAAATATGTTGCGCTCACCTTGAACCGTTTCTGTGCGTTTCAGAACGATCTGATCATTCATCCGATGGTTCATAGGAGCATCACCTTGATATTGCCGCCATCACTGGATTTTACTGTGAACTTCATCCATTGCCGCAAAAGGGAGTCGACGAACGAACTCCCCGTCGTAACAGTAGCTCTCTCGATAGACCATGAATAGCCCTGATCGGATTCAGAGTTAATGCCTCGCGCCTCCGCACCCAAAACCTCGTCATTGTCTGTCAGAACCATTGCCTCAACCAGACGGAAATGGGCTGTCTCAAGCCTGCTATCATTATCTACGAACGGACGCGACGTGAATAACTCAATCCTAATCATTGCTTCACCAATGAGATAGGAAAGCCGCTCAGGGGGCATTTCCTGAACGGCTCGTGTGCTACTCTGTTTCTTTACCTTCTCCGGCGTCAGCATGATTGCCGCCTCCCCGCCCGGACTTCTTGTCTTCAACGATTTCAAGGTCCTCGTATGCGGTGGTCAACTCCTTGGCCTCTTTATCAGATACCTCGTAAGTTTCTCCGGCATGGAAAAAACGCCCGCCACCGATGTGTAGAGCGCCTTTCTCGTGTTTATATTTGATTTTCGGCATGAGTATTGCCCTCCTTAGTTTTTTAAAGCTTCGAGCCTGTCATCCAAGCGACTGCTTCTGTTTCCAACACAACTGCATCTGCGTATGCAAAGATGATGTTGTAGGTGGAGTCTTTTACTGCTGCTGTTGCGCCTTCTGCAGTTCGTTTGTAACGCAGTTCGCGTGTAAATACAGGAACAAGGTTTCTGAAAGGCGTGAGGGAAACGAAGCCAGTTTGCATGGCTTGTACCACCTCGATTGGATATCCAGCAATCTCAGTCAATTTTCCATTCACCAATGTTACGTCACCCAACGCTGTTTGCCGTTTCTGAATCAATCCGACTAATTTCTGATAAGTGCGACGCGGCATGAACCAAGTCAAATCTGGCTGATTCAGATACTTCTCATCAAGCAACAACGTGTGGTTTACAAAGTCGTCGATTGATGGCTCGTTTGTCGACAAATCCGTTTTCAGCGTTGATGCTTTCATTCTCTTCACGAAACCATCCATGATTGAGAGAAAGGGATCAGCGGTAGTTCCATCCGCTAATTTTGCCGTTGTGTCGCCATTAAAGAGCAAGTCCTGTACGTCTACCCCGAACTGTCCTTGAACCAAATCAATAATTTTGGTCTCCGTGTTCTCGCCTCTGGACTTATCGTTGTACCAAACATCATCGTTTTTGATCCATTCATCCCAGAAAACTTTCTTCACCGCATAGTCAACTTGGGTTTGATCTACCCCGCCAACTCCCGTCGGGATCTCCGCACCAGTGTGAAGTCGAATCTTCCTACTTTGAACAGTCAGCTTGTCAAGCTTACCTGAAGGTGTTTTTTTGTACTGTACTGGCAGCTTTGGTAAGGTAGTAGCCTTTTTCAATGTATCCATTAGAAACTGTTCAGCATCACTATTTGGCAAAATCAGATCAATAGATTTGGCGATAGTCGCCTCAAAATCGTTCAACAATGCTGCATTTGCTGTCATATATTACCCCTCCTTATTGTCCACGAAAATGTTTCATGTAAGATGGCTCATTCGACTTGGTGATTGTAGTGTCGCTCGGTTGCTTACTTGCTGCTCTGGCACTCTTCATCAACTGCACATCAGTAGACAGGTTCTCTACTTGCTTGACGATTGGCCCCAAGGCTTTTTCCACCGCCTGCGTCACCGCTTCTGCTGCTGGATCGGTTTGTTGTCCATCATCGCCTGCTCCACCTTCTGCCTTCTTCAACTCAGTTAATTCGGATTGCAAATCAGTCAATTGCTTAGTAATTGGCGCCATTGCCGCCACTAGTGCTTTTTGAATATCTTCTGGTTTCATTTCTTCTTCCTCCTCGTCTCCTGCTTGGTCGTCTACTTCGGCCAGCAGGTCGGTAATTGTGGTGTGCGCTTGTTTCAACTTGTCCAGTCGAGCTGAAGACAGCTTTTTCCCCGCCTTGGAAATCTGTTCAGGCGGTTTGCCCAGCGCCTTGGCGATGTCGTTGGCTCCAAGAATCTCCTGCAAGATGTCTGCAAAGTCCTGAATGGCTTCTCTTGCCTTCTCAGGGTCGCTTTCAAACTCGTAACGGTCCGTCTGCCAGTTGTAGCGCTGAATCGTACTCGAAAAAGAGTGCCACGCGGTCCAGAAATCGTTAGACTTTTTGTCCCGATCATACTTGTCTTTCACATCACCTTTGACGATGCGGGTCAATGCCTTGGCGAGGGAATGTAAAAGCCCCTTCTCAACCGTTCCATCGTCGGTATCCGAAGAGGCTTCCTCAATTTTTTCGCGTTTCCCCACTCCCCACATAGAAAAGCCGGTAATCTCGCCCTTTTCAATTTGCTCCCATGTATCAGCGTCGGTCACCTTTACGCCAGCGACCCAGGAACCTTTCTTAATTTCTTGATCTCCTAGAGTCATGTCTATAGGTGCAATGTAGCTTTCTAGTACATATCCTTTGTCGGCGTCGAGGTCGTGCTGCTTGTCGATATTGTAAGTGCTTTGCCGCTCCATAAAGCCGTGAGCAGCCTTCTTGATCTCTTCTGCCGTCATTTGATCTCCGTGGGCATCCTCAACATCTGGTTCATAAACAACGCCATAGACAATTTGCTCTGCTTTGTCCGTCTTGGAGATTCGGATGTCTTTTTGCAAAGGCTCCTTCCCCTCTTCCTTGATAATAGCAAACGCTTTTCCGTTTGCCCCTTTATCAACGAGGGAAATGTGCGTGATTCTTGCATCTTTTAATGCATGTCCCATGTACTATTCACCTCCTTTCACTCAAAAAACCGCTTGCATCGTGCAGCGGCATTTCACGATTTGTTTCGCACTTCCTGCCGGGTCTCCGGGATGCATGAGTTTTTCACCTCCTACTTTGAAATGCTTGTTGATATCGACAGTTTGACCATTTGCCTCTTTGTGGTCCTTACGAGTGCGCTTGTTATTTGCTGCCCGCCACCGCTTTTTCTTCACAAGCCCCGACTGCTTCCAGCCTTCCAGTTTGCCGCCATTGGCTGCTGCGGTAGAAATCGTCCGCGAGATTGTCACAGCACGATTCATGTTGAAAGGTCCTTCATCGCCAATTGCTGCCTGCTTGCTTACCTCTTTTACTAAAACAGCTCGTTCCGAAGGAGTCTCGCCTTCTTCGATTGCTCTCTTAAACGATCGGATCATGTGATCTGCAGTAGTGTCATTCATTTCTGGGACCATCTTTTTAAGCTTCTCAGCATATTGGGCTGCTGCTTTGTTTTCCTGCTCCCATACTGCATCTGTATTTATTCCTACTGCTTCGGACTCTCCAGCCAGATTGAACAACGGCATGAAAGCATCATAGACAGCCTGCTCAAACTTTTCTTGGAAGTAGTCGCCTGTCTGAACCAACAAGATCACTTTCCACAGCTCGGCCGCATCTATTGTCAGCTCATCGCTAAGCTCCTGAATAGCCTCATCAAGAGCCTTCCCCTGCAATTCCAGAAGATCAGCAATTGACTCCTCACCTTCCTTGTACATCTTTTCGAGTAACGCTCGCTCGGCGTGGGTAAGATCAAGGCTATCCAGAAAGTCATCGTCATCTGCCTTGGCAATCAGATATAAGCATTGATCACACATGTTGCTTATCCCTCGTTTCGCGAAGCAATCGTTTTGCGATGGATGCGACATTTTCCTGAGGGTCATTTCCCATACCAACTAAATCATTCGATTCCACCAGTTTGGCAACAGGTGTATCCAAATACCCCGGTTCGTATCGGGATTCCTCGATGGTGGTACCCAGTACACTTTCCGCGATCGGAATTAAGTCACGAACAAGCAGCACCCCGCGGTCGGCAAGGTAGTTCAGCAGCGCAGTGCGTTCCTCCGGGTCTGTTATTTCGGGACCGCGTAACTTTACTTTTACTCGGTGAATGCCAATTGCAGGCAACAACGCCTTATTGAATATCTTGTCTGCCAACCAATGCCGGTATGGAACGAAAACCTGCTCTTCTGTAATCCGGCGGGCTGTATCGGCAGTGGCCCTTGTATAGTCCTTGCTTAATCCTACGTAGATAGGCGGCAGGCGGAATTGTGATAAGGCCTTTTCTCGTTGCTTGTCGTCGTACTCTTGAAAGAGACCGTCCTGTTGCAGCACATCCTGCAATTTCTCAAATCGAACTGTCGGTTTTGTTACTTTCATATCCTCGCCCATCATCACTTCGGTACCAATGAACTCCAGTAGCATCCATGAACCGTCGTTTTCAGGATTGGACGCAGCCTTGATCTGCTCAACCGACTCCTTAGTGGCAGTGCCTCCCTCGGCTACAACTGCAACCGGAATTTTCTTACCCTTCTTGAAGTATTTCAGGTTCAACTCCTCGGCCATACGCGTTCCGAGGATTCCTGGAATATTCCCGATCCACCGCGGTTCACTGTAGATACTTATGGAGTCATTTAGTTTGATGTGAAGGATTTGTGAAGTTCCCGACCTTTTCAAAGGCAGAAACTGATCGAATAAAACTTTGTTCGCCGCTCGTTTTTGTGCATATTTCCTCGTACGAACAGGCATTTCTATATACTTTATTTCGCCAGTCTTCGTGAGATAAGGTAATTTTGCGGTCAGGTCGTCTGTTTCCTTAGCTGCTCGGATGTACTCACTGTCAGCGGGATAGATGGTCGGGGTATCAGCGGCTTCTGCCCACGCCACCTCCAAATATGCACTGCCTGTCTGTTCCAGTTCGCGGACAACGTGTTTGACGATTTCTTGTGGCGTCGTTAATGGATTCAAGACTTCAAGAAACTCTTCTAACCGTTGCCATTCCTCATCGGCCATCTTTTTCTGCTTATCGTCGCTGACATTTACCCTCTCGTCATACACTATCTGAATGCCGAAATCCGCAGCGTTCGTCGCGTAAGCCTCGATACACTGAGGCAGAATATTACTCTGACTGACAACAGATTTTAGCTGGGCTGGCGCATAATCAGGTTCTATCAAGCCTCCATAATCGCCGTGGAAGCTATCCGGTATCTGTTTTGTCTCCCCAGCAGCTATGCCATTCTCTTTGAATATCCTGACGGTAATTTCGTTTGCCATGGTCTACCTCCTTTCAGTGATGCTGAGACGTTCTTGTACGCTGCGACGTTCCGTGTTAATGATAGGTACAACTTTTCGTATTTCAGCAAACGCCAATACGACCGCATCCGCTCTGTCCGGCGAAGGCAGTCCCCTTTTTTTCATATCCTCTTTCCTCTCAAGCGCCAATCGACCTCTACTGGTCATCTTGTACTTTCGAGTGGTTAATTGACTGACTAGCTTCTCATCGTCTGGCAACTCAAAGTTAGATGCTAGACCCTGCATATGCTCGGAAAAGTTTTCCTCCAGTGCATCACGAAGAGCAGCCCATAACTCCGTACCCCAATTCTCGTAATGCTCACTATCAACCGCCTTGCTACCGTTTCGAACCGGAATGATTTCAAAGGGTAAACCCTCTGCCTTCACAACCTCATTTAGGCGGTCAGTTACTCCACCACCAACGCCATCGTCGTCTATCTTAACGATGACCTTCTTTATTTGGGGCCATTCTGCCATCATTTTTTTACCAATGTTCAGGACCCAACCTGCAGTAACCATGGTGTCTTGCTTGGTATAAGTTCGTAACGGAAATCCTTTGTTTCCAATTCGAGGAGCTATCACGGTTTCGTCGTCACCAAAACGGGCAACATCCACACCCAAGTGCAACACTTCAGCAGTAGAATCTATTGTCGTTTTCTTTGCTAGCTCAACAACTTCAAGGGCAATAAAGGTATCTGCCTCTTTCTTTGGAAACTCTCCTTCTACCCGAACACGCCACACGTCCGAGTCGCGTTTGTACTTTCTTTCCAGCATAGCAATGTTTTCTTTGCTCGTCCTCTTGCTATCCAAACTAGATACTTTGTGAGTACTATAATCTGCACGGTCTTTATTGTGACTGTCATAAAAAACCCCACTAGTGCGCGTGGGATTCCCACACATTAGCAGCTTGTTTTCGGGTCCAGAAAGAGTACCCAAGATTGCTTCCATGATGTTATCAGCAATACCTGATGCCTCATCTGCTATGAACAGCATATAGTCCTCGTGGAATCCTTGCATATTCTCTGGGCGTGTAGCTGTCTTTGCAGTAGCAAACCAGCGGCCACTATAGCCCTTCATGTACACTTTGGTTTTCGTCCACTCCAGCAATCTACTTACCTTGGAAGACGTTAACCACTTATCCACCTCAGCCCAGAGGACATCGTACAGTTGTTGGCGAGTGGGCGCAGTACAAATGACCTTTGGGAAAGGGCGACAGCACAAAAACCAAATAATCGTCCATGACTCTAAAGCTGTCTTCCCTACCCCTTGACCGGATCGTACCGAAACAAGTCGATTACGTGCCAAGGCAGTCATGACTTCTCTTTGCCACCCATCCGGCTGAACACCGAGCATATCCTCAACAAAAGCAACCGGATCATCCCAATACAATTCAAGCAAGTCAGTTACGACATTGTATGGTTTGCTACTCATGCGCTGCTACCTTCTTCCTACGCCGAGCTGCAATCTCTTGGATACCATCGACCCAATCTTTTATCGAATCTTTTTCATCATCGTTATCTGCAGCCTGTAGGTTTCGGACTTCCAGTTTGATCTTCTCAACCTTCAACCGCTGTTCTTCAGTCATGAAGCCAAGGTACTTCTCCAACTTCTCCAGCGCCTTCATTTTGTCATGTAGCTTGACACTCACGCCGTCTTTACCTTGCTTGACCTCACTGATTAACGTACCGTCAACCTCTTCGCTGTTCCGGAAAGTGACGAAATTACGCTTGTAGGTCATCTGTTCGCCTGTCTCTGGATCGTTAATAGCCATGCCGTCTTCTGTAAACATCGGCACGTCCTGCTGCCCGAACTCCACGTACTCTGAGATATCAGCAAATGCTATCTTCATATACTCCGCTATAATGCGTTGTATACCCACGCCAAGTTCTTCGACAACCGATTCTTTCTGTCGCTTGATCTCAGCTTGAATCTGAGGTTTTCTCAGGTTCTCCCATCCGATGGCATATGCTGTTTTCTTGCTATAACCGACAGCCATTGCAGCACGAGTAGCGTTGAAGTCTCTAAGGTATTCCAAAACAAAAAGCCTCTGCTTTTCAGTCAGAGACCCGTCTTCATTATCGATTTCCGGAAGTGGATCGATGTGTTCCATTAGCTCTTTGGAACGTTCCGTAACTTTTGGAACGTTTGGAGCGTTCCGTTCCGATTGATTGGAACGTTCCGTCGGTTTAGGCACGGCGTCTGATTTCGTTGGCTGCGGTGACGGTGACTCTTTTAGGAACACCCTACGCGGCGCGCTGCCCTCATATGGGCCGACCACACCCTTCTGCTCCATCAGATCAACAAGCCTCGCTGCGCGGGTGTATCCTATTCGCATTCGCCTCTGCAGGAGACTTGCAGAGGCGGTTTGTGCTTCTACTACAATACTGACTGCCTGATCATACAGTTCATCTTCTTCCACTGTTGATTCGGGTAACTGCGGTTCCTGGAGTGTGCAGTACGACACTTCCCATTTGTCCTTGTTCTTCCATCCCCGCACTGTCCCTTCCGAGATGCCGAGCTGTTCGGCAATGTCTTTCAACTTGATATCGCCATTTGACTGTTTCCATATCTCGTAAGCCTTATCCCGGTTCGGGTCCCTTGCTCTTGCCACTACATCATCACCACCACCTATTGAGTTTGTTTTGCAAAAAATAAAAGCCGTTCATTTGAACGACTTAATTGTGAGTTCATTTACATTCTTTCACCGACGGTTACTATTGGTCCTAATATAACCAACCAAAAATTCATTAGTTGATTTCCAGCTTTCAAATAGCCTGTCGTGAGTACCGATTAACCAAGATGTATTTTTATCTTTTTGCGTAATTACTTTTTTGAATTGAAATTTATATTCTTCATACGCCGTGAAAAAGCTCTCTATTTCGTAATGATGCAATTCACTTTCATGCATCACCCTTTTGAGCTCTACATAGCTTTGAAAAGACAAATTCAAATAATTCAATGCTATGACATACTTAATATCTCCGTCATAATTCTCTAATGCTTCATATGCTTCATAAGCGTCCGAGAAAGCCGTTTTCATTAGCTCTTGGAAATATGAAACATCATATAACATTTTTTCTGCTTCTTTGCTCATGATTCCCACCTCCCTTTTGCCCACAACTTCGACAGAAGGAAGTCATTTCCTGTTACTTTTTGTAAATCCATAACTATATATATCGCCGAAATCATTCCATTAACCTCATTCAAGCGATTTCGCGTGGATATCTTTCAGTTCATTGAGTACCCTCACTCGTTCAGTTGACTTTGTAAGAACAAAAAACCCGCCCGGTTTCCCAGGCGGTTAGAGGGGTTCATACAAGCCTTTCACTAATAGCGGGCTTTCGTATGACAAAAAACAGGGATTTTAGCTAATCCATTTTGCGAATAGATATATTCCACCTAACATGGTTGCCGCGCTAACAATCCCCCGCAAAAATCTAGGTACGATTGTGTAGACGATGATAAAGGCAACACAGAGCAAGATAGCGTAAATCGCTAACTGCCATGCCCCTGTTGAAAACCAAGTCTCATTCACTCGTAAATCTAGACCCATTCTCCACGTTCCTCTCTCCTAAATTCATCCCCTTTCCATTTCCCTATATTTTACAAAAGAAAACAGCCTATCCCACAAGGAAAAGGCTGTTAGATACTCGATCTGAGATTTTTGCCTGTGCCCGAGCAACGAGTGTCTGCACGCTGCTCTTTGTGATCTGTAACATACGAGCTGTCTCATCAAATGAGAAACACTCCCCGTGTGTCAGGACATAGCACTCTCGCTCTCGCTCTGTAAGACTGGATAGAGCGTCTTCCAATTGAAACCTCTGCCACTCAGTAAGGTTACATGGGCTGCCTGCTGTACTTCGTGAGACGAAAGCTTGCATGCGCACCGGGTCCATAAGCTTCTCTCGTTCATATACTGCCCGACGTTCAATTCCTCGCTTGTTTCCAGGTCGTCTCCCTGTCTCCAGCCATTCAATAATCCAATCTACTTCACCGCGCATCTCTCCAATCAATTGACGCTCAGCCATTGCCTCCTCGTTACCTACCTCCGCATTCGCTCTGCGCTGCTCGTAGGCGTCGTTTAATCCTTTCTTAGTCTCTTTGTAGCTTTTTAGTAAATCTTGCATGAGAACCCCTCCCCAATGCGTCTATTTACGTGCGTTACTTTTATCTTTCAGGAACTGTCGTCTTCCTGTGTCGCCCATCAATCGTTTTATCTCTTCGATCGTCATTACTTCTGCCGGTCTAGTGGGTATTGGTTTCTTACATCGGGCTTTTACCCGTTCTAAATGCTTTGAAAAACTGATTGGTTCCTTGTAACGCTTCTGCTTCTCGTGCATGATTTCGTAGATTCTAGCCATGGTTTGTCCTCCTCTCTAGACAAAATAAAAAGGGCGCCAGAACACACCCGTAGTAGGTGTGAATCTGACGCCCTCCCGTTTCTCGGTATCAGGCTTGTATTAAAATAATTCGCTCTCGCGGTAATCAACTTTAGCAATCTTTCCCTGACTTGATTTTACCACGGTTTCACCATGTTCTACCAGTGGAACTATCTTTGCTTTACCTTGTTTTGGGTCTACCAGGATCATTGCTGGATTTTTTCCCACCGGAACCGTGATTGTCATGCTTTCAGTGTCTATCTGTACTTCTTTTGCTCGTGTGCTCATCTTCCGTTCCCCCTGTCCAGATGCTCATGGTATAATATGGTTTGAAGAACACATATTCAGGCGCCCGATAGGGGGCTTTCTTTTTAGGAGGTATTGCTGTGCCTGAAATCCACTTACCATCTGAATTTACAAACATAGCTTTGAATGGAACAATTATTTGCTTGGCTTTTGTGTACATGTGTTGGAAAGCCAAGAGCAACTGATTACCTTTAACCACGACTTCTGAATGGGGCGTGGTTTTTTCTTTTTTACTCCCGAAACAATTTTTTCTTTATATGTTCTGCATGATCTGGGCAAATGTCGCAATCATCCCAAAGATGAACAGCGCATGTTGTGCACAATTTCTTATCACACGTTTCAGTGAGTTCCTTAAAATCAAAGCTCGTGATAATCCCTGTACCCGTCGCATAATCGCATAAGCGAGTATGTTCCCGTTCATTGCACACTTCACAAAGGCTTGTCCCGTTCATACCTGCCCTCCTTTTCTATACTCCCGAAATATTACGTTAAATACTTGGCTCGGAATGCATCGCTGCCGATTGCTTGCAGCTCGTCCAGCATCGCGCTCATTCCGTTGGCCACCTGATGATCTCCATAAAGCTTCTCGATCCATTCCCCTTCTTTAAGCAGCTGATCACTACTTAGGTTAGGGAGAATCTGCCGCGCTTCATCCATGGCGGAGAAGTTCATTTCCTCCAAAGCTGCCAGGAGCGATCCGACATACTCTTGTCTTGCTTCTTCTACTTTCTCCTTTTGATTGAAGAAGAAAGTGCATGATGTAAGATTAGGCGTAGCCATAACGTGAACATCTTCAACCTCCGCGCAACAACACTGGTCAAAAGCGTTCCATTCGCATTGCTTTAGATTGCAATTCACAAGCATTCCCCCTAATGATTTGAGCGCATAAAGGTAAGTGCCAACCTCCCAAAATAAACTCCCCAGCGTGTTAAGACTTGCCCCTGATCTCTCCTGTACCAAAAGAATGGTTTGTCTCCAGGCTTGTCCATCCACCACCAGTCTCCCTTTATCAGGGCCCACCCGACTGCGATCATGTATTTTCGTTCGGGACCTTTCCAGGCGATGTCATGAAAGACTGTGTTTGGGGTGCTTTCGAATTTCCGGTTCAGCTTGATCCGCATAAGCCTTTCCCCGCCTCATCACAATTTCTCTTGCTCTATTCGCTTCCGCCGCTGAACGAAGTAGTTTTCCAAATCCTCTGCAAGCTCGTCCCGTTCTGTTTGGGTTAAATCTGTCTGCTGATCAACCCACGCTTGGATTGGTTCTGGAGTAGCCATGTTGTACTCTTCCTTCGTGAGTGGTTTAACGAAGACCGCGCTAGAGTCTTGGCTCATCACTTGAAAGTAGAAAGTCTTGATCGGAGTTGGTATTCGAAATTTTCCTCCAGGTTCAAACGTGTGATCTTCCATTTCACCAATTTCCTGTTTGGTGACGTAATCGATTATTTTCATACGGCCTCCTCGTCAATCCCAAACTCCTTCAATGTTTCTTCAGCGATTAGGCGACCAGGATACTGCCAGTAGGCGATCTTTTTCAACGATTCAATGAGTTTCTTCTCTCGTTCCAACAGATGACTGTTTTCGACTTCCAACTCTTCGATGCGATTCGCTGCGTATTTGTCTGTTGGGAAATCTGAAAGTCGCAAGATTTCTTTGATTCGAGCATTCATTTCAGGATAAGTTTTTACTTCCATACAGCTCACCTCATCATAATTTCTCGCGTAGATTACAGCGGCAATATGTCATGCGAACTGTAATCGGTATGACATTATCTCGATGAAAGTGCCGATATCTGATCATCTTTTTGCATTTTTCACATGGCTTTTGGATTTCGTGGACCAGAAGACTAGCAGAACCTACAACTCTACCGTCAATGAACAATTTCATTTCTTGACCTTCTTTCCACAATTTCTCTTTTGTTAAATTGCGATCCCTTTCGCCTTCAGGAATGCTAGACATATTGCGTATGGCGCATCATTTATTTCTTTGATCTCATATGTGCGATCTTCTTCGCCAACATAAGCACTCCCTATAAAATCCTCGCATATGCCATGCTCAAACCATAAAAATATCCCTTCATTCCGCGCTTCCTTCACCAGTACGCCCATGCCGTTCCATGATGTTGAATATCGCGGCATCGTCTCCAGATACCCGTCTTTATCGAAACGAAGTGGTCCATAGAGTGCTATGTTGTATCTCTGGTCACCTTCTGGCGGGAATAGCCCTTCCAAGCCAAAGTCTGTTTCTGCCCAATGCCAACCTAACGCCTCTGCTACTTTCGCATCCAACTCACGTCCTGCTTGCATCCCGTTCCCCTCCTCAGTAGCCAACATTCTGGCGTCGAAAGTTTTCATCCCACTTTTCAGAATAGGCTTGTTCGATCTGCTCCCAACTGAAGCCGAATAACGATCCTAGAGAAATGAATTGCTCAGCTATCCCAAACCAGTCATGCGCGTCCATGTCAGTGTCAATGAGCCCGAATATATGATTCAATTGACTTGTCACATCTGTATAATCTGGTTCGCTTAAATCAATGTCTGTCACCCATTCGTCTGTAATGTTCAAGTCGTTGCCAATTGACAGTATGAAGTGCAGGCAGTCAATGTACTCTTCCAGAAGTGGCTTAGCCTCCACACCTGTTCCGCCGCAATATCCGCATGCATCTACTTGTGCGAACTTTCCCCGACCTTTGCATGCATGGCACTTTCGTTCATAACGAGGTTCCTGGTTATTTGACCAATGCTTAAACCCACGCCATTCGTTTGCCAGCTCGCCAAGTTCCACTCGTAGTGCCAAAATCTTGTTTGGCAGCAGGTCCTGCCCTTCCAAACCTTTCTTTTTGACGATGTATTGATCAAGCTGCTGTTGCTTTTCGAAAAGTGGCGTCAGATTCATGCCGTTGCCTCCTCTTTTGATTTTGTGACCTGGGAGACATAGGAGTCATAGTGCTTCTCGATTCGTTCCTTCGCAATTTCAATCGCTTTTTTGTACCGATCATGTTCTGCAATTCTACGGCCACCAGCAACATCAGATACGCACCACCAGCCCTCATAATGAGCAATGAAAAACTCATATCCTCGATATTGGAAAGCAGGCTCTCCGATAATTGTTCGCCATTCAGTCTTGCCGCCTCCAAGATTGACATGGATTTTGTACTCTCGAGGGTTTCTGAGCTTCCTGATCGGCTGTTCCCTTTGTTTTCGCGGCTTAGGCTTCGCTTGTTGCTTCTGCTCTTTTTTGTGGTTCAGATCAAAATACTGGTGATATTTCTCCATTTCGATGCCTGTCCACGCCTGTAACTCCTCTTGGCATTGATCAAAGAACTTTTTATGCTCTTCCTTGAGGCTCATGTTGCTCCAGTTGTCAATTTGGTCGTACCACCATGGCTGCCACTCTGTAATGTATTTTTTGTCTATATAGTCGCTAATCGTTTTATCGATGCATCGGAAGTGGACTGGCTTCAGCTTTGTGAAATCACCGCTGTTAATCTGACGAGCAACGATCTTCAAAATTTTGTTTCGTTGACGCTTCTTCATTCCCTCATCCCTCCTGGATACAAACGTTTTTGTTAGGACTCAAGCCCAATCACAACTTGAGGCGTATCCCAAAACTGTTTTTCTTTATAAATTTCCATCAAGGTTTTTGTTTCAGGAAATCCAACGCACGACACTTCAATTTCGTGGTCAGGTGACATAGTTTCAATATCATCAATGTCATCAACACACCCTGTACCTTCTTGTACTTCTAAGAGGTAGTAGCCCACTGCTTCGTATTTATTGTTTGCGATGATAACTTTTGTGTCACAACCGCCACCATAAGAGATTTTGAAAAACTCCACCATCTTCACCCCTTATCAAAAGTAATGTTTTGTATAGTCAGCCTTCTTCACCAATAACAGCTTCGACTTTGGTATTCAGCACCATCTGAACTTTTCGTTTGCTTGTGAAATCCATCTTTTCGAAATCGACATCGAACGAGTAGCCGCTATAAACGATTTGGTTTGCAACTGGCAGGATCGTCACCTGATCGACCATAATTACCGCAACGCTGTCCGGGTCTTCCATCAAAAATCGCTGGCTTTCTTCAAGATTCAAAACAACCTCTGTCATATCTGTCCCCTCCTATACAAATTCACAGTCTTTTTTGTTCACCCATCCATATGGCCATCCAGCTTGTTGGACAGTGGTTCTAACAACGAGGTTGTCTCGATTTCTGCTGCACTCACTTTGGGCAATGAATTCTTGCCCGATTTTATCGGCATACCATTTACGGGGATGATCACAAGAGATGATCCGGATTTTCCTTCCCTGAAAAGCATTTCCCATGACATTCACCTCGTTTATCACATCGATTGTTGTGTTAATCAATCCTTGACCAACCAGTGTAAATTTTCTCCCAAAGCCACTCGTTATAGTGTTCTTGAATCAAGGATTCTTGAGCTTCTTCGGTTAAGCCCTTCAAGTCATCGTCATCGATTTCGTAAATTTCTTCCTTGTCAGACCCAACATATCCGGTAGAAACAGAAAATCTAAATTTAGCCATTTGAATGCCTCCCATTTAACAAATCGTGTGTTGTGATAACTACCCGCCAATCACTTCTACCGCATCGTATTCAGCTTCACATTCTTCATCAGTCAATTTTAAAAGTACTTCCTCTGGATAGCCGCCTTTGCGGAGAATATCTCGATAATTGTCCGATTTTACAGCGCTATACTTTTCGATTGCTACCATGCAAATCATCCTCTCTTTTTTAATTACTGTTCTGTTATAAGGTTCAGCACTGATTGACAATCCTGTGATCAGCCCTCAAAATGGAAATATGTGTATATGAGGAGGTTATCCCATGTTGGCATGCTTCGGAGCCTTACTGATCGTTATTGGAATCATAGGTACTGTGCCGATACATAACGTGCTCTACCTGTTTATCGCTGGATTATTTTTGCTTATCCGCGATGGACTGGCGAATCAGAAGCTATCAAATGTTTTGTTGGCTTTATCCGTGGTTAGCGTAGTTGTCCTGCCTTACTTTAATTTGGGGCAATTCTTACCTCTGTCATCCGAGCCAGCCGGAGGACTCTTAATCTCAACCGGGTTACTTTTAGGAGCAATTGGTCTGAGGACCTTTATATTGGCGAGAAAAACTGCGTGATGCCCGGCTCTGCTCCCCAAGATGGGGAGCTTTTTATTTCCAAACTTACCGTTTTGTTAAGCGACCGTTTCTAACGCTGCATTGCAGATTGCTTCTTGTATATTCGCTCCTGTGGTGTGGCCAAAAAATCCTTCCTTGGTGTATAACGTCACTGTTCGAATAGGATCTCTGTCCGGATTAACATTTTTCTGTGAGTATGTCTCAACGCCATAGCCCTGATCTTCTAGCTTCTCCACCACTTGCCACGCATTGGTTGTGTTCTGGAGTGGGTTCCATTCCCCGTAATTGATGATGTCATCGCCTGTATTCCAAGCGCCGATAACGTCCTTCCACCCCATCACCTTCGTTGCCAACGTTTCAATGATCTGCTGCTCGGTCATTTGTCACCACCATCACTTGGAAAGAAACCTGGAACGCTTTTATGCTTTTCGCAAGCTTGTACAGCCGTAGGAATCTCTTTACCGCCTTCTGGGTTCCTTGCATATACAATTCCGTTCACAACCGCGTCTTCTTCACAATCCTTGTAGCAGCACTTTTCCATCATTCTTTCCTCCCCTTTTTATTACCTCAAGCCACGTTTTACAATCAACCGAGCATCATACTTAGCCCAGTGAAACTGCTTTCTATTCTCGTCATACCATTGAACATAGACTGACTTCCCGGACACTGATACACCATCGACGCTTCCGTGATTCAAGTGTTTCCATTGACTGCGTTGGCATTTTATATGCTCGACTATATCGCCTTTTTTCAGGCCGTTCAGCGCTTCAGTTCGCATGCCCCTTTCCTCCCTAACTATTTTGTTAACTACTGTTTTCAGTATTTTGTTAATCTAGCATTATTGATTTGAAAGCTTATACCAAAGAAGGTGTTATGGAATGTATACGTGTGTTGTCTGTGGATGGAATGAGCTCGAACACCCTCAATATACTGACGATGGCGGTCCCATGTTCAATATTTGCCCGTGTTGTGGTTTTCAGTCTGGTTATCATGATCTTGATCGCGAAATCTCCGTTGAAGAATTTCGTGAACAGTGGCTAAATAATGGATCAATATGGAAACATGAACCTAAGCCACTAAATTGGAATCTTGATGAACAGTTAAAGAGAGTTCTTGATGTTAGGAATACCGGCAACCAATAGTTACTTCCCTACACATTTTGTTAAATTAAATCTTCCTTGTTTCTTACCCCCTATGAGAGAATGGGCATAATTAACAGTTCATTCAAGAGGTGTCATCATGATCAAACCAAAGTTAGTTACCTTACATATAAGCTATGAAGATTGGGGTGATAATCCCGATGATTTTCTAATCGACCTTGAAGCATTTATTGGTCCAGAAGACGAGCCCGGTACTGAAGTTTTTTATTTTTCCGCTATAAGCCCAAAACGATTAGTTAGAGTGATTGAAGATGATATTGAGCTCGGTAGAGGGCTTCTTATCTCATCCGACTTCAATCTTCCTAAAATAGAAACCAAGATTCGTCAACTCCTTACTAACTGCCACAGGGACAATTGGGACGAAACCATCAAAGCAATTTGGAGATACGCTAGATGGGAATCCGAGAGCTGATTTACCTCCCTGAGCATTTTGTTAAATGTGCGCCGGAAACTGGTTCCATTCTTGACCGTCCAACAGGCGACCAGCTCGTTTTTTTCCAACCCGATTCATGTAATCCCAATCATCATCCGTGGGAATGCTCGTATGAACGAACCCTGCGCCCTCGTCAGTTACCCAGAACTCCGGGTCTTCATCATCGTCTTCATGAGGCAAGAACTCTCCCCACTGTTTGAAGAAAAAGGCTACTCCAAACTCTTTGCACTGATCGCGTAGGCTTTCCACCCAGTATTGGCGCATTGGTCTAGCATTGGAGCCAGATTCTCCTCCAGCAATGATCCAATGGATATATGGTTTTCCCGTATCACGCTCGAGCCAATTAAGATGTACAGATAAATCAATTGGGCCCAGCAACGGTTCGCAGGAGAGGAATCGAACCGATGCCTTTGTCTTTACAAGATGATGGACACGTTCCTTGTTGGCATCCTCATTCTCCACAGATACTCCGATCCAGATATGAGGCGGTAACTTGTCCATTTTTTCATGTTCCAGGTAAGCTGTTACGATCTCACGCATCCGATCCGCGCGCTTGGTCAACACCTGGTACACATGCCAGTCGGCTTTCATCATGATGTCGAATACCTGTTTGATGAACCATCCAGGAACATCCTTGTGAAATAGGTCGCTCATGCTGTTCACGAAAATCTTCCGCGGCTTCTTCCACTTAACTGGCTGCTCGAGTCTATCAGAGAACAACTGCAACTCCTTGAACGATTTTGAATACTGTTGTGGCAGCTTCTTACCTTCCAGAAATGCCTTATGCCGCATGTCATGGAGTGCAAAGGCGTAGCAATTGCGGCACCCTTCTGACACCTTGCTACATCCAGTGACTGGATTCCAAACCACGTCCGTCCATTCAATTGCTGTTCCCATCTATTTCACCGTCCATTTAACATAATTGAGCTTGTGTATCCTACAAGCTGAAATTGTCTACTGCTTCATCCATCAAGTCCTGGTTTATACCGATGTACCGCAAAGTTATTTGAGGATGACTGTGATTAAAGATCATCTGAAGAGTTGCTATATCTCTTGTGCGTTTGTAGAAGAAGTATCCGAATGTCTTCCGCATTGTGTGGCAGCCAATCTCCGTTAACCCGAGTTGTGCTGCTGTTCCGTTTATGATTTGGTACGATCGTACTCGCGTAATCGGTTGCGGACGCTTAGATGATGCGAATAAGTATTCATCTGGGCTTTTTCCTGCAATGTACCTCGCTATCTCTACCCGCAAATCAGCATTCAATTTGAATTTCTTCCGTTTCTTCGTCTTCTTCTCGTTGATAAGCAGATGACTTTTCCCTTTTACATCCCGTACTTTTAATGGCAACAAATCAGAGATTCGCAATCCTGTGTTGATACCCATCACGAACAAAAAGTAGTTCCGGTCCGATTGCTGCAAAAGTAGTCGTTTCATATCCTTAATCTTTCCTGGGTCACGTATCGGCTCAACGAAATTCATGCGATTCCCTCCCTAGTGCGATATGATTGAAAAAAGGAGTGTTTCGTATGGAAAAGTCGTTTTACTATGTGGTGCCTTGGTCTGACATTGGTTATCTGAAAGAAACATTGCAGTCCTTGGAGATACCGTTTGTTATCGAGCAGCCGTCGGATAAACTAAAACTTGCCGATGGAGATGTCGCTATTGTTTTTCCAGACATGCATGTGCGGCTCTACAACAACGTTCGCGAGCTGTTCGGAGGGCACGGGCTACGTTATCCTCATTGAGCTACTTTTTTCCATTCCAGGATGGTCTACCGCCGCCAACTTTGTAGTTGTTGAGTTGGCCGATTCCGCTTGCTTCCCGCGCCCAGTCGTAAATCTTTTTTGGGATGATAACGGGACTATTGCTTTTTGGTTTCTGAGTATCGCTCATCTTCCACACTCTCCCTTTACCTAAGCTCATGCAGCTTCGTTACCCATCAGCTTGTCCACCAGTAGGAGATAATCAAGTGCAGCGCGCTTGGTTGACTCTACGGCGTACCCATAGACATCGAACTCGTCTTTAGGTATGCTCTTTCTTCCCCCGCTTGCTGCATGCAGGAGGTAATGCCTGATCGTTGCCAGTGGCATGAAAAATACCTCGCGGGTAGTGGCAAACTCAATCAACAGGAAGCATACTGCTCCGTTTCGTTCAGCCTTCTCCAGGTGCTCAATCTGGTGTTGGCTTATGTTTGCCAAGTCGAATCGTGTCCGTTCCCGTGTGCTTTTGGCCTCAAAATAAATCGCCCGTCCGCGATAAACGCCGTCATAATCGACCGTAGACTTTTCCTCGAAGTATCCAGCTAGTACCCGGCTGCCTTTTGTCTTTGTTGCCTTAATTGGCGTTGGTCGCTTGTTAATTAGGGCTATGCCTGCTCCTTCGTACTGAAGATTCGTATAGTTCAGGATGTCTTCGAATCCTCTCCCCCGATTAGCTTGGCTCATTCGGATTCCCATTCTCTCCCTCCTACGCCGTTCGTCTTGGCATCCACGCATCGATGTATCGTAAAACCTGTTGCAACTCCGTACGCCGAACATCTCGGTAACTCGCTACCGCCCAACGGTCTTTAATCTCTCTGTGGAGTTGCCGGAACAGCTCTCGGCGGAGAAGGGAATCACTCTCTACTTCATACACCCGCCGGGCAACAGCTTTCTGCAAAACGCGCTGCTCGCCGTGGTCAATAGTGATTTGCTCGTCTACCTTTTGTTCCAACTCTATTAGCTTCTGGCCGTGTGTCTGAGTGATGTTTTTTACCTCATCCATTTCCTCTGCCAATTCTGCCGCCAGTTTCAAAGACTGGATAAGCGCCTGTCGTTCACTGAGGGGAACGACCTTAATCTGCTCTACTGCGTATGCCCCGGTCTTACGAATGGATGGGATAACCTCATGTGTGATCCAACGTTTGAAGACTTTGGCCTCAGACTTTCTGCTTGTGAGAATCAGCGAGTAGAGCCCAGCCTCGTTTACCAGCCATACCTCTCTGTTCTGACCTGATACAAACATTGTTTGGGTCAGCTTCTCGTCTTCGTCCAGTCTCCGTATTGCCATGCTGGTATCACTGTGTCCCAACACCTCGCACACATCACGAGCAACGAACCAAGGCTCCCCGTTATTCATCACAATGCGTACCTGTTTTGCCTGAAAGCTGAAAACGTTCTGAAGTGGTTGCATGATCATCCCTCCTGTTATGCCCTCGATCTCATCCGCTGAAGCCGTTCAACCATTTCCGGATAATCGTTGATGCCTTTTGCTTCCTGCGAAAGCTTTGTCCCATTATTCGCTTGCTGCATTTGCCACTGAACACTCTCCGGGAGCTTATCTACCAGTCGAACCACCTTGCCGGATGGATTCTTTTCACGCTGTTGCTTGAATTCCTTATCAGCAAGGTCCGCTTGCTCTGCTGTTCTGATTCCGCAGGAGAAAAGCTTTTCGATTGCTCCCTTTGCATACCCCCACGGCTTGCCCTTCTCAGCAGCCTCACGCATTGCCCAAGCCAGCATGTCCATTTGCACTCCGTCATCGAGATAGCTATGTAGTAAGTTCATGATGATGTGGTTTGGCTCGTAAACGAAGTAGTGCTTGTACTGATTAATCACGCTGTTGAAAACATGTAGTTCCCTTCCACCGATCACCACCACACTTTTATTCTGTTCCTTGGAATCAGTAGTAGTGGTATCAGGAATCAGAGAATCAGGAATCAGTTTAAGGGAATCAGGAATCAGAGAATCAGCACGGCTTTTAGTAGGCTCGTCACTACCTTGGCAAGTATTTTCCGAGGAAAGCCCTAGGCTGTTCTGAGGCTGTGCCTTACCTTGGTCAGTCAAAGCCCTTTGCTTGTCCTTGCTTTCCCTAGGCTTTGGGATTTTGCTTGTTGCCTCTCTATGGTGGGGATTCTGATGGTCCTTGAATTTCGGGATGCAGATGAAACGCTCTCCATCCGCTTCGTATCTGAGGATAAAACCAGCTTCGTGTAAATCCTGCAAGCACTCGTCTATCTCGACATTTTCATAAGGGAAAAGCTCACCCTTTATTCGCTTTGGCCTGTCCTCTAAAAACCCCTCACGATCAGCTAAACACCACAGCCCAATAAACAATAATCTTGCGTGTGGGCTCAAATCGGATAGGTCTTCGTTTTTAAAAAATCCTGGCTTAATATTTCGCGCTCTCGCCAACTGTTTCTCCTCCCTGCTGTGTCACGATACCCCTGCCTGATAGAGAGGAAGGAGCACCGTTCTTTGATACTCTTCAAATGCTTGGCGGCCTGCTCTCGTGTTGTGAGCCTTCCAGTGACATGTTCCGGCTTGTGTGACAGGACCGCATGCCAACGCAACATTCCAAGTTTCCCCTGTACCCCCTTGGCTTCGGAACTTTATGTGGTGCTCTTCCAACGTCCAAGCCTGCATTTCGTTTTTCTTGCAAAGTACACAGCAGCCTTTATCCCGATCCCAAACCTCAGCGAATACCTTGGGAGTGATCTTTCCGCGATCCTTTCGCTTCTTCACTCGACGCTTATGCTGGGGTTTTGGAACAGCTCGCACTTCATGAAACATGCCCATTCTCATCACCTTGCCTTTGTGCCAGTACTCTGTATTGGTTGATCTTGAGTGGTATCCATCCCGGATAGCACCGCCTCATGTATGCTGCTGCGAATCGTTTTAGCGTCTCAGGATCGTCGTACAGCCGATACAAGTCCGGGAGTGGAAACCATCGTTCTATCATTGCTCAGTTGCCTCTTGCTCGGGCTCAGAATTCCCCTCATCTACTACCTTGTAATCCACATCGAAAATGTTGTCAGACTCTATGCCGTTATCTTTGCGAAGCTTCAGCACAGCTTCATCTGTTGCCAGTTTTTCTTGTACCTCTATGCTGATCGGCATGTATTTCGCCATTTCCTTGATGCAAGTTTTTTTGCACATACTTTCAAAGTGGTCTTTCCAAGGGCCAACAAGCCTACCTTCTTTTTTTGCACTAGAATGTTTCATAGCATGCTTCTGGCATTGCTCAGCAGTCATGGTTACAAAATCAAAAGCACCATCTTTTAGTTTGTAAGCTGAATAGTAACGAACTGGATTTCCTTGGTCGTTTGCTCCCCTAGATTTAATAATCCCAATAGCTTGCGCCATCATAATATCCATGAAATCATCTTTATTCGGAACAAAGTTTTCGAAGAGGTGAAGCATATCGAAAGGAACATGGAGGAGACGTTTATCCTCACCTTTTAGGTAAATGAACAAGTCATTCTCATAAACTGTCTCGGCATAAATCTTGGATACGTCCCCAGTACGCCGAATTAAATCGATTTGTCCCTTATACCCAATCTGAAATTGGCATTCCCAAAATCCTTGTTTATTCTTATATGGGACCAAGTAGGCATGTCCAATCAGGTTGGGCTCAAGCCCCAAGGTCGCACAATTCATGACAGCCCCAACAATAGATGCTGGTGTGCACTCTGCTAACAATGGCGTCCTGCTTATTGCAGTTAACGTGATTCGTGCTAATCTCTCTGGGGTCATATGCTTAGGAACCAAAGATTTGATAGCCTGAAAGTTATCTGCAAGTTCCTTCTTGATTACGGCGTTGAAATTTTCAGCCTTAGTCATTGTTCGCTGTGCCAGCTGCCCGGCTAATGCTGACTGATTTACCGTCTTGTCTTCTGACATTACTCATCGCCTCCTATTACGCGAAACGTTCGACCACGTTTTCCAGTCTTCCAAGTAAAACGAAGGTCGCCTTGGAAATACGCTTTTTCACTTGTCTGCATATATCCCTTAATCTGGTTCTTTGCAGCTTCCTCACGCTTTTCTGCTTGTGATTTATCTACTCTTGCTTGATGTAGCTCTTGAATAATCTGGTATGCATCCTCAGGAAGCTCGATTGAAGAATCCGATACAGATTCGGAATATTTATTTTTGAGATACTCGGTATCTTGATGAGAGAATGCTGGCGGAACCTTTGCTGATACATGCTCTTCCCAAAATCCCTTTTCAATGGTGATCAGATTCTTTATCAATTGCTCGTCCCGTTCAATTACCCGCCACTGGAAGTCCCAGCCGCCGATCAGAACGGCGATAAACCATCTATCCGCCCCTGTAACCGCCATGTAATGATTGCATTGAAGAATGTACTCTGTTGGAGCCTGTGTTCCAGCCCAATCATCCTTGCAATATTCAGCGGTGTTCTTGCATTCCAAGCCTGCATTCTGCCCTGGTAACCATCGATCGATGTTTGCCAACATGAAAGGATGCTCTGGGTGCTGGAATATTGCATTTCGGCGCCATACCTTATATCCGGTATCTTCTGCAAACCACTCAGCGATTACAGGCTCCAGGATTCGTCCTGCCTTCATTTTGGGGTTATCCTCAACTGGAGGTAACTCACCTAATTTTTCAAGATAGACTGACATTGGTGATTTGTAGCGACTCAAACCGCAAATAGCTGCTGCATCAGAACCGCCGATCCCAAGCCGTCGATATTCCAGCCAGTCTTCATATTGCATGTTTAGCGTATTTACTAACCGTAATGCCTGCATGACATTATCCTCCCTCTTGTTTTTTAGAGGTTAACGCGCTACGCTAGAAGTAACTTCTTTAGCTGTGTGTTCCATCTAAAGGCTCCGTTGCAGCGGAGTCTTTTTCGTTGTCTAATTCAACATCATCCAGTGTGGTCCAGTATTCTGATCCTCTGAAATCGCGTACTTTGACATCGACACCATGGAATTCTTCCTTTGCATCTACGATGGTAACTTTGTGCTTTAGAGTCCCTGTTTTTTGAATCAGGTCATGACGCTTCTTTACATTGACTGGCTTGCTCCACACTACTTTCATTCATCCTCCTTTCCTCTTGGTCACGAGGCGCCGCGTCCCAACCTCTACGCGGCCGTTACAGCTCCATTGACTGCGCCACGCTCTTGATGCCCCGTATATTAAATTGGAGGTTCGAGCCTCCTTGCAAAACCAGTTCAACTGATCCTGCAAGCAGGGCCGAAGCCCGCTTTATCACGCAAGTTTTTTCAACTCTCTTTTTTGCTCCTGAACAGCTAACCAGTTGTCGAAGGGCGAATAATCATTTTTGAATTCCCAAATGCTCTCTAACTCACTTCGTATTTCTGCCGCTGCCTGCGTATCTTGGATATCTTCCAGCTCAAACATCAGTGTTCTGATTTCCATTTCCAAAGCTTCATTTGTAACATCGAATGCCAATTGATCTTTCTGCTGTTTACGGAAATTCTCTGTTCGCTCAACATGAGTAGGGAAATCAGGCGCTAACAGGCTCATATTCCAATTCCTCCTGTAATGAAGTAATTTCTCTTTCACGCCAACTTATTTCATCTGCCAAATCCCGCTTATGAATATCTATTTCTTCACGCAGCCGTTTTAGATGTACATATTGCACATCCACCGACCGCCAATCATCATCTGCTTGCCGATATGCGCTTTTTGCATTTTCAAGTTCACGTTGCAATTCTGCTATCTGAGAAGCCACTGACTTTTTCATAGGCTTGTCCTCCCCGGAAAGATATGGTACTCTTCGTTTATCAATGTTTTTCCTAAGCCGTCTGTTCACTGCAGGCGGTTTTTTCTTTTTCTGTCATCATTACAAGTTCAGTCATTTCGCTAATAGTAATCACTGTGCGTCCCACCGGACGATCTCCATCACAAACCAATTCAATGACACCTTGAGCTGTTGTCAGGTCTTTCATACTGTCGCCTCCTTTATATCCGCTTTAAATTGCGTCAATCTCGCTCGATAGTTTTCGTTCTGCTCTGTTGGTGTGGTGTATCGCTTTGCAGTCTCTGACATCAATAGTTCTGTCATCGCAGCATCGTAGTTGTATGTCCTCTCTAAAACCTCCAGAACTCGAGCATTCCAGTCGTGATTCATTACTGAATCCCTCCCATCGGGCATAGGACTCTTTTCTTCACCATGATCCGATAGCCACGAGCTTTGCTTTTTGCTTCGTTTCTTCGCTCGGCATCACGCGGATCAAACCCCATCTTGGTAAAGCTAAACCGTAGATACCTACTCACTTTTTCAGAGTCGTATACTTCATCAAGCGTGTTCTGTACTTTCTCCCGGAGCCGTTCGCAATCAAAATCTTCTGGTGCTGTTCGATTTACGAGCTTAGGCAAAAGCTCTAACAATGCTTTCTCAGCTTCCTTGACTTCCTCTAGCCATTTAGCAGCTACATGTAACGGCTCCAGATTGATGTTGTTTAAATGGCCATCCATCCGAATTCCGATTGACCTTTCCCACTCATAAATCAGTTCTGGACATCTTGATTCAATTGCTATTGCGATTATGTGTTCAGGCGGGATAGCACGCTTTCCGTATATGTAGTCACTGATGTTCTGTTGACTAGTCCCGATCTTTTGAGCCATCGCTGTCTGAGTGATGTTATTTGTCAGCAGCGCTTCTCGTAATAGTTCACGTAATAAATCCATTACTTTCTGCTCCTTCCGTAATCATTTATGAGATTACCTATTGTTCGTGTGGTCGTTCTGCTACGCTTACGCAATTAGTTTTGTTACCCTAGAGGTAGCTCATCTTCCAGACTCCCCCTTGGATGCTCACCATGGGGGATTATCTTTATTCTCGATTGCGTATCAATTTCGTCTCACCTCGTTTTCATCACAAAATTACATGCAGTTTTGTGTGGTCTAAGGATAAGGCTTGTCCTATAAAGCACCGGTTGCCCGGTACTATACCTTCAATTCGACAACATTCGAAGGTGGAGCCAATCGACCAGCAGCTATTTCTCTTTTGATCAACCTGGGTAAGATTTTCTGGATGATAAAACTGTAAGCACTTTCCCATGCTTCTGGGCTTGGACCTTGGCTTTGGTTCGTTACTCGTTCCATGCTTATCCCCTCCCCTATATAAAGGGTATGAGCTACAGCTTGTCTCATTGTTGTCGAACCTCCCGTTAAGCTGGTTTTTGTTCTGAGTCACCACATCGATACATTTCGTCGCAATCCTTATCAAAAAAATTCACATCTACTTTAACCTTTAATGCTTTTGATATTGATTTCATCTGATCAATACTTGGATTGTGACGCCCTCTCTCTATGTGAGCATAGTTTGAACGAGTCATTCCTGCTAAGTCGGCTACATCTTGTTGTGTCATCCCAAGATACTTCCGCCTTGATACCATTTTTTTCCGCAATCAAATCCCTCCAATGCGACGTTTTGTATCATTCATAAATCAAGAATAAGCTACAAAATGTATCCTGTCAATACTTTTAGATACATTTCGTCGCAAGTATTTGTATGATACATTTTGTAGAGTAAAATGAACCGTAGGTGGTGATAGAAATGGCGTACGGTGAACGCATTTCAATACTTAGAAGTAAAATGAAGATGACTCAGGAAGAACTAGCTAAACGGATAGGGATTACCCGTGCTGCACTATCCCACTACGAAAAGGATAGGCGAGAGCCTGATTATGAGACATTAGAAAAATTTGCGGATTTTTTTGATGTTAAAATAGATTATCTTCTTGGACGAACGGACGACCCAACACCATTAGGCAATAAAAATCCTTATGATGTAACTCCCGAAACTAAAACCTACATTGTTGCAGAAGGGAAATATAATTTCCAGGACGATCCGCAAGTAACAGGCGAACTTAGAGAGCTCCTCGATACACTTGTGACCTTACCAACAGATGAACAAAAGCGTATTATCGAACAAGCCCTGGTATATGCTGCCGGATTAAAAGCAAAGAACCGCTCATCTGAAAAATGATGAACGGTTCTTTTTAATTTCATTTATGATTTTGTCTGCGCCTATTTCACCTCTGTTTTCTAATATCATTCTAAGTGCTCGTACCACTGCTATATTAATTTCGACGTTCTGGATGTTATTGCTTCCATTAGTGATTGGCCCTTCATCGATGTTTTCGTTTTTCTTTAGTGACCAAATTTCCATTGCCTCCATCCCCCCGTTTACGGAATCTGTATGATTTAACGTTAACTCAGTCATGTCGCAATTTCATTTTTTGTGACGCGGGAATTATCGAAAATCGAATATTTATGGAAAATTATAACACCATTTCCAAAGTGTTTGTTTTATCGTTGAGGCATGCTTCAACTGCAATTTACTTACAAAACTTGAAAATATATACTGTAATAATAAAAAAGGATCACCCATACTATTGGGTGATCTGATTCAAGTATTTCTTTAATTTACGGTATTTTTGCCTTGAAATTGTTGTGCTAGTTCCATCAGGGAAAAAAGCCAGTATCTGATCCATGTTATCCTCAACTCGAACAATTGACCGTATATTAACGACATTCACAGAGTCGAGAGCGAGGAAACCATGATTTCGCCAAGCTTTTTTGATTCCATCAAGTGTATTTACCTGTTGAAACTCTCCATATCTCGTATGGAAGATAAGTATCCGATTAGAAGTATTCGTTGGTCGGAAAGATGTAACGAAAAAGATATCGTCAAAAAGGAGGTCCCGATATTCGATTACCCTTCCCTTTTCAACCCGAATACCTGTAATCTTGTAGATTTCAGCCACTCAGCATCACTTATTCTTGTTGAGTTCACATGGTAGTTCTGGCGATCCAATAAACCCTTTGAAGACAACGGCAAATGCGACAGCTGTCATTCCCAAAAATTTCGACGCCCACTTAGCTGCGGTTCTTTTCATAGATGTCACCTCCTTCCGCTAAGTGGGATTAAGAGTAATGCCTGAGCCAATAGAGATAATGCGATTGAAGCATGTCCAATTAACAAACTCGTGACAACTAGGGTAATCGATATTGCTTTGAATAAAGGGAAAACCCTTTGTGGAATATTGTTCTTTTCACCGTTATACGGGGCGAAGACTGCTACGAGAATAAGTGCTAATATGTTTGCGAATGTAACTTGAGTCTTGGTCAAGGGTATATACGGTATGAGTACGAACAAGGCCGTCGATACCACAAAGCATACGGTTAAGCTTCTTGCATGATGTCCACCCGATACCATTCGTAATGTGGCAAATGATATAAGAGCCAAAAATGTATCCGTAGTTCTACCGTTCAATATACCTATTGTCAGAGAAACAATGATGACGGCAACTGAGTTAATGAGGATTGAAAGGGAATATGCCATGACAGGGATGCTTTTTGTTTCTTCAGGATTCGCTTTTTTTATCATACTAGCGATTCGCTCAGCCATGACTTCAATCATATATCGTTACTTTCCTTTCGATACGCAATGACAAGCATTAAGCCCAAAATAACCGCAATAGCAGAAACAACAAATTCCCATTGATTATGATAATGGAACAGCCAATATAAGATGCTGGCAAAAACAACGGCGCTGCACGCGACTCCAAAGAACATGATTATGTCGTACCCTTGTAATGTAAATTTATCTTCTATGTCATGAGGTGGGCACGCAACAAATGAGAAGCCAAGATTAAACCGATATAGCAGCCAGCAAATAAGAAAGCTCATCGCCTGTCCGATGACTTGAATCAAAAACGTTCCATACCCAACATTCTGTTGGATGTCTTGAATGGAGACTAGCCCTATAGATATCAACTGCGGATAAACAATAAGCTGCACTAGGTCAAACGACAGATACCCTATGGCTGGTAGCATAAGTGCGTCGAAAAGTTTAACTTTCAAATGATACCGAAAAAACAGAACAATAATACTGTACTGAACAATCATATCTATCTCCGGTAATCCAATGAGAATCCTCACAATAAATGAACAACTTGTAAGTATGAGTGCGATTAATCCTAATTCCCGTTTAAACCATGTCACCGGAAGACGGAACACCTTGAATCCAAGTGCAATAATTGCAATTCCATCTAAAAAACCAAGAAATAGAAAAAGTAAATAATCCACCGCTGCGTCACCTGCTGGTAATGTTTTTCTTTAGTATAACTTTACCAGTAGCTAACATTCCACGATATCCGCTAAGAAATATTTAGCTTCACTTAGCATTGATGCTAAACTGTTCTTATAACTTACATTTTAATAATGGAGGCACATATGACTGTAACAGTCGGAAAGTGCCTACTTAAGGATCGGCTTAAAGACGCCAAAATGACACAAGCAGAACTGGCGAGTATTCTAAACAAGAAACCGCAAAGAATCTCTGATTACGCAAATAACGCCCGGTTCATGTCACCCCTGACAATGAAGGCTATTGCGACAGTTTTGAAGTGTCATATGGATGATCTGTACGAATGGATCATCACTCCTTAAAGTAGACACGTAAGTAGGCAGGAAGTCTACTTACCGACTGTCATACCCCTCTGCGGGGTATAAATAACAGTATAGCATTCTGCGACTATTGGAGACATATTTTTGTTATCTAGCATTTCAGGTCGGCGTCTCCTATATATATTTCTAAAATACCTTTCTTGGAGAGTTGAATATGAGAGTAGCAATTTATGGTCGTGTTTCAACAGAAGAACAGGCTCAAGAAGGCTTTTCAATTGCAGCTCAAAAAGAAAAGCTAACAGCCTTTGTGCATTCCCAGGACTGGGATATTTATGATTACTATATAGACGAGGGGATTAGTGCAAAGAATACCGAGCGCCCTCAATTGCAACGACTTTTAAAGGATATCCGAGATCGAAACGTTGATGTTGTTCTTGTCTACAAATTGGATAGGTTAACACGATCTGTTTTAGACCTTTACCAGCTACTTCAAGAATTTGATCGTTATGATGTCAAATTCAAAAGCGCAACAGAAGTTTACGATACAACGACTGCTATTGGCAGGTTGTTTATAACTCTCGTAGCCGCCCTTGCTCAATGGGAACGTGAAAACCTTGCAGAACGTGTTAAATTTGGGCAAGAACAGATGGTAAACGAATTAAAGCGCCCAGGTGGAAGACCCCCGTTTGGGTATGACCTGAAGAATGGGACCCTTGAAATAAATGAGGAAGAAGCCGTTATTGTTCGAGATATTTTTTCTCGTTATCTTCAAGGCGAGGGCTTAGACTGGATTGCAATGGAACTGAATCGTCGTGGAAGTGTAACGAAACAGGGAAAGAAATGGGACAAAATGACAGTCAAAATCCTCTTAGAGAACCAAACATATTATGGAGCTTTACGTTGGAATTACCGAAAAGGCGGAAGAAAAATCAATTCACCCGACGAATGGATTATCATTGAGGATGTTTATGAACCAATTATCGAGAAGGAGACCTTTCTCCGTGCACAACAGGTCAAGAACAGCAGGAGTCTTAAGCATCCTCGTCAGCTCGCATCTGATTTCATATTCTCAGGAGTTCTTACCTGCGGTCGATGCGGTGCAATTATGTACGGAAAGGCAAGTCGTTCCATGGCAACTGGACGTTACTACAGTCAGCGTCATTATGTTTGCAAAAATGTAAAACAAAAAAACTGTGACGCTCCATATATAAAAGAAACACGACTTGAAGACTTTTTCTTAATCGAATTAGCGAAGCACTCGAATGCCAATAGTTCAATGAAAGCCGTAAGAAAACAAAAAATGCCTACTCAAAAGAACGTGGCTGCTATTCAAAAAGAACTTTCTAAACTCGTTGAAAAACGAAAACGCTGGCAAACAATGTACGCTGAGGGATTGATTGAAATTGAAGACTTACGCGAAAGATTAGCTGAAGATCGGGAAAAGGAAGTGGAACTGAGAAAATTGCTGGAGGAAACTGAAGAGGAAGTGACGTTGACAGATAGTCAAATACGTTCACTCGTGGAAAACATCCAAATGGTTTGGGATGTAGCGGAAATCAGCGAAAAGAAACAACTCGTATCAATTCTTGTCAAAAACATTTCTGCTGATACTGATAACCAGACAGCGATGAAGTTAGGCAAGAACCGAGAGCTAATTATAAAGAGCCTCACATTTAACTGAGGCTCTTTATTTTATGCACCTATGGTAAATGTAGCTTCACCCACGATTCTTGCATATTCCTTGAAGTTGAACTGATACGCCTGAATCTGTCCTTCGTTGTTCTTCTCGATTTTGACAATCTGATTAAAATCGACGCCCTGCTGCGAAATCCGCTTGGTTACGGCATCGGTTATCGCTTCTTTCGCCAATTGCTCGGCTTTTTGCGTCGCCAGGATCAAGAGAGTTGGCTCCAACCGATTTTGCAAAAACACAAGGGTCTGTATCGTCAAAACAAAAAAGATAACCAACGCGATCAAAAACGCTTTCGTACGTGAAAGCGGGTTTCTCCAACGCCGACGGGGTCGAAATACGGCCAATCCCGACACCTCCCAACTGGTACATCCTATGGTTAGGAGTTGGAAAAAAGACTACGTGTATCGAGAGCCCGGATTTCTATTTTTTTGAAAGAAAAACAAGATACAAGCCAAATCCGATCAACCCTGCGACAAGCATCAATTGGGCAAAGACCAGCATTCCGAATAAAGTGAAGGCACCCGCCAAGAATGGAGCCATAAGAAAACCAGCGAAATACCCGCTTCGACTCAAGAGCCCCTGCACCCCCATCACCTTGCCGCGCAGCTCGTTTTGGGCTTGTTGCAAAAGTGTGCTCTCATATACCTGTGCTGCCCCGGAAAAAAGACCAGCAAATACCAGAAGCATAAGCACAGACACAGCATGGTTTGCCGCGAATGCCCCTACAATCCCTACGGAAAAAACAGCATAAGCGATGAGCATCCCATTCACGAGCTTTACCCGCAAACGAGTTGCCACGTAGGAGCCAATCAAGCCTCCGATACTCATCGCCGTCCACATCAATCCGTGCAGGGTGGCGTCACTACCGTGCAATTGATCCGCCAAAAAAGGCAACCCGTAATTATACGCAGACGTACTGAGCGATACGAGAAAGGCTAACAAGCTAATCGTCAATAGCACAGGCGTTTCCCGCAAGTAACGAAGGGTGACACGAAAGCTGCTTACTGCTTTTGACGTAGCTAGCGCATTGTCCCCCTTCTCCTCCCACCGAAGTCCCGTCAGAATCCATGCTGAGAAAAGAAAGCTGGCGGCATCCAAAGTGATCACAATGGTATAACCATAGTGATCTGTCAGCCATCCTCCCAGCATGAAGCCCATGATGCCTACCAATGACTCCAGCCTGACCTTTAATCCATTGATCTGAACCAGTTGCTCACTCCCAAATATTTGTGGCAAGGATGCCTGAAAGCTAATATGAAACAGCGTATACAGCATTCCGTTGAGAAAGGCCGCAGCAATTAATACATACGGTGTCGGATAAAAAGCGATAGCCAAAATAGCAAGACCGGCCCCCATGTCGCTTGCGATCATAGTGCGCCTTCTGTCCATTCGATCAGCCAACATGCCTGCCAGGGGACTAAACAGCATCCCCCCTAGTTGTCTTGCAACGAAAAAAGCGGTCATCCAATAAGCACTATGTTCAAATGTAAAAATCAACGCGCTACACGCGATCAAATTCATCCGTGATCCCAAGGATGACAACGCATTGACATACAAATACCATTTCTTATTCATCTGCATCCAAACCTCCCGATCATGACAGGTGGTTTGAATCAACGCCCCCCTCTAGTGGGTGCGTACACTGATTATGGCAGTTGACATGCTCATGCCTCCTCAAAATTGAAATAAGAAGCTCATTTGTCCGGAACATTCTGACGGGGGCGCTTCCCCAAATCGTCCTGTACGGCATTTCTTGCCGCAATTACATGATAGGTGGTATATAGGCTAGTTGTCGACAAAAAAACGGCTGTCATCTCGACAGCCGTTCAACCTTACTTCATTTATCATTTTGTAAACGTAAGAGAATTCGCTACTTTTTGCAGACGCTCTTCTGCGACCTTTGTTTTAGCTGAATCCACCAGCGACCAATACAGTAAATACGTACTGTTTCCTTTTTCGATAAAGTAGACGGTGCGTTCGAAGTGTACACCCGCTTCGTTTCCTTGGACATGCAGCTTGTGAGCAGGCTTACCTGCCAACGTCGTCGCTTTATTTTCTTTGATTGTAAATTTGATTGCTTTGCTCTCCTCAATATTTTTGATGACGAAATCCTTTACGGCGCTCAATTTACCGGGGGTTTCCTGGAAAGTAAAATCTCCACCCAAAAATTCATAAGACCGCCCTCCGTTCTCTCCCCCTGTTTCCTGCCAATACTCTGGAATCTCCAGTGAATACGTGGCATTCTTGTCTTTGATGATGACCGTCTTATTCTTGTCGATTTGATCATCATCCGCGATATGCCCAAGTGACGGATTCATTTTCGAGGGATCGATGGATAAAGACTGCTTGATCGTACGCGTGAGGTCGGTTATTTCCTCCGTAGGCTCATCCTGCATATACGCGATCGTAATCATATACTTGTACTTGCCTTTTGTAAAAAATAGATATTGATGCGTATACCAGGTCGTTCCATTCAAGAAGCTGTATTCCTGTTCCTTTGCGGCCTCGCCTGCAATCGAGGTAGATCCTACTTCTGGACTGACCTTGATATAGTTTTCGTTCATATCTTCCCGATTGCGCTTTTCATGGTCTTTGACCCACTCGTCCAGCGTAAGACCTTGCTCCTTGGAGGTAATCTTGATCTTCATCCACTCTGTACCTGCATCATTGGAGAAGAACATGTCATCACTGTAGTTCGGGGTCCACTCGGCTGGTACCTTTACTTTTAAGGCAAAGTCATCGTTCGTGTACCAACGATAGTTTCCTTCCACTGTGGACAAGTCCTTCACTGACTTTTCACCGTTCGGAAAGTCTAAGGTGAAGCTATCTAACAAGCTTTTGTAGACACTGTATTTCGCAGGATTGCGGAAGTCGGCCTCGTTCTCTAGCGTGAGCGTAACGTAATAAATGTTGCTCCCTTTTTGATAGGCTCGTTCTTCATTCATATTGCCCTCAGAAGACTTCGTGATCAGACGTGCATACGGCTGTTTGTCATTGGCTATGTATTCTTTTGACAGGATAGAATTTTCCGTCATGTCAACCAAGCGGGTCAATAATCCGTTGCCTGAAAGGTTCTCAGGTTGGTCCGTCTCAATGTAAACTTCGAGCCAATAGGTTGCTTCCTTGGCGTCTTTGAACAGGACGTAATTCCCTTGGAAGCTCTGATTCTCCTGAATCATGCCAGTAGGGTATTGCATCGACCAGCCATAATAGCTGTCACCAATCTTTGTTTTACCCACATCGCTATCGAGGGAGCTGTCCGCATTGGGGGCATCTCCTTGCTTTGCCCCCATGATGCTTACGTCTTTTGTCTTGGCATCGATCACAATCGTAAGCCCCAAGCCTTGGGTAAGTACCGTGAGCGGCACCATTGTTTTGCCGTTTTTCGTCTCGGGCGATGCGGTCAGGGACACGGCCTTGCCATTGATCCACACTTCTTTGCTGCCTGGCGCAAGCTTCACACTCCTTGTCTTGTAGATGAGCTCGATCAATTTCGTCTCGTTATCATACTGGAGAGTAACTCCAAATGCGGAGGTTAACAGACTGAGTGGAACCATCGTCGTTCCTTGGGAGAGATACGGCTCCTCGACTGTGACATCAACACCGTTTACCTTCGCATTACTCGCGTTTAATTTAAGCTTTACCTCTACTTTTTGCTCTGCTTGTGTATTTGCCGCCCAAGCTACCTGACTTGTTGTCAATGAGACAGCCAGCATTGTTGTTGCATAAAAGGCCTTCCAATTCTTCTTAGCCATGACGCCCTCCCTGTTTCCTTTTCCTCTACGGATGCTTGGTAAATTGCACTTTTCGTTTGATCATATCGCCACCAGATTGCACCATGAGCTCTACGGTTTGTCCTGGCAAGTATTTTTTAAGCAGCTCATTGAATTCAACCAATGTACTGAACGGAGCTTGGTTGATGGAATAAATGACGTCCCCCACTTGAAAGCCTGCCTTTGCCGCCGGTGAGCCCGGCTCAATGCGTGTAATGCGCAACGGCTCTTTCGTCGGAAGTCCGACCACGGCTGCCCAGCTCTCCTCCAATTCTGCACCCCAGTAAGGACGATTTACTTTGCCATACGTAAAAAAGTGGTTCATGACGTATTGCGCTGTATCTGCAGGGATCGCAAAGCTGAGATTATCGATTCCTACTGAAACGAATTTCATCGAATTAATCCCGACGACCTCACCCTTTACGTTGACAAGTGGTCCCCCACTATTGCCAGGATTGATGGAAGCATCTGTCTGGATCAAGCGATATGTCGAGCTGACCGACCGATTTGCCCCGCTGATGATTCCCAGCGTGGCTGAGTTGCGTAATGAAACAGAGATCGGTGTCCCAATCGCGATCACTGGCTCTCCTACACGGATCGCGTAATTGGATGCGAATTTTGCAGGCTTCAAGCCCGTTGCCTGAATCTTCACCAGAGCCAAGTCGCTCTCTTCATCCATATTCGTAACGGTTCCACTGTATTGCTTACCGTCTACCGTAATGACTGTTAGATTGCGCATATCCTTTACGACATGGGCGTTCGTCAATATCCAGCCGTCCGCTTTTACAATGACACCCGTCCCATGAGCGAGATTAAAACGGTTATCTTTACCGCTCTCATTCCCCTCCGGTTTCCCAACTATCGCTACTACGCTCGCAGAAACACGCGCTACTACCCCCGGAATATCCGCTTCCACGATGGATGCGTACGAAGTCTTTGATACAACTGGGACGTTTCCTTGAGCAAATGCCCCTTGCGATGCTCCAACTGTGAACATGATGATGAGCATGCCTTTGGCTAGTAGCCCTTTCTTCCTCTCCATTTACAAATCCCCCAATGAAATCCAAGTCAATAAAAAAGAAAAGAGGCGCTTTTTATTCTAAAGCGTCCCCTGATCAAACAAACGACTCTTCATTTTCAATGTGATAATAATAAATAATTCCCTGTTTCGAGACAAGCCAACCTTTTCGACAAACATCGACATAGGTGGTGAGTGCGCTAATTGTCGATAGCACAAAAAAGGACGCTTTCTCTCTAAAAGCGCCCTAAACTCAAGTAATCCTGTTGATTTACAATGTAAGAATAATGGTAAATAATTTCCTTTTGGACAAGCTCATGCTATCACTACTCTTGAAATTTGATCATATGGTGTAGGGAGTATGACTTTCGTTTGGGAGGTTATTTATGAATCTGGAACGTTTGGAACAAGCATTTGGCTCCCTCGTTTCTCCTACTCCTGCCCAGCTTAGACACGCTCTCGTCTCCCTATCTCCTTGCATGGAACAACTTGGTCCATACATCCCGGAGCCGCTAAACCTACCCTATGGACGCAAAGTATTATTCTCCACGCCACATGTAGAAGTTGTCTTGATCCATCTGCCGACAAATCAGGAATCCATCCCGCATAATCACGGTGATTCTTTTGGTTGGGAATTGGTAGTCTCAGGTACGCTAACGAATATAATTTATGTCCAGACGAATAATGAAAATGAAGTTCAACGAGCACAAACAACTCATGTCAGCACAGGTGAATACTATTTTGTAGAGCCTGGGGAAATTCATGCCATTCGCAACAATGGACAAAGTCCGGTTATTTCCGTGAACGTTTACAGTCCACCATTGCGTAATTGCCGCCAATATTGTCCCTTTGAACCACCATCGCAATACTGATTTACAGGTTTTCTGTTATTTCCGACAGCTCATCCGCAGAGCTGGCTACCTGTGCCACCGCTTGGTTCATATCTTCCATGACTTTGAAGAAGTTTTCCAGCTCCCGCTGAATCCGTGAGCTCTGTTCTTTACTGTCTGAGACAGCGCTCATGATTCCTTCAAAAAAGGCATTCGTCTCGTTTACTACCGCCGTGCTCGATTGGACTAGCGCCTGAATTTCTACCACGACAGATGAGAGGACTACCGTCTGTTGGTTCGTCTTCTCAATCAGCTCACGCACACCGAATACGGACTTTTTGGTCTGTTCTGCCAGCTTGCGTACCTCATCGGCTACGACGGCAAATCCGCGTCCCTGTTCGCCAGCACGTGCCGCTTCAATCGCAGCATTTAAAGCCAAGAGATTTGTCTGCTCGGCAATCGCCGTCACGACCTCTACAATCCCTTGGATTTTTTCGGCGTTTTCCTCCATCGCGTTCATTTCTTCCGAGATTTGCTTGACGCTACTCTGAATCAAGCGCATTTGTTCCTGTTGTTTTTCCAGCTTTTCTTTGCCTTCCCGGGACAGCTCTTGTGCTTTCGTGGAAAAGCCCGTGCCATTTTCAGCAAAACGAAGCACTTCTCTCGACTGTTCTGTCAATTGCACAACAGACGCGCTGTTTTCTTCTGAGACCGCTGCCAGTTCATGCGCAGAATTGGTCAGGAGGATTCGCAGCTCGTCCTTTTTGTCTTGATCCAATTGCCGCGCCTTTTCATGCTCGTTTTCATATTCCTCCAGCACAATTTGCTGTTCGATGTTGAGAATCTTGGTGACGGCCGTGACGGCTTGTACGAACTCGTCCTTGTCCGCGATGTTTTTATGCAAGAGATCAATCAAGGTAACCAGGATGTTTTGGAATGCGCTCAAGTACCATTTCGGTTCCAAGCCAATTCGCATATGAATAACCGCAATTCTACTACGCTGTTCAATGTAGGCGCTGTCGATGCGTCCGCTAAACATTTCACAGATATGGCGGTTCAGCGTTAATTTCAACCGTTCAATCGTGCTGTTTTGGTTTACAATCTTCATTAAAAGCGGTTCATTTTCAATACTGGCATAAAAATAATCTACAATAGCGTCAATATTTTGAATGATAAGTGGCTGAAGTGCTTTCACAATGCTCAATTCTTCTTCGGTCAGGTTGATCATTGCTAGTTGCTTCGCAAGGGTGTTTTTCCCTACAACGTTCACTTCCCCCTTTTCCTTCACCCCCTGAAAAAAAGATTCACTTTTTCCTTTCCCTTTCAAACCAAAAAAGGTGGAAAACGGACATGTGCTCATAGCCTGAACTCCTTTTATCCGAGTACATATATCTCTGGAATATCCTTTCAATTATATACTCCTTTACAAACGGGTGTAAACCGCCCACCTTGACCATGGGCGGTTGAATATGCCTAGCTAACTAACAGCTACATTTCCGCTTTTCTCACAACGACTCGTTGCAGCTTCCAGCTTGTCTTGTCCCATTTCCAGTACGACTCCACATACGCGATCGTATCGGCGTTGGCAACACCGCTGACTCTCTGCTCCCCTTTTAATTCACAGATGCCATCGCGGTTCTCATCGATGGGCTTGAGTACGCTGAACGTATTAGGCAAG
This sequence comes from Brevibacillus sp. MER 51, assembly GCF_023714195.1. Classification (NCBI taxonomy): domain Bacteria; kingdom Bacillati; phylum Bacillota; class Bacilli; order Caryophanales; family Paenibacillaceae; genus Brevibacillus; species Brevibacillus sp. MER 51. Next base: position 226,903 of record NZ_JAMAUS010000008.1, on the reverse strand, counting down.
ACCTCTACTGGAGAAACCAGCTTCCCGTTCTTGTAGACACCATTTTCTTCATAGATTTTTTTGCGATCAGACAAATCGAGAACGACAGTCTCCCCCGTCTCCTTGATCGTCAACGGCACTTTGTATTGGTCCTGATAGGAGCCCGAAATCGTCAAGGGCTGCGGGACAGGCAAAATCGCCGGCTTATTGTCCTTGTCTGCGAACAAATAAAACTCAGACGTCCCTGCACTGCCCCCAGTCGGCGCCTGAAGCAAAATTTGTTGCACACCCCCTCCGGTAAAATCACAAAAGGACATCTCCGGCTGATAAGCGCCGTACGGTGTTGTAAAAAAGGTTGTTTTTTTCGCAACGGGGTCTTGAACCATGATTTTTAAGTGTTCAAAGTAAGGGCTGTCTGCCGCAAACCTCTTTCCTAGCAACGTGACGAGATCCGGTCGACCATCGCCTGTCACATCCTGCCGTTTGACCTGGATTTCCTCAAACACAGTCGGAGGAAGCTGTACATCTCTCGCCTCCAAGGCAAGAGCTGCTTGTCCCCACCCGGCTGCTGCCAACATCCATACGATACAGCCAATCATACCTGCCCTCTTGCTTGTCCACATGTCGCTACATCCACCTTTTCATCTGTTCAGCTTATCTGTAGTATGCAAAAAATGGCTTTGGTCATACCGTCCGAAACGGTAAAATAAGAGAGAGGGATCGAAGAAAGTGAGGAACACTATGGCAATGAAACGAGCGGTATTATTTGGAGTGACCGGACTCGTCGACCGTGGCCTCTCTTGGACTGGCAGGTGCGCATGAGTACGAATCAAAAGACTTACCATAGCTAGCCGCAGCGGGAAAAAGGACGAGTTGACGTTCATACATATAGGATGAAGGCTTTCATCGAGGAGGCGCACTCTCATGACGACTCCAAAACAACAGCGCGCATCAAAGGCTCCGCCTAGCCGTCGAGCACTTCGCTCCGCTTATGAACTGATTCTCACACAAATCTGGCCCCGCCTACCCGCCGCAACCGAATCCACTTGCAGGAGAATCAAACATGAAGATCAGACTTGTACAAAACGGAATCATCACTGAGATAGAAGACATCGAAGAGACTGTTACTCCACCTGTAAACGGGTTTTACTGGATTCATGCCGCTCCATTCGATTTGGATATTTTACAGCCGCTGTTCGGACTGCATCATCTGGCTGTCGAGGACTGCATCGACGAGGAAGAACAGCGGCCCAAGTTGCAAAACTACGATGATCATTACTTTATAGTCATCAATGGCATTACTTTCCACAATCATGATATCTTCTTGCGTGAGATCAATATTTTTTTGGGCAGCAGCACCATCATCACCGTAACGAAGCAGGAGGCCCCCGAATTTACTACCATGTTTTCGATCATCCGGGAAAAAGAAGTCAATCGCCCCGATGCGTTTCTGTATTACTTGGTCGATCAAATTGTCGATCGTTATTTTGATGTGACTGAAAAAATTGAAGACCTGCTCGAAGATCTGGAAGAACAAATTTTGATGCACACGAAAAAATCCCATCTGGATCAAATTATCGGGCTGCGCAGTGAAATCTTGTACGCCCGTAAAATGCTTGTTCCCCAGCGGGATTTGATTGATGCCCTACATAAAAAAGAACTCCCGCTGATTCAACCTTATCTGCGGAAGTACTTTGGCGATATTGTAGAGGATGCCAGCAAAATTGTAGAGAGCTTTGAAGCTTTTCGCGAACTCATCGGGAACTTGCGCGAAGCATATCAAGCAGCGCTTGCTGGTAGAGCCAACGATATTATGCGTGTTTTTACCGCCTTGACAACGATTTTTATGCCATTGACAATTGTGACGGGTATATACGGGATGAACTTTGATGTGATGCCTGAGCTGCGTTCACCCTACGGCTATTACATCGTTCTGGGATGTATGGCGGCGATAGGCACGACGATGTATATCATTTTTAAAAAGAAGGACTGGCTCTGATTAGACCAAATCGCCACAGGCGATGATCATGAGCGTCAGCATTTTGGACAAGTCACACTCATAGGGATGCTCGATATCCCGCCCTTCCTCATCTACCAGCACTCTGACGATCGGGCGGCTCGGCATTCCTTTGTTCGAATCGACAACAACACCAGACAAACCATTGTTCAGCGTGACGGTCAGACCAACAGGGTAGAGTGCAATCGTATTTCGCAAAGCCTCTACATACGCCTGGTCAAACAGTTTGCCTGAACCGGAGTAGAGCACCTCCATCGCTTCATGAGGAAGCATTCCGCGACGGTACACCCGATGCGACGTCAGGGCATCGAAAACATCAGCCACTGCCATCAAGCGACCAAACGGGTGAATCTCTTCTTTTTTCAGGTGCCGTGGATAACCGGAGCCATCCCAGCGCTCGTGATGCTGAAAAGCGCAGTGGGCTGCAAGCAACGGAATGTCGTCTTGCCGACGAAGCATCTCAAAACCGATCTCCGTATGTCTTTTCATGATTTCAAATTCTTCTTGCGTAAGGCGGCCCGGCTTTTTCAAAATGTCGTCTGGGATATGCACTTTTCCGATATCGTGGAGCATACCGCCAATACTTATCTCCAACACATCTTTTTCCGAGCAGCCGGTATTTATGGCGAGAGCTGTGCTGTACAAGGCAACGTTAAATGAGTGCGTGAATATGTAATTGTCGAAGGCGCAAGCATCTGCCAATAAATTCATGGCTGAATCACTGTTGTTCAATTCATCCGCAACGATTTGCATGACGTCCCGGAGCTTACGTCCCAAACCCTTGTCCGAAAAAAGCTGCTGCCATTTGTCCGGGACTTGATGAACGGTTCGGAATGCATCGTGAATCATGGACATTGCTTGTCTGCGAGTATTTTCGGAAATGACTGTCTCCACGATAATATCATCGGTGCGCTTGTCTTGGATGTAGAGACTGTTCACGTTTTTATTTTTGAGTCGAGCTATCATTCGTTGGGTCAGTTCTACTCCAGCTCCAACGAGAATCGTTCCATTCTCTGTATAGATGGAACGAGCCAGTTTATCACCCGGCTGGCATTTTTGAATGGATTTCAGTCGCATTTCCTTTCCTTCCCTTTCCTCAGGGTATCCCTATTATAGCGTGATTCGACTTGATTCTACATGAAATTTTTTCTAGATATTCTTTTCACGTCTACCGAGGAAAGACACTTAAGACGAGTTTGTCCGGAAGAATCCTTGTTTGCAAGGGAGATGATCGTATGCCGCTTATCGAAAAAGAATTAACGCAGCCTCTTTCATTATGTGACCAGGACGGCCGCTTGCTTCCCGAAGCGATTGGCTGGTCCCGCTATCCGTTGCATGACTGCCAATTTAGCGGGCATTGGCTTCGCCGGAAAAAATGGAATTTTTGGTTTATCACCGCGCCTGAATGTGCGTTGTCGATTGCGATGGTCAATCTGGATTACGCTGGCATTGTCTTTGTCCATTTTATTGATCTGACGACAGGGGAAACCGCGGACAATGCTGTTACGGTTCCTTTTGGTGCAGGGATTCGGCTTGGTGCCACCGTAGATGAGCCTTGCCATTTTGCGAGCCGCAAGCTCTCCGTCTCCTTTCAACCCGGAGCCAGCGGAACGAGTATAGAAGCGACTGCCATTTGTCCCGGCGATAAGCCTCTCTCGCTCGACATCGTGATTGATCCGCCAGCCGAGTCCTTAAATGTCGTGATCCCGTGGAGTGCAGAGCGCTTTCAGTTTACATCGAAGCAAACGGCCCGACCCGTGCACGGCACCATTGCCTACAACGGGAAAACCTATGTGCTCGATCGGCAGAATGCTTTTGCCAGTCTGGATTTTGGACGTGGCGTTTGGCCGTATCACACTCGCTGGAACTGGACGACCTGCTCTTTCCGTCACGCGGAGGGTGTCGCGGGCTTTAACTTTGGCAAAGGCTGGACGGACGGAACTGGTATGACGGAAAATGGCTTGATGATTGATGGTGTCCTCTACAAGCTGAGTGAACAAATTCGTTTTTCTTACAATCCTGACAACCGGATGCTCCCTTGGACGCTTGCGAGTGAAGAATCTTCTGCGGTACGCCTCACCTTTACGCCGCTTTTTGCCCGAACCGAGCATAAAAATTTTGCGGTGGTGCGGACCACTCTGCATCAAGTAATCGGCCGATATGACGGGACACTCTCAATACCTGATGGAAAAACAATTGCAGTGCAAAGCAAGATCGGAATCTGTGAAGAACAAAATGCCCGTTGGTAACAAGGCGCGAAAAACTGAAAAACCTTTGTCCCGGGACAAAGGTTTTTTCTATAGGCAAACCGTTTGATGTTTTACAGCATTTTCACGACAGCATCCCGCCCAATCATGCCAGCAGTAATCCCCTTCTTCTCCGCCGTCGTCGTCACGGACTCCAGCGGTGCATCCAGCAATTCCTGTATGGTCTTGACCCCCACCGCACGACCTGCAAGAATTTCTCTCGCTGCTAACCTTTCGTTTAATAGCCCCACATCCAGCGCTCCACACATGATGTATCCATGATCGGTCGTTACAGCCAATAGCGTCGTCTTGGGCAAACGAACGGTGACAGCAATAGCCGTCCCCTCTGGAAAGTGGATTGGCACTACCTCGACCATCAAGATTCCTCCTTTTTCTCTCCTGTCTGTTGGCATACCATCCTATGACATGTAGCAGAGAAAGGTGAGGTTTCAATGAGGGAGTTCCCTGATCGAATTTTAATGCATGATGCCTGTCGGAAAGTGCTCATCCTCCATCGCGACTTTCCGTTTCATGACTTCAATCATATACGTTGCGAGCATGTGAAACAGCTCTTCCTCGTCCATTTCCTCGACCAAGTCCAACAAATCATCCCGAGACTGCTCAGCGAGAATGCCAACGACAACTGCTGTAATGTCCTCTTCATCGCCATTAAAATGTCCTCTGTACAGCTCGTAAACTTCATCAATGAAGCGCATCACTCGTCTCCTCCCGTTTTTCGATAGCATTCCCGAAAAAACGGTCTCTACGATTGGTTTTTTGGCGTGGACGATATCTTTTCCCACCGGGGAAGAAACGCATTTTGAAGCATCTGCTGATCCTGTATCGTGGTGGCGAGCACTTCACGCAGCATCTCGGGTAAGAAAAACGCAACCTCACTGCCGAGCAGCAATTCAGGAAACATGCGATTGTACATAAACATGTCGATCGTCCCGACTCGATACAGACGTTCGCGATCAAGCGGTTGCCCGTTGACTTCAATCTGGATAATTTGCGGTTGGTTATTCTCACTGTAGCGGATGTGTAGTCCGTCCACACACATCCAGCCTTCTATTTTGCCGCGAAAACCGTACCCTCGCAGCTCCCGATGAACCATTTCCGGTTGAATGGCTTGCTCCAGAACAGTGGTGAGCTGCGCCCCTGTAATCGTGACAGCGCAGGCATTGATCGGGTGGGGAATACTGTGCAGCAAATCGGCAAAAGACAAGCTGCCCCGTGGCAAATCGGCAAGCAACAGCCCGCCATTTGCCATGCCGATCTCAGCACCCGTCCATTTGCGAATACTCGCTGCGATGAAGGAGCCATAGGGGGTCTCCTCCGTCCAGCCTATGTGCATGTCTTGCTCCAGTTGAGCAATTGGCTGAAACAAACGAGTTTCTGCCCATACTTTTTCACTCTCGATGAATTGGCTCAATGATTCGTCTACCTGATACTGTTCTGTGTGAAAAAGCTCTGCACGCACGTCTGTGATGCCATTATGAGTCCTGTCCCAGACGAGCTCTACATGACCGACATACTCTCCAAACCGCCCAGCTTGTGTGATCAAGGTGCCTCCCAGGCGTTCTCCATGAGGCAGTGCCCGGTGAGAGTGTCCGCCCAAAATGATATCCAGCCCATCGACTTCACTAGCCAGCACACAATCTGTCTGATAGCCGAGATGCGATAGCAAAATGACAACATCCACTGACGAGCGCAATGCCGCAATCTGCTCACGCAATATCGGAATCGGTTCCTTGATTTCCCAGCCCATACTCTGATAAGAGGGTCCAAAGGGAATCGTCATTCCCAAGATCGCCAGCCGCAGCTCGCCTATGGTATGAATGGCGTATGGTACAGCCCAAGACGGGACAGAATTGGTTGTCGGTTCAAACAGATTGCCCGTAATGATCGGGAAGCGTGCATCTGTGTACAGTTCATTCAGCTTGTCTTTTGGGAGTGTGATGCCTTCGTTGTTTCCGATCGTCGCGTATTGAATCCCGCTTCGGTTCATGATCTCGACATTTGTTTTCCCAAAGCTCGCTTCTGATCGGATATCCATTCGATCCATATGGTCCCCAATATCGACCGTCAGCACATGCTCTCCCCTGCCCTCCCACTCTTCTCGGTGTATGCTCAGGCAGGTTGCAATTCGCGGCATCGTATCAAAATGGCTGTGCAAGTCATTCGTGTGCAAAATGTGTAAGGTACAGGTGTCAGCCACGACTTTCCCCTCCCTCTCGTCTCATTATCCAAAAATCGCTTCTCCGATCATTTGTATGGCAATTCCCAATATCAGAACACGCAAAAACAGCACGATGGTGCGACCCTTCATTTTACTGGCAATAATCGCTCCGAGCTTTCCGCCCGCCCATGCCCCTGGCGCGAGCATCGCTGCATACAGCCAGTGTACGTTGTCGTGGAAGATATTCGTGATTGATCCAACCACCGCTGATAAAAAGATGACCACCATAGAAGTAGCCGTGGCAATGTGTGGCGGGAAACGAAACAAAATCATCATGGCTGGAACCATCAGGATGCCGCCCCCCACGCCAAATAGCGACGAGGTAATCCCTACAAAGAAGGCAATCGTAATCACGGACCATTTGCTATACCCGTACACATATTCATTTCCTTCGTTGTCGACGAAGTGGCGTTGGACTTCCCACTTGATGCTGCGTGGTTTGATCTTGTCTTTGACCATCAATACGACGAACATACAGAGCTGAAACAAGCCAAACAGCAGCGAAAAGCCCTCCACTGCTAGTAATGTATTAAGATACACGCCCACAATAGCACCCGGGGCACTCCCGATGAAAAAGAGCATAGCACTCTCTTTATCTACTTTTTTTTGTTTGAAATAAGAAAGGGAGGAAGACAGGGCCGTTACCGCAATCACGATTAGCGAAGTCGCCGCTGCTACTTGCGGGTTCATCGATCCAGGCATGTACCAATTCCCAAAATACAGCAGAGCAGGCACGAAAAAAATCCCACCACCCAGACCCGCGATACTGCCAATGACGCCAGCCACGACTCCGATGATGACAAACAAGATGGCAATTACTGCAAGCATGATACTCCCCTTCTTTCTTGCTACGTGGAGAACAGGTCCATCTGACGAGGATTCAGCCCAGTAGGTGCAAGGCCAAGCATCTCCGAAAACTGCTTCGCATTCGCTGCGGCATCTCCTCCAGAGTTATTGTTGAACAAAATGCAGACTTCATCCGCTTCCCGTTCGAGCAGTCTGATGTGTTCAACCCACTCTGCGAGCTCTGTCTCACTGTATCGATATAAATAACGGACATCTCGCCAATTTTGTCCCTCTCCGGGATCTCGCCAGCCCGCTTTGTTGCGCCCATGAAAGCGGACCAACGCCAAGGATGGCTTCGTCACGGCAGGAACAATCGGGACGGAGCCTTTTCCGACCTGTGGTTCATCACATACGACATGTGTCGCTTCGATCTTGTGCAAGAAATCAAGCGTTCGCTCTGAATACCGTGGTTCAAACCAGCTTTGATGGCGAAACTCCACCGCAAACGGATACGCCTGCATGGCTTGGCGGCAAGCAGTCACATACTGGACATGCTCCCGGGTACAATCGAACCACGGCGGAAACTGAAACAGCAATGCTTTGAGCTTGCCTGCCTCCACGACAGGCTGAATACTCTCCTCAAACAGACGAAACAATTCCCGTTTGCTTGCCGAAGCGTCCCCTCGTTGATGTCCCGTCATCCCTTGATGAGGCTTGACGATAAAGCCAAATCGTTCAGGCGTATCCTTCACCCACGATTCGTAATTTCGCTGTGGTAAAATAGCGTAAAAAGAACTATCCACCTCTACAATTGGAAAGTGGCTGGCATATACGGACAGCTTGTCTCGATTGCGCACACCTTGTACGTACAATTCGTGCTGATCTCCCCAGCCGCAAACTCCCACTTGTATCGTAGTCATCGAATGCTAACCTCCAAATCATAGCCGAATAGAGAAGAAGGACGAAAACCGAATGAAAAATCCTGCTTGGTTGGGTGACCCCTTTGCGATTAAGGATAACAAAATATTCCTGACGAAAAAAGTAGCGAAACGCCTCCTGGCCGAAGCACAAGAGGCGTTTCCTTATGAGTATTCTGCTTTGCTCGCAGGTCATGGAGCAACGATTACGACCTGTGTACCAATGCCCATCTCCCCTGACAAGCACGTATTCGCTTGGGATGGGACAACATTTCTTCAAGCCTTGCAACACATCCGCAGGAACAATCTTCAATGGCTAGGTGTCTTGCATACACACCCACATACACTGCCAATCCCTTCTGCACGCGACATAGCAGGCTGGCATTATCCCACGCTCAGCTATTGGATTGTGGGCCTCGCATCCGCACAGCCAGCATGGCATGTCTATCAATGGGTACAGAATGGCAATAGCGGATCATTTGAAGCACGTAGCTATACACTGACAGAAGCGGCTTGTGACGATGGGGAAACCACTGGTTCCTCTCCTCCAAAAAACTCTTGATACAAAGCAATCACAGCACGGTCTGCCTCTTCGGCTTTTACACCGAACATCATGCTTACTTCCGATGACCCCTGATTGATCATTTCCAAATTGATTTTCGCAGCAGCCAACGCCGTAGTGGCTCGCGCAGTTGTCCCCACAGATTGACGCATGCCCTCCCCGACAATCATGACGAGTGCCAGACTATGCTGAACAGCGACATCATCAGCGAGCAGCTCTCGGCGGATGCGCTCTACAATCCGCTGTTCCTTCTCTTCCGTGAGATCTCGCTCTCGGAGAATGACAGAAATGTTATCAATTCCAGATGGCGTGTGTTCATACGAAAGCCCTTCCTCCTCCAGAATTTGCAGCAGCTTGCGACCAAAGCCAATTTCACGGTTCATCAAATACTTGCTGACGTAAACGCTGCAAAAGCCGCCGTCACTTGCAATCCCCGACACTCTGTTTGTAGCAGATCCTCTCTCGGCCACAATCATCGTACCAGGCGCAGACGGATTGTTTGTATTCTTGATGCATACTGGTATATCTGCTTGATATGCGGGAATCAACGCTTCCTCGTGGAACACACTAAAACCGGAATAGGACAGCTCCCTCATCTCACGGTACGTAATCTCTGTCACTTTTTTCGGATCGGCAATCAGGTTTGGGTTGACCACATACACCGAGTCGACATCTGTAAAATTCTCGTAGACCTCTGCCTGAACTGCCGCAGCCAAAATCGATCCCGTAATATCCGAGCCACCTCGTGAAAAAGTAACCAGATCACCGGCACGCGAATAGCCGAAAAATCCTGGGAAAATGACGATTCCCTCCCGCTCTCGCAATGTCGCCAATTTGGCATACGCTTCAGGGAGGATATGAGCATTGCTTGCTTCATCTGTAACCAGCATTCCTGCGTCCTTTGGATTGATGTAGGTCGCGACCTCACCCAGGCTCTGCAAATAACGAGCGACAACTTTGGCGCATGTATCCTCTCCGGCAGCTTTGACCGCATCCATGAATCTGTCTGCGGACAAGCCCGCCTTGTTTGCGAGAACCTCCTCGAGCTCCGCTTCGATCGCTTGGCCGATCTCGGCAGAAAGACCGAGTTCGGCCACAATCTCCCGATAGCGCAGGAAAATGGCTTGTTTTGCTTCCTCTGTAGGCTCCCCAGCCAAAGATCGCTCAGCATAGGCAATTAACAAATCAGTAACCTTCGTATCTTCCTTGTTCCGTTTCCCAGGTGCCGATACAACAATCAACCGTCTGTCCCGATCCGCCATAACAATTTGGCATACTTTTTTTATTTGCTCGGCATTCGCCAGAGATGTTCCCCCAAATTTTGCTACCTTCATGATTGATTCCTCCACCCAACTCTCACGTCTTATGCTTTTACTAGCTTAATTTATCCACACAAAAAGAACAAGTGTCTTTTCCACGGAGACACACAGGAATATTCATCAAGATTTGTCGCATAGTAACGGTGAGTACATCATCACGTACAGCTACCTAGCACCATAGTCTCTGCAACGAGGTGAACGAATGAAAAAGCATATCCTCTTTTTCCCCCTTTTGCTCGCTGTCATTCTTGCTCCTTCCTTCAGCGAGACAGCCAATGCCATTCGGGGAAAAAATCGCGAGTATTACGAAACAAGAGGAGATATCGTTTGGGAAGTACCGACAGAGAGCAAGGTGATTGCCCTTACCTTTGACGATGGTCCTGATCAGGTATACACTCCTCAGATCGCAGCGCTGCTGAAGCAGTATCAAGCGAAATCCACCTTTTTTGTCGTAGGCAATCGTGTGAGCGAGTACCCGGAAATTGTCAAATCTCTCGCGAATGATCAACATGAGATTGCCAATCACACTTACAGTCATCCTGATATACGAAAGCTGTCAGCGAAACGACTGTTAGAAGAGGTGCAAAAAACACAAGAGACAATTTATTCGGCAACAGGGGTTCGTCCCACCCTCTTTCGTCCTCCGGGGGGATATTATGACGAGACCGTAGTCGATACAGCCAAACAAGCCGGTTTTCTCGTGATTATGTGGTCATGGCATCAAGACACACGTGATTGGAGCGACCCCGGTGTAAAAAAGATCGTCAACAAGGTTTTGAACAACGCTCGGAATGGAGACATCGTGCTATTTCACGATTACGGAGGCAATCGAAAACAGACTGTACAAGCTCTCGAGCAAATATTGCCTGAACTGAAAAATAGAGGGTATAAATTCGTCACGGTCAGCGAATTGTTGAGAGGATACGGACGCGCGAAACAGGTAGACTACCCTTGATTTTCTGCATAAAAAAGTGCCCCTCGCTAAAAAGGGGCACTTCTCCTCTGATCGATTTGATTATTTCTTTTCGTCCTCCGAAATAGAATCGGTCTCAACCTGAACTTTTACAGGTACAGGCGGTTGCTGCGCGGGCACGTTACCACCCTTTTGCATAAAGTCCGAGATCATTTTATTCATATCCAAACCAGACACGTCTTTTAACATCTCCGGCAGTTGGGCCATCAGCTTCGTAACATTCCCGCTCAGACGATTGACGCCATCTCCCTGACCGCCTCCTGCATCCACGATTGTTACTTTGTCGATCGCTTTCATTGGCTCGGCAACTTTCTCAGCCAGCTCAGGAAGCATTTTCGCAATAATATCGAGGACAGCCGCATGACCGAATTTTTCAAATGCTTCAGCCAGCTTCTCTTTCCCTTCTGCTTCGGCTTCGAGCTTGAGGCGTGTGACTTCTGCCTCAGCGCTACCACGGGCTTTTTCAGCCTCGGCAATCGCCAAGCCTTCCAGACGCTTCTGCTCGGCATTTGCTTTTGCTTCAGCTTCAATGCGGTACTTGATCGCGTCTGCTTCTCTCAGCTTCTTCGCCTTTTCCGCTTCTGCCGCCTGTTCCACAGAGTAGCGGTCGGCGTCGGCCTTTTTCTTCACTTCCGCATCATATTGCTTTTCGCGGCGAAGAATTTCTTTTTCCTCCAGCTCGATTTCCTTCTGCTTGCGGACGAGATCGATCTTCATCTCTTCTTCTGTCACCTGCTGCTTGGCGACAGCTTCTTGCAGCTTATAGGCCTGGTCCGCACTCGCCTTCGCTTTGTCCTGCTCTTGCTTAAACGCCGCTACCTTCAGTTCTTTTTCCTTTTCAGCTTCGGCAATATTCGTTTCCTTCAGCAGCTCTGCCTTGCGTGCCTCTTCCTCTGCCTGAGCCTGCTTGATCCGCGCTTCTTTGTCCGCATCAGCCTGCGAGATGGTCGCATCGCGCTTCACCGCAGCGATTTGCGGTATTCCAAGAGCAGCTAAATAGCCGTTTTTGTCCCGGACATCCTTGATCGTGAAGCTGACAACGGACAGCCCCATTTTTTTCAAATCCTTTGTTGCTACCGCTTGCACCTCTTGTGCGAATCGCTCACGGTTCTTGTAAATTTCCTCTACCGTCATACTGCCGAGGATTGCCCGCAAATAGCCTTCGAGAACCTCCTGTGCTTCTCCGCGCAGCGCCTCGTCACTCTTGCCCATAAATTGCTCGGATGCAGTCGCGATATCTTCAATCGAGCCGCCTACCTTGATGATTGCAACGCCATCTGCCATGACAGGAACGCCCTGCTCGGTGTACACCTCAGGAGTCGATACGTCCAGTTTATGAGACAGAAGACTCAGAAAGTTTGCTTGTTGAAAAATAGGGAGGATAAATGCGCCGCCTCCGCGGACGATCTTCATCTTGCGCCCGGATTCGTCACTGAGTACGTTTTTCGAGCCGAGATAGCTACCCGTCACGATCATGGCTTCATCTGCACCCACTGTTTTGTAACGGGCCCAAAAAGCAATACCCAAAACGAGAAAGACTGCTACGACAACACCTACTATCGTCAAAATGCCAGGATCTAACATCATTTCCCATCTCCTTCGCCAGATTCAGTGTAAAAGGGGATCACATACAAGACATGGTCACGGACCTCGACTACGACGACACGGGTTCCTTGCGGGATAATCTGGCCCTCCAGACTCGCTGCCATATGGTAAGTGGTTCCACTAATCATCGGCAGCAGCACCTCTCCCAGTCCTTCTGCCGGAATTGTCGTCCCGACTTCTCCCAGCTTTCCTCCTAGTTGACTCATGGAATAGCTCGTGGAATTTTCCGCATGACTCATCGGCTTTACCCACAGGAAGTAAGAGACAAGAGCCAAAGCGAAACCAATGACAGCAGCCAGCATCAATCCGACAAGCGCACCAAGAGAAGTGTACCTGGACAACAGATACCCCGCTCCGCCAAAAGCAGTCATGCCGCTGACCAACAAAATGGGCTGAGCAAAAGGCAGATGCAGATGTCCCAACCAATCCGAGAGCGTATCGCCGAACAACAGTGAGATGACCGTGTAGAGTAGACCAAGTACAAGGCAGACCATGTAGACGGTTTCAAGTACGCCCACGACTGTCCCCCCTTTCTAAAATTGCCTCTATAGTGCATACGAGTGAGGTGGAAATTAGTTTCATAAATAAGGAATAAACCCTTTTCTTATCGTTTTTTCTGCTGTAGGACTCTTTGGATGCGTCGAATGCCTTCCTCGATATTCGTCGGGCACTCCCACGAATAGGTCAGGCGCAGCCAGCCCGCTTCCGCTCCATAGACGCTACCCGGTGTAAAGACAACGCCCTCTCTGATCGCATCATCAAGCAATTCCCTTTCGTCCCTGGGAGCCAGCAACCGACACCAAATATGATAGCTGCCACCTGGCTCCTTCCATACGGCGAAATCGGAGAGATGATTGTGCATAGCGCGTACCATTGTTTGTTGCTGCTCCAACAAGTAACGAGACATCCGCTCCTGCTGATTGTTCCAGCTCTCTCGCTCAACAAACCGCCGGGCGAATTGCTGGGAGACGCTGCTCGTGCCAAAGTCCATTTGCTGCTTGGCATCGGCTAGTCTTTCTACGACAGATCTAGGTCCCACCAGCCAGCCAATCCGTAAGCCTGGCGCAATCGTTTTCGAAAGACTCCCGACATACAGAACAGCCCCTGTCTTGTCGATGGCTTTGATCGGCTTGGGTGGTCTAGGGCTTCCAGCCAGTGTCAATGCGCCGTAAGCGTCGTCCTCCACAAGTGGCAGGCGCAGCTCCTGACAAATATCGAGCAACTGAGATCGCCGTGCCTCACTTAAAATCGTCCCGGTTGGATTATGATAGGTCGGGTTGGCGAAAACCATGCGAATGCGATGCTCCCGCTGCAAGTCGTAGACTACCTCGGGTATAATTCCGTCCTCATCCATCGGCAAGCGAAATAAACGCAGCCCGGCTGAACTGAATAAGGGCAAGGAATACGAATAAGAGGGTCCCTCCATTGCGATTGCATCTCCGGGATTCAAGAGACACAGTGTAATGAGATGCAATGCCTGCTGCGCTCCTGACGTCACCAAAATTTCGTCGGGAGAAGCGTGAATGCCATAGTTTTCTTGCAAATGCACAGACAGTGCCTCACGCAGACGCGGCTCCCCCTTTGGGTGCGCGTAGCCCAGCTCAAGTTTGATCTCGTTTTCTTCCCTCGGCGTCGTTGGTATCCATGACGGGATCATCGTCGTTGCCAATTCTGCCTTTGCCAGATTGATGATTGAAGAATCGAAGCACGCATCCTGAATTCGTTTCGCGAGTGGATAAGCTGGCAAGAATGCCCCGCCATTCGTGTAGGTATACCAGTTTGGCATTTGTTTGACGCCCCACAGATCCCGACTGACCCAAGTACCGCTCCCTTGCCACGATTGTAAAATCCCTTTTGCCCGCAATTCTTCGTACGCTGCCGATACCGTCCCACGATTGACGCCAAAGCGACGTGCCAACACTCTTTCCGGCGGCAGAGATGTACCGGGGGACAGCGCTCCTAGCACAATCTGTCGTTCCAGCTCTTTGGCGATTTGCAAATAGATCGGAACTCCCGCATCTTTGTCCGGCTTCCATTCCATCCTGATCCGTCCCCCAAATTTCCTGTTTTCGTTTTCCTCACTTTCGACAAATTGGCTTACTGCTCCTGCTGCCAATTGGCTCTACCGTTTATGCTCGGTCGCCTCTAAGATAAAACAACAGAAACTTTTATTCGATAAAGGATGGGATTCGGATGAGTGCACAGCTTCCTATCGAGAAGCAAGCCCTACAAAAAGAGCAACCAATCACTCCTGAGCAGCTGCATACAGAGAAAATGGGCTTGCTGTATGGCTTCATCGGGGTGCTTAGCTTCAGCTTGACCTTGCCAGCAACGAAGGTGGTTGTTACCGTGCTCTCTCCCCTCTCGGCAGGGTTGGGACGAGCGTTGATCGCGGCTGTACTGGCTGCTTTGGTGCTCCTAATGAAACGTGTACCGTTTCCTACCTGGCAAGAGACCAAGAAACTGTTACTCGTATCTGCCGGAGTAGTAGCAGGCTTCCCGCTTTTCTCGTCGTGGGCGATGGAGAGAGTGCCCGCTACGCATGGTGCAGTCATCATCGCACTATTGCCATTGGCCACGGCAGGCGCAGCGATATTTTTTTCAGGCGAACGCCCCACCCGGAAGTATTGGATTTCAAGTGGGATCGCCTGTGTGACGATTATCGCCTACGCGATCAGTTCTGGCTTTGGTGCCCTCCAATGGGCGGATCTCGCCTTGCTCGGGGCGGTCATCAGCGCGGCGATCGGATACGCGGTCGGCGGTGAGCTCTCCAAGACGATGGGTGGTTGGCAGGTCATCAGTTGGTCGTTGATCTTTGCCTTTCCTTTTCTCGTCATTCCGCTCGCAGGGCCTCTGCTCGCTGAGTTAAAACAAGCCACTTGGCCTGTCTGGATCGGTTTTGGTTACATTAGCGTAATCAGTATGTTTCTCGGGTTTTTCGCCTGGTATCACGGCCTGGCGCTCGGTGGCGTCTCCAAGGTTAGTCAAATCCAATACCTTCAACCCTTTTTATCGATCATCGCCGCCTGGCTCCTCCTGTCAGAGACATTGACACTCGGTGCTGTTCTTTCCGCTGTCATTGTCGTGTTTGCTGTCGCAAAAGGGAGAAAAGCTTCCGTACAGCAAAAAGCGTAAGGAAAAAAACACCGCTCCTCTTCACTAGAAAAAGGGCGGTGTCTCTTGTTTTTATTCTGCTTGTTTCAGCATATTTCCCAAGTACATCGGTTGATAAGTGGGATCAGACAAGACTTGCTTGACTTGATCCGGTCGTGTTTTGTGGTCGTTCGGCAGTTGCTTCCACTCGTCTAGCGTGACCCAGCCCGCCCATTCGATTTCTTCATCGACGATACCACCTGGCGTAGGGTTTGTCTCTTCTCCGACGAGCTTCGCCAGAACTCCTACTCCGACTGTATGCTTTCCATTCCCTTCCTGATCGATCCGATCGTCTATCCAGATCAATCGCTCCATTTCCACGAGGAGTCCAGTCTCTTCCATCACTTCTCTTTTCGCCGCGTCTGGAATCGCTTCCAAATATTCTACGATTCCCCCTGGCAGATTGTAAAAGATGCCTCGTTGTGTCTGCTCACGGATGAGGAGGACCTTCCCTTCGTGTTCCACTACTACGGTGACTCTCAAGCGAATCGCTGACATTTCGCTCGCTCCCTTCTCAGATGGCAGGCGTACGCGTAACATTCAGGGAATCGACACCGGAGTGCGCTAACCATTCCTGTAATGCCATAAGTCCATATTGTTCCAAAAACTTTGCTTCAGAATCCGCGATTGCATGAAGCATCATGAACCTGATTACGTCCTTGCCGTTTGTATAATATTCAAGTCCAGCCTCTTCATAATAGGCAGGGGTCAGTACCATATGATTCAAAACCGATTTTTCCACGATTGTATCCCCGAGCGAAAAGATGCTCCCAGACTCCATACGGGTAGATTGACTCTCCCACTGACGAATTACCTGGGCTGCTACTCTTGCCAAATGCGTAATCATTCTCTGCTCAAACTGATAGGAATAGACGAGGTACTCTGTGGCCCCCATCTTGTGCAGCTCAAGCGTGGCATACGTCCACCATCCTCGCTTGCGCGTAGCCGGATAGACGGCAATCAGGATATCCGCATCTTCCGATTGATACAGAACGCCTTGGCTCCCAAAAAAGCGGTGGCAATGATCCATTAATTCCTTCACCACTATCATATGTGCAACCCCGCTCCAAAAAGTATGAAAACCTCTACGGCTGCCTGCTCATAGAAGAGCAACTGCGCATTTGTGAAAAGGTTTGTGCTCGCCCGAAAAAAAGCATGCCTGGATACGTAGGCATACTTCGTTGATGCTGGGCAGCGTAATCTTGTATATACGAACATTTTATCATTGTGCGGAGTGAATGTACATGTTTGAACACCCACAAAAAAGCCCACGTTATCCCGAAGGAACTGTTCTAGTTTATTTCGTGACTTTTACCGAAATCGTCATGCTTTTTCCTTGGTACTTCACCTTGAGTTTCGTTGTTCCTTTTGTGATCTCTTCCTCTTCACCTTCTGCAATCGTGACAGATCAGCTCAGCCCCACCCACATAGACTGTCAGCTTGGATGTTTTTCCGGCATATTTGGCTGAAATAACGGTTACACCTGAACCAAGCCCGATGATTTCTCCGTTCCCATTGAGCGTATCGAAAAAGTAACCATTATTATCCATTTACGTAATAAAACGTGAAGGAGTGAATTCCCAGTCACTTCGTAGAAGATGGCTGTATGTACTGTTCACATTTATCCTTTTTTGGGGGATTGTCGGATTAGAATATTACTTTGACCCTCCATCCCCTCACTATGAGTAACCGATTCAATAGTAAAATAGCGTGATAAGTGAAACTGCTCGACCATTACGACTTTGACATGGTACGATTTAGGAAACGCTTTTGGAGGGTGCAATAAAAAATACGTATCTGAACGAATCAGACACGTATTTTTTCTAAGGCGTTATCCCTTCGTCAAGAACTGTTCACTACTTGTCTTTATGAGCTTTTGTCTCTGCAAGGTTCCTTAAGATCATTACTCCCTCGTTCAAATGTTTTCGTTCTTCAACGAGTTAACGATACTGTATTCTTTGTATTTTCTATTCGCATAAAAGATCGTCAACCCCACAATAAAAAACACACCTATCCCAGCAATGATAAGATCCGCCCAAGGCAACGTAAAAGCAAATTCAAAATTACGGTCAAGGATCTTGTAGATGAAAAACATCACGCATAAACTAATCGGTAGTCCGTAAATAAGCGACTTCATTCCATAAAAAAACCCTTCGAACCGTAGCATTTTCTTCACGCCCTTTGGCGTCATGCCGATGGAAGCCAACATCGCAAACTCACGTTTTCTCAATGCCATCCCTGTCGATATTGTGTTGATAATATTTGCCATACAAATGAGTCCGATGAGAACCACAAACCCATAAAGGAATACGGATGTGACTGTGGCGCGATTCATTGCATCCTGACGCTCCTCAATCAGATTGGTCGTATAGACATGTACATCTGGATATCTGTTAATAATCGGGTTTATTTCATTTTCCAATGCCGCAGACTGCTCAGTTGTAAATTGAACCTCGCTAGTAACTTGCTCAGACAGCATATTGTTCCCACGTTCTCTTAACTTGTCAAAGCCTCGTTCAGAAACAACAAGTGTAACCATAAAAGCATCTTCCTGGTAGCGTAGCATAAAAGGTGGACGTTTATCCGTGATAGAAGCAATTCGGACTTTAGCTCCTTCAATCAAAGTGAGAGGTAGTTCTGATCCTTCTTGGACTGTTAATTGAGAGATATCTGTAAAATTATGTTCTTCTTTCAAGGTAAACCGATTGACAAGTATTGCAGAAATCTCGTCACCTTCCAATTTCTTTGCATCAATCCCAGCGGATTGCAGATACGCTGCAAAAGAGGCCTCATCCAGAGAAACAATGTTTGCAGACATGAAGTATTTCCCTTCTGGATTAAGAGTATGGCGACTGGAGATGTCTGTGGTAACCTCGTTTTCGTTGAGTAATAGATCAGCACCGATAAGTTGGGTCCGCACCTTTGTTGTTGCGTTTTGGACAGACATCAATTCATTTGTTAATGACCTTACCCTTTCCAGATCGGCTCCCCTTGCGTTTACTGACAGATCATATGGTAGCGGTGCTTGTGCCATATTGTAGGACTTATCCATATACAACGAAAAGGAAGAAGCTGCCAGGTACAAGATTACACTGATCGCAAGAGAAAAGACAGTTGAGCGATAGTGATGTTTATTCCTTTTCAGATTTTTTAATCCTAATTCCGCTTCAAATCCAAACAACTTCCGGATCATTTTGGATGTACGAACATCTTTTCCTTTTATTTCGATATCCTTTGTCTGGCGGATTGCAGTTATCGGTGTAATTCTCGAAGCCCTCACTGCTGGTAACCATGCAGAAATGAGCAATGTCAAAATGGAAAACAAAATGACAGCAATCATACTGTACGGCTCTATCACCAGTCGCATCGGTTCACTAGCGACAAACATTTTTTGAATGAATGGGCTGAGCAAATGGAGAGTAACACCAATGCCAATGGACCCAAAAAACAACCCGGCTGGAATAGCTATGATCCCGATTACCGCAGCTTCAAAAAATACAGAAGCCCTTTTTTGTTGTTTGGTTGCCCCTACGCTAGATAACATCCCTAAAGTGCGACTACGCTCTGAAAGTGAGATCGCAAACGCGTTGTAGATTAGTGAGACAGATCCAATCAGAATGATAATTCCCACGGAAAGAACTGCCAGATACATGGTGTTAAGAAAGTGGGAATCATTCGAAATCCCGGAATAAAGCAAAAGGTCCCGATTGTACTTGATTTTTACTCCATTCGATTTAACTTGATCCTTTACTCCGCTTACTTTACTAGCAATCGTGTCACTCGTTTCATAAATGTTATTTCCTAAACCTTTAAAATCCTTATATTCAACACTTACCGTATAGGGAAAGCCCTCCTCTAAATCACCCTCGGAGAGTCCACTAAATGCACGGTATGCGGCCAGTGCATCCCGCTCTCTAGCTGGCGCTTGAACAATCCCGGTAATTGTGTATGTTCTTGTCTTTGTAGGCGTAAAGACTTCCTTTGATTGATAGACATAATCGGTGTCTAATGTCTCGCTCTTACCATCTATATTCAAGCTACGTTTACCAAAATCTAAGGTGACTACATCTCCAACCTTCCAGCTTACCCCTGCGGTTTGGACAAACTGTGATGAAAGTGCCAGTTCATTTTCATTTTGAGGCAAGCGCCCATCAATTAGGCTCACCCCTATTACATCATGATGACTGTGTCCAGTAATATACAAATAAGGCTTCACGCTGCTTGGAGAGTTAGAAAGTCGTGCAAATCCGAGTTTCTGCTCAATGTCGTACCCTTCAATTCTTTCTGCATTCGTAATAACCGCAACATCTTCTCCTGCAACATCGAGAAAAGCTGCCTGCCATTTACCAGAGTAGGCAACCGCGTTTCTCTGCATCATATCCATGAAAGAACTGCTAATGGAAAATACTGCTGTAAGCATTGCAACAGAAATGACAACCCCAATGATTGTAACAAGGGTACGGCTCTTATTCTTCTTCATATAACGTAAAGTGAGCTGATTTACGATATTCATCGCCTGATCACCTCATCTCTGGAAATCCTGCCGTCCTGAATGCCAATAATACGGTCCGCTTTCAAGGCAATGTTTTCGTCATGTGTAATAACGATCAATGTTTGATGCCGTTCTTTGTGTAGTTTTTTCAACAGCTTCACAATCTCAGCACTATTTTTGCTGTCTAAATTCCCTGTTGGCTCGTCAGCCAATACAATGGCGGGACTGCTAATCAAGGCACGGCCAATAGACGCACGCTGCTGCTGTCCTCCAGAAAGCTGGTTTGGCAGATGCTTTAATCGCTGTTGAAGGCCTAGAGTCTCTACGATACCGGAAAAGATATCTTGATTTACTTCTCTACCGTCCAACAGCAATGGCAGGGTGATATTTTCCTCCACAGTAAGGACAGGGATCAGGTTGTAAAATTGATAGATAAGCCCAATCTGTCTGCGCCTGAAGATGGCCAGTGCCGTTTCATCCATCGCGTACATATCAGTCTGGTCAACGATCACTTTACCCGATGTAGGCGTATCAACGCCCCCCAGAATATGCAAAAGGGTAGACTTACCTGAACCAGATGGTCCAATGATCGCCACAAACTCCCCTTTTTGTACGGAAAATGAGATATCGTTCAATGCAGTAACAGCTGTTTCGCCATCACCGTACGTCTTTGACAGGTTCTCTACTCGCAAAATCTCCATCATGATCCTCCCAGATAAGTTATTACGTTGAGAATAGCTGCCAAACATGTCTCGTCGGTGACATTCATTCTTACAATTTTGTCATCTAAATGATTTGCTTGTAAAATTTGATTTTGAATGTTGTGCCTGCACCAATCTGACTTTCCATAAACACATCGGCGTTTTGACTTTGCAAGATTGTTTTAGACATCGCTAGCCCTATTCCAATACTATCCGATCCCGCATTCTTCCCTTTATAAAATCGTTCAAAAATGTGTGGGGCATCTTCCAGACTAATCCCCTCTCCACTGTCGGCAATGACAATTTGTGTATACAAGGGTGTTTCCTCACACGAAATAGCAATCTGTCCCCCGACCGGCGTATGCTCAATCCCGTTTTTAATTACGTTCAAAATGGCTTCTACCGTCCAGTTTTCATCTCCATACACGAAAAGGTCTTCTTTACAGGAAAAAGAGAGCTCCTGATTTTTTAATTCCATGGGGACAAGGAGTGGTTCTACTGCCTTGTTTATCATTTTCTTGACAGATACGAGTTCCTTTTTGAAAATAACACTTTGCACTTCGATTTTGGACAGCTTGAGCAATGAGGTCACGAGCCATTCAATACGCTTCAACTGATTGATAATTTTGCCCAAGAATTCCTCCCTCTTGTCTGGGGGCAGACTAGGGTTGTTTAACAAATCAGCCATGACAAACATAGAGGTAAGTGGCGTTTTTAATTGATGGGAGATGTTCGAAAGAGTATCTGCCAAGTATTGTTTTTCCTTTTTCAGTAGAGTAGACTGCTCGGACAACGTTAATGTGACTTTATAAATATCATTTTTCAGAATGCTCAATTCACCCTCAACGTTATCCCTAATATCCATCGTGGGTTGGCCTGAATATACAGAAGCCAAATAATAAGCGAGCTTCCTGATGTCCTGATAACGTTTGCGGGTAAACAGGAAAAAAATTGAAAGGAGCAGAAATACCATAGCAACTCCGACAATCCCCGCTTTCCAGTCGATCATCCATAGAATAGTGATCCCAATGAAAGAAATAAACATGCTATACATGCATAACTTCCGTATTTCTTTGTTTTTAAGCATGGCTGCCACTCATTCGATAGCCCAGTCCGCGTACGGTTTCAATCACTTTAGGATTCTGGCTATCATCCTCCAACTTTTCTCGAAGCCGTTTAATGTAAACAGAAAGGGTATTGTCATTGATAAAGTTACCATCTATATCCCAAATGCCCTCCAACAACTGATTCCTGGACAGAACTTGTCCTCTATTATTTATGAATGCTAACAGCAAACGGTATTCTAAGGCAGTCAGCATCACTTCCTCGGTTCCTTTGTACACTTTAGCCAGTTTTGTATTTACGACAATATCTCCAATCTTGACTTTGTCAGACAAGTTGGGTTCTTTTTGGTAATGTCTAAGGGATGACTTCATTCGGCTAATTAGCTCCCTGATACGAAACGGCTTTGTGATATAGTCGTCTGCCCCCATATCTAACCCTCGAACCACATTGATTTCATCATCACACGCCGTCAAGAAGATGACAGGTGCATCCTGATTTTCTTTTACATATTCGCAAATCTCATAGCCATTACCATCTGGGAGAGTCAGATCGAGTAAATATAGATCAAAACTGTGCTGTTTGATTGTTTCGAGTGCAGTTTGTTTTCCTTCGCAAAGAACTACTTCATAGCCCTCACTGGAAAGCGAATAGTGCAAACCATCTGCAATGGTCTTGTCATCTTCCACTATTAAAACCTTCATGGTTCATCCTCCCTCTACTACCATAAATCGCAATCAGCAACTCTTATCTTCCCATTTTAGTAATTATTATCGGTGTTTTCATAACACAATTGGTATTAACCTAATTTACTTAATTGGCAAGATACTTTGCAAGTTGGACTGACGAAATCATATGAATGGTTACCTTTTTCAACCTCCTCCCGTCTTGTTTATTAGCATTCCATTTTTTGGGGAGGAATCAGGCACTTATGAAAAACAAGACAGCTTGTCTCATCCTTTCTATTAGTCAAAGCATATATGCCATTTTCTTATTGGCTTGGGCCATTTCTGTTTTTTTTACCATTGTGCTTCTACCTGAAGATAAATATGATACTGGAGCACCAGGCGTGTTCTATACGATCCTATCGTATCCGCTTGTACTACTTGCCTCAACGTTGGGCAGTTGGTACTGCTATCACAAGTTGAAATTCAAAACGAGCTACGCACTCAACGCCATTCCTTTACTTTGGGTCATTCCGATGGCGTTATTTATGATCTTATTATGGAAATTTAGTATGTCCTCATAAAAACAGCCCTCCGGCGAATTACCGTCGGAGGGCTGTTGCGTTTTCCTTCATCAAGCAGGGCACAAAAAATACGTGTCTGAACGAATCAGACACGTATTTACCCGTTATCGAAACGATTATCCGATAGAGCCTTCCATCTCGAATTTAATGAGACGATTCATCTCTACCGCGTACTCCATCGGCAATTCTTTTGTGAATGGCTCGATGAAGCCCATTACGATCATCTCAGTTGCTTCTGCTTCTGACAAGCCGCGGCTCATCAGGTAGAAGAGTTGATCCTCGGATACCTTGGATACAGTCGCCTCATGCTCAAGCGTGATGCTGTCGTTCATGATCTCGTTGTACGGGATCGTGTCAGACGTGGACAGTTTATCCAGAATCAGCGTATCGCACTTGATGTTGGACTTGGAGCCTTCCGACTTGCGTCCAAACTGCGACAGACCACGGTACGTTACTTTTCCGCCATCACGGGAGATCGACTTGGAAATGATCGTCGATGTGCAATCTGGCGCCAAGTGAATCATTTTCGCACCTGCGTCTTGGTGTTGTCCTTTTCCTGCTACTGCAATGGAAAGAACGGTACCTTTCGCGCGAGGTCCTTTCATGATAACAGCTGGGTATTTCATCGTCAGCTTGGAACCGATGTTACCATCGATCCATTCCATGTTCGCATCCGCGTATGCAACCGCACGTTTGGTAACGAGGTTGTATACGTTGTTGGACCAGTTTTGGATCGTGGTGTAACGGCAACGGGCACGTTCTTTTACGATGATTTCTACAACAGCGGAGTGCAAGGAATCCGTGCTGTAGATTGGAGCTGTACAGCCCTCTACATAGTGAACGAAGGAATCTTCATCGGCGATGATCAGCGTACGCTCGAATTGACCCATGTTCTCGGAGTTGATGCGGAAGTACGCTTGCAGCGGAGTTTCCACTTTTACGCCTTTTGGTACGTAAATGAAGGAGCCACCGGACCATACTGCCGAGTTCAACGCAGCAAACTTGTTGTCTGCTGGCGGAATCACTGTCGCGAAGTATTCTTTCACGATTTCTGGGTGAAGCTTCACCGCAGAATCCATGTCGCAGAAGAGAACGCCCAGTTTTTCCAGGTCTTCCTGCATGTTGTGGTAAACTACCTCAGATTCATACTGGGCAGATACACCTGCGAGGAACTTTTGCTCTGCTTCTGGAATACCCAGCTTGTCAAAGGTTGCCTTGATTTCTTCCGGCACCTCATCCCAGCTACGGCCTTGCTTTTCAGAAGGCTTTACGTAGTAGGTGATGCTGTCAAAATCGAGGTCGTCCAGATCGCCGCCCCATTTTGGCATCGGCATGCTGTTGAAGATGTCCAATGCTTTTAGACGGAATTCCAGCATCCATGCTGGCTCATCCTTGATCTTCGAAATTTCTTCGACGATCTCGCGGGTCAAACCCTTTTTCGTACGGAATACAGAAACGTCCTTGTCGTGAAAGCCGTACTGATATTCCTGTATTTCTGGGCCTTTAACAGCCATCGTTGCTCACTCCTTCGTGTTCATTTCCCTTACCCATCACTAATCCTGCTCCGCCTGTTTGACACCCTGCTCCAATGCTTTCCAAGCCAGTGTCGCGCACTTGATACGCGCCGGGAACTTGGCTACGCCAGACAAGGCTTCGATATCACCAAGGTCAATCGAATCATCGATTTCTTTGCCTTGCATCATATCGGAGAATTTTTGCGACAGCTCCAGTGCTTCTGCTACTGGCTTGCCTTTGACAGCATCTGTCATCATGGATGCAGACGACATACTGATCGAGCAGCCTTCGCCGAGGAACTTCGCGTCCACCACTTTGCCGTCCTCCACTTTCAAGGAGAGCGAGATGCTGTCGCCACAGGTCGGGTTATTCAAATTCACAATGAGTCCTTCGGATTCTTCCAGCTTGCCGCGGTTGCGCGGTTTCTGGTAGTGATCCATAATGACGCGGCGGTATAAATCATCAAGAGAAGACATTGCCGAAATACTCCTTCGTCTTCTTCAAGCCCGCGATCAGCACATCTACTTCTTCTTCTGTATTGTACAGGTAGAAGCTCGCCCGAGCGGTAGCTGTCACATTCAGCCAACGCATCAGCGGTTGTGCGCAGTGATGCCCGGCACGAACTGCGATTCCGTAACTGTCCAGCACCGTCGCCAGGTCATGCGGATGTACTGTATCCAGGTTGAATGTAATTAAACAGCTGCGGTCCTGCTGTGGGCCGTAAATCTTCAGTCCTTCTATCTCGCGCATTTGTTCCATCGCGTACTTGACGAGATGTTTTTCATGACGCTCGATATTGTCCATACCGATCTCTTCCAAAAAGTCGATTGCTGCTCCCAATCCGATAGCACCTGCGATGATCGGAGTTCCTCCTTCAAACTTCCAAGGGAGCTCCTTCCACGTGGAATCGTACATATCCACGTAGTCGATCATTTCTCCGCCGAACTCCATCGGCTCCACACGCTCCAGCACCTCACGCTTGCCGTACAGGACACCTACGCCTGTCGGGCCTGCCATCTTGTGGGCTGAAAACGTATAAAAATCGCAATCCAAATCCTGGACGTCGATTTTCTTGTGCGGAGCACCCTGCGCTCCGTCAACAAACAAAAGTGCGCCATGCTGATGAGCGATTTGGGCAATTTCCTTGATTGGAGTAGTATCCCCCAATACGTTGGAAACATGGTGAATGGCAACGATCTTGGTATTGTCCGTAATCGTTTCCTTGACCGCCTCCAGAGTAACGGTACCGTCCTCTGCCAGCGGAATGAACTTAAAGGTCGCTCCGGTCGCCTTGGCTGCCTGCTGCCATGGAATGAAATTGGCGTGATGCTCCACCAATGTGGTCACGATTTCATCACCAGGCCCCAGGTACTTGCGAGCATAGCCGTACGCTACCGTATTACAAGCAGAGGTCGTACCACGCGTAAAGACGATTTCTGCGGCTTCACGGGCGTTGATGAAGGCGCGAACTTTTTCACGCGCGCCTTCGTACCCATCTGTCGCTATGTTACCCAAGGTGTGCACGCCACGGTGCACGTTGGAGTTATACTCCCTGTAGTATTTATCCATCGCCTCAATAACCTGAATCGGCTTTTGAGAGGTTGCACCATTATCCAAATAAACGAGCGGATGTCCATTTACTTCCTGGTGTAGGATGGGAAAATATTTCCGAAGCTCCTTGGCGTTCATTAGCCTAACTTCCTTTCAAGCGCCTGACGGAGTCTGTTCTTCACTTCTTCTACTGGAATCTCAGCGACAACTGGCTCCAGGAAGCCGAGAATGATCAGACGTTCTGCGCCTTGACGGGAAATACCACGAGACATCAAGTAGAAGATAGACTCTTCACTAAAACGTCCTACCGAAGCTGCGTGACCCGCTTTAACATCATCCTCGTCGATCAACAGGATCGGGTTGGCATCACCGCGAGATTTATCGCTCAGCATCAGGATGTTTTCCGCCTGTACGCCGTTTGCCTTTTCAGCGCCTTTTTCGATTTTCGTGATACCGTTCAAGATACTCACTGCTTCATCCGTCATAACAGCTTTGCTCACCATGTCAGACTCAGTGTGCGTGCCGATATGCTGAACTTGGGAAGTGAGGTTTTGGCGTTGGGAACCAGTACCTACAGAAATGGATTTGGTCTCTGCAATCGAAGCAGTTCCCTTGAGGATGGTGGTGTTGTTGGCAACGGTATTGCCATCGTTCATCTCACCCAAAATCCATTCCATTTTTCCATCGCGCTCAACCGTTGCACGACGGAAGCTGTAGTCGTGAACGTCTACAGACAGAGAACGTACAGAAGCTACTTGCACAGATGCGCCCGCGCCTACATATACTTCAACTAGGCTGTTCGCAACCATGCTTTTGCCCTCGCCAGATACATATGTGTCCACGTAGGTTACTTTACTGTTCGCTTCTGCCACGATCAATACATGTGGAGCCAACAGAGCGTTGTCGCCTGCGATTTCATACACAGCTTGCAGGGGAACATCTACTTCCACGTTTTTCGGAACGTAGAGGAATACGCCACCATTTACAACTGCCGTATGCAAAGCAGTCAGCTTGTGCTCATCAAGTGCGATGACGTTCAGCAAATATTTTTGCACGAGATCGCCATGTGATTGCAGAGCATCAGCAAAAGTCGTGAAGATCACGCCTTGTGCCTTCAACTCATCGGATACTGCTTGAAAAACAGTAGAAGCATTTTTTTGTACCAACAGGTTTTTCACGCTGTCGACATCGATTTGTGCTTTTACCAAATCGCTGAGTTCATTCGCCGCTGCCACCTTCGCAGTGGTTTGGAACGGATCGAAATCAACGGTATTCCATTTATCAATCTTCGTTTTCTCCAAGGCAGGGAGCGCCAGCTCTCCCGCCGCCTTCAGTCCAGCGAGGCGCTTTTCCAGGAACCAGGCAGGCTCCTGATTAGCTTTGGAGTACTGGGTGATCGCCTCGGAATCGAAGCGTAGCTGTACATCCACACTCATTTCACTGCTGCCTCCTTCATCCTACACGTTGGCGTTTACGGTTTCGTCCTCGATGCCGAGCTCTTCCTTGATCCAGTCGTAGCCTTCTGCCTCCAGGCGTTCAGCCAGCTCAGGACCACCGGACTTCACGATACGACCTTGCATCATGACGTGTACGAAGTCAGGCTTTACATAGTTCAGCAAACGCTGGTAGTGCGTAATAATCAAGAATCCGCGGTCTGCGGAGCGCATTTCGTTTACACCAGCTGCAACGATTTTCAATGCGTCGATGTCCAAACCGGAGTCGATTTCATCCAAAATACAGATGCTTGGCTCCAAGAGCATCATTTGCAGAATCTCGTTACGCTTTTTCTCACCGCCAGAGAAGCCTTCGTTCAGGTAACGGTGGGAGAAAGATTCATCCATTTCCAGGGTGTTCATCTTTTTGTCCATCTCACGGATGAATTTCATCAGGGAGATTTCGTTTCCTTCACCACGGCGCGCGTTGATTGCGGAACGCAGGAAGTCAGAGTTGGTTACACCGCTGATTTCGGACGGGTATTGCATCGCCAGGAACAGACCTGCACGTGCGCGCTCGTCTACTGCCATTTCCAACAAGTCTTCGTCATTGATCAGCACTTCGCCATCGGTTACCTCATATTTTGGGTGACCCATCAGCGTGGATGCCAATGTCGATTTACCGGTACCATTTGGTCCCATGATCGCGTGCACTTCGCCGCCCTTGATCTCCAAATTCAGGCCTTTGAGGATCTCTTTGTCCTCGATACTGGCGCGAAGGTTTTTTATTTGCAAATGCGGTACTGCTGTCATCTGAATTCCCTCCATACACGTCAAAAGTGAGTTGGTAAATTCTCAATCCATTCTCAATAACTATCTTATAATAAGAATAATTATAAATCAAGGAATGAAACATATCTGTATTTTTTATATCATTATATTTAGAAAGTCCGATTTTGCGCATGAATCCCTTCCTAAATATTCTTGCCTCCGCAGCATTTTTCCCTTTGTAACTTTTGGACATACATTTCCGTCCAAATTGCAGGTGCTTTTTGTAAAAAACACCAATGGATAACTCGAAATGGAAGGATCATTTTGAAAAAGAGTAACAAGAAACTTATGTATCGCTATCACTCTATGGAAGGGTTCCCTTCGGAAGCTTACCTGACTCTATTCCGACAGTCAAATGGAAAAGTTGTACCAATCCATTCTTCGAAAGTATTCGATGGCAACAAGTAACGGATAAGCTCAAAACCGTCGGTCATACGTTGACGATTTTTTCTGTTTTCACGAAGAAAAAACGGATAGACCTTATCGTCTACCCGTTTCTTTCCTGTTCGATTACTTTACTTTTGGACCCGCATTTGCAATATCTGCTGCATTCGGGAATTTCTTCTCGAAGTTTTCGATGAAGCGTGCAGCCAGATCAGCTGCTTGCTTGTCGTAATCTTCCTTGTTTGCCCATGTATTGCGTGGTTGCAGAACTTCAGCAGGAACGTTCGGGCAAGCAGTCGGCACTTGTACCCCGAAAATCTCATCAGCTACATAGTCTACTTTTTCCAGCTCACCGTTCAATGCTGCTGTTACCATCGCACGTGTGTAGGACAGCTTCATACGTTGCCCAACACCTACCGGGCCACCAGTCCAACCAGTGTTCACCAGGTATACTTGAACCTTGCGCTCGTCAATCTTCTTACCGAGCATTTCTGCATATACTACTGGATGCAGTGGCAAGAATGGAGAACCGAAGCAAGTAGAAAACTCTGTTTGCGGAGCAGTTACGCCACGCTCTGTACCTGCCATTTTGCTGGTGTAGCCAGACAGGAAGTGGTACATCGCTTGCTCTTTATTCAGCTTGGAGATTGGCGGCAATACACCGAACGAATCGGCTGTCAAAAAGACGATGACATTTGGTTGCCCGCCCACGCCTGGAATCACAGCACCCGGAATTGCTTCTACTGGGTACGCAGCGCGTGTATTCTCTGTATATTTGGTGCTGTCGTAGTCTGCTACACGAGTCGCTTCGTTTACGTCTACATTTTCAAGTACGGTACCAAACTGGATTGCTTTCCAGATTTGCGGTTCGCCTTCTTCAGACAGCTTGACGCATTTTGCATAGCATCCGCCTTCGATATTGAACACGCCATTGTCAGACCAGCCGTGCTCATCGTCACCGATCAAGAAACGGTCCGGGTCAGCAGACAGCGTTGTTTTTCCTGTGCCGGACAATCCGAAGAACAGGGCAACGTCTCCGTCTTTGCCTACGTTTGCAGAGCAGTGCATCGGGAGTACGTTGCGCTCCGGAAGCAGCATGTTCATTACGCTGAAGATCGACTTTTTCATTTCGCCAGCATACTCAGTGCCACCGATCAACACTGTCTTTTGCTCAAAGCTCAATACGATGAAGGTCTCGGAGTTCGTTCCGTGCACCGCAGGATTGGCCTTGAAATTAGGCGCATAGATCACCGTAAATTCTGATTCGTGCGCAGCCAGTTCTTCTTCAGACGGACGAATGAACAACTGACGTGCAAACAGGTTATGCCAAGCGAATTCGTTCACTACGCGGATTGGCAGGCGATAGGTTGTATCTGCACCCGCAAAGCCATCGAAGACAAACAGTTCATCTTTTGATTGTAAGTATTGGAGCACGTCTTGTTGAAGTGCTTGGAATTTTTCAGTACTGATTGGTTGGTTAACCGGACCCCAGTTGATTTTATCGTGTACGGAAGCTTCGTCCACCACAAATTTGTCCTTTGGCGAACGGCCGGTAAACTTCCCTGTTAGCGCATTGAGCGCCCCCTTGTCGGTCAAAATCCCTTCGCCACGCTTCACTGCCATCTCAACAAGATTAGCTACAGGCAAGTTATGATACACTTTCGTAGCTCCAAGAATGTCAGTAAGCTTTTGAACCGTATTGGTTTCCATGTGTGAACGATCTCCTTCCCAAAATGTGTATCATTTATTGTGACTTTCTAATTGTCGCTCGATTTGTAATTAGTATATCACATTTAGCTAAATAAGCTACATAATTTTATAATCTCTTATGGAGAATGTGTGAATAACCCTCCTCATGCGTATTATTCCCCAACAGCAGTATTTTGTCCACAAACCAATCAGTCTATCGACTATTCGTGGAGTACGCAGAGACATTTTCCCCACAAAAAGAGCAACACCAAGAGTTTACTCCCTTAGTGTTGCTCTCACAAGGCATAAAGATTTACGTATTTTCAAACGTTTTTACGACTGTCTGACACAAAATCGCCACACCTTTTTCCAATGCAGAACGGTCAAAATGCATCTGCGGATGATGCAGCCCCGGTACCAAATCGCATCCAAGAGCCAGCATCGTCGCCTTGATATGAGGGCGCTCCACCGTATAGTAGTGGAAATCTTCCGCTCCCGGACTGACAGGCGCCGCTCGCAAATTCTCTTGACCGAGCACATCTACGATCGCCTGCTCCATAAATGCCTTCGCTTGCTCATCGACCTCTGCCGCTACCATGCGAGAACCGGACTCTACCTCTATGCGTGCCTGGAAAGACTCCGCGACTCCGTTAATCATTTGACGAACGCGATTCTCGAGGGTCTCCATCGCCTCATTCGTCTGCGCTCGTAGATCAAGAGCAAAACGCGCCTTGTCCGGAATAATGTTGTAGCTCTCTCCCCCGGCTTGCAGCATAGTCATTTTGACAGTGGCTGGCACCATCGGGTTGATATGTACTTGCCCGAGACCCAAAATAATCGCTCCCGCTACTTCAATCGCATTGATCCCGAGATGCGGTCTCGCACCGTGCGCCGCTACTCCTGTTATTTCTCCATAAAGGAACATAGCTGCTCCGTTGTAGATGGCGGGTCCTGCCGTGCCATTTGCCATCTCCTGAATCGGTCTTAAATGAACACCGTACAAATAATCGATGTCATCGACGACACCCTTCTCCACTAGCTTCAATGCTCCCGTTCCTTTTTCTTCTGCTGGTTGGAACAAAATTTTTAACGTTCCCGGCGGTTGATATCCAGCGGCAACCAATGCTTCTACCGTTTCCACGATCAATGTCATGTGGGCGTCATGACCACAGGAATGATTCGCGCGCCACTCACCGTTCACTTCTTGCCAGAGAGCATCGATATCTGTGCGCAAGCCGACAACTGGCTTTCCTTCGCCCCATTCAGCCACTAATCCTGTACAATCGTCAAAAGTCGTAACACGCAGTCCCAAGGCACGCATGCGCTCCGCCAAATAACGAGTCGTTTCTACTTCCTTCCAGCTTATCTCCGGATTCTCATGCAGATGACGGAATGTTTCGGCAATAGCATCTTTACGTGCAGCAACCGTCTGTTGCAACGACATAACAGTAGACATCAAAGCGCCTCCTCCAAAACCGTTTCTTCCTATTATATCACACCGCCCCATTGGACAGTTCACCGACAGGTTAGTCGCAAAATGGCATCGAGCTTCAATTGGTCGCGCAATGTCCCTGCTATTTGCACCTTTTCTTTGGCTAAAACATAGACGAGCTCATCGCCACCAAAGAGCATGTGCATTTGTTTCTCCCCTCCTCTGATGATCAGATCGGCAGGCTGCTCTTCTGTCCATACATCCCAGGATGCAACGCCTTTTGCTATCGTCAATTGCCACTGTGACCGTGAATCATCCACTACAATTCCGATCCTGCGCTCCCATCCTGCCGTTATGAATCGCAAGTGTGCTTTTCCTTGCAGTCGCTCGCCCAGTTCAAAAAGCAGTCTGCCCATTCCGATCATCTGCACGCCAACCCCTCTCTTCCCAATTGGGTTCGTGGCCTGTGAAGTCGAATCCTTTGGCGAGGAATGAGAGTCACTGTCGGCTGTTGTCAGGGGGAGCATCTTTTTCTCGACATTGTTAGAAAGGCCGTTTGAGCCAACATAGTGGAGGAGAAGAAAAAGCACAGTTCTCTTCGATTCTGACACGCCCGCAAGGAGGATTGACTGCTCGTCTCCACTTAAAAAAGGGAACCGTCGAGCCAAAGCCACCCTACGGGCGGACGTTTCTCAGGGAAGAAGTCTTCGACAACCGGGTACCCTTTTTTAAGTTCCGACTGGGTAGGCGTTGTCAAGGTCTACGAGCCCTGTGCTTTTTCTTCTCATCAGGTTTTGTGTGTTCGTCCCGCACCACAGCAGTAAGATGGCAAAAACAAAAAGCATCCGCTTTACGCAGATGCTTTTCGGAAACACTACTCATCGAACTCGTCTTTATCGAGTCGCACCTCAAGGTGGTGACCATCAGGTGTCTCAAAATACAAATTATAGCTGGTAGGCTGTGTAATTGGGCCACGATAGCAAATATTCTCTGCCTCCAGCTTATCAACCAGATAGTCCAGCTCAGCACGGCTCTGCACAGAGAAGGCGAGATGATCGACTTGCCCTACGCCGCCTTTCCCAGCTTCCCCGCCATGAGGATGAAGACCGATCCGTGTGTATGTGCCAATTTGAAAGTAGACAGGTGCTCCTTCCGTCATATTCTCTTCCGGGATAGGGACTTCCAAAATGTCCTTAAAAAAACGAGCTACCTTCACAACATCACTACAATTCAATGCGATGTGGTGAACGGCTTTCAAATGAAACATTCACACTGCCTCCCACGTCAACTCAGGTCATGCGCTCTTGTGCGACATTAGCTTTTCTTTTATTGTACTGCTTCAATCGCTCGCTTAACCGTCTTAAACGAATCATCAATGCTTCCCGCCAATCGTCATCCTGTAACTCCTTGGCGATCCCGAGCAGATCAAGTGATATATCGATCTGCTGCTTTAACACTTCGGCGAAGCTGGCTGCTTCATCCGTCATGGTACAATTCTCAAACAACTCGGATGTATTGTCAACACTCACAAAGTCAGCAAAATCCACTTCTGGAGCCTGATCTCCCTGAGCATATTCTACTAAAATTTCGTATTCTCCCTCAATACCAGGATGAACCTCAATTCTGTCACATACAGGACAAAACATGATCGGGACATTGTGTACAAGCGTTTTATAATGACGGACTGAGCCTACGGAACCTACCATTCCAGCACCACAACAAAAACTCATATAGTCTCCCTCCCTATTCGCCAAATGAAACGTCCATGTCCGTTTTTTGGTCGAAACTTTGTCTGTATCCGCATTGTAGCGTATATGCCCACTAACTCTCCACCCGCAAATGCTACCAATAAAGGAATCGAAGTAAGATTTGGTTTATCCATTTTACTCGATTTGCTTAGATTCCTGCAACATTTTCTGACTAGTATGAATACTTTACCTCATTTGCCTAAATCCATCATAAAAGGTAGTCTGAATCTATCCGATAATAAGGAATAATAATCATTTTAGCAAAAATTCAAAAAGGAGAGCGGTTTCATGCTTCGTTTTAAAAGTCTTCGTGCTCGAACACTAACCATTACTCTGCCTGTCATTATCTTGACTCTTTTGCTCGTCGTGGGCATCGGTTTCTGGTTCTCTGTCGACCAACTGAATCGGGAAATTGAAGACAAAATGAACTATCAACTAGATATGGTCGCCAGTAATGTGGAAAAGCAACTGGAAGCCCATAGCAAAGTAACGCTGAGTATGGCTCGCTTTATTGAAATGGGTCCTATTACAAATTCGCTGGAGCAGTTAAATTCCCTGCTGTCCAAAACCGTTCTCATTAATGATACGACGGTTGGAATGGGAATTTTCATGGAACCTTACGCTTTTGACCCAAACAAGAAACTCGTTGCTACCTACGGGGCTAAGAACGACGGCAAGGTTAACATTACAGGTGAATACAGCAGCGATTCTTACAACTATCCCAATCAAGACTGGTACAAGGTCGGTATTTCAACCAAGAAGGAAACCGATTATTCCGAGCCGTACTTTGACGAGGTTTCCAAGGTCTCCATGGTGACGGTAGTCGCTCCTTTTTACACTCCGGATAAAAAGCTTCTGGGTGTGGCCACAGACGATATTACACTCACTGACGTGGAAAAGCTCGTCTCCAGTACAAAAGTAGGCGAAACAGGCTGGGCCTTTTTGGTGGATCAAAAAGGGAGATACCTCGCTCATCCTCAAGCGGACAAACTGATGAATCATTCCGTTCAATCTGACGAGAATGCTTCCTTGGCAGCAATCGGTCCTTCTCTTCTGGAAGAGAAATCAGGAATGAAGACGTTTACCGATGAAAATGGCGCCAATCGTGTTTATTTTCAAGAGCTCGGAGATACAAACTGGACAATCGCTCTCGTGATGCCAGAAAAAGAAATTGCTGATCCACTCTATGACTTGTTCTTTGAGCTTTGTACGGTGAGTCTGATCGGTCTGTTGATCATGATTGCTGTCATTTATTACTTCAGTAAATACTTGACCAAACAAATCGATCGCGCGAACCAGCTGGCGCATGCCCTCTCCAGTGGCGATTTTACCGCTTCCATGGATATTCAGACAGCAGATGAGATGGGGGTTATGGCAAATCGCTTCAACTCCATGACGGCAACCTTGCGCGAAACGCTTGGGCAAGTCAGCTTCAACGCTCAACAGGTTGCTGCTACGTCAGAGCAATTGATG
Organism: Brevibacillus sp. MER 51; assembly: GCF_023714195.1. NCBI lineage: Bacteria > Bacillati > Bacillota > Bacilli > Caryophanales > Paenibacillaceae > Brevibacillus > Brevibacillus sp. MER 51. The sequence goes on along the minus strand of NZ_JAMAUS010000008.1, from coordinate 191,547 downwards.
GCCAGTGCGGAACAGACGAGCAAAGCAACAGAGCAGATCGCTCAATCCGTTCAAGAAATTGCCTACGGTACGGAGCAGCAAGTGGATGCAACTGTTCAAGGCTATGAGGTCATCAACGAGATTGCCGTACACATCGAAGCAATGGAAAAAGGCATTGAGGATGTCAATCACTCTACACAAGAAGCGAACCGCCAAGCCACAGATGGCAATCAGATGGCAGCCAAAACGGTCGAGCACATGGATGTGATCCATAGCCAAATGGCCAAGACCTCTACCATTGTCAATACGCTAGGCCAACGCTCCCAAGAAATTGGAGAAATGATCTCACTCATCACGACGATCGCCAATCAAACCAACCTGCTCGCTCTGAACGCCGCTATCGAAGCAGCTCGCGCCGGAGAACAAGGACGAGGCTTTGCCGTTGTAGCTGACGAGGTGCGCAAGCTCGCTGAACAGTCCAGCTCCGCCGCCGAGCAGGTCAGTCACATCGTCACAGTGATTCAGCAGGACACAGGCTCAGCAATTGCGGCAATGAATCATGGCGCTTCGATTTTGGGAGAAGGCATGACTCTCGTTCGCTCAACAGGCAATGCGTTTGAACAAATTACCGACTCCACGTCCGGGTTGCTCGTTCGCATGAATGAAGTGACAACGGAAATGAGCAAGATCAGTCAGCAAATGCAAACGATTGTATCCGCCATTACACATATTACACAAATCGCAGAGCAATCAGCTGGCAACTCTCAAACGGTTGCAGCAGCAGCGGAAGAACAAACCGCTTCCATGGAGGAAATCTCTTCGGCTGCAACGATGCTGGCGAAAATGGCAGAAGAGCTTAATGATGCAGTACGAACATTCAAGTTGGAGTAGCCCGCCCATAAAAATAAGAAAAGCCGGAGCACAAAAGCCCCGGCTTTTTTGTTTCCTATTCTTTTACCATCGCTTCGTATTTGTCTGCATCCATCAGCTTGTCCAGCTCAGCTGTATCAGACAATTCGACGACGATCATCCATGCTTGCTCGTATGGCGAAGAGTTAACCAGTTCAGGTGCATCTTCCAGTTCGCCATTTACTTCTACTACTTTACCAGTTACAGGAGCGTACAGTTCAGAAACGGTTTTTACCGATTCCACGCTGCCAAACGGCTCATCCTGTTGGATTGTCGCGCCTACTTCAGGCAATTCGACAAACACGATGTCACCCAGCTCTGATTGAGCAAAAGAAGTGATTCCGATGTACGCCTTGTTTCCTTCTACTCGCACCCACTCATGCTCTTCACTGTAACGTAGATTTTTCGGGAATTCCATCGTTTACATATCCTCCTATCGGGTACAATCCATTACACATACATAATTAGACGAACATTCTAGGATTCCTCTTCGATCCCCAAAATTCTGAACAAGCGTTTTTTTACCAGTTGGAGACCCTTCTCTCCTGCCTGAAAATGACGTAACTGAAGAGCCTCGTCAAACAAATAAAAAGCGGGGACGTATTCATTCTGGAATGCATCGACTGTCTTTCTATCATTATCGATTGCAATAGGGTGTGTCAAATGTTGTTCTGCAATCGCTTTTTTGATCAGCTCGATATCAGTATCTTTTTCCGAATGAGGCGTATGAATTCCAATGACCTTCAAACCGTTAGCAGCGTATTGGTCTCGCCATTCATTTATGCTTGGCATCGATTCCTTGCACATGTAACAACTGACGGACCAGATATGCACCAAAACAGGACTTCCAGCCAAATCAGCTTTGGTTGTTTGCCCGTTGATCCACTCCATAATCCCGGAAAAGTCAGGCATTTCTTCGCGCAAACGCATGAAAGCTCATCCCCTCTTTATTTGACTTCAACTGTTACACACTTGTTTTCATGCGGAGAATCCCGGATTGATCGATGGCAGCCACCGCCTCTAACAGAATATCAGGAGGTTGGACGAGAGCAATTCGTACATACCCTTCTCCTTCTTCGCCGAAGGCACTTCCCGGAACGACCACGACACCGGCTTTCTCCAGTAATGCGAAGGCAAACTCTCGTGACGTCCAGCCGTCCGGTACAGCTGCCCAGACGAACATAGTCGCCTTTGGAGATGGAATGCTCCATCCCGCCTTTGCCAATGCCCCCAGCAGCACATCACGTCGTTCCTGGTAAACGGAGGCGACTGTATTTGTCCTACCCGATTCCCGATCGTTTCGCAAAGCCTCAATGGCCATTTGCTGCACAGGCAAAAAGACACCGTAATCGATATTCGATTTTACAATCGCAAGCGGCTTAATGATGTCTGCGTTCCCTACAACGTAAGCGATCCGGCAGCCTGCCATGTTGAAGCTCTTGGAGAACGAATTAAATTCAATTCCCACTTCCTTCGCCCCTGGCACTTGCAAAAAGCTCGGCGCTTGATAGCCGTCAAACACCATTTCCGAATAGGCCAAATCATGAACCACGATAATGTCAAAACGCTTGGCAAAAGCCACAACCTCTTCAAAAAAGGCAAGGGTAGCGACCGCGGAAACCGGATTATTCGGATAGTTCAGAATCATAAACGTTGCACGAGACGCAATCTCCTCTGGAATGTCTGTCAGCTTTGGCAAAAATTCATTTTCTGCCCGCAGAGGCATCCGGTAAGGTACCGCTCCCGCCAAATAAACACTGCCTTCGTAGATCGGATACCCAGGATCGGGTACAAGTACGATATCTCCAGGATCGGTCCATGCCAAAGCAAAGTGAGCCAAACCATCCTGTGACCCCATCAAGGAATGAACCTCCCCATCTGGCGCCAGCTCCACCCCAAAACGATATTGATACCAGCGGGCGATCTCTTCTCGGAGGGCCGCCGTTCCATCGCTCAATGGATAGCGAAAAGCGCTTGGTTGCTGGATGGCATGGATTAACGTTTGCAGAAGCTTCTCGTCAGGCTGCTGATCAGGACTGCCGATGCTCAAGTCGTATACCGTTTTTGTTTTGGCAACTTCCCTTTTGCGAGCCTCCATCTCTGAAAAAATATCGGCGGAAAGATGGTTCAGTCTCTTGGATGGTTGGCGCATCATGCCTTCCCTCCCCAAGCCTTCTCCAGTTCTTCTTCTTTAAAACCAAGAGTTACGGTACGATCACTTGCGATAAGAGGCCGTTTGATCAGCTTGCCATTGGAAGCCAACAACTCAAGCATTTCATCCTCGGACATTGTAGGCAGCTTGTCCTTCAAGCCCAGCTCGCGGTATTGAACACCACTCACATTGAAAAACTTGCGCAAATCGAGGCCACTTGTCTGCCAAATTTGGCGCAGCTCTTCTTTGGACGGCGGTGCATCGACAATCGGAATTTCTTCGAAGTCAATATTTTGATCCGTGAGCCATTTTTTTGCTTTGCGGCATGTATCACACTTGTTGTATAGATAAGCTTTCATCGTCATATGTATTTCCTCACTTTTGGTTTATGTCGTCGTTTCTTTCATTGTAAAAGAAGTAGACCTAGCGGACAACGGTTACCGTATTGTAAAATGTCACACCAGATTCTGGAGTTTCCGGCACTTCAATCAGCAAGTAATTATTAAGTATGGAACGATCTGCCCCTTCTCCAAATTCATACGTTTGATAATGGACGAGCATTTCTTCCATCCAGATTCTAATTCCCTCAATCTCCACCGAATCTGTTTCGCTCTGCGATGTTTTGATCAAGAGATAGGTTTTGCCGTTTAGAGCGGTGTTAAATGACTGGCCCTGACTGTTTTGAATAAGCGGCTTCGCCCACGCTTGGATTTGCAAATCGGCTTCGGCTAGCTCCATCACACGATAGGTTGGATACATATCTTGCGGCAGCAGGTCTTGCTCTTGCTCTTTCTCTTTCTCTTGCTCTACATCCGTCCTATATCCAGCTGTCATGTTGTACCCTTCTACCGTCCACATTTGATGATGATTACTCCTTTTTTTCATCGTCACCTCGTACAGCATGCCGTCTGTCGTCGCTACAAGGATTCTCCTGGGATTTAATTGACTGCCTATGGTTTGAAAGCTCTCGATTTCTGTTTTCAACTCACTCTGCACAAAACGACGGAGAACTTTTTTGTAGTTATGGTTGTCCGGATCTTTTTGCATTTGTAACAGCTCAGCTTCGTTATACACGAGGCCTACACCCTTGTCGTCTGTCCAATCAAATGCTTCCACAACGGCGTCACGGTCCACCAACTTCTGTCTCACTTGTGTGGGAGTAACCGTCGTTTCAAGTGCTGTTTTTTTCGTATTCATATTTCCAATCTGCCTTGCCCCTATTTCGTACATCCCCCACATGCAACCGATTAGCACCATCGCTACCCAAAAAGAATGCAACCAGACTTGCATACCTCTGCCTCCTCACGTATTCACCGTGCTAAACAAAAAAGACAGCCATGACTGTCTTCTGGCTGTCGTTCATACGTGCTGCTATTGCGGCAAGTTGCTTTCATTGTGCTTGCTTTTCGCAGTCTCTTCTTCATTCGTCCGAGCATCCGGATTTACCTGCCACATTTGCGAAAGCGGCGAGAAGGGCACCCCTAGTTGCTTGGCATTCTGGTCTTCCACAGCCTCAGCCAGTGTCCCGGTCAAAGGCATGGTGTACTCAATGTGCTCATCCATCTGCCATCCTCCTTCACTTGTCCTAGTGTAAGGAGTTTGCAGGTCATTATGCAGACGTTTTAGCTTTAATCTCGACTTGGTATCCAGCGTGCTTTCTCACCTGAAATACACCATTTTCAAAAATCAAATACTGTGCTTTCACACCGATCAATCGCCCGCCGAGCTGTTCTTCTTTATCGAGCGTTTTGGAATTAATTTTATCCAGTGACTCCAAGATCGGATAAGCAATATCTACCCATTCGTCTTCGCGATATTGGAATGCTTTAAACTGTTCAGGAAAATGACCGTACACTTCGTCCCGCATGGCGAGCAAGTCGATTTCCTTCACATCTCCCTTGAGCATTTTGCGCCAGTTGGTCTTGTCCGGCAAAAACTGACTCAAGTGAAATTCAAGCTCCCCAGCCATTCGACGAGTCGGAACCTCCGCAATCGGAATCGCGCGAATTGCGCCTTGATCTACCCAGCGTCTCAATTCATTATGCTTGCGAGTCAATCCTACCTTTATATCACTCGACACTGCCAGATAGACAAAATGAGGAATCATGCAATATCTCTCGCCAAAGCTCTCATCCCGGCAAGTCCCCAAGTCAAAATGACATTCATGCGGCTTGACGATGCACAGGTCATTTTCCGGAAGTTTGGTAAAACAGGGATAGCAATACCCGCTGTTAAACGTCTTGTTTGTTTTTCGGCCACAGGCAATGCAGTTTTTTTCGCCTAAAAACGAAATCGTCAATTCACTGCCCAGCCATTCGTTAAGCGGAAGGCGATCGTCACCGATATTCAAATAGTAGTCTACCGGCTTGTCCCCTCCATGGTACTCGTGTGTTAGTCCTTGCAAAATACCGCGGAGTTCCACCAAACTCTCTCCTCTCCTATGTACGGTTCTTCCATTTTAACATAATCGCCACCTACTCTGACCGCTGTTTTCTTTTGGTAGCATGTTTTCCCTGGCAGGAGGTGAACCTAATCACATCCCAGAAGAAGGAGGCGATTGTTCATGCGCAAATGCATACGGTACGCCTTGCTACTCGCCTGCCTTCTTGGCTACGGCACCCTACCTGCTTTTGCCCAGCAAACACTGCCTTCATATGAGCCGATCCACAGAATCGACACAGAGAAAAAGGTCGTCGCTCTCACTTTTGATGATGGGCCAGATGCTATCTATACGCCCAAAATTCTTGAGGTGCTGCATCAGTACAACGTTCGCGCTACGTTTTTTGTCCTTGGCTCCCAAGTGGACAAGCATCCAAAGGTCATGCAGTGGATTTACAAGGCTGGGCATGAAATCGGCAACCACGGCTACCACCATTTTGATCTGAACAAGCTGACCGAGCATGAAGTGTACGAAGAAATCAAGCATGCAGAACGCTCCATTTTGAAGACGACCGGCATTTTGGCGCAATACTACCGTCCTCCCTACGGCATCCTGACACATGACGTCATGAATGCGGTTCAATCCAGTGGCTACGACATCATTCACTGGTCGATTGATCCTCGTGATTGGTCTTTGGCACGCACGGCTAACGTCATTGCCAAAAGCGTCAAGAGTAATGTCTCCTCCGGCGATATCATCCTGTTCCATGATGGGGGCTTAAACCAACGGCAAACAGTCGCTGCACTCCGGGAGCTCATCACGGATTTGCGTTCGCAGGGCTATCGATTTGTCACGGTTAGTCAATTGTTGGATGCTGCAAAATAATACGGCACCAGTGCCTCGTTTTTCATGATACGAAACGAAGCAACTGGTGCCCTTCTTTTTTACGCCAATACCTTGCCCAAGAACGAACGCAAGCGATCGTTGACGTTATTGCCAAATACCTCACTGGGATGACCTTCTGCCATGATGATACCTTGATCCATAAAAATGATTCGGTCGCCCACTTCCTTGGCAAAATTCATTTCGTGCGTCACAATCACCATTGTCATGCCTTCTTTGGCTAAATTTTTGATGACGGCAAGCACCTCTCCCACCAGTTCTGGGTCCAGAGCGGATGTCGGCTCATCAAACAGCATCACCTTTGGATTCATGGCGAGCGCCCTTGCGATTGCCACTCGTTGCATCTGCCCCCCAGAAAGCCGCTCGGGATACACATCGGCCTTGTCCTGAAGCCCTACCTTCTGCAAAAGAGCCAAGCCTTGCTTGCGGGCTTCTTCCTGAGACATCTTCTTTACTTTTACAGGGGCCAGCATGACGTTTTCCAGCACCGTTTTATGCGGAAAGAGATTAAAGCGCTGAAAAACCATCCCGACCTCTTCTCTCACTTTATTGATATCGGTTTTGGGGTCTGACAAATCATGGCCGTTGATGACAATCTTTCCGTTGCTCATGTCCTCCAACTGATTCAAGCAACGTAGAAACGTGCTTTTGCCCGAGCCTGACGGTCCAATGACACAGACTACTTCCTTTTCTGCTACCTGAGTCGTAATGCCCTTTAATACTTTCAGATCGCCGTAGTTCTTCGTCAAATTCGACACCTGTATAATCATTTGTCTGTCCCCCTATTGCGATAAAACAAGCTTGATTGTAATTCTTGCCCTCCATTTTACCGCAATAGTCAAAAAATTGCATGAATTTACTGTTCAGTTGTTGGAAGCCAGCCTTATGTACGATTAGCTTCATCCCATTTTTTCCAGTGCTTGTCGCATGCGTAACTATGCTCCCGGCGGCTCATTCTAAGTGTGAGGTGGTTTTCATGCATCGAAAAAAATGGATTGCTCTTGTAATTGTACTGGCCGTTTTTCTATTAGGGCTTTTGGTGGAAGGGATTTACGGGACTTATACAGATCTCGTCGACCATCCCGGGTTCGCTTGGGAAGAAAATGTGGTATCGGGCTATGGCAACAGCAAAATTGTGCAGCTGTTTGTGAACGGCGTTATTTCGGGGCAACAGAATAGTGCTGGGGTACCTTCGATGACAGAGCTATTAACAGAACAGCTGCGCCGAATTGAAGAGGATGATCTGGTGAAAGGCGTGGTCCTTCGCATTGATAGTCCAGGTGGAGAAGTCGTCGCTACCGATGAATTACACAGACGCTTGTTGCGGCTCAAGCAGGTCCGCAATCTTCCCATCGTCGTCAGCATGGGTTCCACGGCAGCCTCTGGCGGCTATTACTTGGCCACGACAGGCGATGCGATTTTTGCCAATCCCAACACACTGACCGGCAGTCTCGGCGTGATTTTCAATCTGTTTAACTATAGTGAAGCCGCGAACAAGCTGGGTGTGCATCAATACGCAATCAAAAGCGGACGCTTCAAAGACATCGGCAGTCCATCCCGGCCGCTGACGGACCCAGAACGGCAAATTTTCCAAACACTCTTCAACGAAAGCTACAACAATTTCGTCGACGTCATCGTCAAGGGCCGCAACCTCTCCCGTCAACGCGTACTGGAAATCGCTGACGGCCGCGTTTATTCCGGTGAGCAAGCAAAACGCCTGGGACTCATCGATGAATTCGGTGATTTGGAGGAAGCGACACGCTACGCGCTTTCTTTGTCTGGAGAAAAAGAAGCCATGGTCATCCGCTATGCAGACCAGCTCTCCATCAGCAAGCTGTTATTCAGTATGAAGCAGTACTGGTCGAATCCTGATCCGCTTGGTCTCAATCGAATATGGGACCGTCAAAGCTCCCCTCGCCTCTTGTATCAATTCATGCCTTAGCCTGTTATTACGGAAAGGAGTGGCTTATCATGAACCAGCTTCCCGACGAAGAAAAAGCACGTGAGCCTGATTCCTTTGAGCCATATTCAGAAGCCCATCCACAACATTTGTACGCTGGCTTCTGGATTCGTGTGGTGGCCTCGCTCCTTGATTCGATGTTCTTGATTGGGGTTAGCTACCTCATTTTCAATCCGTTGCGTCGTGTTTTTGCCGTCCCTTACGCCTCTTTTCCGTTCATAGATTTGTTGGAGATTTTGTTTGATCTCCTCTATATGATCATGCTGACCTGGTGGACCGGACAAACCTTGGGAAAGCTGATCACAGGCATCCGTGTCATCAGTGCCAAGCAGACGCGAGGCAATCTGACAGGTGGACAAGTATTATTACGGGAAGTCATCGGCAAATTCCTCGCTTCGCTCGTATTCGGCCTGGGCTATCTATGGGTTGCATGGCACCCACGTAAGCAAGGGTGGCATGATCTGATCGCCAAAACGTATGTCATCCGGGATCGTCGACCATAACCTCCGCTCCATTGCGGGGGTTTTTATTTTTGCTTCCTTGGTCCCTATTTTTGTAGAAGCTTCCTGCCGATACCATTACCAACAAGGCAGATTCTATCCCAACCGAGGAGGAAGATACATGCGTAAACACAAAGTAACCAGCATCCTCGCCCTGAGCCTTTCGCTGGCTCTGCTCGGCCACGTTGCCCCTGTCCTTCCTGTTTCAACTGCAACGGCTGCCCCTCAAGCAACAGCCGTTAAAACGAATAATGTCTATAACCTTCAACTAGGGATGAGCACAGCGCAGGTAGAACAAACACTAGGCAAGCCTGCTCGCATTGATCCTAGTCATACGGGTGTGGAATGGTGGATTTACAATCAGGATTTGAACAACTACATTCAAGTCGGCATGCAAAACGGCAAAGTCGTGACATTGTTTACCAATGGCGCCAAGCTGAATCTGAATGGTATCACGATTGGATCCACTACTAAAGACCTACAAAATAACTGGGGTGCACCGCAAGAAACACTGACGATCATCCCAAGTCTGCGTATCCAAAAAAATACCCTTGCTCACCCGACCTATATCCAAAACAATCAGGCGATCACCTTCTCTATCGATCAGCTGGGTGGAAATAAGGTCGCAGGAGTGCGCATCTCTACTCCTGAGCATTTTGCCACCATTGCGATTGGCTTGATGTATCCCATTTCCTATACAAAGTTACCTGAACTGCCGAAACTGGCAGACGTACAAATAAAACAAGCAGCGCTTGCATACGAGAAACAAAATTTGGACTTGCTCAACGTCGCAAGGCAACGTGCCAAGCTGTCGGTTGTCACTTGGGATGAACAAGTTGCAGCAGTGGCCAGAGCCCACAGCCAAGACATGGCCCAGCATAACTTTTTCAACCATACCTCCCCATCTACGGGTAGTCCGTTTGATCGTTTGAAGAAAGCTGGCATTCGTTACAGCTCTGCTGGTGAAAATATTGCCTACGGACAGCTAGACGGGGTCGAAGCCCACATAAGCTGGATGAACTCCGCAGGTCATCGTCAAAACTTGCTCTCTCCAAAATTCAAGCAGCTCGGTGTCGGTATCGTTATGAAAGACGGCCGCCCGTATTTCACGCAAAATTTTGTTACTCGCTAACACTACAGCAAAAAGACACGCCATCGTCAGTGGCGTGTCTTTTCGTGAACACAAGGGCAAAGCTATGGCTGCGAAGTTGCATTTGTAGTAGCAGGTGCAGGTGCAGACGGTTTCGGAGCCTGATCGTCATCTGAGAAAAACGGGATGATTACCAGACTAAGCACGAAAAATAAGATCCAGGCAATGCCTCTTCTGAAAATGCAAGGTGTCAGCATCGGGTAACCCCTTCCAATCATGCTGTTCTACTTACTATTCATACGCTTCCCTCCTTGGTGCCCGTTTATGCTTTTTTGGGCAAAAAATAAAAGCCTCGCCAAAAACTTGGCGAAGCTTATCCCTCATGGTTCTTACCCCTGTTTTTGCAACGGCATTGAATACGCCTGTTCCTGGGTTGCTTTTTGCTTGAAAAACAGGCAAGCTGCCGCGAAAACAATGAGCAGCGATCCCATCAGCCAAAAGATCGTCCACGGCTCCCACACGTCCATCAGCAGGCCATTCACATTCGGAGCCAAAATACTGGCGACACCAAAATTGACGCCCGCGATGATTCCTGCGGTAGGAACCATCGATGCTGGTAAAATATCTGCCGAAAAAGCCAAGCCCAGCGAGTAAAAGGAACCAACAGCCGCTCCTGCTATGGCCAACAACAGCATCATCAGCCATACGTTTTCACCTGCAAACGGGAACAGGAAGAAGGCCAATCCTCCTAAAAGCGCACACACGAGCATGACCTGCTTGCGTCCTACACGGTCACTCAATGCCCCCAGCGGCATCTGCAAGATAATGCTTCCCACGACAAACGACGGAAGGATCAAGGAAACCCATTCAACGGACAAGCCGGTACGCAACGCGTAAACAGGAAAACTGCCGTTGAGTGACGTCTCCATGAATCCGTACAAAAACGAAGGAATCAGCGCCAGCCAGGCAAGTCGCAAGACAAACGCATATTTGTTTTGCTTCTTTTCCGTTTGTTCGATCTGTGCCGGGAATTCATTTTTGATCCGGGATAATAATAAGAAGGCAATCAGATACAGAACGAGCAGACCGCCAAAAGGTACCCAAATCCCCAAATGCAGCACGCTTAAGCCTAGTGGACCAACACTAAAGCCCACGCCATATGCCAACCCGTAAATGGAAAGATCACGTCCACGATTCTCCGGAGCTGCGATCTTGGTCACCCACATTTGGCTGGCATAATGTAAACCACTATCGCCCACACCCATCAGTAAACGCAATACGAACCAGACCGCCAAATGACTGAACAGCGGGATGAGCGCTGTTGCGATTGTCACTAACAGCAATCCCCATAATATCGTGGCCCGGTATCCAATGCGCCGCAGTGGGATTTCCAAAAATGGATTGACCATGACCATCCCAATATACAAGGCAGCGGCGTTGAGTCCGTTCATCACGGATGAAACACCTTGTTTTTCCAATAAAACCGTCAGCATCGGGATCGTCAAGCCTTGGCTCACCCCCGCAATACCGACAACCAAAATCAACACCCAAAAGGTGTAACGTGACTGTGACATGGTGTTGTTTCTCCTCCCCAGCCCCCTACTAAGCACTCTCTACGGAAGCACTCCCCTGCTGAAGCTGATACATTTTTTGATAAAGACCATTTTGCGCCATGAGTTCATCATGGGTACCTCGTTCCATGATTTCTCCACGGGACAAGACAAGAATCTGGTCGGCGTGCTGAATCGTCGACAATCGATGTGCAATGATGAATGTCGTCCTACCTTTTGATAGTACATGCAACGCTTCCTGAATGGCTAGCTCGGTTTCACTGTCAATGCTTGCCGTTGCTTCATCCAAGATCAACATCGCGGGATCAGCAGCCAATGCACGTGCAAAAGAGATCAATTGGCGTTGACCTGCGGATAGTGTCATGCCTCGCTCGACGACTGGCTCGTCATACCCGCCCGGCAGCTTGGAAATGAATTCATCAGCACGGACGGCTTTTGCAGCCCGCTTCACTTCTTCATCCGTAATCGTATCCTTGTACATACGAATATTGAATCCAATGCTTCCCGTAAACAAGAACGGGTCCTGCAAAACGAGACCGACATGACTGCGCAATGAGTGCGTATCAATCTGTCTCATATCTTGTCCGTCGATCAAAATGCTCCCTTTCGTCACCGGATAGAACCCGAGCAGCAAATTCATCAAAGAGCTTTTTCCCGATCCGGTGTGCCCTACCAGCGCAATCGTTTGACCAGGCTGAGCCGTAAAGGAGACGTTTTTCAAGATATAATCGTCACCCTGATAGGCAAAAGAAACGTTATCAAAGACAACCTTTCCACGCGGGCGCTCGATTTGTGCACCCGTTTCTTTCTTCTCCGGCCTCTCATCCATAATTTCGAAGACACGTCCCGCCGAAATAGTCGCCTGCTGCATTTGCGACAACCGATTCATGATCATGTTGATTGGTTCGAAAAAACGTCCCATGTAATCGACAAAAGCAAAAAGCGCCCCGAAGGAAATCGCGCTATAGAAGGAAGTTGAGCCGTAATACCAGACGATCAGGGTCAAGGAAACTTTCCAGATCAAATCCACCGCTGGGCGCAAAAGCAAGGATTCGAGGTTGATTTCTTTCATCCGCACCTTGAAGTAGCCTTCGTTTACATCAGCAAACTCCTTTTGTACACCTTTCTCCCGACGAAAAGCCTGCACGATCGTCATGTTTTGGATCATTTCATTGATCGTTGTGTTCATATCACCGAGCTTCGCGCGAATCACCGCATAGTAGCGAGAGCTGTACCTTTGATATACGTAGACTAACAGAACGAGCACTGGCACCGTCAAAAAGCAGAAGAGGGCGAGCTCAGGCTGCAAAAGGTAGAGCGCGATCAAGATTCCAATCAAGTAAAGACCGTTCTGTACAAATGTGGCGAGCACACTTACATACAGCTCACGGATGGCTTCTGTATCATTGCTCACACGGGAGACAAGCGCACCTACTGGCGTTTTGTCAAAAAAGGCAACCGGGAGCTTTTGCAAATGGATAAACAGCTTCATCCGCATTTGCTGAATGATGCGCTGGGCGATCTTTTGTAGCCACAAAATCTGGACGTAGTTGAAACCAGCTGAGAGCAAGATCAGTGCTCCATAACCTACGGACAGCCAGACAATAGGCAAGACATCCCCTTGATACATCTCCTTGACTTCCTCTGCGGTCAGCCGAATGCCTGTGGAGGTCATCTTTTGACCTGATTGATCCTTCGTTGTTACCTCGAAGCGTTCCCTGCCGTTTTCTGGCGTAATCAGGGTGAATTGCTTCTCTGTGTTTGGATTCACTTTGCCGGAAACCAGGTAATAGGTCGTGCCTTCAGTCAGTACCGTTACTTCTTTTTGATTGATCCTGTCCAAAGCAAGACCCGTCTTCGCTGCGACATCTTCACGAATATAGTTCGTACCGTTCAATGAGGCGACTTGCACCGCTGCTTGTGGTGGCACTTCGTCCAGTTGATACCAAGGCTTTTGGATCGCCAGAATGTGATTATCAATCATGACCTTGGCTAAAAAAGGACCCGCCAGCTCTGCACTCGTCCCCAGCAAGAGCAGGAACAGCGCGCCCAGTATTTGCTTTTGAAATGGCCTGGCGTACTCGGTCAAACGCCCCCATACATTTTCTTTGCTCATGAAACGCTTTCCCCCTCTCTCAACCAGCCACATCCTGTTCCATTTGCTGACGACGGTACTGCTCTGCATACCAGCCGTTGCGCTGCATCAGCTCATCATGTGTCCCCCGCTCGACGATCTGCCCCTCATCCAGCACGAGAATCAGTTGAGCGTGCTGTACCGCAGACAGACGATGGGCCGTAATAATGGTCGTTTTATCCGCGCGCTCCTGTCGCAAATGACGAAGAATGCTTTCCTCCGTCCGCGCATCCACAGCCGATAAAGAATCGTCGAGAATCAGAATACCCGCATCCATCAAAAGCGCACGTGCAATGGAAATGCGCTGTTTTTGTCCCCCGGAGAGGGTGACCCCCTTCTCTCCAACCATGGTTTGCAATCCATCTCTGAATTGCTCCAGATCTCTCTTCATCTCCGCAAGCTCCAGCGCATGCATCACTTCCTCGGTCGTCGCTTGTGGTTTTCCGAATGTAACATTTTCTGCAATCGTCCGTGAGAACAGCAAATGCTCCTGAGGCACGTAGCCGATTTTTTCCCGCAGCGTATCAAAAGCAAGTTCTTCAATCGGGATGCCCCCGATAAATAGGGCATGTTCCTGCATCTGATATTGATGCAATAAGGCACGGCACAACGTCGACTTGCCGCTTCCTGTCCGTCCGACAATCCCAAGCGTCTCTCCTTCATCCAAACGAAACGAGATGTCGGTGAGTGCCGGCTTGTCAGTGCCCGGATACGTAAAGGAAAAATGGCGTGCTTCCACGGTATTGGCGATTTGACTCGTGACCGGATTCGCTGCCTCTGTCACATCTGGCTGCTCCACCATTAGCTCTGTAAAACGCTTATGGGATGCGCCACCGCGCTGCAACACATTGACCAGCCAACCAAAGGCGAACATCGGCCAAATTAAAAGTCCCAAGTATAAATTGAACGCAACCAAATCCCCTAAGGAAATGGCGCTGGTGAACACCAAATACGTCCCATAGCCCAGCCCGATCAAAAAGCTGAAGCCAATAATAATCGCGATCGTCGGCTCGAACAGGGCGTCGATCCGCGAAACGCTCACATTTCGCTCCAACGTTTTCTCACTAACCCGGCGATATGCCTCGATATCGGCCTTTTCCTGAACAAATGCTCTCAATACCCGAACGCCCGATACGGATTGTTGAACATGATCATTCATCTCTCCGAAGGCTTCCTGCGCCAAGTAAAAACGCTCATGCAGCAGCCTTCCATAGTACGCTGTTGACCAAGCCAAAAACGGCATCGGGATCAGTGCAGCCAGTGTCAGCTTCCAATCAATTGCTGTTACCATGACGCCTAGTGTTAACAAGGTCATGAACAACGCATCGACAAGCGTAAGCACCCCTGTACTCGCCGTTTGTTCTATGGCAGGAATGTCGTTGGTGGCGACAGCCATCAGATCGCCACTGCGTTTGCGATGAAAAAACGACGGGGTCATTCTGGTCAAATGGGCAAACAGTCGCTCGCGCAACGTCCTCTCGAGAATTAAAGCTCCTCCATTTAACAAATACCGCCAGAGAAACCGCAATCCATACAAGCTAACACCCAATACGAGCAAGATGACCACTGTTTGCGTCAAATCAGCGTCCGTCAGGGAACTGTTGCGAATCGAATCCACCGTGTCCCCGATTAATTTCGGCGGCCAAAGCATGAGGACGTCGATGATAAACAGCACAGCGATTCCAATGACGTACCGTTTCCAATAGGCGCGGAAAAACCAAGATAATTGCCGAAGTGTCTGCATGTATTTCACCTCTATTTTTTTCAAGCCTAACAGCACGACTAAAAAAGGGCTTGCGAATCACACGCAGCCCTCTTGATCTGTCTTCACCATCGTAATTTACAGAATTTTCATTGTCAATCGATGCATACAGTTCAATCTAAGATTTTTTATCGGTTTTCCAGTCAAGCCATTCCTCTTTTAGCAAGCTGTAAGTAGCATGATCCACGTAATGATCGTACAGGAATTCATTCCGGCGCAGTATCCCTTCCAGTTGAAAGCCTAATCGCTCCGGGATCGATCTGCTCTTATAGTTTTCTGTAGCAGCCTGAATCGTTACTTTTTCCAAATCCCATGACCCGAAGATTAATACGTCCAAGTAGGTCGCCACTGCTTCTGTCATCAGACCCTTGCCCTGAAATTGCGCACCCAGCCAATAGCCAATGGACGTCTTTTTGTTGATCCAATCTATCGTATGTACGCCGACCGTGCCAGCCAGACGTCCTTGGTACCAAATGCCATAGTTGATGCCGCGATTATCGTTGTACTGATGGATCGTCGCTTGGATGAATTGACGAGAATCCTCTACCTTCTTCGTATAATTCAGCCACGGCAGCCATTCCATAAGACTCTCCCGGTTCGAATCCGTAAGCAAAAATAACTCCTCAGCATCAGCTAATTCTAATTGTTTCAAGTACGTATCTTCATTGATGGTTATCCGTTGAATCGTTTGCATACGAATCTCCCCTTTTCTTGGATATTTTACTAGGAAACACCAAAATGGGCAAAAAGCGCCCGCCAGAAACAAAGGGCGAACGCTTATAAAAAGTTCTTTTATTTTTTGCTATTGCCGATCTCTTCCGGCTTGAAAATGCCTGTCTCCGTGACGATCGCTGTAATGTACTTCGCAGGCGTTACATCGAACGCAGGATTGTACACCTTGATATCGTCTGGAGCTACCTGTTTGCCCAAGCCATGGGTAATTTCCTCGGCTGGACGTTCTTCAATCGGAATATCTGCGCCTGTCGGTGTCTCCAGATCTACGGAGGACAAGGGAGCTGCCACGTAAAAAGGAATGCCGTGAGCTTTTGCCAAAACCGCTACCCCATACGTACCAATTTTATTGGCGACATCTCCGTTCGCTGCTACGCGGTCTGTACCCACGATGACAGCCTCTACTTTCCCTTGGGACATCACCATCGCCGCCATGTTGTCGCAGATCAGCGTCACATCAATCCCTGCTTGCTGCAATTCGAATGCAGTAAGACGAGCGCCTTGCAGGACAGGACGAGTTTCGTCCGCGTACACCTTTAAGTTCCAGCCGCGTTCCTTTGCCAAATAAAAGGGAGCGGTAGCCGTACCGTACGCTGCCGTAGCCAATGCTCCTGGATTACAGTGCGTGAGAATTCCCATACCGTCATGCAACAGAGTCAGCAAATGCTCTCCGATGGTCCGGCATACTTCAGCGTCTTCCTTTTGAATCGCCAGTGCTTCATCGAGCACGGACGCCTTCAACTCGGCAATCGACCCACCGCTTTCTTTTTCAACACGAGCCTTGATGCGATCCAACGCCCAGAACAGATTCACGGCTGTCGGACGGGAAGAGCCCAAGTAGTCTGCCTGCTGGTTCAGTTCCTGCCAAAACTCGTCGTAGTTACTCACTTCACTGCCACGAATGCCCAGGTAGAGCCCGTAAGCCGCCGCCATGCCAATCGCTGGTGCGCCACGGACTTCCAAGCGTCGGATGGAACCCCATACTTGCTCGGAGGTGGTCAAGTTCAAATAGATCGTTTCTACTGGCAGACGCGTCTGGTCAAGCAAGACCAATGCGTCATTCTCCCACTTAACAGGTGCCAATTGGGTGCTGGTTGTCATACTGTTGTAGCCTCCTGATAGTAACGTTCGGTCACAGTGCGTACGATGTCCGTGATATCTGTCGATTCGTCGATGCCGCCGCGACCGAGAATCAACGCTTCTCCTATCGAGAGCGCCAGACGTTCTGCTTCTGCGCGAGTCTGGTCGTCTTCAATGGCATTCAGGTCTGCTACGCCTGCCAAGCCGATGACACGACGCAAGATTTTGCAGCCTGCATAGCCTGCTGTATCCTGAATCAAGCGCTTCACGTAGCTTTGCCACAGTCCTTCGACATGAGCGCTGCGCTCTTTGGCGTGCTTGTGCCAGAGTTGAACGAATTGCGAAACGAATTCATTCCAGACATCCTCGACCGTTTCCAGTAAGTATTCGCGGTACGCTTCCCGTTCTCCTTGATCTTTTTGCAAACCGTGCTGGCCTGCGTAGTTGAGCAGCAGATTGGCAATAACCGCCCCGATGTCAAAACCGATTGGGCCGTAGTAAGCGAACTCTGGATCGATTGCTTTCAAGCTGTTTTCCGTGATGAAAATACTTCCGGTATGCAAGTCGCCATGCAGCAGCGCTTCCGAGCGCGTAAGGAAATCGTATTTCAGCTTGGCGATTTCCAGCTTCAGCGGCCGGTTGTTCCAGATCGCCTCGACTTCGCGGCGAATCAACGGATTGAAATCGTTGGTAGGCGCATTTTCATATGGATCGGTAAAGACGAGATCTTCTGTGATTTTGCATAATTCTGGATTTATGAATGTTCCGACTAGCGCTTTTTTATCGTACGGATGCGCGCCCAGATCGGATGTGAAGAACAAGGTTTGCGCGAGAAAACGGCCAATTTGCTTCGCGAATAGTGGGTACCGCTTTCCTTCGATCAAACCTTTGCGCATGATGATGTGGTCCCCGACGTTTTCCATGACAGTCAACGCAAGCTCCCCGTCGAAATGATACACCTGCGGCACCAGGTCTGGAACGTATTTGTGCTGAATGCGGAGTGCCTCGCTCTCGATGCGAGCCCGATCAATCGTAAGCGGCCAAGATTCTCCCACGACGCGGGCAAAAGGCAGTGCTTGCTTGACAATGACGCTCTTACCGGTTGCCGGCTCCTGAATGTCAAAAACCAGATTGAGGTTACCATCCCCGATTTCACGGCTGGTCAGCTCTGCTCCTTCGCTAAAAAGATCCGGTATTGCTTTTACGTACTCCACTGCTTCCTGTTCAGACAATGCGCGATATGCCATGATTTCAAAACTCCCCTCTACGTATTTTTCCTCTATCTCTACTTGTTTTGTTTGTGTCATGAGAGCAAAAAAGACCTCTTTTCCCGAAGAAAAGAGGTCGCTGTCGTCACGTGTAAGAACCGTGTTGATGTCCCCCTTATCTTCCAGACCACTTTTGTTTCTGCAGGAATTAGCACCGTGCATGTCGCCTGTCAATCAGTCGCTTCCTCGCGTCTGAATGGCGTCATGTCGGTTGCCGGGTATCATCGGGCCAGTCCCTCCACCTTCTCTGGATAAGGTATCCAAAACGTATTCGGTTTTTGATTTAGTTTGAATCATACAACCAACGCTTCCACGATGTCAACACCCTTTTGTGCAAAAATTCGCACCTTGCTATCAATAGCTGGATTGTGTTCCCGATGCCGCAGGGCGATCCCAATTCCACCAGTCTACTTTGCCCAATAACGCTGCTGTTATCGACTTTTCGGCCTTGAGCTTCAACAGTTCTTTCGTAGGTCCAGTGAGGACGGCGCCGTAGATTCGCACTCCGTTTTGCTGCATGTAGTTGTATCGTTCGGCTATCTGAAGGTCGCTACGAAATAGCAAAGATCCGCCGACATCGCGAGCCAGATCTTCTTGCTCAGATAAGTACTTCATCTCTTCCAAGTAGGCGGCCATTCTCCTGTCCCCTTCCCCGTTTACCCGAATGGGCGCATCTCCGTAATCCAGTTCATGCTGCGCAAATCCCCACACGTACCCGGGACCGAGAAATCGATTTGCCCCATCGTCTTCTGCTTGCTTTCGCTCCACCCCTGTGTCTACCGCAAACCAAACCGTATCTTGTCCCGAAGAGGTGACATGGCGGGAAACCAATTCATAGTACTCCTCGTACGTCAGGAAGTGATCGAAGGAAATCGCGAGCTGAGAAACGGTCCCCTCAGGTAGCTTCTCCATCGTTGTCCAGGCAGGTACAGTGCGAGATTCCGTATCCCCCATTTCCCCGTCTGTCGGATAACGGAAATACAGCTTCTGTTCCCTGACCCCGTTCGTCCATTGCGGCTTGGCATTCACGTTCCATAGCACATTCGTACTCTCAAAACGACCCGCGACCTTTTCTTCCCCCCCAACCCGCTCACGTAGTTCCATACTGATGTTTCCGTACAGCAATCCGACCTGCGAGCCACTGCTCCCCACTCTCACACCTGGCTGCGTAAAATTGACTATCGACTTCGCAACGCGGAACAGATCTTCATGCATCAGCGACCCGACCCAGCCATTCAAAATCAGCAACACAACTCCGGCCAAAAAGGGAATCCCTATGGTGAACCCAGCGTTGGACAACCGATTTTTCCATTTCCCCCGGCGCACAATGGCACGCTGTTTTTCAGCCGACAGTGTTTCAGGCTGGTTTATTTTCACCTTGTCCTCCCCCGTTTCTTCCCCCAACAAAAGCCTTTCCAACCGCTGTGCGTACTCCACGTCAGCCGCTATTTCTTCCTCGAATAGTTTTGAATCTTCTTCCGCCATTTCCCCACGCAAATAAGCAAGCAGCCTTTGCTCGCGATGATTCTCATCCTTGTTCATCACTGGCTTTCCTCCCTCCACAACTGCCGCATCTTTTGTCGTCCCCGAAACAAGGAACGCTTGACGTCTGCCAGCTCAATCCCGAGTACCTCTGCCATTTCCGCATAGGAAAGCTGCAATGCAGACAACAAAATGACCTGTCTCTGCTTTTCCGGAAGCTTCTCCAAATAGTCGTGGGCCACTTCCCACAGCTCCTGATTCACGACATGCTCAGCCGGATCAACCGCCGAATGATCAGGTCTTTCTGGCAGGGCTTCTACAAACGCAAATCGTTGTTTCGTCCTCTTGCGATAACCATCCACGAAAGCGTGATAGGCCACCTTGAACAGCCAGGGCCGTACTTTTTCCCCACGGTAGTCGTCCAAGGAAGAGAAGGCGCGACAAAAGGTTTCCTGTGTCAAATCCTCTGACAGCTTCTCATCTCGTGTCAGCCGAAAAAGATAGCGGTAAATATCGTTTACATGCAGCTGGTACACATCCTCCAGACCTACTTTCCCAAGCCGTTCACACCCCTTCATCCCTTACCACGAAGGAATTGCCAAAAAGTTTCACCTTGGTCTCATTTTTCTCATAACTTGCTGCACATTCTCTACAAAAACAAAGATTGACTCCTGACAATGAACGTCATATCATGGGGGAAACGAATAACTCTTATCGCGAGCTGGCTGAGGGACTGGCCCTATGATGCCCGGCAACCGGCGCTATACCATGATTCGTACGCTCATAATTGCGTACCTTGGATAGCGAAACGGTGCTAATTCCAACGGATAAGAGTCGAGATCGAGCACTTTGGGCTCGTTTCGGCTACTGACCCGAGAGATGAGAGGAGACGAGACGCTTTCATAGTCGAGAACCGCCTCCCCGCTCAATGGGGAGGCTTTTTTAATAATTCAAGGAGGATTAGGCGTACCATGAGTGAACAACGTATCCTCGTCACCTATCTCACACAAGCAAAAGACTTGAACAAGAAAGCGCAAGCCATTGCTGTCGGCATGACAGTCGGTTCCTGGACGGACCTGCCGCTTGCCAAGCAAGCTGAGCTAGCGCCGTATCTCGGTGAAGCCGTGAGCGCGACACCGATTGCGACACTGGAAAACGGAGAAACACGCGGTCTGATTACCGTTAGCTATCCAACTCGCAATTTTACAGCAGACATTCCATCCTTGTTGACCGGAATATTCGGTAAACTGTCGATGGATGGCAAAATCAAGCTCGTTGACGTTGTTTTCCCTGACTCATTCCTTCAGGCCTTTCCTGGACCGAAGTTCGGCATTGATGGTCTGCGCGAACGTTTAGGGGCACATGACCGTCCACTCTTGATGAGCATTTTCAAATCGTGCCTGGGTCTTCCTTTCGACGATTTGAAGACACAATTCCGAGCACAAGCCTTGGGCGGAGTTGATCTCGTGAAAGATGACGAAATCTTCTTTGCAGACGACCGCGCTCCTTTTATCGAACGGATCAAAGCGTTCAAGCAGATCGCCCAGGAGACCGAAGCCGAAACAGGCAAGCTCGTCCTCTATGCAGCCAACCTGACTGGACCTGTGCATGAGCTGAACGAAAAAGCGAAGCGTGCGGTAGAGGCGGGTGCTGACTGCCTTTTGTTCAACGTGCTGGCGTTTGGCTTCGATGCTCTGCACCGCTTGGCAGCCGATCCTGATGTACAAGTACCGATCATGGCACATCCGGCTTTGGCAGGGGCTTACTATCCTTCACCTGACTACGGTATCGCCACCCCGCTTCTACTCGGCACGTTGATGCGTGTAGCTGGGGCGGATTTGGTGCTCTTCCCGTCTCCGTACGGCAATGTCGCCCTGGACAAAACAGAAGCGTTGCAGCTCGCCAAGCATTTGACTGACCCACTGAATAGTGTACGACGTTCCTTCCCGGTTCCGTCTGCCGGCATTCATCCGGGGCTGGTTCCACAGCTGTATCAAGACTTCGGTATCGATCAAATCGTCAATGCAGGGGGCGGAATCCACGGTCATCCTGGTGGAGCAACCGCAGGAGCAAAAGCTTTTGTTGCCGCGATTGAGGCAGTCACCGCAGGCCGAACATTGGAAGAGGCTGCCGCTGAATCACAAGAGCTGGCGATCGCCCTGGAAAAGTGGGGTGGCGCACGATGAGCAAGAAGCTCGTCCTGTTCTGCGATTTCGACGGAACGATTACCGAAAAAGACAACATTGTAGCGATTGTCCGCAAGTTTGCTCCCCCTGAGTGGGAAGGCTTGACGGAGCAAATCCTTTCGCAAAAAATAAGCGTTCAGGAAGGGGTTGGCAAGCTGTTTCAACTCTTGCCCTCCTCCTTGCGCCAGGACATTATCGATTTTATTGTCCATGAAGCGACCATTCGCCCGGGATTTGCTGAATTTGTGAGCTATTGCCGCGCAGAAGGCATCGAGCTGTTGATCACGAGTGGCGGTATCGACTTTTTCCTGGAGCCTATCCTGGCACCCTTCGATCTTACCGATGTACCGATCTACTGTAATGGCAGTGATTTCTGCGGCGAGCGTATCACCATTACGTGGCCCAACGCTTGCGATGAACATTGCACGAACGGCTGCGGCATGTGCAAGACGACCATCATCCGTCGTTACGATCCAGCAACTCATTTCCGCATCGTCATCGGCGACTCCATCACTGATTTGGCTGGAGCCAAAATCGCTGACTATGTGATTGCCCGTTCCTTCCTCGCTGACAAGGCGGAAGAGCTGCAATTGCCGCATAGCAAGTTTGCCACGTTCCACGATGTGATTCGCATTTTACAGCAAGTCCAACAGGAGGTCGTCTAATTCATGACTGCAACACTCGAACAACGTCTGGATGCCTTTCGCCGTCTGGATGACGCCAAGCTGACATTTGCCCGCCGGGACTGGTTTCCCGGCACCAGTGGCAATCTCTCTATTAAAATACAAAACGATCCCTTGCAATTTGCCGTAACGGCAAGCGGCAAAGACAAAACCAAGCTGTCCCCCGAAGATTACCTGGTCGTGGATCAAGACTCTCGTCCGGTGGATGAAACTGCTCTCAAGCCCTCCGCAGAAACACTCATCCACGCCGTCGTATACAAAACGTTCCCGAAGGCAGGGGCTTGCTTCCACGTCCATACCGTATGGAACAACCTCATTTCCGAGCTGTACTTTGGACAACGGGCTTTCTCCATTCAAGGACAAGAGCTGATCAAGGGACTCGGAATCTGGGAAGAAAACGCACGCATTACTGTTCCGATTGTTGAGAACTTTGCTGATATTCCGACCTTGGCTACCGAAATTGAAAAAGTGATTACACCAGAAGTTCCCGGCGTACTCATCCGTAACCACGGTATCTACACGTGGGGCGGCAATGACTTCGAGGCCAAGCGCCACCTGGAAGCTTTTGAGTTCCTATTCGAGTATCACGCCCGCTGGCTACAATTGCGCCAAGCAGTCGTGTCCACTACAACCACCAATTAAGGAGGAATAAACGATGGCACAAATTCGTTTTCACGACAACAATGAGTACATTTCCGCACCCGAGGAAGTTGTCTCCTTCCTGGATACCCAAGAGATCATTTATGAAAAATGGGGCGTGGATCGCCTTGATCCAAAGCACCGTGATAACTACAGCCCGACAGACGAGGAGAAACAAGAGATTCTCGACACCTTTAAACCGGAAATCGATGCAATCAGCCAACGTCGCGGTTACTTGACAGCGGACATTATCGTCCTCTCTGACAAAACACCTAACCTCGACGAGCTGTTGGTGAAATTCAAGGGCGAGCATCACCACACCGATGATGAGTGCCGCTTCTGCGTCGATGGTCACGGTATTTTCGCTATCAAGGGCAAAGACGGTCGCTACTTCGATGTCGAGCTGGAGCCAGGCGATCTGATCTCCGTACCACCGAACTACCGCCACTACTTCACCCTGATGGACGACCGCAAAATCAAGGCGATTCGTCTGTTCGTCACTCCAGCAGGCTGGGAAGCGATCTATTAATAACGAACCCCTGGCATTTACTGATTGCCAGGGGGTTTTGTCTTTCACCCTTCATTTTATGACACCATTTCCCTTGATCGATACGTCTGGCTTGATTTCAACAACGGCATTGGAAAACGCCTTCGTCCAATCATCCTCTACCTTTTTGTATTCCTTATATTCATAAGCACGCGCATAGAGACCAAACCCAAACGGGTCTATACCGGTTTCCTGGCATTTCTTGATTAACTTCATGTAATCCTTCTGCAACTCGTCACTGATCATTCGCTCCATTTTTTTGTAGTCCTTTTGCATGTCGTACGGAAACATTCGCTCTGATATGGATACTCGCAACCTGAAATGAACGTCAAAATGAAACCGACCGTTCTGATAAGATGTTTTTACTTTTTTTTGGACGCCCTTGATAAAAAAGCTGATCCTGTCTTTCGTAATTTGTTTTTGAGCGTTCGACTCTTTAATCGGGATGGTGACAGACAATTCCCCTTGTTTTTCATGGAGCAGCGTTTGTAAAAGAATCGTATCCCGCGGTTCTATCGAGCCTACGTACGTTCCATTTTCTTTTAACAAAGCCGTCCCTACTACCTTGACCGCCCGCTTTTCTTTCTTCAACTCAGTCAAGCTAGGTGTCATCCCTTTTTCATACATTTGCCGATGGAGCTCCTGCGCCCTCGTCTTTACTGTCAGATTTCTTTTATTGGCTGTGTCAATTAGCGTTGTTACATGAATGGACAGACGAGGTTTGTCCTTTGGTTTATAATCAAACAGCTCATGCAACGGACCATCAAGCATAGCCATGCGAGCGTTGACACTGAACTTTGCATCCCGAAAAACGACATCCAGCAACCGAAACCAGTCCGGGTGAGCCAGCAGTTTTTTCCCGAACACAAGCACCTGGATTTTGCCTGCTTGGGTCAAGCCTGTTACTCGCTCGTCAAAGCCCATTCGCGACTCTCTAATCGTAGATGACCGGATACCGTATTCCTCAGATTTTTCCTTTGCCTCCCGACTGAACACAGGGCTTGAGATATAGAAGAGAAGCTCGTTTTTTTCGTTCAAATCAATTCCGACCATGAGCGATAAAGTGGCATCTTCCAAATTGATTTGATCCTTGCAACCTGCCAACAGGGTTACCAGCAAGCTCAATAGCAGAATCTGAGCAAATGCCCTCATGCTTTTTTCCCCCCTGCTGCTCGTTTCGATAGCCTGATCGGCCCCCAAGCCAATAAAGGAAGTGCATAAGCAAATACCACGCCTGCATAGCTCCAAATTTGTATCGATTTCTTCAGATCGATAAAGGATGGCGTATAAAACCATAGCGCCACTGGTACCAGAAGAAGGAACAGGCGCAAATGCTTGCGGTGATCCTTCATGCCGAATAACTGACTGGATGAAAAGACACAGAAATAAATGTACGGTATTGCAGTCGTTGACAATATAAACATATAAGTAGAGAGAAAGAGAATATCGACACGTTCCAAAAAGCGGAACTCAATGGCTTTCCATAAATTGAGCGTAGGCCACGTATACTGCGTGATTTCATCGGGGCTAAAGTAAGCAAAGCAAACGATGATGACAGACATATACACGAGCATCGTCAATGTATTCGCAATGACAATGCCAAGAGGCGCATATTGCTTTTTTTGAAGAAAAGGGTAGGCGAAATAACCAAACTCAAATCCAAGAAAGGAGAGTACCGTGGATTTGCTCGCCTCCCAGATCGGATGCCAGCCCTCCTTGATTACTGGCAGCAAGTTCAACCAATGAACCTCTCGATAAGCCGTCGTGATAACAAAAGGTATCCAAAGTGTAAGATAGAATACAAGCTCGGCATACCTTCCTATGGCGCGAACCCCTCCCTGGAGAACAAAATAAGTCGGCAGCGTAAAAAGGAACACAACGACATAGGCGGGTGTTTGAGACAGGAGCCATACATTAATGATTCCCGTGGCATTTATCAGCAAAACGAACGCTGCAACCGCGCAATAAATGGACATCAAAGCAATAGCGACACGACCGAGCCACTTGCCCAGAATCAATGGAAATATATCGATAATCGTCTTCTCCGGGTACTGCTTCATCATGTTCGTGATGACGAGACTGACTAGCGTTGCTGCAAGCCATCCGATCAAAAGCGATATCCATCCGTCGGTGCTCGCTTTCTCCGCCAATTCTCTGGGAATCGTCAATACTCCGATTCCCACTTGTGCCCCATGAATGAGGAGAATGTACTGAAGGACGCTCAACTGGTTGTACGTATACTTTTTCATCACCCGTCCTCCCTTGGCCGATTATCGCCTTGTCTTTCCTCTTCAATCGTATGGGCTGACTGGGGACGCTCTTTCATTTTCCACAGTGGCAGGCGGATAAACAAATCTTTCCAATCGCCGAAGCGTACAGGAGCAAGAGGGCCTCCATAAGGAACGCCTAATGATTCCAGCGTAATTAAATGGCCAATCAGTGCCATTAATCCCACAATAATTCCAACGAACCCAAACATCGCAGCGAGGATCATCATCAAAAAACGAATAAGCCTGAC
The DNA here is from genome assembly GCF_023714195.1 of Brevibacillus sp. MER 51. Taxonomy (NCBI): domain Bacteria; kingdom Bacillati; phylum Bacillota; class Bacilli; order Caryophanales; family Paenibacillaceae; genus Brevibacillus; species Brevibacillus sp. MER 51. The sequence continues at coordinate 165,072 of NZ_JAMAUS010000008.1, read as the reverse complement.
TGCCGAGGCCATATCGTAGTTCGGAATAATAAAGGATGAGATCGCTGTAAATGCAACGACGATCACCATAATATTGCTCACAATCCCTGCTTGCACAACCGCTTGACCAATCACGATACCTCCCACGATACCCACAGTTTGTCCAATAGGAGCCGGCAAGCGAATACCCGATTCCCGGAGCATTTCCAGTGTGAGTTCCATAATAAATGCCTCTAACAAGGGTGGGAATGGAACCCTTTCGCGGGACTCTCCGACTGACAAAATCAAATCGAGTGGGATAACCTCATAATTGAAAGAAATCAACGCAATATAAATCGCAGGTAAAAAAGTAGCAATCAAAAAAGCTAAATATCGAAGCAAACGAATAAACGTGGCAACAGGCCAGCGAGTACCATAATCATCCACACTTTGAAAAAACGAAGCGAAAGTAGCTGGACCGATCAATACGCTTGGAGAGCGATCGACAACGACAGCAATCTTCCCTTGCAAGATGTGAGAGGCCACTGTATCTGGCCGTTCCGAAGTCAAAAACTGCGGAAACATTGAGTACGGATTATCCTCGATATACTCCTCCAGTTCAGATGCATTGAGAATCGAGTCAACCTTGATCATCTTGAGCCGATCCTCCAGCTCCTGTAATATTTCCGGATTCGCTACATCAGCCAAGTACATGAGCGAGAGCTTTGCAAGGCCTCGTTCTCCCAACCACATTTCTTTTATTTTTAATTCACGGTTGGGAATATAGCGGCGGATGAGGGCAATGTTATGCGCGTCCGTTTCGACAAACCCTTGATGTCCTCCTTTAAGCGCAGCCTCCAACTGCGGGTCTTCTATCGCCCGCTGCGGCCATCCATTCGTTTCAATCACAAGCACTTCTTTTCGACCCTCGATAAATAAAAGACTGCTCCCAAGCAAAATCTCGGTTTCTACTTTCCGAAAGTCGTAGGCAACGGATACCTTTCCGACAGATAACAGGTCAAAAACAGTCGATTTCTCACCCTCTGGGTGTGACAAAAGCGGACGAAGCACATTGTTGTTAATCGAGTTTTTGTCAACCAAGCCATTCAGGTAGACGAGAGCAACCATTCCCTCTATATGCTGGCACGCAAACGTCCGAATGACCAAATCGGGTGTCAGCGTAAATATTGCATTCAGCTCCGCAAGGTTATCACTTAATCGCTCACTGATCTCACGGACACGGATAGGCTCACTCGAGTGGCTCATCCTGTCTTTGACAGATGTCTTTTTTCTTCTCAGCCACCCTCTCATCGCCATCTGCTACAGCTCCCGCCCTTTTCCGAAGTATGTTCCATTAGCGTTCGTGAGAGCCTCCCAAAATATGCATGAAACTTGGCACATCCTGCCGCTGAATTGAATAAATCCCAATACCCTGCAAATCGCAAATAACCGTAAGAATGGAAACAGAATGCAGCTAAATGGAGTGCTACCGCTTTAGCCATCTTCTCTGGAGGCGGTGAACGTCAAAGTGACGATTCACGGTGCGGGATTTCGAAGGTGAAGCAAGTGCGTGAAATGCGAAAAGAGCAAAGCATTGAGCTTTGCTCTTTTTCCCATTTCCTTTTTGAAACTACACTACATATGCTCCTGCTTCGATCACGCGATCAGCAATCGAACGTTTGAGTGCCACCGTGTTGATCGGTGTGCGGCGGGTCAGCTTTTTGAGGATCGAGAGGCGCAGTCGAAGCTCGTCGCCCTCTTCCATCGCTGCCAATGCTTCTTTCGCCCAGCCTTCGATTCGATCGAATGCTTCATGCACATAGACAGCGGTCATTTCCAGCTTTTGCTGCTCAGCTTCGATGCCATTTGCCGCCATTGCTTTCTCTGTCCGCTTCACGATGCTGTCCATAGCATACAGCTCGATCAGCATGTCAGCCGCAAATGCCAAGAGCTCCTGTTCTTTGGACATTTCCTGTTGGTATTTCATCAACGCAGATCCTGCCACCATCAAAATGATTTTGCGCGTGATGTTGATCAGATGCTTCTCCATTGCCAAAGGTGCATCTTCAATCTCTTCTGGATAATAGCTCATCAGATCTGCTTGCAGACTGCTCGCTGCTTGCATGAGCGGCAGTTCGCCTTTCATCGCCTTTTTCACGAGCGTATCCGGGATGAGCATGCGGTTGATTTCGTTCGTTCCTTCGAAAATGCGGTTAATCCGTGAGTCACGGTACATGTTCTCGATCTCATACTCGGACATAAATCCGTATCCGCCGTGGATTTGCACGCCTTCGTCCACGCAGTAATCCAAAACCTCGGTGGCAAATACTTTATTGATCGAGCATTCGATTGCATAATCCGCAATCGCCTTCGCAACCTCGGCGCCATCATCCGCTTTTTCACCCAAGCGAGTCAGCGCTGTATCGAACAGACCAACTGTCCGATAGACAGAGCTTTCAGCCGCATACGTTTTCACTGCCATGTTCGCCAGTTTGTTTTTGATTAAAGTAAAATTGGCAATGGGCGTTTTGAACTGCTTGCGTTCTTTTGCGTAGTTCGTCGCGAGTTCCACCGCTTTTTTCGAGGAGCCGACTGCGCCCACCGCGAGCTTGTAACGACCAACGTTCAAGATGTTGAACGCGATCACGTGACCTCTTCCAGGCTCACCGAGCAGATTGGCTACCGGCACAGGTACATCTTGCAAAATGACCGTGCGCGTCGAGGAGCATTTGATCCCCATTTTCTTCTCTTCCGGTCCAAACGAAACACCTGGGAATGTGCGCTCGACGATAAAGGCAGTAAATTTCTCGCCATCAATTTTCGCGTATACGATGAACACATCAGCAAAGCCAGCATTCGTGATCCATTGCTTCTCTCCGTTGAGAATATAGTGCGTGCCATCTGCGGAGAGCGTCGCTGTCGTTTTCGCTCCCAATGCATCTGAGCCAGAGCCTGGCTCTGTCAAGCAGTAGGCAGCGATTCGTTTTCCAGACGCCAGATCAGGCAGATAACGCTGTTTCTGCTCCTCGTTTCCGAAGTACACGATTGGCAGTGACCCGATACCGACATGGGCGCCGTAGCTGAGCGCAAAGCCGCGAGCCAGCGAGAACTTCTCTGTGACGAGTGCAGTGCTGACTTTATCCAGCCCCAATCCCTCGTATTTCTCCGGAACGTCACCAGCCAACAAACCGAGCTCCCCTGCTTCCTTCAACAGCCGAACCGAAATATCAAATTGGTGGTTTTCAAGCTCTTCCAGATGAGGACGAACTTCATTGTTGACGAAATCCTCCGTCGTCTTGGCAATCATCTTTTGCTCTTCGGTGTACTCTTCTGGCACGAATACATCATCAGCTGAACCTGCATCGATCAAAAAGCTTCCACCGCGGATCAAATCTTTTGTTTCTGCCATTACTATCCCTCTCCTTATTTTAAAATTAGATCATCTCAAAAACGCCAGCGGCTCCCATTCCCCCGCCGATACACATCGTAACGACTCCGTATTTGCCGCCTCTGCGCTTCATTTCATTCAAAAGCTGGACGGTCAGCTTGGCACCACTGCAACCGAGTGGATGCCCTAATGCGATAGCTCCACCATTTACATTGACCTTTTCAGGATCGAGTCCCAGCTCGCGAATGACGGCAATCGATTGAGAAGCAAACGCTTCGTTTAGCTCAAACAGATCGACATCCTCCAAGCTGATCCCCGCCAGCTTCAATGCTTTTGGAATCGCAACAACTGGACCAATCCCCATGACATCAGGGTCTACGCCGCCAACCGTAAAGGAACGGAACTTGGCAATCGGCTCGACACCCAGCTCGGCTGCTTTTTCGGCAGACATCACGAGAACTGCTGCCGCACCGTCGCTCGTTTGCGAGGAGTTTCCTGCTGTTACGCTGCCTTGCACGTGAAAGACTGGTCTCAGTTTGGCGAGTGCCTCCATCGTCGTGTCCGCGCGTGCTCCTTCATCCTTGTCGAAAACACGTTCCTGGACGTGAAGCTTGCCTGCTTCATCCACAAAATGCTGCTTGATTGTCAATGGTACGATTTCATCCTTGAATTTCCCTGAAGCAATCGCAGCCGTCGCACGCTGATGGCTTCGCAGAGCAAAAGCATCCTGATCCTCACGAGAAATGTTGTACCTCTTCGCCACTTCTTCAGCCGTATGCCCCATGCTCATATACGCTTCCGGCTTCGTTTCTACGAGAGTCGGGTTGAGTGCGATTTTGTGACCGAGCATCGGCACCAGACTCATGCTCTCCACCCCGCCAGCGACAATCACATCGGAGCTGCCGACCATGATCTGCTGAGCAGCGTAAGCAATCGTCTGTAAACCGGAGGAACAAAAGCGATTGATCGTGATCCCCGATACATTGGTCGGCAATCCGGCACGCAGTCCGATCAAGCGAGCCATATTCATGCCTTGCTCAGCTTCCGGTACAGCCGTCCCCATGATGATATCCTCGATATCAGCCGGATCGAGCTGTGGAACGCGGCGCAACAGGTCGCTTACAACTGCGGCTCCCATATCGACTGGGTGAAAATCCTTGAGACTTCCTTTTTTCGATTTACCGATAGCGGTGCGGGCGCCCGCGACAATAACTGCTTCTCTCATCGTTATCCCTCCCTCTCCCTAGTTACGCAAAGGCTTGTTTTTAGTCAGCATGTGCTGCATACGTTGCTGGCTTTTCGGCGTCTTGATCAGTTCGAGGAACGCTTGCTTTTCCAGCTCGAGAATGTAGCTCTCTGTCACTTCTGTACCCGCTGGCACGTTACCACCGGACATAACATAGGCAACTTTGCTTGCGATCAGCTCATCATGGTCTGAAATATATCCACTCTTTTTCATGGCGTAAATATTTTGGCGCAGGTTCGCATAACCCGTTTCGCCGATAACGCGAATTTTGCGTGGCGCAGGCGGTGTGTAGCCTTCTTTATCCATCGTAAGCACCAGTTGCTTCGCATCGTATAGCAGATGATCAGCATTCACGCTGATGCGGTCAGTCGGTCGCAGGTACCCCAGATTGATGGCTTCCTGACCACTCGTAGATACCTTTGCCATGGCAATGGCTTCAAACGCCTTCGCAACGAACGGGAACGGATCAACTGGCATGCTGCCTCCCTCCGGAAGGTTTTCCATTGCTCGGAACAGCATCTCCTTCGTTCCTCCGCCACCTGGCAGAAGTCCTACTCCCACCTCTACCAGTCCGAGATACGTCTCTGCCGATACCTGCACACGATCCGCGAGGTAGACCACCTCCACACCGCCGCCCAGCGTCATGCCGAACGGTGCTGCAACGACTGGACGATGCATATAGCGCAGTGCCCGTGCGGTTTTGTGGAAGTTCGTGACAAGCATATCGAGCTCCAGCCAATTCTCATCCTGTGCTTCCATCAACGCCATTGCGAGATTCATCCCGACGCAGAAGTTTTTGCCTTGATTACCGATGACCAGACCGGCGAAGTTTTTCTGCACTTCCTCTGCGGCCTGACTTGCCATGTGCAAGACATCCATCCCGAGTGCATTGTGCGGGGAGGTGAATTCCAGACATGCGACTCCATCGCCCAAATCAATCAAAGCGGCACCCGCATTTTTCTTGATCAGCTTGCCTTGTTCCTTAAGGGCTGCCAAGTTGATGTTTTCCTTGCTCTCTTCGATGTCCTTATATGTGCCTCCGATGGAAAACACGCTGCGCTTCCCTTGCTCTTTTTGATAAAAGGAAGTTTTCCCGCTCGCGAGCAGCTCCTCGACAAGTGCCGGAATCTTCTCGTTTTCTTCACGCATTTTTGCCACTGATTTTTCGAGACCAATGGCATCCCATGTTTCAAACGGCCCCATTTCCCACCCGAAGCCCCACTTCATGGCCTGGTCAACAGAGACGATATCGTCAGCGATCTCATAAGCCTTTTCCGCAGAGTACAGCAGTACCTTTTTGAAGACATTCCAGACAAACTCACTGCCCTTGTCCTTGCCATATGCGAGCGCTCTCAACTTCTCAGGCAAAGTCTTGGCTGTTTTGGCCGCTTCCAGGGAAGGGAACTTCGGCCTCACACTTGGACGGTATTCCAGCGTGTCAACCGACAGTGCCAAAATCTCTTTGCCTTTCTCCGTTTTCACCTGCTTGAAAAAGCCTTGACCTGCCTTTTGCCCGATCCATCTTTTCTCCACCATTTGCAAAACAAATTCTGGCACTTCAAAAACGGAGCGCTCCTGCTCATCCGTGCTTTTGTTCCTGACGTTCCCCGCCACATGCACGTACGTATCCAGTCCGACGACATCGAGTGTGCGGAAAGTCGCGCTTTTGGGACGGCCGATGACCGGACCTGTCAATGCGTCTACCTCATCTACTCCAAGCCCCAGTCGCACCATTTCGTGGATCGACACCTGCAACCCATATGTACCGATGCGATTGGCGATGAAGTTAGGCGTGTCCTTGCAAACGACCATTCCTTTTCCGAGCACGTGCTCACCAAAATGCTTCATGAAAGAGATGACTTGGGGGTCTGTATCAAGACCCGGGATCAGTTCCAACAGTTTCAAGTAACGCGGTGGGTTAAAAAAGTGCGTGCCAAGGAAATGCTTGCGGAAGTCATCAGAGCGTCCCTCTGCCATTTCGTTGATAGAAACCCCAGACGTATTGGAAGACACGATGGTTCCCGGCTTGCGATGCGCTTCTACCGTAGCGAAGACGCTTTTCTTCACCTCGATGTTCTCGACAACTACCTCAATAATCCAATCGACCTCGCTCAAGCAAGTAAGATGGTCTTCGAAGTTACCAACCGTAATCAGATCGATGTTCTTTTTATCGTAGAGCGGCGCCGGCTTCTCCTTCAAAAGTCGGTCACGGCCCGCTTGTGCTATCCTGTTTTTCACCACGCTATCAGACAAAGAAAGTCCTTTTTTACTCTCATCTGCTGTCAATTCACGCGGCACGATGTCCAGTAAATAAGTGGGAATACCGACGTTGGCTAAGTGTGCTGCGATCCCGGCGCCCATGACGCCTGAACCCAGAACTGCCGCCTTGCGAATTTTGCGTTCCATCTCCAAATCCTCCTTTTTAAAACCCTAGTCATGGCTTATTCATGGTCAAAAGAATGGCCTCGCAACAGTGAATACCTAATATTCAGACTAGCAGAGCATTTTTAAAACTTCTACTTTCTTCATAGATATTCCTGTGTGCCTCAACACATGTCTTGTGTTGAATGAATGCTCATTCAGTATGTGGGTTAAAAAATGACATCCCACGTTTTGGCTGTCTTACAAGCCCGGAGATGCTACGCTCCCACCAACTGAATCACCGTTCAGTTTTTATTGTAATCGAAAATTCTGTCAGTTGCAATCGTCACTTCACGAAAGAAATGAAAAAGGGCACACGGTTGTCCAGTGCCCCTTTTCTGTGCTACTTCTGCGAATAAATCAGCGCTGTAATCTTGCGTCCGTAAGCGTTGGACGCGTCTTCTTCCAATCGGTATTCAATCTGGAAGTCTCCGTTTTTCGGGTCTTGATAATGAGCAATCACCCAGAGGGTTTTCGAATTGTTTTCGTCTGCCTTGACCGATACTTTTACCGGTCCGTTGTATGCAGGGACTTGCTCCAGCTTTGCCATGCTTTTTATCGCATCGTCTGTAAAGAGTGAAGACAGCTGTTTCTGATTTTTGGTTTCGTACGCCAAATTCGCAGCTCGTAAATACACCTGCGCGATGTGCTGCTGATTCGCAGGTGAACCACGGAACTGCAAAGCTACATCCGTCCGGTAATAATCAATCAGTCGATCCATCACAACGATGTATTCTGCACGCGTCAGGATCTTGTTCGGAGAAAAGTTCTTGTCCGTCAGAAACAGATTGAATTCCCGGATCGCCAGTGGGTATGGCGAATATGTATCCCGATAGAATCGGTCGCGCTTCCATTCATAATAGCTGTTAAAGAAAGAGACTGTATCTTGTGGTTTTATATTGGCCGTTCGGAATTTTTGTGGTGCGAGCATATGAAACATGATCAAGCTGGCCTCTTCTCTTGTCAGTGGCCACTGCATCCCGCCACTGGACATCCACCAGTCCGGATTTTCCTTTTCTTGCTTTTTCATCAAGTGTCCGGTTTCAGCCAAATATAGATAGTACAGCATCCGGTCTCCTGGATCAAACTTGCCCAGATCGTCCGTTTCGATTTTCATCATGGTCTTTAGATTGCTCAGCAGTTGCTCTACTTCCCCCCGGAGTAGATAGCGATGATCCAGGTTTGGCATGCGTACTGGCTTTTCTATCGGTCCGTATACGGTTTCAAATACGCGATTGAGCATAGCCAAAGCTTCGCCTCGAGTAACTGGCTTGTTTGGGTAAAAAGGCTGATATCCCTGTCTCTTTACGATGCCCAAATCCGCCATTTTGTCGATCTGCTCATGTGCCCAATGTCCCTGTATGTCCGTATACATACCAGGCGCAGCCGCATTCGCACTCCCTGAAAAAACGCTTTGCACCACTAGCAGTGCCAAGAGAAAAACGATAGCAAAACGCTTTACCATGACTTACGATGACTCCTTTCTTTTCATGATCGTTTCCTTACTCCCTTTTTTTGGTAATTCGTCCCCAGTAGCATCCATTCCTGCCATATTGGTCTATTTTCCTGGGTCTGATCTCTCCTTTTCTTGTATCGGGAGGAAGACCGAACTTTGTTATACTTTTTCAAAATAAATGAAAAAGAGCCGCACTTTGTATGAGCGGCCCAATTATATCCTTTTTCTCTATGCGCTGACTATCCTTCAATCTGCTCTGACAGCCTGGTCCCTTGGTCACAAGCAGCCGAGATAAGAAAATGTTGATGAGGGTGAACAGGACGATAATCCCAAGAGCGGTCCCTAACATGGATGTCCCTAGCGAAAAACTGGCGAGGACGACTAGGCCTCCTGCCATAAGGCCTGTAACCAGCGGGAATAGAAAAAGAGCCGTCGGTTATCCCAACAGCTCCCATGATTAGTTTTGTGGTACAAAGCTACCATCACGCAGCATAGTCAATTCGCCCATGATGAATGCTAAATCTTCGTTTTCGCCAAATTTGCCACTTTCTTCCAGCGCTTCCAAACGACGAAGCAGCATGTTTGCAAAATCTTGAATCTGTACCGGTTGTCCTTCCGTATCCGCATCATCCAAAATTACAAAACCAGTCAAGGCTTCCAAGTGGGTCACGATACGGAAACCGCCGATTTCCCCCAGGAATTCTGGCTTGTTCATTTTTGATTTCTCCAATTTTTGCAGCATGGACAAAATATCATTCGCTACCACGCTCGGAAAAGCAACCTGATAAAAGTTGCGATTTTTCGCTTCATCGGTTTTGATAATCAACACATCAATACCGTCCGGTTTTTTTGCTTTTTTGCCAAACCCAAACATATATTCCACCTCAATCGTTCGATCTGTCCAACTCTCTCCATGATAGACATAATCCGAGAGTCAGACAACCCCTATCCATATATTTACTAGGCTATTTGTCTTTTTTGACACACACGCTAACGTTAAACCACTGCTCCCAAGTGAGGTGCGCCATGAAAGTTAACTGGAAAAATTGGATGTTTATTCTCGCTCTTTCTTTACTCGTCACAGGATGCCTGACGCAAGTAAAGCAGGATCAGCAGGCAAAAACCAAGGCCAAAACACAAAGTAAGCCTGCCAAGCAGTCTGCCATCCAAAAGCTTGGCGACAACAAGATGGATGTCGTCCTTTTTTTGAAACAAGCCGAGCATCAGCTGGAAAATGTATATTACGCTGCTGCGGACAATGCGAAGGGCAAATCTGTGATTGAGGATGGTCTCGTCTTTCGGGAATTGCCTAAGCGCTTCGACAGTAAAGACAAGATAACGGGGTACTTCGGTCGTTTTTGGAGCCGTCCACTGGCAGAAGCCATGTACGACAACATGACAACCAAGCTGGTGAGGGAAAAAGTATACGTAGCTATCCCACGCGTCGACTATCCGACTTTGATCTCTGTACGAAACACGACTGTTCAAAAAAACAATGGAGAACTCAGTGTAACTGTGGAAGATGTAACCGATTCCTCCTTTGCTTCTGACCGCACGCTGCGCTACCGACTCGTACGCGATCAAAAGACGAAACGGTTCGAAATCAAATCACGGATGGGCGCTTATGGGAATGAACAATTTCAATAAGCCTCTTGACATTTCTTATGGACCCAGCGAATAATAGTGAATTAATAAGCACATAGTGAGCGGCAATGACGGGGAATAGTAAAACCGCCCTTCAGGTCCAGAGAGCGAAATCCACCGGCTGAGAGGTTTCGTCCTTGAATCGGTTTGAACCCACCCCAGAGCATCCAGGGAAGACCTGGACAGGTTTCTTTCACCTGTTATCAAAGAAAGAGAGCCGGGCGTTTCATGGCTGAAGTATGCCTTCAGTCCAAAACGTCAAATAAGGTGGTACCGCGTGAGGTCTTCAAGCCCTTTCGTCCTTATCAAAGAGACGAGAGGGCTTTTTTCTGTGAAAAACGTCTCGACGTTTTTCATAAAGGTGGATGCGACCGCTTGCGGTCAACAAAACGGTCATGACCGTTTTGTATGCAAGAAGGGGGTTTTGAACATGAAAAAGGGTAAGTTGCGTTTGGTAGTAAAGGTGGGGAGCAGTTCGATTGCAGCAGCTACAGGCGGTGTTGATCCGGCGAAAATGTCGCTGCTCGTCTCTGCTATCAGCCAGTTGCGCGAAGCGGGTCATCAGGTTGTCTTGGTCTCCTCGGGAGCTGTCGCCAGCGGCTATCAAAGTCTCGGCTACCAGCAGCGACCGCGATCCTTGGCAGCCAAGCAGGCAGCGGCAGCCATCGGGCAAAGCTTGTTGATGCAAACCTATACACAAATGTTCGGCGCCCATAACTTCAGCGTGGCGCAAATCTTGCTCACACGCGGTGACTTTTCTCACAAGGAACGGTATCAGCACGCATTCTCCACGCTGTCACTGCTTTTAGATAAAAACATTTTGCCAATCATCAATGAAAACGACACGGTATCCGTAGCGGAATTGACTTTCGGCGACAATGATATGCTGGGCGCACTCGTCGCTGGTCTCATCCATGCCGATTTGTACATGATCCTGACTGATACGAATGGCCTGTATGACAAAGACCCGCGTTATCATGCGGATGCCAAACACATGGGCTGGCTCGAATGTGTGACGGACGAAATCGAGGCCCTTGCAGGCGGAGCTTCCCAACTGGGAACAGGCGGTATGCGCTCCAAGCTGATCGCAGCCAAAACCGCCCAATCATTAGGAATTCCCGGCTTTATCGGAAAATTGACGAATCCCACTGATTTACTAGATGTCCTTACTGGCAACGGGAATGGCACCTATGTCAACTATCATCCAGAAGCACCTGCAACGAACGGCGTTCCTACACGCAAGCAATGGATTGCGCTTCACTCCCCTACCCGCGGAAAAATTACGGTGGATAGCGGTGCAGCAGAAGCGATTTTGGAAAACAGCAAAAGCTTGCTCTTGGCAGGTGTCCGCGATGTATCCGGCATGTTCGAGCAAGGTGAGGTTATCGAGGTTTACTGTGAGGGTACGTTGATTGGTCGCGGCATCAGCAGATTCACTGCAGCACAGCTAAGTGACTTTCTTTCCCCTGATAACGTAACGCGACACAGCGGTACTGTTATACATCGGGATGAATGGACACCTGTCATCTAATCGAATCCATGTAGATAGAAAGATAGGAGTTGGAGAAACGATGGAAAACTTGAAGGAAAAAGTGCACACACAAATAAGCCTGGCCAAACAGGCTTCACGAAAAATGGCAATACTCTCACGCAAAGAAAAAGACGAGGTACTCGTCGCAATCGGCAACCAGTTGCTCGCTGATGAGGCCGTCATTCTCTCCGAAAACGCCAAGGACATCGCCATAGCGGAAGCAGACGGTCAGCCTGCCTCCTACCTGGATCGTCTCCTGTTGACGCCGGAGCGAATGGCACAGCTAGTAGATAGCCTGGCGCAGCTGGTATCTCTCGATGATCCGGTCGGGGAACGGATGGACTCATGGACCCGGCCAAACGGACTTTTCATCGAACAAATCCGCGTCCCTCTCGGCGTCATTGGAATGGTGTACGAAGCCAGACCGAACGTCACCGTTGACGCAGCAGCTATCGCCATCAAAACAGGCAATGCGATCGTCTTGCGCGGCAGCCACAGCGCTGTTCACAGCAACCTCGCGTTGGTGACCAGCATTCGTCAGGCGCTTACTGCGACCGGACTTGACGCGGAAGCGGTGCAGTACTTGCCTTTTGCCGAGCATGCCTCAGTCGATTACTTGTGCACCGCCAATGGTCTCGTCGATGTCATCATCCCTCGGGGTGGCGCAGGACTGATCCAGCGGGTTCTGCAAATCGCAAGTGTTCCCGTACTCGAAACAGGCGTCGGCAATTGCCACATTTATGTGGATGAGGCGGCTCACTATGAAATGGCTGAAAACATCGTGATCAATGCCAAAACAAGTCGGCCTGCCGTATGCAATGCTGCCGAAACACTACTCGTTCACCGCAGTTGGCCACAGGAAAATCAACGTGCCTTGCTCCAAAAGCTCCTGGCGAAGGGTGTTGAGCTCCGCGTTTGTGAGCGTACGATAGAGCTGCATTCCGACCTGGCCTCTCAGTTGCACCATGCAACATCAGAAGACTGGGATACGGAATACTCTTCTCTGATTCTGGCGGTTCGCACTGTCGATAGCCTGAGCGAGGCCATTGAACATATTACAGCGCATACTTCCGGCCATTCCGAGGCAATCGTAACGGAAGATGAAGTCGCTGCGCGTCAGTTTTTGACTGCGATCGATGCCACAGCGGTTTATCACAACGCCTCTACCCGCTTTACAGATGGGGGAGAATTCGGCTTCGGTGCTGAGATCGGCATCAGCACGCAAAAGCTTCACGCTCGTGGGCCAATGGGCTTGTCAGCGCTCACTTCTTACAAGTATGTCGTACGCGGCAACGGTCAAATCCGATAGTCAAAAGGGAGGGAATCACCATGAGTAACCAAGCAACAGCGATTACAGAAGGGCGGATCGGTTTTCTCGGTGCAGGCTCGATCGTGGAGGCCATGCTTTCCGGTATCGTAAAGAAAGGCTTACTCCCTTCTGAGCGTATCTCTGTCACCAACCGCAACAACATGGAGCGTTTGGAGCAGTTGGCAAATGACTACGGGGTAACTGCTACCCAGGACAAATTTGAAGTAGTCCGTTCTTCCGATATTTTGATTTTGGCCATCAAGCCGAAGGATACAGCAGAGGCTTTGCAGGATTTGCGTGGGGTCGTTCGTTCCGACCAATTGATCATTTCAGTGGTCGCTGGCGTCTCCACCAGCTTGATCGGAGAGTGGCTCGGCGCAGAGTGCCCGATCATCCGCACGATGCCCAATACATCGTCTGCCGTTGGTTTGTCCGCTACCGGACTGTGCGTGAATCCGTTTGTCCAGGAAGAGCATCGCGAGCTGGCTACCAAGCTTTTCGAAGCAATTGGTACTGTATATGAAGTCGCCGAGGAAGAGCTGGACATCATTACTGGATTGTCTGGAAGCGGTCCTGCTTATATTTACTATTTGGTAGAAGCCATGATGGGGGCGGGTGCCACAGCGGGACTGGATCGGGAAATGGCACGCCAATTGACGCTGCAAACCGTGATTGGGGCGGCACATATGCTGCTCGATACACGCGAAGAGCCTTCTATTCTCCGCCAAAAAGTAACGAGTCCGGGTGGAACGACTCAGGCAGGACTGGAAGTATTGGAGGCCTATCAGTTTCAGGAGGCCGTTACTGCAGCCATCTTGCGTGCTGCCGAAAGATCGCGGGAGATGGGGGCACAATACCAGTAAAGTCGTTTTGTCCCCCCTTCTTGTCATGTATAATAAAAAAGATCAAGCATAATCGAGAGAAATGACGAAGGAGGTCCCATGGAAATTTACGCCTTGTACGGCACCAGTGGAACAGGAAAAAGCACCAGTGCATTAGAACTTGCTCACCGAATGAACATCGACGCCATTATTGATGATGGCATCCTGATTTACCAGGGACGCAAGGTGGCCGGAACCTCTGCCAAATATGAGAAGACAAAAATTCAGGCGGTCAAACGAGCAATTTTTCATTATACGGAGCATGCTGAAGAAGTACGGCGAAGTCTTGGCCAGATTCAACCAAGCCGACTACTCGTGTTAGGAACTTCGCAGCGGATGATTGGTCGTATCGTCGAAGCGCTGCATTTGCCTTTTCAGGTGGACTTCATCCCGATTGAATCCATCAAGCCTCCGCAGGAAATCGAGGCTGCCCGCTACATTCGGGAAACAATGGGCAAGCACACGATACCGATTCCGCGTGTGGAAGTAGAAAAAGATTTCCTTCAGCGCCTCATCTCTTCAGCCCAACAGATTTTCAGCTCGAAAAAAGAAGTCATTGGGGAAACAACCGTGGTTCATCCTCCGTTTTCAGGTGGACGCATCATGATTCATCCTCAGGTGTTGCGAAAAATCGTGGAAGCGACCTGTGACCAGTTTGACGAGGTCCATCATGTGGTCAAGATCGTCTCCAGCTTTGAGGATTTGCCTCGGTTTCAGGTTTCGATTGCTCTTAAACTGCCTTACATGACAAATATTCCAGCACTTATCCATGCCCTTCAATCTACGTTGTACAAAGAAGCTCAATATTGTCTCAATATCGCTCCCGCCAGAATCGACATTGTCGTTTCTTCGCTGGAGCTAGCCTAATCCGGTCCTTTGCGACCGGATTTTTTTTGGCTGCAATCCTCAGGGGTTACATCCTGACTTGTTGCTCATCCTATACATGATTCCATCTGAAAGGAGCAACCCGATGCCATCCATCCTGTCTTCCAAGCCCTTTACACAAGCTCCGATTCCCGAACCGCCGAAGGTCATTTCGACAAAGGACTTGAGCTATCTCAAGGATGCTTTGTCATGGGAACTGATCGCTTTCAAAAAGCTGCATGCTTTTGCACAGCAAGCTACTGATCCCCAGGTCAAGCAATGTCTGGAACAGCAAGGACAAATGCACCAGCGACACTACCAAAAGCTGCTGAGTCACCTGCAAAACAACAACACCGCAGTGATGGCGACCATTCCGCAGATGCAGTCCCAGCAACAGCAATCACAACAGCAACAACAAATGCAGTAAGGGAGGAATCGGGATGCCAAACCAAAATCAGATCGCCAATCCGCAATCCGGTCAGCTGCCACAAGTAAAAGGTCCGCAAATGAACGATCGTGATTATCTCAACGATTGTTTGGCTACCTGCAAATACTTGACAGATAACTTTAACATTGCCGTTCGTGAAGCCAGCCACCAACAGCTTTATGATGACATGCTGCAAATTCTGAATGAAACCCATCAATCAGCCCGCGATGCTTTCAATCTCATGTTTCAAAAGGGATGGTACAAGCTGGAGGCTGCCGAGCAGCAACAACTTCAGCAAGCTTATCAGCAGTTTAGCGGGTACTCCACCCAGTTCCCTTATCATTAAACAGCAGCCAGACACCTGACCCAAGCAGGTGTCTTCTTTCTTTTATCCCTTTCCACGCAGGAGCTGCGATATTACAAATAGCGCCTTTTCCATATCTGCTTCCTCTGCGTACACGTAGGACAAGCGAAGATGATGACTATCCGTCTGATCATAAACAAAGCCGGGATTTAACAGAACCCCTTTTGCCAGTGCTTCCGTAAAAAGCTTGCGCATGGAAACCGCCTGATGCAGACGCAGCCAAATATAAAAACCACCATGCGGCATACGCCAATCTGCCAAATCGCCAAACCAGCGAGCAAGGCATTCGCACATCCTGTCCCTTCGATGTTGCAGAGCTGCTCTAAGCTGATCCAGATGCCGGGAATATCTATCGCTTGTGAGCCATTCTGTCGCCACCCATTGGGAAATAGCACTCGCTCCGTAATCCGTCTGCATTTTCACATCCGCAAGGCGTTCAATGACAGGCTCAGGACCTACAATCCAGCCAATCCGCAGTCCCGGACTGAGTGTTTTGGACAAGCTGCCCAAATACAACACCAACCCGCTCTGATCCCTCGCCTTCAACGGCAATGGTCCCGGCTCATCTAACCACAATTCTCCGTAAACATCGTCTTCCAACACTGGCAGTCTCTCCCGCTCACATGCCGCCAACACCTGCTCCCTTCGGTTCTCTGACATACTAATTCCTGTCGGATTGTGGTAAGCCGAAATTGTATAGAGAAGCGCCGCGTTATGCGCCTGTTTTTGTCTCGTTAGCACTTGGGGAGAGATTCCTTCCGCATCCATCGGTACACCAACCAGCCGCATTCCCGATGATTGAAACAAAGGCAGCGAGAATAAATACGAAGGCTGTTCGAGCAAGATGGCAGATCCACGGTGAAGGATGCCAATCGATATCAACTGCAAGGCTTGAAGGGCTCCCGACACGACTAAAATAGATGCCGGTGAAGCTTCGATCCCCCTGCTCCGCAAATGATTGCTGATCGCCTGGCGCAAAGGCAACAGCCCTTTTGGCTCCGAATATCCGAGCTGAGTCATTTTGCCCTGCAAGCTAGCCATGACCTCTTCCATCTCCGCAACAGGAATCAAGCTCGGCGACAGCTCACCAGTCCCCAAACGAATGTACCTCGGGTCTGGCTCATAACGATTGATATCCTGAATCGTCGGCGAATTGGGGAGATGAGTTCCTGCCTGAACGTAGCCAAGCCAATTTGGTGGTGGTACGGTTGTCAATAAGGACCATGTATTGTTGCTAACGACGGAGCCACTGCCTACTGTTGCTTCAATGAAACCATCCGCTTTTAGCTCTTCCAAAGCCGTCACTACCGTGCTGCGGTTTACATCAAAGGCTTGCGCCAATGCTCTTTGTGTTGGCAATTTACTATTGATCGGCCACTCTCCGCCTGCTATTTTCCCCTTCATATAAGCCACGATCTGCACGTAGATCGGTATATCTGATGATTTGTCAGGCTTCCAGTCTATCGTCAGCACAGGCACATTCCCCCTCGTCTTATCATTGTACAAATTGGTTGGTTTGGATGTAAACCAATTGGCTGGAGACAACGGATTCACAACCATGAATAATGACAGTAATGCAAATGGTCTTTGCATCGAGAGAGAAACGGGGAGGAAATGATCATGCTGGAAGCGATTTTGCACGGTTTTGTGCTTGCTTTTGGACTTATTTTACCGCTCGGCGCACAAAATGTTTTCGTTTTTAATCAGGGGGCTCTACAACCTACATTACTTCGCGCCATGCCCGTTGTACTGACTGCGGCACTCTGCGATACCCTGCTCATTTTATTGGCGGTATTAGGAGTTTCTTTGGTCGTATTGACAGTCACATGGCTGAAAACGGTTCTGTATGTGGTCGGCTTCTTCTTTTTGGTGTACATGGGATATTTAACGTGGCGTAGCCGTCCGAATACGGAGGCTGGAGAGAAAAAGCGCTTTTCCGCCAAAAAGCAAATCATGTTTGCTGCCTCTGTCTCTTTGTTGAATCCGCATGCGATTCTCGACACGATCGGGGTGATTGGTACCAGCTCACTGAGCTACACCGGAACAGAAAAATGGGGTTTTACGATTGCTTGCATCCTCGTATCCTGCATCTGGTTTTTTGGCCTTTCTGTAGCTGGTCGTACGGCAGGACGATTGGACCGGTCTGGAAAATTGCAGCGTGGCCTGAATATGGTTTCAGCCGTGATTATGTGGGGAGTGGCCGTCTATATGGCAGCCCAATTACTCATCTCGTAAAGAGTTCATGAAAAAGTGAATAATCCCCATCCCCTCCACTCAAAATACTCCTATTCGGGTTTTGAAGTGGAGGTTTGTTTAATGCTTTTTACCAAATCGGATGCACTCTTGGATGACTTGTATGAGATTGCGAAAAATGTGCATCAGACGGCGATCTATTTTAATGAATACAAAATAACTTCATTAGAGACAGTCAAAACCTTTGCTACAGAGATGAAGGAGTACGAAACAAAGGGCGACAAGCTCATCCATGAAATCATCGTGCAAATCAACAAGACATTTATTACCGCCATCGAGCGCGAGGACGTTCTGGACCTTGCCGTCAAGCTGGATGATGTGCTGGACGGATTGGAGTTTTGCGCTTCGCGGCTCTATATGTACGACATTATGGAACCAGATCAAACGATGGTGCGATTCGGTCAACTCATCGAAGAAGCTACCAAGCAAATTCTTCTCGCCATCGAACTGCTCCAAAAGCAAAAGTTGTCCGCTATGAAGGAGTACATCATCCGCATTAACGATTTGGAGAGTGAAGGGGATGAATTGGTGCGAGGCAGCATCCGGCAATTGTTCAAAACCTCAAGCGATCCGATTCACATTATGCAGCTCAAAGAGGTTTACGAAGTGCTCGAAGATGTCATGGATCATTGCGAGGATGTCGCGGATGCGATGGAATCCGTGATCATGGGCAACTCTTAAACAAGGAGACCTACTTTCATGTATACGAGCCTTCCCCTCGTTATTGCCGTTATCATTTTGGCTGTCTTCTTTGATTTCATCAACGGGTTTCACGATACTGCCAATGCCATCGCAACCACCGTATCCACCAAAGCTCTCCCTCCTAAGATTGCCATTGGCCTGGCGGCTATCATGAATTTTATCGGTGCCCTGACGTTTACCGGGGTCGCCAAAACGATCGGTGGAGATATCGCCGATCCAGCCAAGCTGGAATTCGGTGTGCTTGTGGTCATGGCTGCTCTCTTGGCTGCGATCCTTTGGAATTTGATTACGTGGTGGTACGGTATCCCCAGTAGCTCGTCTCACGCTCTCATCGGCTCACTCGTAGGGGCAGTCCTCGCTTCCGCAGGGAGCGCGCAAATCAACTGGGCTGGTTTTTTGAAAATCTTCCAGGCACTTATTGTGTCACCGGTTATCGCGTTGGTTGCCGCTTACCTTATGATGAATTTGGTTTATTTCATTTTCAGTCGGATCATGGTTCCCCCTTCCAAGGTCAACCGGGGATTTCGCTTCTTTCAGATTTTCACGGCGGCCCTGCAATCCTTTACACACGGAACGAACGACGCACAAAAAGCGATGGGCATTATCGTGTTCGCTCTCGTAGCCGCTGACCTGCATGCGGATACAAGCACGATTCCTTTCTGGGTGCAATTCATTTGTGCCCTCGCGATGGGCTTGGGAACCTCTATCGGAGGCTGGAAAATCATCAAGACGGTGGGGGGCAAAATCACCAAGATTGAACCGATTAACGGAGCCACTGCCGATCTCACCTCGTCTTCGATCATTTTTACCTTTACGCAGTTAGGATTGCCTGTGAGCTCTACCCATGTCATCTCTTCCGGGATCATGGGGGTCGGTGCAGCCAAACGGCTGAAAAGCGTCAATTGGGGCGTTGCCAAACGCATCGTGATCACCTGGTTTATTACGCTGCCGATCTCTGCCTTGCTCGCTGCATCCATCTATTTGTTGCTACATGTATTTATCTAAAAGCAAAAGGGACGAGTAACAGGCTCGCCCCTTTTTTCTTTTATCCGAATGAAAAGCCCAAGTAAGATTCTGTTACCATCGTTCATTTCTCCTCTTCCGTTTTACCTCTTTTACTATGTACTCTCTATTTCCACCATACCCTCTTCAACAAATTGATCATCCCGCAACTTGTCCTGTACACCTGTACGCCACTTTTCTTTTGTCAAAAGCGATGCCAAATCCTCACCGAAGAGGCCTTGTATGGCACCTCGTGTGGCAACAATTGTAGTATCTGCAAAACGATATTCGACAGTTTGCAAATTGTCTACCAACGCAAAGGCTGCCAAAGAATTATACAGTATCGCTTGCTTGAACAATTTCGCCTCGATATCGGTCGTCTTGTCCTCGTAATGGATCTCAATCGTAAACTTCTCCGGACGGAGCTGAAAGGTCCGCTTAAAATCACTTAACGGCAGATGATTGAACATGACCAGATTCGAAGTTGCGCCCATGTACTTGTTTTTGTATGGCAAAATGGATTCCAAATCGTGAGTCAGCGGGCTTTGCTGAGCCAATTGATATTGCTCGGATTGCGCTTCGTTCTGAGGAATAATCATGATCTGAATGGCCATGAACAGGACAACCCCGATGAGAACCAAAGCAAGTATGATTTTATTTCGCATGGAGATCACCTTCCCCTGCATCGTATTTTAAAATAAGTCGCGGAATGGTCTGGAGCCACAGCGGTATGAGGATGGAGAGAAAAGGCAGCGCATACGCTACAGCAATGTTCGCGAATTGATATGGTCCAGTAAGATTCACTGGCGTTGAAAACCATAGATTACTGCCAAAATAGAGCGCAGTCGTAAACACGAGTGTCCCGACAATATAAAGCGCCCACAGCATCCAGCCCGTTTTTCGCAACAAAAAGGCAAATTGCACATTCATGCTAGTCAATTGACGAGAGGAGGCAGGTGGGGTGAACCTTAGCAAAACCAAATAGACGATCCCGATGAGCATACAAATCGCAAACAGACCATAGTTCAAAAAGATACCCTTTCCCCAGATTCGCAAGGGCATAGTCACAATCCAGGCAATGAGTCCGTACAGCAATCCGAGCTGCAACAACTCTTGCAGAAGTGGAAGCATGTATACTTTACGGCGTTCTCCGACAATCGAATCAATCGATGGCAGATTAGCCTTTGCTTTTCTCACCGCTTCACCCATCGATAGCCCATCTGCAACTAAGTCGGCGACCTTTGCCTCCAAATTGCTCAATACTTCCCACTTGAGCTCCTCGATTTGTTTACTTCCTCTATATTTTTGAAACAATTGATCGACATGGTGCTGCAAACTCTCCATCACACTTCGCCCCGCCTTTCGATTAGCTGGTCAATCAATTCTTTGGCCAATTTCCAGGATGCCAGCGATTTTTCGTACGCTTTTCTCCCTGTTTCTGTCACCTGATAATATTTGCGTCTGCCCCCCTGGCTCTCATCTCCCCAGTATGAAGCGATCAGCTTGTGTGACTCTAATCTTTTCAGGCTGGTATACAGGGAAGGCTCTTTCAGTTCGTATCGCCCGCCGCTGTTTTTGAAAATGGCTTTGATGATTTCGTATCCATAGTTATCGCCATCACACAGGACACGGAGAATAATTGTATCGATATGACCGCGGATAATGTCACTGCTGATAATGCTGTCACTCATTTCGTTCACCTCGCAGCTATAGCATAACAGATATTACTATGTGTGACAAAGTAATATGCATTAAATTCCTTCTACTCACACAAAAAAACAAGACCACCCAAAAAGTTGAGATGGTCTTGAACAAATAGACAGCCCGGTTGCTTGTTTCACCTGGTACACCAGATAGGGTGCTGGGGTCCGTTTTCCGTTTATTTCTGGCCAAACATAAAGCAGTTCCAGTGAGGGACTATTCCACCCACACCTTATACTTGTGACTCTCCGCTAATGCTCCCTGAGTCTTCCACCGCCGCGCCCTCCATTGCAAGCTGTGTGATTTGTCTTGGCAAATAGTACGCCAGTTTTTTGACACCGATTTGGGCTGCTTCTGCTTGGGACAGCTCCGGGGAAGTATGTGACTCCGTATTTTTTTCAACGTTAATTAATCGTAAGAAATAGACCATACCCGAAACTTCAATCGAATAGGGAAAAAGTGTTTATCCCCCTCACTCCGGGGACAGGATAATAGTAACTTCCCATGCTATTGTCCTCAAAGGAGTTGAAAGCAAAATGTCTCGTCACTGGTATCGGCAGCTTCGTTATCCAATCATCGCTCTGGCCGTGACATTAACGCTACTTTGGACACATCATCACCATCGCCTGCCGGCTTCGTACGCTGTCGCGACGCGGACACATACCGTTACGATTTCTAGCGCTGGCTTTTTGCCCAATCAATTGACTGCGCACGAAGGAGAGCGAGTCTCGTTGATGATCGTCAACACCGATACACGCCCTCACAATCTATCCATTCGTGATCTAAACCTTACATCCACAGAATTAAAGCCGACTCAATCGACTCTCTTACAGTTTTCAGCCGCCAAACGTGGTCGGTATTATTTCGTATCAGACGCACCGGGCTATCCGGAAACAGGGTTCCAAGGCATGCTCGTCATTGACTAGCTTGCACCTCTTCGTCTGGTGAGATTTGCTTCCACCGTCCGAATTTTATTATGAGCAGAGGAATGATCCCGATCGCGGTGATGATTCCAAAAAACAAATAAATGGCTAGCACCGAAAACGAATCTTTGATCCACCCCGCTACCAAATTGCAAAACATCGAACCAAGCCCGCCTCCCACTGAAAAGAAGATGGCCAGTGCCGTCACCTGAAGGGATGCGGGCGTATTTTCGCGCACAAATTGGGCTGCCGTTGCCAAATAAAAGCCCACTGAAATCCCCTGCACAAAGAACATCGTAATCACAGCAGTGGTACTCGGAGCGGAGCTGTACCAGAACCAGCGCATCGCGCAAAAAATCGCCGATAGCAAGAGCGTCAACTCCAGTCCCCACCTGCGGACAATATAACCCGCCAGCTTCATAAAAGGAGCCTCACTGCCTGCAAACAACAAGAAGGCTAGACCGATCCCGGCAATAGTCCCTCCGATATCCTGATAAAACAGGGAAAACCAAATATTATTGGCATTGACAGAGCCCATCATGCAAAATGATGAAATCAAAAACAACGCAAATCGCGGAATTCGCGCCAAATCCCTTATCCCCGCAAGCATACTGACACGAAACCGCGAAGCCTCTGTCACTTCTTCCGGAACCTTCTGAAGAAACAGAATGGCAATCAGAAACGCCAAGCAAAACGAGTAAAAAAGAACATGTGGCCCCCACTGCTCAACGAGAAGACCGGTGATAAATGCCGCTAGCGCAAAGCCGATTGCTCCCCACAAGCGAATGTCGCCGAACTGAATGCCATGTCCCTTGGCATAACCGAGAGCCAAGCTATCTGAGATGGGCACGACGGCACTTTGAAAAAACGACAACAGGATGTAGAGCAAGAAGACGTAGACAAAGGTAGAGACACCCGTAAAGAGAAGTCCCACCAGCCCGGTGATGGTCAATGTCAGAATCAGCACAGTTTTGCGAATTTGATAGCGATCACAGATCATACCCCACATCGGCTGTGCCACAATGGAAATGATCGGCGCGACTGCACTGATGAGACCGATTTGAGTCCCAGTTAGATGGATGGATTCGTAGTATTGCGTAATGAGAGGAGCAAAAGCACCAAGCCCGTAGTAAATAAAAAGATAAAGGGCGCAAAGACTAGCGTATCTGCCTTTTGCGCCCCCCAGCCCGAAACCGGAGTGTGATTCTGGCATATAACTCTCCTATTTTGAGGTTAATTAACCGTGTAAGAAAACATAACACAAGGTATGCCTACATGATTTATTTTACCGTCGGCAATATTTTCGCCATGTTGACGGTCCGCTTTTTGTCCCATGTAGTCGGGTTGAACTCATCGAACTGCTCCAGGAAGGAGATGACTTCCTTCGTCAATGGAGTCGGCGTCGAAGCACCAGAAGTAACCGCAACATTTTTCTTTCCACGCAGCCATTCAATGTCCAGCTCAGACAAATCAGCGATTCGGTACGACGGAACATTCGCGATTTCTTCCGAGACCTGTGCCAAACGATTAGAATTGTTGCTGCGCGGATCGCCTACGACGATGCACAAATCTGCTTCTCCCACTTGCTCCGCTACAGCTTCCTGACGAACCTGCGTAGCGAGACAAATTTCATTATGCACTTCCACGCCTGGAAAACGCTTAAGAATGGCGTCCATCAGATGCTTGACATCCCATTGGCTCATCGTCGTCTGGTTCGTAACGATCAGCTTGTCTGTTGGCAGGTCGAGCGCATCCAGTTCTTCCAGCTTTTGAACCAGATGTACGTGATCTGGCGCGATCCCCATAGCGCCCTCTGGCTCTGGATGTCCTTTTTTCCCGATGTAGAGCACATGGTAGCCTTCCGCTACTTTTTCGCGGATCAAATCATGTGTTTTCGTTACATCCGGGCAAGTCGCGTCGACGACAGTCAAGCCTTTTTCGCGTGCTTTCTTGCGCACCTCAGGAGACACGCCATGGGCAGTGAAGATTACCGTCCCCTCATGAACCTGATCCAAGAGAGCCAGCCGATCCTCTCCATCCAAAGTTTTTATCCCTTGTTTTTCAAACGCCTCAACGACGTGAGCATTGTGTACGATCATGCCCAAAATATGAATCGGGCGGGGCAAGTCAAAGTTTTGCGCTGTTCGCAGTGCCAAGACCATGGCATCGACTACACCGTAACAATATCCACGGGGGGAAATCTTGATGACTTCCATCTTTACCCCTCCTACTTTTTATAATGCGTGAGCAAAAGACATTTCACCCCGTATTATACCTTATTTGTCTCCTGCACGCTTCTGTTCGTAAACCTTCAGATTATTGTAGACAACTTTTAAAAGCGGCGTGGACAAGCCTTTTTGTTCCGCTCGCTCCAAGAGATAGCCTTGAAGATGATCCGCTTCCACCGGAAGACCTTTTTCCATATCACGCAGCATGGACGATTTCGTTTGAGGACGCTGATTTTGGAAAGTCTCCATCTGTTTGTCGACGATATCCGGCTTAATTGGTGCCTCCAAAGCGTTCATGACAGAAGCGATTTCGTCTGCAAGCTGACGTGTCAGCTCTACACCCCAAGCCGATTCCCGGATCGGTCCAACAGCGGAATTCATCAGTGTGGTAATTCCGGAAAATGTCGCAATAAACAAGTATTTGTGCCAGGCTTCCCGTTGAATATTTGTGCTTGCACGCATCGTTCCGTTGATCTTGGAAAAGGCTTGCTCCAATAGCTCTACACGCTCACTTTTGCCGCCTTCCCACTCACCGAAAACCGCATCATGAATAGGACTTGTCTGCACGACATCCCCATCCGCATTTAGCGTCGTCTCAATAAAACAAAGACCCCCGAGCACGCGATCCCGGCCAAAACGATTCCACAAAAGTTCCATATGCGCGATTCCGTTCAGCAGCGGAATGACGACTGTGTCCTCGCCTACGTACGGAGCAATGGCATCCACGCTATCTTCCAGCGTGTAAGCTTTGTTGGACAAAAGCACAACATCAAATGGTCCCGCTTTCTCTCCTGCTTGAATCAGTTGTGGCTGCTCCAAAAGCAAATCTCCATGAATGCTCTGAATGCGCAAGCCTCGCTCCTGCAGTTGTTTGTATCTACGCTCGCGCACAAGAAACGTTACATCTACTCCCGATTCAACCAGCCTGCCACCAAAATAACCGCCAATGCCCCCCGCTCCCAGCACGAGAACCTTCATCTATATCGCCTCCGCGTTTATAAGTCTTGATTTGTCTACATTTTATTAGAAAGTAACCAATTTCTAAACCCCGCAATATAATGTTATAAAACTTAACATTCAACGTAAGAAAACCTCTTGACGAACAATAATAATTGTCGATATAATTCGGAATATAGAAACCAAGGAAAAACCGAACGTTGATAGTGAATTCTTAACTTTAATTCGTGAATGGAGTGAATCATCTTGGATATGAAAACAGTCTTGTCCACAATTGACGCAGAAAAAGTGGAATATGTAGATTTTCGCATCGTTGACCTGCTCGGCCGCCAACACCATGTCACCGTTCCTGCCTACGCGGTAGACGAAGGAACATTCCGCAATGGCGTCGCATTTGACGGCTCCAGTCTAATCGGCTACAAGTCCATTGAAGAAAGCGACATGGTAGCGATGCCCGATCCGGCAACCGCCTTCATCGATCCTTTCGTAGAAGCCAAAACCATGAATATCATCTGCAACATCGTCAATCCAGACAACACCGTCTACACACGCGATCCTCGCGGCATTGCGCTCAAGGCCGAAGCCTATCTGCAACAATCCGGCCTCGCTACCGCTGCTTATTTTGGCCCAGAATCCGAATTCTTCCTCTTTGACAATGTACGCTATGCCTCTGGTCCGTCTGGCTCCTTCTTCCACATCGATTCAGAAGAAGCTTACTGGAACACAGGGAAAGAAGGACAAAACCTCGGATACAAAGTACGCAACAAGGGCGGATACTTCCCTGTTCAACCAACCGACTCCCAAATGGATATCCGCAATGAAATGTGTACGTTGATGACAAAATGCGGCTTGCATGTCGAGCGCCATCACCATGAGGTGGCAACAGCCGGTCAGGGTGAGATCAATTTCCGCTTCGATACACTGACTCGTACAGCAGACAATCTATTGTTGTTCAAATACATCGTGCGCAATGTAGCTGCGAAACACGGAAAAACGGCTACTTTCATGCCAAAACCAATCGTTGGTGACAACGGATCTGGAATGCATGTTCACCAAAGTCTGTTTAACGGCGACACCCCATTGTTCTACGAGCAAGGCGGTTACGCAAACCTGAGTGAGACTGCGCTGCACTACATTGGTGGTATTTTGCACCACGCACCTGCGTTAATCGCTTTGACGAATCCGAGCACCAACTCGTTCAAGAGACTCGTTCCGGGCTATGAAGCACCAGTGAATCTCGTCTTCTCCAAAGGCAATCGCTCTGCTGCCGTTCGGATTCCGATTGCTGCCGTTACGCCAAAAGCGTCCCGCGTTGAGTTCCGCACCCCGGACTCTACTGCTAACCCGTACTTGGCATTTGCCGCCATGCTGATGGCTGGCCTCGATGGCATCAAGCGCAAGCTCGACCCGCGCGAACTGGGCTTTGGACCAATGGATAAAAACATCTACGACTTGTCCGATGCGGAAAAACATGAGATCAAGAGCGCTCCCGGTTCTCTCGCAGAAGCACTTGTAGCACTCGAACAAGACCATGATTTCTTGCTCGAAGGGAATGTCTTCACAAAAGAAGTAATCGAAGGCTGGATTGCACAAAAGCGCGGTGAGATTGAGCAAGTCGAGCGGACAGTGAATCCGAAAGAGTATGAACTGTATTACGACCTATAAGCAAAGAAACAGCCCTTCTCTGATGAGGAGGGCTTTTATTTTCTCCCGAATAAAATGCTGTTTCCATTCACAAATTAAAGTTGTACTGTGAAAAAAACAGATGATCGGATGAACGTTGACAATGGTGAATCGAACGATAACTCACTTGCTCATTTGTTTTGCTGCAATTCTTCTCCTAACCGTAAGCTTTCCTGCAGAAATCGAAATCGGTCAAAACGTCGTTTACGCCGAGCATTCGTTACCAATCATAAGCGGCCAAGGGATTATTACAATTGAGGTTTATCCCAGAAAACACAAGTTAATTGTCAAAAAGCATGGAAAAACAGTAAAAACGTATCCCGTTGCCGTTGGTAATCCTTCTACCCCTACACCAGTTGGAGAATACAAAATCATTTCCAAAGGAAAAGATTGGGGACCCTCATTCGGTCCACGATGGTTAGGTTTAAACGTCCCTTGGGGAATTTATGGCATCCACGGCACAAACAAGCCACACTCCATCGGACAGCATTTGAGCCATGGTTGTATCCGCATGCGAAACAACGACGTCATTGAACTGTTCACGATGATTCCACTCGGAACAAAAGTAACGATTTATGGTCATGTATTGGGGGACCCGAGCCACGATCCTAGAGATTTGGCCGAGGGAGACGTTGGTGGAGATGTACAGCTCATTCAATCCCGATTAAAGAGCGCTGGTTATTATCACGGAATATGCGATGGGAAGTTTCGATCCTCGACAACTGCAGCTCTAAAGAAATTTCAACGGGATCGAAAATTAATACCGAACGGTGTCGTGTCCAGCAAGGTTTACCAAGAGCTGGGATTGCTGGAATAACTCTCGACAAGATTTGTAATCCACTACATGAACCTTTTAAACATACTTCCAATCCCATTTGTTCCTTGGAACGTTCTGAATACCTCGTTTGCTATGCGTACACCATTTAAAATGGTGTCCATATCAAGGTTTAGATTGGAAACCCTTGGCGGTCGGGACTCTTTTCTCGTCTTACGGCTTGTTTTTGCCCACTCTTGATAGTACTGGCCAAGGGATTCAGGATTTTTTTGCAGCTTTCTGACCGAGACCTTATTTGACTTGAGCCAGTCAGAAAACTCAGGGGTAAAACCATGGATTTTTCTAGCCACTTTTCACCCTCCCCTCCATTCGTAAATGAATAATGCAAAGGGATTGTATGTCCCTTTGCATTACTTTGTTTCCCTAACAATCACAACCGACAATTACCAGCAAAACGAAAAGGACCAGGATCAGAGCAAAGTCATCAAAGCCATCAAAGAAACCCATTCTGTCTCCCCCTTTCCTTAGACACACTACTGTATGCGCTTTTCTCATGATTTGCCTGTACCATGACCTACTAAACAAAAAGGACGCAAGCATTTGCCTGCGCCCTTTTTCATCCTATTGCAGTCCGATTTGCGATTTCACTTGCAGAATTCCGCCTCGGAAAGAAAAATTCGCATTTGCTCCAATCGTCCCTTCGCCCTCGTACATGTAGACGATTGTGTGTCCTTCCTCTCCCTCTTTCCCAACCTCAGCAAGCAGTTCGCCTTCCCCGCCCACTATTTTTTTTACTTCCTCAAAGCTCATCCCATTTTCAATCTGTTCAAATTCACTCTTCGTGATCGTTGCTTTCTCTGTCGTTGCAGGAGCATTCGATTCTGCTGCTGGTGTTGCTGGCGCGGTTGCCTCAGCTGGAGCCGTGCCAGTTGGCGTCGCTGGCGTTGTTGCTGGTACCGTACCTGTTGGCGTTGTTGGCGAAGATGCTGCCGTTTCTGTTGATTGCCCTGAGCTACATCCAGCCAACATGATGGCGAAAGCCACTATGAAAAAAGCCAATTTTTTCAAAAAAAATACCCCCATAATTGAAATGAGTCTCTCCTACCATAATCCAAAATATGACTGCCAACAAGAATAACAACCTGACAATTCTCGACACAAAAAGAGCCTCGTACAAGGCTCTCTTTGCGTTTCCATTACTCTTTTACATAAAGCTGATACATCCCGGTTTCTTCATCCGTTGCCTTTGCAATTCGAAAAGCTGCTTCCACGCTTTTCTTGTTTTGAATTACCTCGTAGAAAAAGCGCAGGGCGAACATCAGCGCAGAATTTCCGTCCGGGTAATCATCTGGCCCGATATACGTATGGCAACCACTGTCCAGAAAGGCCTTCGCTAATTCGGGATCACCAAGCGAGCATCCGTTACCTAACACGATTTTTCCATCCAGCTTGGCAAAACGTCTAACCTCGTCAGAGCCAAAGTCACCCTTTGGTTCTCCTTCCTCGTAAACGTCCTCGCCTAGCTCTGGCATAATGAGGCTACCCTCATCTCCATGGAAATTCAGAACAATCATATCGGTATTTGGGTAAAGGTCGGTGCCATTCAATACATCAATCAAATCGCTTGGTCGACCAATCCAGTACGTAAAGACTCGAGCTCCAAAATACTCAAGTGTATTTCGGATTGCTTGGCTATCCAGATCCGTATCTGGACCAATTACTAAGGCAACATTCATTTCAGGTTTACTCATCGTGATATTCCTCCATTTGCTTGTAAGTGGTTTTTATTTGTGGGAAAACAAAACCATTTACGTGGAGGGGGTCGGGCCAACTGGTGAATGGCAAGACGTTACTTCCTAATCATCAAGTAGGAAAACTCCTCTTCAATTGGAATATTTTATAAATTCCCAGTAGTATATCATCCAAAACTTGGGATGTAAAGTTTCCCTCATTACGC
Organism: Brevibacillus sp. MER 51; assembly: GCF_023714195.1. Taxonomy (NCBI): domain Bacteria; kingdom Bacillati; phylum Bacillota; class Bacilli; order Caryophanales; family Paenibacillaceae; genus Brevibacillus; species Brevibacillus sp. MER 51. The sequence continues at coordinate 135,402 of NZ_JAMAUS010000008.1, read as the reverse complement.
AAACCCTTTTTTGATTTTGGTCTTCATATCACGATACAGCTCTCCGTATGTGATCGCATGCTCGATATGCGAATAGGAAAGCACGGAATCGCCATCCTTGCTCTCGCAGCACGCAAAGAATAGACTTTCCATCAGATTGTGATTCTCGATGGAATTGGTAATATGAACGCAATCCTCAATCGAATCATGAGCGTCATGCTTATAAAAAAGAAACGTCCCTTCTTTGAATGCCCCTTTTTTGTTGGCGTCTTTCCAGATGAGCATGCCCAAGGTAATAAAATACCCTTCCTGGAAGCGGATGACGCCTGTAATGACAGAATTAATCGTGGTCGGAATGATCGCAATCGAGTCATTGAGCTCATTGACGTATTCATACAACGCTTTATTGGATTCTCGAAGATCAGCGATTGGTACATGAAGAAGCTGCTTGTCTCTTAACTTTTCTACGAGTTGCTGAACGCATAGCGTCTTATTCAAAGTTGAAATCACAACCTCATCACTTCTCCCATTGTAAGTAAGTGCCTTCTTTACGTTATTCGTGATGAAATGACATATCCCTACAAAATCCGCACAAATCTTCTTACTTTTTCAGCGGAATTCAAGTTTTCCCATATTTTATTTTTTTAACCACAACCAATCAAACAAACAAGCGTATAAACTATCAGATTGGTTTAGGGGGTTACGGTTGTGAAACTCGCGGAAGCGTTAATCATTCGTGCCGATTATCAAAAGCGAATCGAACAGTTAGGGGACCGCTTGCACCGCAGCGCAAAGGTCCAGGAAGGCGAACAGCCTCCAGAAAATCCTGACGATCTCTTATCTGAGCTGTATCAGTTGTTTGACCAGCTCGAGCGTATTGTTCAGCAAATCAATCGAACCAATGCGTCTTGCCGCTTTAACGAAACAATGACGCTCTCCGATGCATTAACCAAACGTGATGTTCTCGGTTCAAAACGCAATCAGCTGGCCGACCTGATCAAAGCAGCTACAGTCAAGCATGATCGCTACAGCCGTTCGGAGGTCAAGATTTGCCCGACTGTTAATATTGCCCAGTTGCAAAAGCAAGTCGACGAGCTGTCCAAGCAGTACCGGGAACTGGATGCAAGCATTCAACAATTCAACTGGTTAACGGAGCTGCAAGAAACCTGACGTAAGAGACATGGAAGTCGGTAGTCTGTCTGCAAAAGGCGAACACGTCCCCATTCAACAGGGTTAATGTTGAAAACTCATTGGTCGGGTCAAGGGGCAACCCTGAGGGTTCAAATCCCTCTCTCACATAAAACGCCCAGTATTGTGACATGAGTAATGCGTACTTGGTATTGTAACTACCGTGTGTTGATTTTGTCTGACAGACGAGGGTGGGTACGGGGATCATTCCATGTAAAAAAAGCCCTTCGCGCCTTTTTGTGGCGAGAAGGGCTTCTTGGCGCAAATTTACGCCTTTCCTTTTAGGTAATCATCCTTTATCTTCTTTTCCTGTTCAGCGGTGGTCATGTCTTTCTCCAACACCTGATACATCAATTCATCCTTTACTTGGCGAGGGACTCCTTTTTCCTGATGATTTGGGACAGATGAACTCGAGACAGAGTCATGTTCCATACTGTGTACCTCCATGGCTTTTTGGGGTTAGCTTACCCGAAAGCGCACACTCCATTCACCACACCCGCTGAACGCGGAGCATTTCACGCAGTTCATCGACCGAACGCGGAATATGTCCGCCCAACTCGCGCTTCCACTGCTCAGGCAGTGCCTCCCACACATCAACGAGCAACGGCATACCCAGATGAAGACTCTCCAGCATGGCTCTGTTTTCCAATGCCTCCTGCGGATCTCCCGCGAACACAAGCCTGCCTGCATCCATGATGCAAATCCACTCGGCCCATTCAAAGGCAATATCCATATCGTGTGTTGCCATCAAAACAGTTGTTCCTTGCCGGTGAATGGCATCGAGCTCCCTCAGCAAATTTTTGGTCTGATAGCGATCCAAATACGCAGTAGGCTCGTCCAATAGCAAAAGCTCTGGCTCCATGACCATGACCCCCGCGAGCGCCAGCCGCCGTTTTTGTCCCAGGCTCAAATGATGAATCGGAGTTTCTGCCAGCTCTCTCAACCCGAATGCATCCAGCACCTTTTCTACCTTTGCCCGGATTACTTCCACAGGCAGCTTCTGATTGCATAAACCGTAGGATATATCTTCTGCGACCGTGCTTGCGATCAGCTGATGCTCGGGATCTTGAAAGACCAAGCCCACCTTTTGCGTCATCTCTTGCAATGCGGCTCGTTTGTAGACAAGCGGTTTTCCTTTCCACAGCACTTGTCCCTGCTGTGGCTCGATGATTCCGTTTCCATGCAAGAACAAAGTCGACTTCCCACAGCCATTCCGTCCCAAAAGAACACATTTCTTCCCCTCAGGAATCCATAAGGACAGCCCTGACAGGACAGGTCCCCGCCCTCCCGGATACGTGTACTGCAAATCGATGAACTCCAACAACCGTGATGTCATAACCGCCAACCTCCTGTCCACCACTCAAGCAGCACCAGCAGCATACAGCCTGCGATTGCCTCCCACTCATAGCGGCGTGAGCGGGCATGGGTATGAAACGAGAGCACCTGCATGCTCTCCCCAAAGCCCCTAGCCGCCATTCCTTTGTGCAAGGCTTCGTATTTGCGCATTGCTCTGACAAACAATTGAGCGACGAGAACCCCTGCATCCCGAAGCGTCGCTCGGAAGCCGCGATGACCTCCGCGCGAACGTTGGGCAATCCAGAGCTGATGAGAAATCGTTACCAATACAAAAATAAACCGATACATGATCATTAATAAGTCAGTTACAAGGACAGGCATACGTAGCCGGCGAAGCACCTGCAAAATTTCAGCAAACGGCACGGTAAACAAAATGAAAGCAAAGCAGGATAAGCTCGCCATGGTACGCCAAAACAAGATCCAAGCTTTACTGAAGGACGACATCGGCACATAGAGTACATAAGTACCAAGCTCCCATGCTGCCGCGACCTGGACCTGCACTTCTCCTGCTCTCGCCCCTTCAACCAGTAGAGCAGGAAGCCCTGCAGCGAAAAATGAGAGCGACACGATCATAAAGGTAAAATAGATACGGACAGGAATCCGGGCATACACCACTACCCATACCGTCATCCACACAGCGACAGCCATCTGCATCCATACATGTCCTACCAGGACGAGCAGTAACAATGCGCTCGCCAGTAATAGCTTATGAGCAGGCGGCAGACGTTTCAGCCTGTTTTGATAAGAGAGAGAATCAAGCTGCAGACCGTTCATTTTTTCCGCTTATCCAACCGGCCTTTGTACAAGCCCACGGCGTAGCCAACCACTCCCGCTCCCAACGCCGCCTGCACCGCAAACAATAGACTCTCCGTCTCTCCCCCTGGCGGCTCTATCAGCGGCTGGAACCACGGTTCGTAGTTCGGGGCGATTTCCTTGATCGCTTCCTCTGCCACGCCATCTGCGCCGCCAAATTCCGAATCCTGCACCAGCAACAGCGGGACAATAGCCAGTACGATTACTCCAAAGAGTAAAAGCCAGTTCCATCCTTTTTTCACAGCGATTCCTCCCGTTTGAGCAAACGAAGCTGTGTAAGCTCTTTTGCGTTGTAAGATAACAACCAGTTCCAAACAAGAACGGTCAACAGACCTTCACTAATAGCGAGCGGTACTTGCGTGAATGCAAAAATTCCTGCGAATTTGGCAAACGAGGCCAACACTCCGCCAGATTCAGCTGGAAATGCGAGTGCCAGTTGAAGCGAAGTCACTACATAGGTAGCGAGATCAGCCAAAGCCGCCGCCGCAAAAACCGCCAGTCGCTGGCTTCCTGCCACTTTCATGATCAACTGATAGATTCCGTATGCCACCATTGGTCCTACTACTGCCATGGATACAGCATTTGCCCCCAGCGTAGTCAAACCTCCATGAGCCAATAGCAGGGCTTGAAACAAGAGCACCATGCTCCCTAGCACAGACATCGCAAAAGGCCCAAACATAATGGCACCGAGGCCCGTTCCAGTCGGGTGAGAGCTGCTGCCTGTAACCGAAGGGATTTTCAGTGCAGATAAAACAAAGGCAAACGCTCCTGCAACGCCAATAAGGAGCTTCATTTCGGGATGTTCTTTTACAATTTTGTTAATCGAGCGAATCCCAAGAATAAAAAACGGCAAGAAGACAGCCCACCAAAATAAGGCCCAGGATAAAGGCAAATACCCTTCCATGATGTGCATCGCGTGCCCTGTCTCAGGTTCATTGAGCAAAAAATACAGGACGAAGCCCGCGATCATCAGACAAGTAGATACGAGACGAGATCGATTCATGTTCATTCCTCCTTCACTCACTTTCGTTCTTTCCTCCAAACAAAAAAATCCCATCCATCAATGGACGAGATGTGCACACAAAACAACAGACTGACTAGACAGCCTCATTGCCTCGTATTCACCGCTCCTTTCCGCGAAGGTTCTGTGGGTGTGGCTACTAGGTAGGTCTCCTGGCTTCCAGATCCATGCGCTCCTTGTCCTTCCCCATACGAAAATGAGTGGTTTCCTTCTCAAAGAGAGCTCCCTGGTTACAGTGGCGGGACCGCTCGGGACTTTCACCCGATTCCCTGTTACCCTTTATGCGTCACATAAAGGCACCTAACGCCGACTATATGCAATTGACTGACAATTCATGTTTGTCCCACATCATTATACCGGATCCCTACATAAATCGGAAGAATATAAGCAAAAACGCATAAGCAGAAGACCCGCTATAAACGGAGCCATCGACCTATGCGTACTTTGTTCTATCTATTCTTTTGCGTCTACGCCAATTACTTCGCTAATATGTTTAAAACCATCGCGTTGCATGAGCTTGAGCAGTTTTTTGTTGATTTGCTTGGCGATACCTGGGCCCTGATAAATCATCCCTGTATACACCTGAACGAGACTAGCTCCTGCCCGGATTTTCGCGTAGGCGTCTTCCCCGTTATAAATACCGCCGACACCAATAATTGGTACCTTATCTCCTACTTCTTGATAAATCTCCTTCACCCAAGCCGTGGAACGCTCTGTAAGAGGTCTTCCGCTCAAGCCGCCCGCTTCTTCGGCAAATCGATGTCCGGAAACCGCCTCGCGTGACAGTGTCGTATTGGTAGCAATAATTCCGGAAATGCCTTCTTCTACAGCAGCGTGAACTACATCGCGCATGTGCTCATCTGACATGTCTGGCGCTACTTTCAGCAAAATCGGCTTTTTCTTGATGGAACGCGCTTCCATTTCGGTTGCCTTTTCCCTTACTGCACGCACCAAATGACGCAAGCTCTCTGTTTCCTGCAAGTCACGCAGATTCGGGGTATTCGGAGAGCTGATGTTAATGACGAAATAGTGACCGTATGCATAGAGCATGTCCATACATTTGCTATAGTCGACGGCCGCTTCTTCATTCGGCGTTACTTTGTTTTTCCCAATGTTAATCCCAATCGGAACATCTGAGTATGCGTAATCAACCAAATGCTGGGAAGCCAAATACGCACCGTGATTGTTGAAGCCCATTCGGTTAATGACAGCTTGATGTTCCGGCAATCGGAACAATCGGGGCTTCGGATTGCCTGGCTGCCCCTGCGGCGTCAATGTCCCGATTTCCACAAATCCAAAACCAAGGGCACCCAACGCATGGTAAACTTCTGCATTTTTATCAAAACCGGCTGCAAGTCCGACTGGATTCGGAAACGTCATTCCCCACAGCTTATTCTCCAACCGCTGGTCTTTTACCTGATAGATCATCTTCAGGATGCTTTTGCCTGGAGCAGAATCCTCCACCAGCCTTAAGGCACCAATTGTCTTTTCGTGAATCTCTTCCGCATCTTGCTGGAACAGATATTTTCTTATGAGCTGATACATCGGCTGCACTCCTTACTCCGTTTCTACCTTTTTACCTCATAGTAGAATACCATACTTTTTCGGGAGGATGTAACCTTTATACGTGATACATATTTCCAGCCAAGCAGGCAAATCCTAACAGCACCACCACGCACAGGGGGATAAGTCTTTCATGAAAGTGGACGGAAAAATCGGGATTGGTCAAGCCATTATGGTGATGATGCTGACGATCGGCATTACGAACCACGTAACCGTTATCCCCCTCTTATTGAGTAAAGCCGGAAGAGATGCTTGGTTGAGCGTGTTGATTGCCGGTATCCCCTTTTCCTTCTGGGCGTACTTGCTGTTTGTGGTTAATCGAAGTACGAAGCAACAGTCTTTGCATGAATGGCTTGCGCAACGCTCAGGAAAAATCGTCAGCCATCTGTTGCTCACCCCGATCATGGTCTGCCTGTACATGATGGCCCTAACCAATCTGATCGATACCCAGACATGGACGACCGTCAACTACTTGCCTCGAACACCCGAGTGGGTGACCGCATTAGCCTTAATGGGTTTATGCATACTCGCGTCTATCGGGGGAATAACCTCCGTAGGAATCACAGCAGGAATCTTGTTGCCTGTCGTGGTTTTGCTCGGATTTTTCATCGCTTTTGGCAATATTCCTAAAAAGGATTATAGTCTTTTGTTGCCGCTTTTCCAGCATGGGTATCGTCCTCTTCTTCACGGGATGCTCTATGTAGGCGGCGGTATTTCAGAGATGTTTCTGCTGCTATTGCTCCAACCTCACGTACGTAAGCCCTTGCGCCTCGTACACTTTTTGGTCATGCTCGGCATCACGCTTCTGCTGACACTCAGTCCGTTGACAGGGGCTATTGCGGAATTTGGACCTATAGAGTCTGCGCGCCAACGCTTTCCGGCATTTGAGCAATGGCGGCTGCTCACGATTGGAAAAGACATCGAGAACATGGAGTTTTTCTCTATTTTCCAATGGCTCGCTGGGGCTTTTATACGCATCACGATTTGCTTGCTGCTCTTGGGAGATTTACTCACGATCCGTACCCAAAAAGAACGCAGATTCATGATGATTTTTCTAGGCGGAAGCATGATCGCCTTTACCAGCCTCCCATACAGCGACATGCAGTTCGTATCATTTCTGACGCACGTATACTATCCGCTTTACCTAGTCATTATCGTTGTGATTACTCTCGCACTCATGCTGGTTACTCTGCGCAAGCCATCCAGACAGGAGGGAATAGGCCATGACCCTTGAAGAGGAACTGCGGGAAAAATTCGCGCATTGTGCGGACGTCGTTTTTATGCGCACAGTCACAACCGAGGACCAGCCTGTATTGATGCTTTATTGCGAAGGACTTGCAGACGTTCGTCAATTACAAGATACGGCATTGCCGCAATTGGAGCGATTCCTGGCTATTGGTGATTTGCGTTCCTTGCCTCTTTTCCCGCTCTTCACGAATCCAGAGTTGTGGGTAGAGCGACTGTTTGCAGGAGATTTGCTGATTTTCATCGGAGACTCCCCGCCATTCGCCTGGGATATCTCCAATCGGCCGGAACGTGGCCCTGAGGAAGCCAATACAGAGATATCGATCAAAGGTCCACGCGACGGCTTCGTCGAGGATCTTTCCACAAATGTAGCGCTCATTCGCAAGCGTATGCGAACCATTACCCTGGCTTATGAGCCTTTTACTCTCGGAACACGCTCGCGTACGAGAGTTGCGATGCTGTATATCACAGATGGAGTATCTTCGGATCTCGTGGAGATGATGCGCGAGAGGCTCCTCAATTGTCGGTCAAAAAAAATCTTGAATAGCGCTATCCTGGAGAAATTACTCAGTGACAATACTCATTCGCTGTTTCCGTTGGTTGATTATACGGGACGTCCTGACTATGCGATTTACACGCTGCTGCAAGGGAAAGTGGTCGTATTGGTAGACGGCTCACCTTTGGCAATCGTGGCACCGGTTACCTTGCTCGAACTCATCAAATCTCCCGAAGATGATCAGTATCCGGTTTCTTATGTATGGTTGGAACGCATTCTGCGTTTGGGTGGATTTTGGATCGCGATTTTTCTGCCTGGCTTCTGGATTGCGCTGTCCGCTTATAACGTAGAGCAATTTCCTTTTCAATTGCTCGCTACCGTTACACAAGGCCGAAAAGGGCTGCCATTTTCCGCACCAATGGAGCTATTTATCATCTTGTTTATCTTTGAATTTCTGCGCGAGGCAGGAGCCCGCTTGCCCAAAAACGTCGGGCAGACGCTGGCATTAGTCGGCGCACTGATTATCGGGGATGCTTCCATTCGTGCAGGACTGACATCGCCCTCGATGCTGTTTATCGGCTCCCTGACAGTCGTTGCCTCCTTCACACTGGTCAACCAGGCATTAAGCGGAGCTGTTACCGTAGCTCGTTTCGTTGTTTTCTTCCTTTCCGCAACCATCGGCATGTACGGCTTTATCCTCGGGATGATTGCCATCGTATACTACTTGTCCACCTTGACCTCCTTTGGCAGATCGTATATTTTGATGGGTTCATCCAACTCCTTGTCCACCCTGTTCATTGTTTTATTCAAGTCCATGACCGGTTTTTTACGGACGAGATCGGCTAAGGGTGGCGATCCCAAATGAAATGCATGCGGATTGCTTCTGCTATGCTGCTGTTGGCAACGACTCTTCTTAGCGGCTGCTGGGACCAGAAATCGATCCAGGATCTTCGCTACTTATCTGCCATGGGCATTGATTACGTCAACAATGAGTATGTTTTATACGCCCAATCCACCGATCTGTCTACCGTCGCGAAGCAGGAGTCATCAACCACTCTTCAAGCACCACCTGCGACCATTTCGATCGGAAAAGGGAAAACACTTCAATCTGCCTTTGATAACCTTCAAAAAAACGCGCAGGTGCCCGTATTTCTAGGCTTTGTATCCTCCCTCGTATTTCATGAGCGTCTCTTGCAAAAGGGCATTATCACCTCCCATGATATTATGAATCGATACGGTCTGATTCGTTACACGAAATGGGTATTCGGAACGCGGGAGCCAATTGACAAAGTGTTAAGCTCTCATTCTTTGGTCGGATTTTCTCCATTGGACTCTCTTTTGCATCAGCCAAAGGATGTTTATGAGCAGCGTTCGTTTATCGAGCCGATCCAATTTTTTCGGTTTATCTCGGACTTTTGGGAGCCAGCAAACACCGTGTTATTGCCAAACATTACGCTGTACGAACGTTCCTGGAAAGAAAATAATCGTTTTATTTCTCGTCTCTCCATCGACGGCATCCACGCCATTCATCGTGGAAATTGGCAGGGTTACTTCCCCAATCGTGATTTAATGGGGATTCGATGGATGAATCCTGACACGAAATATGCTGGCCTCGTTGTGAGGCAAAACAACATTCCCAAAGCAACAATGCGTATCGAGCACGTCAAATTGGACATCATTCCGATTACCACCGGAGATCAGCCTCGTTATCAGGTCAATGTTCGACTTAAGGGGTTTGTTCGTGAATTGATGAGTACGGTTACTCCTGCTTTCGTACAAAAAGGCTCCGAAGAACAGGTAGCCGAGCAAATTCGCGGGACGTTTTTAAAAGGAGTCAAAGCAGGGGTTGATCTATATAGCCTAGAGGAAGCTTTGTTTAAACAAGACTACCAGGCTTGGCGAAAGTATGAAATACGCAAGCGCAATAAGCTCACACCTGATTCCCTGACCCAAATCCAGGTGCATATTCACTTAAGTGATTCCGGAAAAATGAAGATGGATTCGGTCAAATACCCTGACCCGCTTCGGCCGAGTGAATAAATAAAAAAACTGCTTGCCGTAAGCTCGGACAAGCAGTTTCTTCTTTTCTATTTACCGTTAAAGCTAGTTTTTCACCAACAAAACTTCTTCGATAGAAGCATACGGCAGGTTATGTGCATCTGCGACAGCCTTGTAAGCTACTTTTCCGTCGATGACGTTTACGCCTTTTGCCAATGCTTTGTTGTCGCGAATCGCTTGTGCGTAGCCTTTGTTCGCCAATTGTACCGCGTAAGGAACGGTTACGTTGGTCAGGGCCAATGTAGAGGTACGAGCGACTGCACCAGGCATATTGGCTACCGCGTAGTGAATCACACCGTGCTTCTCATAGGTTGGCTTGTCATGAGTCGTGATGCGGTCAACCGTTTCAATCGATCCGCCTTGGTCAATCGCAACGTCTACGATTACAGAACCAGGTGACATCTCTTTTACCATGTCTTCTGTTACCAGACGTGGAGCACGGGCACCTGGAATGAGTACAGCGCCTACCAGCAAATCTGCTTTTTTTACAGCGTTTGCGATGTTGAAGGAATTGGACATCAGCGTCTGAACGCGGCCTTGGAACAAGTCATCCAGTTGGCGCAGACGGTCTGCGTTTACATCGATAATGGTTACATTTGCACCCAGTCCAAGCGCCATTTTCGCAGCGTTTGTTCCAACGATCCCGCCGCCGATTACGACGACCTCGCCTTTTGGTACGCCTGGTACGCCACCGAGCAGAACGCCTTTTCCACCGTATTGCTTTTCCAGGAATTGCGCGCCGATTTGAACAGACATGCGGCCTGCTACTTCAGACATCGGCATCAGCAGAGGCAGAGCGCCATTGTCTAGCTGAATGGTTTCGTAAGCGATTGCAATCACTTTTTTATCGATCAATTCACGAGTCAATTCAGGCTCTGGTGCGAGATGCAAATACGTGAACAGAATCAGACCCTCGCGGAAATATCCGTATTCAGCAGGGAGTGGTTCTTTTACTTTCATTACCATGTCAGACGCCCATGCTTCTGCTGCTGTTTCTACGATCTCAGCGCCTACTGCCTTGTAATCTTCATTCGTAAAACCACTGCCTTGCCCTGCACTTGTTTCTACACGAACGGAATGTCCGTTTTGTACAAGAGCAGCTACACCTGCTGGGGTTATGGCTACGCGGTTCTCATTATTTTTAATTTCTTTTGGAATTCCAACGATCATGATAAGTATGTCCTCCTTGGAAACGCCAATTTCTTTGCGGTTACTATTATTGTACAGCGTATCTTCGGGCATACTCCTTGGAGATTCCTTTAATTTTAGCGTCTTTTCATTTGTGAAAATTCACAAACAAACTACTGTTCCCCATCTAATTTGGCTATTTTCAACTCTAAATATAAGGCAGCCCGCTGGTTCATATTGTCGAGGTCGACACGCATGATCTCTTCAATTCGTCTCAGTCGGTAGCTCAACGTATTGATGTGGATATGCAAACGCTCTGCTGTCTTGTTGACCTTGCCAGCGGCATCCAAAAAAGTCTCCAATGTCGTCAAGAGCGTGGTCTGGTTGTCGCGATCGTACTGTCTGAGCTTTTCCAGCCGTTCATTCTGATAGCCCTGCTCCTCTTCCCACTGTTTCAGTTGTAGTAAATATCGATAAATCCCAAGCTCGTGGTACCCGTGAATCCCTTCATTTTCCTTTGGAAACAGCTTTTTGATCTTGAGTGCATGCAGCGCTTCCCTGTAGCTTTTCACAATATCCGTATAGGACTTGTAATCTCTCCCGTACCCGGCAATCACCTGGCGTCCTTCCGTGACATGTGCTTCGAGCTTGCCGAGCGAGTCGGCGAGGAACTGTTCCACCTTGCGAATGAGCACGTCGCTCTTCTCTTTTTTCGCATCGGATAGACCGATCAACAAGATGATTTGCGAGCCGTCGACAACCCAGAGCAGCTTGTCACGCATTAATAACGGATACAAGTACTGATCCAGACGAGCTCCCGCCGCTTCAATAATACAGATTAAATAACAGGTCGGAAGCTGCATCTGCAAGGTGTCTGCTTTTTGACGAATGACAGCCTCACTGCTGTGATTCCCCAGCAACAGCTCCCACAGAAATTCCTTGCGTCGCTGTTCCTCCGCCTTGCGTTTCCCCTGCCGCTGGATGAGACGCGAGACAGCTACGCGAGCTGCTTGACGAAGAATTTCGTCATCGTCCTGGGTAATCGGTCGATTCACCTCTTGTGCCCAAATGTAACCGAGCACGTCGCTCCCTCTGCGAATGGCAATCGCCACGCGCTTCCCCAAGCCGATTTCGTCCTTGGCCGGGATGTGTACGGGGTCGTCTTTGGTTAACAGCTCCTGGAATACGCCGTCCTTCCAGAGGCGCGTCAGTACTTTTTCCGGTACCCGTCGCCCCATGATGGTAGACCAGCGCGCTTCGTCTGTGCTTTCTCCGTGTGAACTGTAAGCAATCAGTTTATGATCGGCATCTTCAACCGTTATCGGATTTTGCAAAAGTTCACCAATGACATCAGCTAATTCGTCGATATCAGCATGCTGATACTGTTGAAAATAGTTAGGCTCTACGGGCACACTTTCACCTCTTTACCGCTCTTTTCTACGCGTCCCTCTATTATAGTAGAAAACATGACTTCGCTAAACGCTCTCGCTCAATTAATGAGGAGCGGTCGGAATCCTGTCACTGTCATGCGAATTGACACAAAGGAATTTAGTGACCTCGCCTGTACGGTTCACCCAGTTGTGCGGTACGGAGGATTCCATGTGAATGCTGTCGCCAGGGAACAAATCATGCTCCTCTTCCCCGAGCAAAAGTGTCAGCACACCCTCGAGGACGTAAATAAACTCTTGCCCCTTATGTGCAAAAGGCGTGCCTTTCTCTCCGTGCGGTGAAAGCGTGACGAGAATCGGTACGAGCGACGGATTTGCCAATTGACCGGACAGGTCCTCATACATAAATGGCGCACGCTGAAGCTGGGATCGCGCTCTGCTCGCCCTGTGCACCCGCTCATTTCCTCCAATCGACTCTCCCGAAAAGAAATAGCCTGGGCTCACTCCCAAGGCTTCCGAAATTTTTTTCAATGACTCCAGCGTAATGGAAGACTTCCCACGCTCTACTTGGGACAAAAAGCTGATCGACAGCTGTGTTTTTTCCGCAATTTGTTTGAGTGTCTTCTTTTTGCCGACACGAAGCGATTTGATCAATACACCAATGGTAGGTTCCATTTGCATACCTCGCCGTAAAAAGGATAGGTCTATCATACTCTTTCCTGAAAAAAGCTGTAAAGTTAGCATAAGGATCAATTTTTACTATTGATCGAAATTGTATTGCATTTTATAATCTTTACTATTATCAGATTTGTAATCGTTTTATTTTTAAAAATTGAAGTAGTACTTCACTTCCTTGAATTGAAGTGACACTTCAATATCTACTGACAAAGGAGGATTACCCGATGGCATTACAAACACAAGCGGGCGTTTCTAAAAAGGTTCAAAACAAAGCGTTGGTCGCGAGTCTGATTGGCAGCTCCATTGAGTGGTTTGACTTTTTTCTGTATGGAACCATGGCATCGCTCGTATTCAACAAGCTATTTTTTCCTTCTTCCGATCCAACTGTAGGCTTACTGCTCTCTTATCTCTCATTTGGTCTTCCCTTTTTCATCCGGCCCTTGGGTGGCGTGATCTTCAGTCATATTGGGGACAAAATCGGCCGTAAAAAGACGCTTGTCTTGACGTTGTCGCTGATGGGAGGCGCTACCGTCCTGATCGGTTTGCTGCCTGATTACAATGCCATTGGCATCTGGGCTCCCATTCTTCTCGTGCTGATGCGTTTGATTCAAGGCTTGGGGATCGGCGGTGAATGGGGAGGTGCATTGCTTCTCGCCGTAGAGTACTCCGGCAAAGGCAGACGCGGCTTTTTTGGAAGTATCCCGCAAATGGGGGTAACGATCGGCATGCTGCTCGGCACGTTGGCCATTTCTTTAATGAGTGCGCTTCCCGATGATCAATTCATGTCTTGGGGCTGGCGAATTCCATTTCTGTTGAGTGCAGCGCTTGTCTTTTTAGGACTCTGGATTCGCAATGGCATCGATGAAACACCAGCTTTTCAAGAAGCAAAAAAGACGGGGAACATTGCGAAGGTTCCCATCATAGATACATTTCGTTACCACTGGAAAGCCGTTCTGATTGCCGTCGGAGCCAAAGTGGTAGAGACGGCGCCGTTCTATATTTTCTCGACGTTTATTATTGCCTACGCGACGAACTACTTGGGCTACGACCGAATAACGGTACTCAATGCCGTGACGATCGCCACATTGGTGACAACCATCGCGATTCCGTACATGGGCATACTGTCGGATAAAGTGGGAAGAAAGCCTTTGTATATCGCGGGAACGATAGCGATGATGCTGTTTGCATTCCCTTACTTTTATATGCTGTCATGGAAATCAGCCCTCTGGCTTACCGTCGCTACCGTCATCGGACTCGGGATTCTCTGGGCTCCAGTCACAGCCGTATTGGGTACGATGTTCTCCGAGATTTTCAGTACGAATGTACGCTATACAGGGGTAACGGTCGGCTACCAGCTCGGTGCTGCTTTGGCGGGCGGTACTGCTCCACTGATCGCTACTGCCTTGTTAAGCTCCTTTAACTCCTGGGTGCCAATCGCTTTGTACATCGTCATTTCCGGGGTTATTTCTCTTATTGCGGTTTCTGCTACGAAGGAAACAAAGGACTTGGATTTGGACGAATCCTGATGGAAAGGAAGAATGTCATGCTCGTATTAAGCCGTGAAAACATTGAACAAATTTACACGATGAAAGATTGCTTGGAAGATGTGGAGCAGGTCTTCCGTGAGCATATGCTGGGGAACGTCACCACCCCTGTTCGTACTGCCATTGACCATCCGAAATACGGAGCAACCAGTCTATATATGCCGTCCTATTTGGAAACGGACGATTATGTAGCGGTAAAAATCATCAGCATTTTCCCCGAGAATCACAAGCACGATATCAAAGCCCTCCAAAGCGTGATCGTGTTGACCGAAGCAAAAACAGGGCAGCATGTAGCGATGATGGACGCAAGCCTGTTAACGATTATGCGCACAGGTGCAAGCAGTGGCGTTGCCACCAAGTACTTGGCAAAAGAAAATGCGCAAAGCTGCGCTGTATTGGGCTGCGGGGCACAATCGATCGGACAGATTCAAGCCGTCATGGAGGTCCGTGCGTTGACAAACATTTATCTCTATAACCGCACTCGTGAGAAAGCGGACGAAATGAAACAAACACTCCTCTCCCTCTACCCGGAGTGGCAAGGCGAAATCACGGTTATGGATGATGCCAATGAAGCGGTGGCGAATGCCGAAATCGTGATTTGCAGCACCAAGGCTACCAGCCCGTTGTTTGATGGAACACACTTGCGTCCCGGTACGCATATCAATGCCATCGGTGCTTTTCTTCCTCATATGCAGGAGGTCGACTTGACTACCGTACAAAACAGCAAAGTTGTGGTGGATACACTGGAGGGAGCTCGGCACGAAGCAGGCGATCTGCTCATTCCGATTGAACGCGGAGAATGGAGCTTTGAACAAATTCACGCTGAGCTGGGAGACATTCTGATTGGGAAAAAGCCTCGCCGAGAAAACGATGAAGAAATCACACTGTACAAATCTGTGGGGATTGCCTATTTGGACACAGCGGTTGCCAAAACGGTCTTTGAACGGGCGAAAGCCAACGGCATTGGAACAGAAATCAGCTTGTAAATATCATGACTTACAGAAAAACAGCCGCCCTCCCACCCGGGATTTGGCGGCTGTTTGCTTTTTCCTGTTTACAAAAGTCGTGCGATTGCATCGAGAATCTGCTCTTTTTGAAAAGGCTTTACGACGAAATCACTCGCTCCTGTCCTCATCGCTTCTAGCACCTTCTGCCGATGCCCGACTGCTGAGCAGATCAAAATTTTGGCATCACAGTCAAAATCCAGGATGTGACGCATGGCTTCAATCCCGTGCATGTGCGGCATGGTAATATCCATGGTCACAATATCTGGCTTGAGTTCCTTGTACTTTTCAATTGCTTCCAAACCATTGCTCGCTTCTCCACAAACTTCATGTTGCTCGCCTAACATATCCGTCAGCACCCTTCTCGTGAAGGCTGCGTCATCTACTATCAGCAATCGGGCCATGCAGTCTTATCCCCTCGCATCTCGCTTGCTATTCTACTTCCTACTTTTGCAGAAATCGCAAGTCTTGTCCACGAGAGAAAATGACTTCTTTTGTCGAATAGCGCCAAATCCGATCGGCATTATGAAATAAATCCGATTCGCTCGCTGCTCTCATTCGAACCGCTGTCGCTGGCGGGGTCGGCTGTCCCGATCGACGCCAAAGGGCTATCTGGTTTCGGGTGTGGAGTGGTCTCTCCAATCTCCGGTCGATCGACCTGTGTAACCTCATCAGGAATATGAATCTGGGGGATTTCCACCATATCGTTTTCCATCGCTTCTACGCCTCCCTTCTGTTCCCTCTTGGTAGGGGGATATGTTCTCCATATGCTTAGCCTGTCCGTATCCCTTTTTTCCATGCACAACCCTCAGAGAACCGATATAATAGGCATGACGTGTATCTATATTTTCAAGTGGATTATGCTTTTTTTCTATGGAGGAATCCCGCATGCCAAAGCTGCTGCCATTTCCCGTCTTATTTACCGGTTTGGTAGTCGGGCTGCTTCTGCTCATTACCAGTCAATTCGTTACAAGCATGAAGCATCTCGATAAAGTCATGAATAAAAGCAGCCATTCTTCTGACAAAGTGCGTGTCGCCCTATTGCTGGAGGGCCCCACTTATGATCAGGGCTGGAACAGCAGTGCACTGGAGAGTATGACAGAACTGCAAAAAAGATTTAACTTTTCACTCGAAATCGCCAATAATATAAAACCGGAGCAGATCAAAAAGGTGGCTGAGAAATATGCAGCCAACGACTATGATCTCATACTCGGTCATGGCCTCATCTTCTCTGATCCTTTTACAGACGTGGCGCTTCGCTATCCGAAATCACATTTTGTTTCCTTTAATGGAGAGGCTCCGCATCCAAATCAGACGACGATTCGTTACGATATGAAGCCTGCCGGCAAGCTTGTCGGTATCCTAGCCGCGAAAATGACGAAATCGGATAAAGTCGGATACATCATGGTAGACAAGCCCACAGAGTTAACTCAAGTAGAAGGCTTTATCGAAGGAGTGAAAAAGGAATCGCCTAAAACCACTATCGTTGTGGGAAAGGTTCCTGATTTTAATGATATTGCGGGGGCCATTCGCACGACTCGCGACATGATTTCACAAGGGGTGGATGTCATCTACACCACAGGCGACAGCTTCAATCTCGAAGTGATTACAGAAGCTCAGCGGGCAGGAGTATTTACCATCGGATATATTGCCGATCAACGCTATATCGCTCCGGAATACGTGCTGGCCTCCATGATGCAGGATGTTCGTCAGTGCTACCGCATCATCATGGAACAGTTTATTCAAGGGGATCTCCCCAATGGAAAAGTCATGTACGGCCTTGCCGAAGGGGTCAACCGTCTCAGTCAATTCGGACACATGGTTCCAGATGATGTACGTGAAGATTTAGAACGGGAACTGCAAAATCTCATTCCTTCCCGTGGCTCGTATGGAGGTTAATCAGCATGCCCCTTTTCAGCAATCTCGGATTTCAGAAAAAAATCATGCTCAGCTATCTCGTAATGATGCTTCTCATCGGCTGCGTAACGACCCTGTTCAGTTATCAAATGACAAAGGTCACTTCTGATGAAGTGTATTTGACACAAAACCTCTTACCGCAAACGAGTGCCTTGTTGGAAGTCAAAAACCAGATATACACCAAGACCTATGCGTTGAACATGTATACATTGACACGCGACGAGTCTTACCTGGACCAGTACTATACAAATCTGATCGATACGGCTCGCTTTTCCTCGCTTCCCAAAACCGAGGCGAACAGTGGCTTGTTTACCATTATTGAATCGATATCAAAACTGGACTTTATTTTTTTGAACAAAATCAATCCATTGCTGCAAGCAGGGAATGTTCCTGCCGTTAGCTATGTCCTTTCCAATGAAGTACAGCCATTGCTCGATCGGTTGGAACGAGATCTGTCTTTTTCACTCAATCAGCTGGAGTATCAGACGAATAAAGAGTTTCAGAATTCGAATGAGAGCATCAAAGTTTCGTTGATCCTGACGTATACGGTTTCCGTAGCCTCTATCTTGTTTGGGCTATTCTGCACGTTTTACTTCCGCAATGAGCTTTTGCGCCCGATCCGGTCTCTGATGCAACAAGCCCGTGAAGTATCGAAGGGAACATTCGGTCAGCAAATTGTCTATACCCATCAAGATGAATTCCTAGAGTTGGCGCAGGAGTTCAATAAAATGTCGATTAGCATCGCCAATCTATTCGCACAAGATGAAAGGCAACGGCAAATTTTGACCGAAGAAAAAAACATCCGGGAGCAAATCTTAAACTCTCTGCCTGTAGGAATTATTACTCGCTCCCACGCGACAGTCGGTCTTCATGTAAACCAGTTGGCACAGCATTTGGTCAAGCTCGACGATCACGGCTACCCCGCGTCCAAGGATTCCTTTGAAGCACCCACAGGCAATGAGCCGACTCCCTGGTTCGTCAATCGCAAAATGACTTTGTACAAAAAAGACGACACACCATTCATTGCTCTGGTCTCTTACATCCCTTTGCACAATCATCACCACGATCAGGAAACCGGGTGGATGGTCGCCTTCTTGGACATTACGGAGCAGGAGCAAATTCAAGAGTACTTGAATCAATCCGAGAAGCTGGCCATGGTCGGTCAGCTGGCAGCGGGGGCCGCTCATGAAATTCGCAATCCACTAACAGTTATCTACGGCTTTATTCAGCTTTTGGAACAGCGTTTATCGAATCAAGAGCGCGATTTGTACTATTTGCCCTTAATCTTGCAGGAAATTGAACGGGTCAACCGCATCGTGACGGAGTTGCTGATGCTCTCCAAACCATCCAAGCCCGATTATCGCGAGGTTGCGTTAACCGGTGTCATTCATTCGATTCTTCCCTTGATGAATGCCGAGGCTATGCTGCATGGGATTGAAATCGTAGATCGCTGTGATCCCGGCATTCGCATTCATGTCGATGTCGAGCAATTAAAGCAAATCCTGCTTAATTTAATGAAAAACAGCATTGAAGCCATGAAAGACGGCGGCATTCTCTCCATTGAAAGCCGCCTGGATGATCAAGCTGTCCATATTCATATCAGAGACACAGGAGAAGGCATTCCCCAAGAATATTTGGTGCGGATATTCGATCCGTTTTTCTCCTTAAAAGAGGATGGGACAGGACTGGGGCTGCCGATTTCCCGACGAATGGTCGAAAACCACGGTGGGGAGCTACATGTGAACAGCAAGCTGGGGAAAGGAACGGATATCATCATTACACTGCCGCTTACACCAAAAGAAGATTAGACTTGCGCATCCAGCCAAGCAAACATTTTGCGCGTATACATCTCCATATCTTCCCCGACAAACAGATGGCTGGCCCCTTGCGCCAGCCATTTTTCATACGGTTTGCCTGCCCGTGTCAGCGCATCTGCCAATTTATGAGCATGCTCGACTCCTACATTTTCATCTTCCGTTCCATGTATGATCAGCACAGGGCAAGAAATCTCGTCCATCCGATACAAAGGTGTCCGATAGCGGTAAGCATCCTCCTGCTTTCGCGGATGACCGATGATTCTGCGCAGCATCCTTCTCAGATCAACCCGCTCCTCGTAGGTCAAAAACATGTCGCTGACACCACTCCATACGACGCAAGACAGAATGCCCTTGCACTCCATTGCGGCAAACAAGGCCATGATGCCACCTCGTGAAAAGCCGTAGACGCTGATTCGCTCCTCGTCCACCTTCTCCATGCTGCGGAGCAATTCAAATGCGGCAAACACATCATGCCTGTCTGCCCCACCGAATTCATCCCGGCCCTCTCCGCCTTCGTTGCCACGGTAATGAGGAGCGAGAATCACGTAGCCAAAAGCAGCCATCTGACTGATTCTCTCTGGTCTGACGCGTCCTACACCTTTAATCCCGCCTCGGCAATACAAGAGAGCCGGCAGACATGCTCCCTCCTGAAAATAAACCTCCGGCACAGCCAATGCAGCTTTTACCAGCAAGTCTTGACTGTAGTAGCTAACGGTATAGAGCCGCACTCCCTGATGGACTGTCTCCTCAGGTGTACATGCGACAAATGGTGAAGTATCTAGCTGCATCCTGCTCACGATTCCTCTCTCTGTGATCTCGTAATCGTATCCACAAGCGCCACCATGGAAGGTGATAGCCATTTCTTTTTATGATAAACAAGCTGAATGGAAAACGGCGCCTTATTTGACTGAAACGGGATAGCTCTGAGCACCCCTTCTGTTAGCTCTCTCTTGACCGCCATGAGCGGCAGCAATGCCACACCCAAACCACAGCGTACACACTGCTTGATCGCTTCCGGATTGCTGAATTGGCAGGCGATTCGTTGGGTCATCCCAACCTCACCAAAAGCCTCCAGCAGCATGCCCCGATACGTACAGCCTTCTTCGGTCAATACAAGCGACTCCCCGCTCAAGTCATGGACAGTGAGTACAGTGGCTGTTGTGAATCGATGAGCGGGTGGCATGACGATCACCAATTCTTCCTCACGAATGACGTGGGTGACTAACTCAGGGTCTGTACAAGGGCGATCGAAAATGATCCCGAAATCGAGATAACCATCCCTGATCTGTTGCACAATTTCTGCTTCGCCAGCCGTCCGCAATACTAAATCAACCTGAGGATATTGCTGGCAAAAAGCCTGTAAATACGGTGGCAGAAAAAACGCCGCCAGTGTATCAATCGTCCCAATGGCAATGGGGCCTGTCGTCTGTTGCTTGATCACTTCTTTAGATTCCCCATACAGACGAATCAATTCCCGTGCGTACGGCAGCAAGGCTTCTCCTGCTTGCGTCAGTCGCAGCTTGCGCCCGTATCGTTCAAATAGCGGGGCTCCATACGACTGCTCCAGCTTTTGCATTTGTGCCGTTACCGTTGGCTGAGCATAGCCCAGTTCTTCTGCTGCCCGTGTAAAACTCCCATACCGGGCTACTTCGCGAAAAGTATGTAAATAGACCAGCTCCATCCCGCTTCCTCCCATAGAAATCAGTAATGATCCTTATTGAATAGTATAGATAACTGTGATGATTACTTCAATGTTATGCTGTGTGCATCACCATCACATGTACCGAGGAGGATTGGATATGTCCCTTGTATTGCACACACCCGCCGCGTCACCTGAAGTAGCCCGCACTCATTTTCTCGACAAGCTGTCTCTTGAGACAGATGTCTCTGATGTATGGAATGACATCCAGAACCGCGTGGAAGGCTTTTACATCCTGGATGCTCGCAGCGAGAAAGCGTATCGGGATGGTCACGTTCCCGGTGCTTTGAATCTCCCTCATTCGTTTATTTCCGCTGAAACGACGGCTGCGCTGGACCCGACCAAGCTCCTGGTCGTCTATTGCTGGGGTCCCAACTGCAACGGTGCTGCAAAGGCTTGCGCGAAACTGTCCGCTCTCGGCTTTCGAGTAAAAGAGATGCTCGGCGGGATGGAATACTGGGAAAAGGAGGGGAATCCTCTCGAATAGGAAACGCAAAAAAGGACGGGAGCTGATCCCGTCCTTCTTAGTTATCGCAAGGCTTAGTAGCCGCGTTTTGCGTTCTTTTTGTTGATTGTCGCAAGGTTCTCTTCGCTGTGCTTCAACCATTTTTTCATTTTGTCTTCGAAAGAAGCTCCGCTTTCTCGTTTTGCATTCCCTCCGCGGTCGCCTCCACGATATCCACCACCACGGCGTTCTTCACGTTCCGGACGCTCAGGCGCTGGGAGTGCTGCGCGAACCGAAAGCGAGATTTTACCTGCATCATCAATGGAGAGTACTTTTACCTTTACTTGTGCCCCCACGGTAAAGTGATCATTGATATCCTTAACAAAACCGTTTGCTACTTGGGAAATGTGGACCAGCCCCTGCTCCGTTTCGCTGACTGCTACGAACATCCCAAACGGTTTAATCGCTGTCACTTTTCCTTCGATGATGCTTCCCACTTGTACTGCCATCCAGTTTGCACTCCTTTTATTTTTTCAGAAAAATGGTGAGAACCTCAAACCAGAAGCCTCATTCTCTTAGTATAGCAGAGAAATTCCAATACTGAAAAGCCTATTCTTTCTAGGTGCATACTCCAAGCTAGTTATGTCCCAGTTCGAATGCATCCATTGCCATAACAAGTTCTTCATTTGTTGGAATTACCATGACTTTTACCGGGGAGTATTTCGTGCTGATGAATGTCTCCCCTTTGCTGGTGCGGTTTACCTCGCGATCCAGGTTTACCCCGGCAAATTCCAGACCAGAGCACACCAATTCACGCACGGCAGCACTATTTTCTCCAACTCCTGCTGTAAAGATAATCCCGTCGACTCCATTCAGTCGAGCAAGGTACAGTCCCACATGCTTATGCAGGATAGTGGTGAACAATTCCAGCGCAAGCTTGCTGCGGAGATGCCCCTCTTCTGCTTTTTTCATAACGTCGCGCAAATCATTGGATACACCCGATACGCCCATGAGACCGCTCTTGTTATTCAGAATCTTAATAGCGCCAGCCGTGTCAGTCTTTTCAATTTCCTCAATGTAAGGGATGATACCTGGGTCAATGTTTCCGCTGCGCGTACCCATGGACAAACCTGCCAACGGTGTCATCCCCATCGACGTATCATAAGATTCACCATTTCGGATCGCTGTGATACTTACCCCGCTTCCGATGTGGCAGCTGATCAGACGAAGCTGCTCTTTCGGGCGACCCATCATTTCTGCTGCACGACCCATTACATAGCGGTGAGACGTTCCATGGAAACCGTATTTGCGAATACCGTATTGTTCGTAGTATTCATAAGGCAGTGCGTACAAATATGAGGATGGTGGCATCGTTTGGTGGAATGCTGTATCAAAAACAGCTACGTGAATCAAATCAGGAAACAGACTTTGAGCAACTTCAATCCCGGTTAGGTTAATGGGGTTATGAAGCGGGGCGAAACGGGACAGGTTACGAATTTCTTCTTTTACCTGGTCGTTGACAATAACAGACTGCTTAAATGCTTCTCCTCCGTGGACAACACGATGGGAAACGATATCTATCGAATATTGTTTGAGGGATTCAAACACTCCCCGAATAGTATCTTCATATTGGTCACGCTGGATTTGCTCCAAATAATCATGCGCGATCAATGTTTTGGAAGGCATTTCATAGAGCTTGTACTTCACCGAAGAACTTCCGCAGTTCAGTACAAGAACATTCTTTTTTTCTACCACGATCTAATCCACTCTCCAATCGTTCATCACAGCCTTCTCATCCATAGGATGGATAGGCTTCCTACATTTTATAACGATATGCTCTTCGTGAATACAGGTAATTGAGAGCAATTATCAACAACATCGTGACAGATCCAGATGCATCGAGCAATACATCCTGCACCATTCCGGTTCGATCCGGTGTAAACGTCTGGTGCCATTCATCCAAAACAGCCGTCATCACACTGCAAAAAGCGCTCCAGGGCAGTGCTTGCCCAAACGAGAGATGATGCGAAAACACGCGATACCAGCTAAAAGCCAAGAGGGCAAAAACAGTAAAATGTGTCCCTTTCCGTATCAAGAACTCTATAAAACCAGCGGCTCCCTTTTCTTCCAGGCTCACATCTTTGCCTCCGTAAGGAATGGATATGTCGCCTATACGGTTCTGCAAGCTCTGTTCGTCCACTAGCTTGTCTATCGTCCCCCGCATGTCTTGTTTGGCGTATGGCTGTGAAGAGGAAATAAACAACCCAAGCAGAATGGCAATCAAAAGCAAGTAATCCCATACTTTCCGATATCGACGCACGTGTTTGCTACCCCCTGCTTTCGATTCTCTTTCCTATCTTACCATGACGCATACCTGGTTAGTCGGTTACAGCTACGTGAACGATTGAAAAAGAAAAACGCCAACCTTTTTTAGCGGTTGGCGTCATGTGTAGAAGAAGAAAGAGGCAAGAAGTCCTCTTGTTTAGGGACATACTCCCGGGAATGGTGGTTCGAGGCTTCGGCTTGCCCTGTTTTTGGTGAGCGGGCTTGTTCCCGTTTTCTATCTTTGAAATCACGGCGACGTACCTGGTTGTTCTCCCACCAAATCCGGAAATGACGGGCGAGGATCGGCAAGGACATCTCAGAATGAGCAGCCTGTTTTTGCACTGCTGCATGTTGCATACCAGGAAGAAGTGCCATAGTGGCAAATGCCCCCATAAGTATGCCAAACAACAATACGCTGGCGAAGGACGCAAACGAATCATTCCCATTACCCAAGCCCCCAGCAAGTGGAAGGCTGGCTAACGCAATCGCCAAATATATCCCAGCTTGATTGACCATGGTGCGTTTGGCCCCCAGCTTGATACCGTCCCAAACTCGGTCCTGTTCGGCTTGGGCCTTGTACAGCTCATCCATCGTAAGAAGTGCCTGCAACACGATGACGGCAACGGCAGCTACCATACCGTAGAAGCTCATCACGTTCATGGGTCGATCCAACCACAGCAATCCCAGCGCAAAGCCTCCAGACAAGACTGGCAAGAGAACGAGGGCAAATAATCCATCGCGCGTTCTGCGTTGCAAAAGCAAGCTCATGATAAGTACGAGGGCAATCAGACTGCCAATCGTCAAGAACCTGCTGCTCCAATCAACCGTATTGAGCTTTTTCTCCTCCAATTTCTTCAACTCATCATCGTTATATACCGTGTAGCCTTCAGGTATCGTCATTTTTTCTTGCATGGAATATGGAATGATGTAAGACCACAGCTCAATTCGGCTTGGGTCTGAGACGGCACTGCTTACCTTGAAAACATACAGTCCGTCTTCCCGTTGATAAATGGGCGGTTCGCTGCCGATCGACCAATCTACCAGCTCAAATAATCGCACCGTACCTTGTGAGGTTCGAATCAAAATATTTTTCACCTGATCCGGATAGTCCATCCACCCATCAGGGAAACGGACGTGGATAGGTACCTGACGCTCGTTCCAATAGACACTGCCAGCTGTTTTTTCTCCCAAATAACTCTCCAGTTGTCTCTTGATCTCCTCTTGCGTAATCCGGTAGCGTGCCAGCATCTCTTGTTTTGGACGAATATCGATAAAGGTCCCCTCTGAACCTGAACCGATTCGTTCATCTGTTACAAGTTCTCGTCCCTCTCTATCCTTCGCACTCTGTTTTTCCATGAATGCCAATACTTCATTGGCAATGTTCTGCGTCGTTTGCAAGGATGGCCCCATGATCGTCAAGACGAGACGAGTTGCCTTATCTTTATTAATGACCAGCGCAAACGGATCTGTCTGAGGAATATCTCGCAGCTCTTTGTCCAGTACTTTTTCCAAGTCCGAAACCGATTGCGTCCAATCGTATTTGTCCACGAGCTTTAGCTGAAAGCTCAGATTTTCTTCGGAGGCAATCGTGTAGACATCCCGGACTTCGTCAATGGCGAGTAAACGCTCCTCAGCTATTTGTGCTGCCCGCATGGCCTCATCGATGCTGCTTCCCTGCACCATTGGCAAAGAAAGCGACTTGTCAGCATAATCAAGCTTGGCGTACGGATCTACCAAAATAAACGACTTGAGCAAAAAGACAAAGACAAGCGAGGCAACCAGTGTGATTCCATAAGGCAAATACCCTTGTTCCACCAGTCGTTCCCAGCGATTTTGAAAATAACTTGTCACTTTATTGGAAGCCCGTGGTGTTTTCTCCACTACTCGTTCGGAAGCTTCCAGCCACGTTCCTGTCAATACCGGCGTGATAAATCCATAGATAAGAATAAGAGCAAACGTCCCTAGCAAAAGAACGGGCCAAGCATCGTACAAGACAACCTTGTCTTCCGCCTTGAGGAAATCAGTAAAAACGACACCTGTCCAACAGGCTGCCACCACCACAACCGTGAGCAAAAACGGCTTCATCAACCCCCACGCCACTTGCAAACAACGAACAAACGAGTACGAGGGCAAACCTGAAAACTGATGAAACAACGCAGAACCTGCTCCTGTGAACAGTAGCGAAAACAACACGAGTGGGCCCAGCGTGGAGAGCGTCAATGGGATTCCCCATAACCACATGCCTCCAAGTACACTGCCGACCGCAAGTACGTTTGCCAAAAGCGCGAGTACAGCCCCTGCCCATTGTTTTCGGGTCAGATACAAAAAGAGCGAACAGATGACAGCGGCTAGAGCCGCCAATATTCCAAGCTGTCTCAATGCACTGGTGATTGTCTGCGCGTCGTCATGAAACAAATCGAGGCGGTATTTTCCGCCCGAAGCCTGATTCAACTCGCCAACCGCTTCCTTTACTTGCTTGCTGATTACAGGCAATTGACCGACATCTGCTGCGTACACTGTGATTCCTAATGCAAGCGAGCCACGATACATCCCGATTTGTTCGCCTTTGCTCCCACGTCGATCACGAATGTCAGCCAACGTATGTAATGGCACGTATCCTTTATCGGTGGAGATCAAGTGCTTGCCCAGATCTTGCAGCCCTTCCGATTTACTCGTCCATTGAATCATGGTTCGATCCTTATCAGCTCCAACAGAGCCTACCTCTTCCCCAACCACATCTGTCGGCAGTTGCGACAGAACATCAGCAGGTGTGAGCCCGTAGGCTAGCAGCATGGACGGTCGGAAAACGATATCTACCTGCTCCTTCAAGGCTTGCTTGTCCATTTCGATACGAGCGATTCCTGGCAGATTGATCAATTTGTCGTAGACAGTATTTCTGGCAACGTCAGACAAGGTCTGCAAGTCTGTCCCGTACAGGACATAAAAACCAATTTTGCTATCTGCCAGATTGCTTTGACTGACGCTCCACTCCTGCACAGGGAGCTGCTTCGTGATCTCTCCCAGCTTCTTTTCCAACCGTTCCTTGTAATCCGAACCGATTTGTTCCGATGTTTTAACAGTAGTAACCGCCGACCCTGTCCGAGATTCGGTAGCTATCGTAAGCACACTGCCTAATGAACGTACCGATTCCTCTACTTTTCTCGCGACCGATTCTTCTACTTCCGCAGAAGAGAGTTTGGGTGCCGAGAGACTGATTGTATATTCTGGCACAGACCGATCTGGAAACGTCTTGATATCCAGCCCGAACCAGGCTCCTGCCGCAAGTAGACAGCAAATGACCGCCAGAATGCGGGCAAAGGAGGGGACAGTCGCTAAAAATGTCTTGTTATTCATCCGCCACCTTCACCACCTCACCATCCACTACATACGACAAGCCTGCAGCGACAATCTGGTCACCAGGCGCGAGACCTTCCACTACCTCGTAGAAGGTTCCTTGCAAGGCCCCCACTTTGACAAACGTCTTTTCCACTGAGTGTTCATTGATTTTCATGACGTAATATTCTTCATCAGAGACACCGATGCTGCTAACAGGAACGAGCGCAACATTTGACGCTGGCAGCGGATACTGACAAGTGACAGTCATGCCACCCTTCCACGCTACATTCTTGCCGTCTACGGTCACCTCGACTGGATAAGACCCCAAGCCGGTATCCATAACAGGTGAGACAAATGTCACTTTTCCTTCTGCTTCACTGCCGTCCGAAGCTTTCACCTTTACCACTTTACCTGCCTGCCAATGGGCGACTTGCTCCCTTTCTACCTGTAGCTTGACAAGCCAGGAGCTCGTATCGACCATTCGAATGACTTCGGTCCCAGGTCCAGCTTGCTCCGACGCTGTCTTGGAGATCGCTGCAACCACTCCTGTAAACGGAGCTTTGATCACCGCATCAGCCGCTTCCTGCTTCGCGCGGCTCAATTGAACATTGGCCTGCTGGACACTTGCATTCGCTTCTTCGATATCCAGTGGATCGGCGCCCTTCAGCAGGTTGTTGTACGCCACTTGTTCTTCTTCCAGACTCAGCTCGGCCTGTCGCAGCGCCGACGTCAACTTGTCTTTTTCATCCTTCGAGATGGCTCCATTCGCATACAGAATCTCCGCTTTGGTGAGCTCGTCGCGAGCCTTTTGCATCTGTTCTCTCGCTTTTTCTACCTGCAGCTTCTTGGTCTGCACCTCATGGCTCTCCGGTCCCTTGGCAGCCTTTTCCCGCTTGATCGCAGCACTTGCTACCTGTCCCTGGGCTGCGTGAATTCCTTGCTGCAAGGCCGTACCATCTAACGTCGCCAACGTCTGCCCTGCCCTGACAGTGGCTCCTTTTTCCACGAGAATGCCTGAAATTTTGCCTGAGGCGCCAAATGATAATGCCAGCTCCTGACGCGGTGCCACCACACCTGCTACTTCCATCAGACGCTCACCCTTGCCATTCTCCACCGTATACGCACTTACCGTTTTCACCTTGATGACCGTTTCTTCTTTCGTCCGCTTCAGACTTGAAACATCCTCATTTAGCTTTTCGCACCCTACGAGCAGCAGGACCACAACCGTGAGACTTATCCATTTATTCGAATTTTTCATTCCTGCAACCCCACATTTCCACCTGAATCTTCCTATCCTGATCAAAAAACGACGAATATTGACAAAATATATTTTACAGAAAAAAATGGTATAGTTGTACTACTTTTCTGTCATTTTACATTATTTTTTATAATCCAAATGTCTCGTCACTTGTTTGTAACTCGTATCTAGTATGATAGAAGGGCAGGGAAACGGGGCAACTGCATCGCCCTATTGTTAGCGCTTACAAAAATCCTTTATTTCTTCATGGTGGGAGTGATCGTCATGGCCAAAATTTATACTTCTTACACGGACATCGTGGCTGATATTCACGATGGTGCCACTTTATTAGTGGGCGGCTTCGGACTGGTAGGAATTCCCGAGAATCTGATTATCGCCCTGCGGGACAAAGCAGTGAAAAACTTGACCGTTGTCTCAAATAACTGTGGGGTCGATGATTGGGGACTCGGTCTCCTTTTACGAGAAAAGCAAATCAAAAAAATGGTCTCCTCTTATGTGGGAGAAAATAAGGAATTCGAACGTCAATTTTTGTCCGGTGAGCTCGAAGTCGAGTTGACGCCACAAGGGACGCTGGCGGAGAGAATTCGTGCAGGCGGAGCTGGCATTCCGGCATTCTATACCCCGGCTGGAGTCGGCACACCTATCGCTGAAGGACGGGAAACGCGCGATTTCGCAGGGAAAGAGTACCTGCTTGAATATGGCATCACAGGTGATTTCGCACTGATCAAGGCGTGGAAGGCTGACAAGATGGGCAATCTCGTCTTCCGCAAAACAGCCCAAAACTTCAATCCGATGATGGCAGCAGCGGGAAAAATCACTATCGTCGAAGTGGAAGAAATCGTAGAGACAGGTGAACTGGACCCTGAGCATATTCACACACCAAGCGTCTATGTACAACGTGTGATACAGGCACCTTCGTTCGAGAAACGCATCGAACGGCGCACTGTCCGCTCATAGAGAGCAAAAGAGAGAACCGGATTACATTCAAGGGAGGAAAACACAGATGTCACTTACACGTGAGCAAATCGCCACTCGTGCCGCCGGGGAAATAGAAGATGGCTTTTACGTAAACTTGGGGATTGGAATGCCCACGCTCGTCGCCAACTACATCCCGGAAGGAAAAACGGTCGTTCTGCAATCGGAAAACGGCTTGCTCGGAATTGGCCCTTACCCGACAGAGGAAAACCTCGATCCTGATCTCATCAACGCCGGAAAAGAAACCGTGACGGCTATTCCAGGTGCGGCCTACTTCTCCAGTGCTGAATCGTTTGCGATGATTCGCGGCGGCCATATCGACCTCGCTATTTTGGGGGCGATGGAGGTTTCTGCTGCGGGTGATCTCGCCAACTGGATGATTCCTGGAAAAATGGTCAAGGGCATGGGCGGTGCCATGGATCTCGTCCACGGCGCGAAAAAAATCGTCGTCATTATGGATCATGTCAACAAACATGGTGAGACAAAAATCTTGAATGAATGTGCCCTGCCTCTTACCGGAAAGAAGGTTGTCAACCGGATCATTACGGACAGAGCTGTCATTGATGTGACACCAGACGGGCTCGTCCTCGTCGAAGTAGCAGAAGGTTATACAGCGGAAGATATCCAAGCCTGCACGCAGCCTACGCTCCTTATCTCTCCAGAACTAAAAACGATTGGGTTGTAACCTATTTTTCAGGTACAGAACCCCTGTTAGTAAATAGCCGACTTCATCGCAGCCGCGTGAAGTCGCTTTTTCTTTCCTTTTTTTGCTTGATGTGGGCACACTTGCGCGGTCGCCTCCTTCTGACCTTTTCGTATATAATATGGATGATCCATCAAATTTCCCAATATCTGAGAGGAAGAGATTCCATGTCAGGAACAGTCGGTTGCTTACTCATCCATGGATTTGCCGGAGACATCAACGATATACTCCCACTCGCCAAAAAGCTTCGCGAGGCTGGCTATCAGGTGGAATGCCCTACCTTGGAGGGACATGGGACCACTCGTCGTCACATGGCAAAAAGCACCCGCCACGACTGGCTCCGCTCGGCAGAAGAAGGCTACAAGCGACTGTCCATGCGCGCTGACACCATCGTGGTTATCGGATTTTCCATGGGGGGACTGCTCGCCTTTCACTTGACGACGAAATACCCCGTCGCCCTGCTGATTACCATCAACACCCCTTATAAATATTGGGATGTCAAAGAGGCGATGCATTATTTGCGGGAGGATTTCTCTACCCACTCCAAACGCTACATACATGGCATCGGCCGAATCCCTATTAGCAGTATGCTGCAATTTCGCAGGCTGTTGGCAGAAACGAAGCCGCTTTTGCCTCAAATTACAACCCCTTACGTCCTGCTGCAAGCAAGGCGAGACGATACTGTACACGCCGTAAGCGCCCAAATACTCGCAACCAGTGTAGACGAATCTGCCTCCCCGCAAATCACCTGGTACGAGCATTCGAACCATATGCTGCTCCACGGTCCGGACAAGGAGGCAGCCATTGCTCACGTCATGACAACAATTAAGAAGCGCTTTCCATCTTGATCAGCTTTGGTCGGCCCAACCATACCAGGCCGACCAGAAGCAAGATGATCGCTATTCCGGTGTACATTGGACCCAAACCAACCTGTTCATCCAGCCAGAAGGCCAAGAGCGGACCCAGAGCCGCGCCCAGGTCACTTACAACTGAGTATTGTGTCATTACTGCCTGGCTGTTGGCCTGTCTCGCAGCTTCATCTGCTGCAAGAGTATCCATGACGGTCGTGATAATCGTCGCGCTCAGCTGGATGGCGA
The DNA here is from genome assembly GCF_023714195.1 of Brevibacillus sp. MER 51. Classification (NCBI taxonomy): domain Bacteria; kingdom Bacillati; phylum Bacillota; class Bacilli; order Caryophanales; family Paenibacillaceae; genus Brevibacillus; species Brevibacillus sp. MER 51. The sequence goes on along the minus strand of NZ_JAMAUS010000008.1, from coordinate 104,369 downwards.
ATAAAATCGCAAACCATAGCACAAGCGAAGACGTTGCCTGCAACGAGCCAAACAGAACAGAAGCGACTAGCAACGTCCCGATAAATAGATTCGTCCGGCCATGCCTGTCCGACAATTTGCCTACCAATGGGGCAGCCCACGGCTCCCACCCCCAGCGAATGCCTTGGATCACACTCGCAATCACCGCTGCCCCCAACACGACTTCCCCAATCATGATAAGCGGTTCTCGCATTTCGATCACTCTGCTTAACGTGGAGGTAAACACTCCCTGGTACACCATCGTGACGAGCAATCCCGTCATCAGCGTCAACAGTACCTGCGCCTGACTCCACAAGCGTTTCCCTGTATCCATCTGCTTCATGTCATTCGGATGCTGACTGGTAAAGGAAGGACGTATATAGCGAAAAACAAGAATGAATGCAAACAATGAAGGTACCGCAAGTGCAATAGAGGTAACAGAAAGCCCGTACCAAGTGGCAAGCAGCGCTCCGACCAGCATGCCGCCCAGACTGCCCAATCGATACAATCCGTTGTACAAGCCCATGAGTTGCCCGCGATTATGCCCTTCGGAAACATTTACGATCAAGGAATACGCACCTAGCCTTAAAAATGTCCAAGCGACTCCCCATAAGCATCGCATCAGAAGCCACAGCCAAAAGCCTTCCAAGCTGTACGAAAGTGTCGTTAGAAAAGCCAGCACCACTGCCACAATCAAACCTGTGCGTCCACCCGAGCGTTCATACCATTTTCCAACAAGAGGGCCGATTGGTACACGGATGAAGCGGTTCACCGCAAGCAATACCCCCACTTCCCACAGCGATGTTAATCCTGCCTCCTTCCAGAAAAGAGGAAGCACTACATACAGCATCGAATCTCCTATCATGCATAATGCTGTCACCAGTGCGACTGCCACGACTTGTGTCTTTCCACTGACTTCTCTCATCTCCTGATCCTTCTCTCTGCTTGTTTTTACGTCTTTCTGAGCTATACCTTACGCGCAATCACTCATCATTTCTAATACATCTTTATCTATCACTCATAAACAAAAGTTATGAATCGAGGTACAGGATGAACTTACATGCTCTCCGCATTTTCGTAGAAGTAGCGTCACGAGGCAGTGTCACCGAAGCAGCAATCGCACTCTCGATCAGCCAGCCTGCCGTAAGTGCCCAAATCCGCAGGCTTGAAAGTGAATTGGGCATGACCTTGCTCATCCCGGATGGTCGCGGCATTGCTCTCACCTATGAGGGGCGCTTTCTCTTTGAAAAGTCACGCCGCATTTACGACTGGGAACGCGAAATCGAATCACATCTGACAGAAATCAAACAAGGGAAGAAAGGACGACTAAGGATATCTTCTACCTATCTCCCCTCCCATTATCTCGTGCCACAGTGGCTGGCTCAGTACAAGCGCGATTATGAAGGGGTTGAGGTGGAAATTCGCACGCGTAATTCCATGCAATCGATTGAACTGCTTCTTGGCTGTGAGGTCGATGTGGCCGTTATTATCAAGGAATCGTGGGATGAGCTGCCTATCAATCGGCATCATCTGATGGACGTACCCTATTGGTTTATTTTGCCCGCCCATCATCCGCTTGCAGGAAAAGAGATCCGTATGGAGCAGCTCGTGGAGGAACCATTTTTGTTGCGGGAGCAAGGCAGCTCTACCCGCGATTGGCTTTTTACCCTCTGTCGCGAGCATGGTGTGAAACGTCCGCAGATCGGTATGCAGTATCACGGACTGGTCGAATCTATCCACTCCGTTCGTGCGGGATATGGGACAATGTTGGCTCCTGCTCTGGCCGTTAGGGAAATGGTAGATCGTGGCGAGGTCGGGCGCGTAACCGTTCCAGGAGTAGAGATCAAGCGACCCTTGTATGTCTGCACGCGTGACGATGAGACAGAGCAGCGGCCTGTTGTTGCTCAGTTTCTGGAGTTGGTAAAGCGTGAAAGTCTGACTTGAAAATAAGAGAATCAAAACGAAAAAAGAGGCTTTTCCGCAAAGGAATAGCCTCTTCTTATATGCACCGCTTATGGGAACACAATCGTCTTGTTGCCGTACACCAGCACCCGATCCTCCAGATGCCAACGAACTGCACGTGCCAGCACTGTACGCTCTACCTGACGTCCAAGCTGTTTCAGTGCCTCAACGTCTTCCTGATGCGATACACGTTGAACGTCTTGCTCGATAATCGGCCCTGCGTCCAGCTCTTCCGTGACGTAATGCGCAGTCGCTCCGATCAGCTTCACGCCGCGACGATACGCCTGCTCGTAAGGCTTCGCACCGACAAAGGCTGGGAGGAAGGAATGGTGGATATTGATAATCCGCATCGCATAATCCTCCAAAAAGCGCGGGGACAAGATTTGCATGTAGCGAGCCAGAACGATCAGATCAACGCCCTCTGCTGCTGCAATCTGCTCTTCTTCTGCCTGCGGCTTGTTATCCTTTGTGACTGGGATGCAACGATATGGAATACCAAAGGACTCGACAGTCTCCTGCATGTCAGGATGATTGCTGACCACAACCGCGATATCTGCGAACAGCTCCCCGGACTTCCAGCGCCACAAGAGCTCCAAAAGACAGTGATCTTCTTTGGAAACAAACAACGCAACCTTTTTGCGCTTGTTCGCTTCGACCAACGACCATTCCATCCCAAAGCTCTCGGCTACTGGGGTGAATGCTTGCTTGATCTCTTCACAGCGCTCCTCCAGATTGATGAGATCGAATTCAATGCGCATGAAAAAACGGCCTGTTTCCGGATCAGTCGTGTACTGGTCAGACTGAACGATGTTGGCTCCTTGTTGGAACAAGAAGTTCGACACAGCCGCGACGATACCCGCGCGGTCCGGGCAAGAAATCAGCATGCGCGCACGATCTTTGTTTTTCTCCCGATACGCGAGCCATTCTCTCTCTGATAACAATTGCATGGTTTACTCTCCTCCAAAAAACAGCAAAAAGTTGTTTGCAATTATACCATTCCCAGAAGAGATTTCTATACCCAATTAGAGAGAAAAATGTTCACTTATCGATAAAAAATTTTAGATAGAGTGATTTCCAATCCCATTTAGCAAAATATCTACGGTCAGTGCGATTTGCTCGTCGTCGCTGAACTGCGTAAATTCATCGGTATCCAAGACTTGTCGGAACAGGACGAGCCCGATCATCGAGGACAGGATCGCCCGAAAGACAGCCTGTGTCGGGAGCGGACGCAATTCGCCTACCTCTACCTTTGCCTCGATCAGCTTGTTTGCCATCTCCTTCACACCCGTGAAAACCGTAGCAATCAGCGCTTCCCTGATTTCGTCATGGAAAAAAGCTTCTTGCAGCAAAATCCGAATATGCTTTTCATTCGCCAGCACCAGGTCGATCCGGTTTCGGTACAGCTCTGTCACGATTTGGGAGAATGTTTTATGATTCTGCTCTTTAAAAATCTCACGGACATCTTTCAAGATAAACGGAGCCGCGAATTTGACCAATACAGGTGCAACGACGGCGAGTAAAATATCCTTTTTCGATTTGTAGTGGCGAAAAATCGTTCCCTCTGCCACACCCGCTTCTTTGGCAATTTCAGAGGTGGAGCTGGCATGGAAGCCTTTTTCAGCGAACAGCTTCACTGATGCACGCAAAATATTGCGCTGCTTCTCTGTCATCTCACTCTCATCTTTCAACTCTTCTACATATTGCAACAGGCCTTCTACAAATGTTGGCGGCTTGTTCATCACCCATTACGCTCCTCTTATTCGATCTTCTTGCGGAATCGCAGGATAGCGACGGTCAGGATCAAGAGACAAAAGCTGCTCATTCCGACGACATCCTTCCAGAGCGCATCGATGCCCACGCCCTTTAAGAAAATTCCCCGCAGGATTTCCAGAAAATAGGTCAACGGGACGAGCCCGCCTAACCATTGTATCACGAGCGGCATCGAATCGCGCGGGAACATAAAGCCGGAGAGAAGCACGCTAGGCAGGATAAAGGCGAATGCCATTTGCATCGCTTGAAGCTGGGTCTTTGCCACCGTCGAAATGAAAATGCCCAAGAGAAGCGTCGTCACCAAAAACAAGACAGACAATGTCACCAAAAGCGAAATGCTGCCTTTGACGGGGACTCCAAACCAATACGTTCCAACCAATAGCACCAGACAAAACGAGAAGAGACCTACACCTACATAGGGGGTAATTTTGCCGAGCATCAGCTCCAATGGGCGTATCGGCGTCACGATTAACTGCTCCATCGTTCCCCGCTCCTTCTCACGTACGAGGGAAAACGCCGTCAGAATCATCGTGACGTTTTGCATAATCAAGCCGATCAAGCCGGGAATATTGAAGACGATGCTCTCCATATTGGGGTTAAACAACACGCGTGTATCCAAGCCGAGTGGCTGTTCCAGCTCCCCCAAGCCTTGTTTTTGCAGCTTTATTTCCTGCAACGTGATCGCTTGATGCTGAATGATCAACTGAGCTTGAGAGGTCGCAGTCCGGGCGATATTCGGATCAGAGCCATTAATGAGCATTTGCACGTCTACCGGCTCGTTGCGATCACGCTTGCGGGTGTAGTCTGGCCCGATAATGAGCGCTACATTTACGGAGCCATCGTCTAACATGGCTTCGATCTCCTTGTAGCTACTTACATGTGCTGCCACCTCGAATACACGCGTGTTGACGAATTGATCTACCAGCTCTCGACTGGCAGCAGAAGGACTTTGATTCCAGACTGCCATCTGGATGTCATTCACGTCTGTATTGACAGCATATCCGAACAAAAACAACAGCATCAGCGGCATGACCAGTGCGATCGCCAAACTGGGACGATCCCGTTTGATTTGGATGATTTCCTTCTTCACGACAGACCAGTAACGCTCCCAGACAAAGTGCCTCATCGGACTCCCTCCTCCGCCGCCTGTCTGGCTTCTTCCTGCCTAACCAGCTCGATGAAGACATCCTCCAGATTGCCTGCTCCCATACGATCGATCAACTCTTGTGGAGTGCCTTCCGCCAGCAGATTGCCGAAAAAGATAAAGCCGATCCAATCGCATGTCTGCGCCTCATCCATGTAGTGTGTGGTCACCAGCACGGTGATCCCCTTTCCCGCCAGCTCATGAATCACGTCCCAAAAAATTCGGCGGGAAACAGGATCGACCCCTGCTGTCGGTTCATCCAAAATCAACAGCTCCGGCTTGTGCAAAAGAGCGCAGGAGAGCGCAAGGCGTTGCTTCCATCCCCCTGACAGCGATCCGGCAAGCTGCTTTTCCCTGCCTGTCAGACCTGCCATCTCAATTAGCTCTGCTTTCCGCTCCTTGCGTTCTGCTGCCCCTAGTCGATAAACCCCAGCATAAAAATCGAGATTCTCTTCCACTGTCAAATCTTCATACAGACTGAACTTTTGCGACATATACCCGATCCGTTGCTTGATTTCCTCGCTCTGTGTCATGACATCGAAGCCAAGTACCGTCCCCTTTCCTGTCGTCGGGGCCAGCAAACCGCAAAGCATTCGGATTGTGGTCGATTTCCCTGAGCCATTCGGACCCAAAAAACCGTAAATCGAACCTCGCGGAACTGTGAGTGTCAAGCTGTTCACGGCTACTCGATCTCCAAAACGCTTCGTCAACTGCTCGCATTGGATAGCGGCGTTCATTGACCTCCCTCCCCGTCTGCCAACAGGACATCGGCAGGCATACCTGGTTTGATTTTGTCGAGTCCATCTGTGATGTGTATCGTAACAGCGAACACAAGCTTGGTGCGTTCATCTGGCGTCTGTACATTCTTCGGCGTGAATTCTGCTTTTTCCGAGATGCGACTGATCGTTCCTGTAAACGTCTCTTCCGGATAGGCATCCACCTTGATGCCAACCTCTTGCCCTTTTTTCACCCGATTCAATTGTGCTTCCGGAATGTACACGACGAGCTCAAGCTGATCTGGCTTCATCATCGTAAACAAAGTGGCACCTGTTTTTGCTACTTCCCCCTGTTCAATAGAGGAGCGCAAGAGAGTACCGTCGTAGGTTGCCGTAATCTTTGCCTTTTCTAACTGCAATAAGGCTTGATCCAGTTTCGCTTTCGCCTGCTGCTGGGCGGCGAGCAGTGCCCGAATCGCGTAATCAGTACTTCCTTCCTTTACCTGGTCGAGATCTGCCTGCGCTGCGGCTTGCGCGGCTTGTGCTGTACCGATTTGGGCCACAGTAGCGGCGATGTCTTCTTGTGCAGAATGGTACTGTGCCTGTGTCTGCGCCACTTGTGCCGCCCATTGATCTGCCTGCGTTTTTGCCTGATTCACTGCTTCTTTTTGCGTGTCGAGGTCTTTGGCAGAGATCGCTCCTTTTTCGAAGAGCGCTGTTGCTTCCTCGAGTCTTTTTTGTTGATACAAAAGAGTCTGCTGCGCCCCCTGCCATTGCGATTCTGCCTGCGTCATCTGTTCAGCAGCACGTGCTTTTCCTGCTTCCGCCTGATTTTTTCTCGCTTGTGCCAGTTGGATATTCGCATTTGCTTGCTGGACATTGGCTATGCTTCTTTGGATCGTCGTGTCGCGTGATCCAGCCCTCGCCTCTTCTAGTTTGGCTGTCGCTTGATCCAATGCTGCCTGTGCTTCTGCCACAGTCATTTGGTAGCTTCGTTTATCGATTTGAGCCAGCACTTGTCCTTTTTTTACTGCATCTCCCTCTTCTGCCGTAACGTTTGTCACCAATCCGCCTACTTCAGCTACGATCGGCAACTCAATGGCCTCGATTGTGCCGGACAGTGACGAATGATTTTCAGATGTCCAATTGCAGCCCGACAAAGCCAGTAAGAGTCCCCCGATACAAATGGAGCGAACAACTGGTTTCATAACGCTTCCCCCTACCTACGTAATGAAGTGAGTAATCACTTTCTTTTTATGAGTAAAAAAAGCAAGCCTCAGAATCAGGCTCGAGATGAGCTTTTTAGGTTAGCGAGTGATTACTCACTTTTAATTGTGAGTATATGCTCCTCTTTTACGAAATGCAATTCCTTTTTCTAAAATGCGCAATTGAAAAGAAATCCTGTCTGATTATTCATGCTATGATGAAGACAAGCTAGACCACGTCCGTTGGCATCGGGTATCAGATACCGTCGGGATGGAAAGGATTAGAATCGTCGGGTTATAAACTACCATGTAGGGAGTGGAACATGTCCATGATGATTAGCAAAGTTGGTCAAATCATGTTGTATGTCAATAACCAGGATCAAGCAGTGAGCTTTTGGACCGAAAAGCTAGGGTTTCGCGTGGTTTCAGAAGAGAAGAACGGTGAAATGAGATGGATTGAAATTGCACCCGCACAAGGGGCTGAAACAAGCATCGTTCTGCACAATAAGGAATTCGTTGCGAAAATGTCGCCCGGAATGAATCTTGGCACGCCTTCGCTCCTGTTCTTTTCGGAAAATATCGAGGAATTGCGAAACGACCTCAAGAATAAAAATGTGAAGGTTGGAGACATTGTCACGATGCCTTCGGGCCGTGTCTTTAACTTCGCAGACGATGAAGAAAATTACTTTGCTATTCTGGAGAAAAAGTAAATAGAAGGAGGCGGCAGACTTGAATGGTCGGCCGCCTTTTGTTTCATGCCTATTTAGTCGAACTTTAATTTGGACAGTGCGTCTTTCAATGCTGAGTTGATTCCTTCGTCCTGCTCCTTGTCTTGCCCCTTCAAATACTTGGCTACTTCTTTCTTCGAAACCTTGCTGCCCTTTTCCTTATCGCGACGTTCCTGGAAGGTCTTCAGTTTTTCCTTGTGCCCACAAGCGCAGACAAAGGTTTGTCCTTCCCCTTCTCCGCGCAGCTCCAATCTCTTATGGCATTTTGGACATCTGGCATTGGTTTGCTTGGCAATGCTTTTGCGATAACCGCATTCCCGATCCTGGCACACCTGCATTTTGCCACGCTTTCCGTTTACCTCCAGCAAAAACTTGTTGCACTCCGGGCATCTGCTTCTGGTCACGTTGTCGTGCCGGAAAGTCTGATCGCTGTTCTTGATCTGTTGGACGACTTCTTTGGCGTACGTTTTCATCTCTTCGATAAACGCTCGCTTGTTCAAGCTTCCCTTGGCGATGGCACCGAGCTTTTGCTCCCACTGGGCCGTCAAGGTCGGCGACTGCATTTCATCTGGGACGAGCTCTAGCAATTGCTTCGCTTTTGCGGTGACAAAAATATGCTTGCCACGCTTCTCTAGCAAAAAGCTGTTGAACAGCTTTTCGATCACATCCGCGCGGGTGGCTACCGTACCTAGTCCGCCTGTTTCCCCAATCCTTTTGATCAAATCCTTGCTCTCGTTTGCCATGTATTTCGCCGGGTTTTCCATCGCGGACAGCAGACTCGCTTCTGTGAAAGGCTCTGGCGGCTTCGTCTCGCCCTTGGTCTGGGATATCGACTGGATTTGCAAGCGATCTCCTTTGGCAAGAGAAGGCAGGATTTGTTCCTTTACGCCGTCCTTCGCATCGTCTTCTTCTACATCGTGGTCGTACGCCTCTCTCCAGCCTTGGGAGAGCACGGTCTTTCCTTTTGCCAGGAAGGTTTCATTCCCGATTTTCGCCTGGATGGTTGTTTGCTCATATTCGAAGGCAGGCAGTAGAACGGCCAGGAAGCGCTTCACGATGAGGTCAAAAATTTTGCGTTCCTTATCACTCAAATCACCGAGAAAAACAGCTTGCTCCGTCGGGATGATCGCATGGTGATCCGATACTTTACTGTCATCCACGAACGATTTGTTCGCTTTGATTGGCGAACGCAGAATTCTGGCGGCGAGGGGCGCATATGGCTTCATTTGGACAGCCTTGATTCGATCCGGCAGCGTCTCGACGATATCGGCAGAGAGATAACGAGAGTCGGTTCGTGGGTACGTCACTGCCTTGTGATGCTCATACAGCCCTTGCATGATGGACAGTGTCTGTTTTGGTGAATAGCCAAACATCCGGTTGGCATCCCGTTGCAGCTCCGTCAAATCGTACAGCTGTGGAGCATACGTCTTTTTGTGTGCACGAGTAACCTCGATGACTTCTGCGTTTTTCTCCTGTTTGAGAACGGCTATTAGCTGATCCGCTTTTTCCTTGGAAAATGTTTTGAAATCCTTCGTTTGCTGATCTTGCCATTGGAGCTGAATCGGACCTTGGGCCACCGCAGACAGTCCGTAAAATGGCTTGGGTGTAAAGCGGCGAATCTCCTCTTCTCGCGTTGCCACAATAGCAAGTGTTGGCGTCTGGACGCGACCGCATGAGAGCTGGGCGTTATGCTTGCACGTCAAGGCGCGTGTGGCATTGATTCCAACGAGCCAGTCGGCTTCTGCACGAGCAGCTGCGGAGGCAAACAAGTTTTCATAGTTTTTGCCGTCCTTCAAATTACGGAAGCCTTCCCGGATTGCCTTATCTGTCACGGAGGAAATCCACAGACGCTTGATTGGCTTATTCACGTGAACCAGCTCGAGAATCCACCGGGCAACGAGCTCTCCTTCACGTCCTGCATCCGTCGCTATGACGATCTGCCCGACATCGTTGCGTCTCAATTGTTGCTTGACGACCTGGAATTGCCTGTTGCTTTCCTTGATCACGACCAAGCGCAATGGGGACGGCATAATCGGCAAATCCTCGATTCGCCACGAGCTGAATTGCTGACCGTACGCTTCAGGGTCTGCGAGAGTGACCAAATGCCCGAGCGCCCACGTCACGATATATTTATCTCCCTCAAAAAAGCCGTTTCCTTTTTTGTGACACTGCAATACTTTGGCAATGTCGCGTCCAACCGAAGGCTTTTCTGCCAGTACAACTGTTTTACTCATGTACGACATCCTTTCAAACCAATTCAACAATCTGTATCCATTGTAAACAAAAAAGCAGGAAGAAGGGGCTTCGAAATGTTTCGAGAAAATAAAGTTTTAAATTCTTAGGGTTATGAAACGCTAACGGGCAAGCTCACTTTCGGTATTGGGAAAAACTTCAAAAGCCTCCTTGACCATTACGTAACGTAACGGTTTATAGTGAAGTTACCGGTGAAACGCTAGCGATCAAGAAAGGGGCTGATCATGAAACAACATTGGAAAGTCGGAGAACTTGCGAAAATGGCGGGAATTACGATACGAACTTTACGTTTTTACGATCAGATAGGCTTGTTTTCTCCATCCGGCTATTCGCCATCCGGATACAGACTCTACACCGAAAAGGACATTTCACGCCTACAGCAAATTTTGTCCTTAAAGGAGTTGGGACTATCGCTGGAGCAGATTAAAGCCGTTATGGCTGGAGACCAGCTCAGCCTGTCAGACATTGTTACCATCCAAATAGACAGCCTGAAAGAAAGTATCCGCATGCAGCAGAAACTCTTGCATGAGCTTGAGAATGTTTCGAGTCGGATGCAAAGGAACGAACCGTTTACTGTTGAGCATTTCATGAACATCATACGAACGATGAGAATGAAGCATGAGAAATTTTTCGCCGAGAGAAAATCGAGTATGGATCGCCATCTCGACCGACTTGGTGAATATTTAGATGAGCATCCGGAAGAACCCGGACAAGGAGGTTTCGACTATGAGTGACAGATCTGCCAAACATTCCACATTTGTCATCGAAAAGAACTATAAGCATTCCCCAGCTCGTGTATTCGCTGCATGGGCGGGTCAAGCAGCCAAAGCTAGTTGGTTTCCTAAAGCCGACGAGTTCGACTTCCGTGTCGGCGGCCGCGAATTCAATCGCGGTGGTCCACCAGAGGGACCCGTTTACACATTCGATGCCTGCTATCAGGAAATCGTTCAGAATAGACGCATTGTATACTCATACACGCTGGACATGGAAGACAAGCGGATGTCTGTCTCTGTAACGACGGTGGAATTCGATTCCGTGGACGGCGGCACACGCTTGATCTATACCGAGCAGGGCGTTTTTCTGGACGGTCTCGATACGCCTGAACAGCGTGAGCACGGAACAAACGTGATGTTGGACCGGCTCGGAGAGGTTCTGGACGCCCAATGAAAGATGCTGCGATTGAATCGAATACCGGGGCCAGTTTGAACGAATGGATTGGACTTGCCGTGCTTTCATTGCCTGCACTGCTCGTTTCGATAGACTTGTCCGTAATGATTCTCGCACTTCCTCACATAAGCGTCTCTATCGGCGCTGACAGTACAGAGCAGCTCTGGATCATGGACATATACGGCTTCATGCTCTCGGGATTTCTGATCACGATGGGCTCGCTCGGAGATCGGTTCGGCCGCCGTAAGCTGCTGATGTTCGGCGCAGCGGCATTCGGTTCGGCTTCGCTGTTGGCCGCTTACTCCAGCACCTCTGGAATGCTGATTGCAGCACGGGCGCTGCTCGGCATAGCCGGGGCGACGGTAGCGCCTTCTTCCCTGGCATTGATCAGCAATATGTTCCGTGATCATAAGCAGCGCTCCCTCGCTATAGGCATATGGTTCATGTGCTCCATGGGAGGCATGGCGCTTGGCCCAGTAGTCGGCGGGATGATGCTGGAGCATTTTTCATGGGGTTCGATCTTTCTACTCGGCGTTCCCGTCATGGCGCTGCTGTTGCTGACTGCGTCCCATCTTCTGCCCGAATATCGGGATCCCGCACCTGGTCATTTGGATTTGACTAGCGTCGTGTTGTCGATGTGCACCATTCTACCAGCCATATACGGCCTAAAGGAAATAGCTAAGGAAGGTCTACAGACTCTGCCGCTCATTGCCATCGCGGCTGGAGTTGTTTTTGGGGCGTTATTCGTAAGACGGCAGCAACGGTTGGACAGTCCGCTAATAGACTTGCGCCTATTTGCAAACCCCGCTTTCAGCACAGCACTAGGCGGCTTGTTCGGTATCACTTTGACAGGCGCTTCCATGCTCTTTATCGCACAGCATCTTCAGTTCGTGGAAGGACTATCACCTCTTGCGGCAGCGATGTGCATGCTCCCGGGAGTGGTTGCGTCGATGGCAGGCATGTTGTTGTCGCCGATCATCGCTCGGCGGGTCCGACCGTCGCACCTTATCGGGGCTGGCCTTGCCGTCTCGGCGACTGGTTGTATCCTACTCTCCCAGGTAGAGGCGGGGGCCGGACTCTCTACCCTGATCGTCGGTTATATCTTTTTTAATGTGGGAGTGGCCCCGTTTGCGAGCTTGTCCAGCGACCTAATTATCGGGTCGGCACCGCCAGAAAAAGCGGGGTCGGCAGCGTCCTTGCTGCAGACGAGCGGTGAATTCGCATTTGCACTGGGTATCGCTGTATTAGGGAGCATCGGAACATACGTGTACCGGACTCAAATTGCCAGCTTCATACCAAGAGATGTTACGACGTTAACATCCGCAGCCTCCCGCGAAAGTCTTGCTGGGGCAGTCTCGGCGGCCAAAGCTTTACCCGAACCTATTGCTTCAACACTTCTTCATGGCGCCCAGATAGCATTTACCGACGGCATGCATGCTGTTGTGGGCGTGAGCGGCGGGCTCATGATCGCTATCGCCATACTCACCGTGATCAAGCTTCGGCATATCCCCCCCATCGGGCAGAAAACGCCAGGTGAGATGTAATGATCCGTGGCAGTCTAGGACTTTATTTTCCCGTCCCAGACTGCCGCTGTCTCATGTATGCGAGACATCCTTTCAAACCTAGTCAAACATCCCTGTAACGATTGTAAACAAAGAAGTCGTAGGAGGGATTCAGGAATGAATGAAAAAAGGGCCGTCTCTGGAATAGAGACAACCCTTCTATCTTTAACATTTCACCCTATACACTTGTTGCCCTTTCCAGTAACAGCCGCAACAGAGGTGTCAGAAGAAGATGCTTTTTCTACTCAACCTCTGTTGAAAGGTCACCAAATTCTAGATCATCCCATCCACCAGATGGGGTGCCTGTTGAAAACACGGAAAAATATTGATAGCTTTCATTCCCTGATGTATCCTTTACTGCTCCTTGGGCTACATCTATGTAGTACTCTACATTATTTTTTAAAGGCGCTTTCGGTTGGATCGTTACAGTGTCATTACTGACAGTAAAAGTTGCAGGAACCTTCGCACCATTGTCATTCATTAATAGGAATTTCTTTGTTCCACTTATCACTTTGCGATCATACTTAATTGTAATAACCGCATCTACATCCACTTTTGTTTCCTCTCCATACGGCTTTACATCGATTACTATAGGCGCTTCGTTGTTGCTGGTCACAAACTGTAATAAATACTTATCGATCGATTTAGTAGAATCAATGGTGCTTACAATTGCTCCTTTGTCAATCTCGATCGCATATTTCGTATTGGATTCCAAAGTCTTGTCAGGACGAATATAGAGTGTGTTATTTCTAATCTCCAATTTTCCGCTGACTGGTGATTTTCCTTCAACCTTATAGAGCGATACTACTGTTGACGGATCATTGTCAAAAGTAATTGGCACCGGGAATGTTAGCGCAGGTCGAATGTTTGTAGGAACATCTGTCTGCGCAATAATAGGATTAGAAACTGATACGAACACATCCCCAGGCTTTGGATAACTGATTAGGTCGTCGGAAATATACGTGCTATCAAGTTGGTATTCACTTTTGAATTTCGCGTCATTTTCCTCTAGCTGCTCATCATCAAGGAACTGATTCGGTACACCAAGCTCTTCTTTCTCCGATTTTGCTGATACGCTGTTGCTGCTTAGCGTTAAACTGAACATGAGTGTTACTGCGAGTAAGGCTTGAAATAAACTCTTCATACTTCTCCTCCAAAATAGTTTGTGTGTTCATAAAAATCGTATTTGATTTTTTAGGCGTAACATACAGTTTTTTACACGAAATAAAAATATGGTTATTTTGGACTAGGACAAGCTCCGAGCCTCCGACTCCACTCCAAAATGCGGTACGTCGACCAAAAAAAGAACGAAAGCGACAACCGCCTTCGTTCTTCCATACGTTTATGCAAAAAAATTCGGAAAATCAAAGTCATCCCGTTTGTCCGCCAAAATATTTCGTAATAAAAGATCAGCGGTCTCGGAGGCAAACTGGTGATCCTCGCTCGTGATAACGCCTTTTTTCAATGCCTCATCGAGCTCATCCTGATCAAGCAAGTATATTTCTCCTGTCGGCAATACCACGATGTCGAGGTACAGATCATCATACCAGATATGTCCGTTCTCATCCTTGCCATGTCCCCGGCAAATATCAATATACCATTGCACGGTATTCCCTAACTCATCCATCATTTTCGTAACGGCATAAGCTTGACCATGTGGAAAATACTGCAAATACACATATCCTCGATCGCCCACACATAACGTTTGATCCCCGACATGCATGTAGGCAGGCTCACTTACTTCATCCAGAGTCAGGCGGACAGCGTATCCAGAGAAAGATAAAGATTCTACCCATTTTTGCTGGTAGCCCAATCGTTTCACACGTCTCCAACCAGGTCGATCTGCTCTTTTTCGCTTCATAGCCTGCCCTCCCTCGTCGTTTTGGTTGTTTTTACTCTACCATGAATGGGTCGCTTTGTCAGATAGCAAACAAAGACATGCTCACGTAGAACATGCCTAAACGGATGAACCTGCCTTTTATGTTTAGGAGGAGTCGTCTTTTGTTGCCAATCGACTGTGTTTTCGCCCATATAGAAAATAGACGATCGCCCCTACCGACAACCAACCGAGAAAACCGATCTTTGTCAGCGTAGGCAGGTTGAAAACGAGATATCCGCAAAAAAGAACCGAGAGCAAGGGAACAAGCGGAACAAATGGGACCCGAAACGCTCGTGGTATTTGGGGATGAGTGCGACGTAATACAACCAGTCCAACCGAGACCAAAATAAAGGCAAACAGCGTGCCGATGTTAGTGAGCTGAGCCAAACTGGAGAGGGGCAATAATCCGCCGAAGGTTGCTACTAATGCAGCCACGACTAGCGTGCTCTTTTGTGGTACCTGTGTGCGGGGATGTACGTGCGAGAAGAACTCAGGAAGCAAGCCATCTCGGCTCATCGCAAAAAACATCCGGGCTTGTCCATACATCATGACTAACAAAACAGTCGTGATTCCGACGATGGCTCCCAACGAAATGAAGCCTGCTACCCAGTCCTGGTTGACATAGTTGAGGGCAAACGCGACAGGATTTTTGACATTTAACAAATGGTACGGAACAATCCCTGTTAATGTCAGTGAGACAGCAATGTACAAAATTGTGCACACGAGTAAGGACGAGATGATCCCGATTGGCATGTCGCGCTGGGGATTGCGCACTTCTTCGGCCGCAGAAGACACCGCATCAAATCCGATAAAAGCAAAAAACACCGTTGCGGCACCAGTTGCTACTCCTGCAAAACCAAACGGCATGAATGGACTCCAGTTTTCCGGCTTGACATACATGACCCCAACGACGAGGAACAGGACAACTACCGCTACTTTTACTAACACCATGATGGTATTCAAACTCGCTGACTCTTTCGTCCCTTTCATCAATAAAGCTGTAATGATGACAATGATGAGGACCGCAGGTAAATCAATGATCGTTCCTTTCGATACATCAAACGCACTTGTGAGCGCATGCGGCAGGTGAATATTAAACCCGGCTAGCAATCCCTGGGCATACCCCGACCATCCACTTGCCACCGCAGCACAAGCCACTCCGTATTCGAGAATCAAATCCCACCCGATCATCCAGGCGACAAATTCGCCAAATGCCGCATAGCTGTATGTATATGCGCTTCCCGACACGGGAACAGTCGAAGCAAATTCTGCATAGCAGAGCGCGGCAAACACACAGGCAAGTGCCGCAATAACAAAGGACAAAACAAGTGCAGGTCCAGCGTGCAAGGCAGCGGCAACGCCCGTTAACACAAAAATCCCTGTTCCCAAGATCGCGCCGATGCCCAGCATTGTCAGGTCAAAAGCACCTAATGACTTTTTGAGAGAGCTTTCATTTTTATCCACCTGCTCCAGCATTTGTGCAACTGACTTTTTCCTCAGCAATTGATTTTTCCATGACATCATGTGCGACCTCCCAAGCGGGTCATTCACTTCCAACCGTGATAGAAATCAGTTGGAGTATGATCCGTTTGGAGGAAAGTTATGCACATGTGCAGCTAGGATCGCGTTTGTCAGGGCTAGCTACCCGTTAATCCGCGCCCAATGACATTGGCGGAAACGGGAGTAATCCCGAGCTCTCTTGCCCAAATGGACAACTGCCCCATGTGATGAATCTCGTGGGCGATGACATGACGAAGCAGCTCGCCCTTCGTGTGAATCTCATTGTCCCACTCCACCTTTACAGGCTCGTTCTCCCTCTCGTCTGACCACTTCTCGATGAAATCACGCAATTCTGGGCGCCAGGCATCTGATAGCTCTTTTACTTTTTCCAGCGTCTTGTACGCTTCGAATGTCACCTGAACATCCGGCCTTCCTTGCACGCCCCGAAGCCAGCTATACTCGACGTCAGCAATATGAAACAAGGTGTACAAAATCGTGCCAGCCCCACCTGTACGCTCGCGCAACAATTCTTCTGGCGGAAGCTGCTTGCACCATTCCATCCATTCGTCCCGTACCTGCCAGTTATACTGGAAAAGCATCTTCATCGAGTTCACCCTTTATTTGATGATTATGTATAGTAAGAAAATTACAATTGATTATAGCACGTATGTTCGCGTGTTTTGTAAAATTCTCAGTTGATTTCTAACGGTAGTGGTCGGGAGAAGCCCTGCCACATGTTTTCCAGTCGCCTGTATCCTCTCTTCGTTCGGGCGGTCTCCTTCCAAACATGTGACAGTGCTTTCGTATGGCTTTGATCCCTTACCGCTTTAGATCATAATGGAAGGCCAGTTCAAAGTAGCTTCCTTGAACCTACTTTCAAGTAGTTAACCAAAAGCTGCGCAGGAAGAAGCGCATTTCCAGTCCAAGCGCCTCTGGAGCCCATCCTAGCTGCGAAATGAATGGCGGGGAATTTCAGCTTCACCTATGAAATTCTTCATCGAAACTTCTACGTTTGAAGCGCTCCCGCCATTCATTTCGCAGCGGACAGTCATTCCCCCCTTGCGGGGCGTAGGCCGAAGCGCAGACTGGAAATGCGCTTCTTCCCCCACCACAGCAGCTCTAATAAACAAAAAGACCGCCAGAGCTATTAACCCTGACGGTCCAACATACTAATCTATGCTTTCATCCGAAAACGATAGTGAGAATCCACCTGAAAGCAAATAAAGATAACTAGACACGTTCCCTTTTGGCTTGAGAATCTGCTTGATCGCTCGGACGTATAGCCTGATCTGTCCTTCGTATCTTCTTTTCATCTCTTCGATAGCTACGGCAGTCGCCTCTTTTGCCATCCAATCTGTCTTGAAGTCGATCAGGACGAGGCTTCCATCCTGCTCCTCCAAGAGGCAATCAATGACCCCTTGGACGACAACCTGCTCGTCACTCTCTTCACCCAACTCCGCTTCTACTTCATATGCAGGAAGCACGAGGGTAAATGGCAATTCACGATGAACGACCGCCGCAGCCTTCATTCGCTGCCCCAAAGGATCTGCGAAGAATCGGGCAATCTGGGAAACATCTACTGCTTGTACCTGCTCGTCAGTCAAAAAGCGGCGTGCCGCTAGTTCCATCACCTGCTCCCGAATATCCGCTTCATCCAGCGGACGCTTTAAATCGAGATGCTGGAACACTAAGTGAGTGATTGTCCCTTTTTCTGCTGCTGTCAGCCGATTGGATTTTTGCTCAGATAAAAACCTTGGCTTTTCCGTAATGGACGGCAGCGTGAGTGGCTGTCCGCCTTTGCTGACTTTGGCATGTCGCTTGAGTTCGCTGACACTCCATTTCGCAGCTACACGTGGCGCGATTGGATGCGGGTCCTGCCATCCTAATCTCTTGTCGACAATCTCACGTAACGTGTCATCAGACGGTCGTTCCGCGATCGCCTCTCGTCTGGTCATGCGCTCCCACAGAGATACCTCGTCGTTGGTTGACTCTCCTTGGGCACGGAGCTCATCTGCCTGATAGAAGTGAAACGACCAAACCGAATCATCCGGCACACTTCTGACTCTCACGACGTCTCCTGAGCCTTGTTGCTCTGGATATGCCCGCAGCAATCCTGCCCCAGGATGTCGCAGCATCGCACGCCCCACCCAGTCCAGGTATCCCTTTGCCTGAATCAAGTCTTCGTCACTGAGCCGCTCGCTGTCATCCTGTCTGCCCCAATCTGTCACACTTTTTGCGAGATCCTTGGATGAACCGACAAGAATGAGCTTCTCTCGTGCACGCGTCAAAGCCACATAAAGCACACGCATTTCCTCTGCCAGCATATCCCGACGCAGCTTTTGCCGGATGCCCAGCGCAGCCAGACTCGGATAGCGCAATTGCATGGAGGGCTCAACAGCCATCGGGCCAAAGCCCAGATCTTTATGCAGCAAAAACTGGCTTTTCAAATCCATCGTATTAAACTGCTTGCCCATGCCCGCCACAAATACAACCGGGAACTCCAGCCCTTTACTTTTGTGGATCGTCATGATGCGTACGACATCCTCGTTTTCCCCGATGGTTCTGGCTTCGCCCATATCATTGCCCGCTTCTTGCAGACGGTCGACAAAGCGCAAAAAGCGGAACAAGCCACGATAGGAGCCTGCTTCGTATTGTCTCGCACGATCATAGAGCGCACGCAAGTTGGCCTGTCGCTGCTGGCCGTTTTCCAGAGCCGCCACATAATCGAGATAACCTGTCTCCCGGTAAAGCATCGTCAACAGCTCCGATAAAGCACCTCTGCGAGCCTCTGTCCGCCAAAGATCCAATCGGCCAAAAAACTGTCGGAGCCTTTTCTCCCACGGCTCTTGAGCTGGGCGTTCCTCTGCATATTGGAGAACAGCTTGATGAAACGGCCCTGTCGCGTAGTGAATGCGGATTTGAGCAAGTTGCTCCTCACGCAAGCCGACGATAGGAGATCGCAATACGGCTGCCAATGGAATGTCTTGGAGCGGATTGTCAATGACACGCAGCAAAGAGAGCATCGTTTCTACCTCTGTCGCCGCGAAATAACCCGCAGTCTGCTCCGCATACACAGGAATTCCTGCCGCGTGCAACTCCTCTTGCATCGTCTGCCCCCAGCCTGAGGTCGCACGAAGCAAAATAACGATATCGCGATAGGCGAGCGGGCGCATTCCCCCAGCCTTTTTATCGAAAACGAGCAGTGGCTCTTCTCCCTCGCCCGGCTCCATCCAGCGACGAATACGGCTGGCGATTAGTCGAGCTTCCAGCTGCGCTACGCTCGCTTCCTCTGCCGACTCTCCCTCGGGAATACCTGCTTCGCCCTCATCTGTCCCCTCTGCAACTACCGCCTGACCTTCTTCTGCTATCGCTGTATTACGATCGATCAGATGCATCTCTGCCTGCAAACGGTTAGGCTGTGCTTCAGGATAAGATGCACGGTTGATCAGCTCCGCCGAAGGATCATAGCCAATCTCACCTACCCCGTGAGACATGATCTGGCGAAACAAAAAGTTAACGGCATCTACAACTTCCCTTCTACTGCGGAAGTTCGCCGCCAGATCGATACGCCGACCGATGCAAGCTTCATGGGCATCACCATCTTTTTGATAGGTCACATATTTTTCGAGAAACAGCTTCGGCTCTGCCAAGCGGAACCGATAAATACTCTGCTTCACATCCCCTACCATGAAGCGATTCGCTGGCTGACCATTCGCTCCGTCTCGGGAAACCATTTGCAAGATTGTCTCTTGCACGAGGTTGATATCCTGGTATTCGTCTACGAGTACTTCAGCGAACTGTTCGCGCAATTGAGTGGAGATTGACGAAGGAACAGTCTCCCCGGACTCATTCGTTTCGGTTAGAACGCGCAGAGCCAGATGCTCCAAGTCGCCAAAGTCGACCAACCCACGCGAGCGCTTCTCCAATTGAAAAGCATCCGAAAATGCTGTCACCAGCCTGGCCAATGTCTGCATGTGAGGAGCAATCCGCTGCAAATCCGCAACGTACTGCTCGGCTGTCGTAGAAAAGTATTGCTCGATTTGTTCGGCCAGTTCCTTCTTCACACTGTTTCGCAGGTCCTGCACCTGTTCTTTCAAAAGCGGATCTGTCCCTTTCACTGGAGGCAGCTTGGCAAATACAACTCCTCGAACAGCTTCGACGGTAGCTTCCCAGCCATCTCTGCAAGCCGCTCCTGCACGTTGCAGGGCAGCCGCTTCCGCCTCAAGCAAAGGCAAATAGCCAGCAGGCCCTTCCGGTGAGCCGGCCAGAAGAACTGCCCTGCGCATCTTGGCGGTCATTCCACCGAGTGCCAGCTCCACAGAACGCAGCACGCTTCTGGTCCACTCCAGCCCGTCCAGACCGTTTTTATCGTGAACCGCAAACATTCCAGCCGCTTCCCCGAGCCATTGTTCTGGTGCCGGATGACTTCGCGAAAACTCATACAGCCTGAGTAGTAGTATGGTGAGGGCATGATCGTCCTGACCATCCAGCATCACATCAGCTAATGCGTGAAAATCCGCGTCATTTTCGTACCAGCTCTCCAGCTGTTCCTCCAAGACATCCTGCCGCAAAAGCTCCCCTTCCATCTGATCGGCAATGCGAAAATCAGGATCGAGATCAATCAGATAGTAATACTGGCGCAAAATCCCCAAGCAAAACGAATGAAGTGTCGTAATCGTCGCCCGCTGGAGCAGTGCCAGTTGTCGACGCAGATGAGAGGAGTGCGGGTCATCTTTCAAGGCTTTTCGCAAGGCATCGCCAATCCGGTGACGCATCTCTGCCGCAGCCGCATTGGTAAAGGTCACCACCAACAGCTGATCGACGCCAACCGGGTCCTTCTCGTCCATGATGCGTCGGATAATCCGCTCAACCAGGACTGAGGTTTTCCCGGAGCCTGCCGCAGCGGCCACCAGGAGATTGTTCCCGCGCTGGACAATCGCTTGCCATTGCTCGTCCGTCCATTGTTCAGGCTTGGCCTGCAACTGTTGATCCGCCATCGGTCATTCCTCCTTCTCCTGCCATCTGCTGCTCTGCCAGCATGCTCCATATTTGCTTGTTGTTCCACTTGGCAAGCTGACGGTGCTCATTCCCGCCTGCATCTCCGTCGAACTTGCATACCGGCCTGTATGAACAGTAATCGCAAGCGGTCATCGTCCCGTTTGTGTACGGTTCGATTTGGATTTCCCCATTAGTCATACGCGTACTGATTTGCTTCACAGTATCGCGAACATAAGAAGTCAAGGCTTGGAACTGCTCGGCTGTTGCCACAGATGATCGCGACGAAAGCGTACCATCCTTTTTGATTTCAAATGGCACCAGCTCTGACGCCCCTTGCTCTACATAGCCATCCATCATTCTAGCCAGCTCTGGGTCTGCGAGCATCAAGCCTTTCATGCGCAAGCGCTTTGCCCGCTCCTTTGCCGCTTCGTCAGCCGTTAGCAAGCGTTTTGCCGTTACAAAAGGATCCGCTACCTGATAGTAGAAAACTCCTCCCATTTCGGCTTTTTTCCCCAGCCATTCCTCCGCATTTGCCACGACGACATCGAGATAGACGAGCAATTGCAAATTCAGGCCATTCCAAACGTCGGAGAGAGACAGCTGCTTGGGACTGGACTTGTAGTCAATCACGCGCAAATACGGGACCTCACTATCCAGTGATTGGTCTACGCGGTCAATTCGTCCGATTAACTGAAGCTCCACGCCATTTTCAAGCGTTAAAGCCAATCCCGGCAAATCTGAATTCGGCCCAAAGGAAACCTCCAGTCCTACCGGGGCAAAACGGCTGCGCTTCGCATGCTCCCCAAGTACGTAAATCGCGCGGCCAACTGCTCGCTTCAGCTTGCCGGACAAATAACGATACCGGGCTGTCCGCGTCAAAATGCTGCTGCGAGTCGCAGGAACCAGTTCTTCTACAACCACGTTTGCAAGCTGCATGCTATTGTCTTCCGTCAGCTTGCTCCACTCCAGATTGTCTTCGTTCATTTTTTCAACGGCTCGCTTGAGTGAAGCGTGGAACAGTTCTCCCACATCGAAACGCTCCAGCTTGTACATCGTTCTCTCCGCCAATCTGAGGCCGTGAGAAGAGAAATGCGAGAACGGACATGACTGGAACCGCTCCAGACGAGACACGCTCATTTTCAGTTGTTTGCCGTACAACGTCGTGCTCGTTTCCAAATCCAGCTCCTGCGGTCGATTGAAGTAACGCAAGCCGGACAACAGCCACTGCTCCCGTTTGACATCGGGAGAAGAGCGAATATACCAGTCGTATACCTCCCACCAGAAGTCTGGCAGCTCACCTGTTTTCTTCATCGATCGTAATAGCGTCAAAAGATGGCGGAACACACGTCTCGGATGTCCGAGCAGGAATACGTCTGTCTCGTGCTGCCCCGTCGGTTCATTGTAGAACACCTGATGCGGGATATCCGGCAGTACTTCCCGAATGCGGGTAAACACCGAGGAAGGCAACAGGGCCTTGCCCTCTTCATCTGCCAACGCACAGCTCAGGATCAGCCTCTCCGACGGTCTCGTCATCGCCTGGTACAGCAGATAAGGCTCTGCCATCAGCCGTTGCTTCGCACTGGGTGCCAGAGACATGCCCATTTCAGCCAGTCGCTCTCGTTCCGCCTCATCCAGAATTCCTTCTTCTTTTGGACGCAACGGAATAATGCCTTCGTTTACACCAAGCAAAAACAGAGCTTTGACATCCGGTTGACGGGAGCGTTCCATCGCCCCGATCAACACCTGATCCAACGCCGGGGGAACGAGTCCCAGTTCAATCGTCTCCAGACCGCTGTCGAGCACACGGGCAAATGTCGCCAGGTCCATGCTCTCGTCGCCCATGACCTCTACGACCTGATCCATCAGCTCGATCAATCCTGTCCATACTTGTCCATGCACCTGTGCTGCATCGAGATCGCCGTCATTTTCTGCCTTTCGCTGCCAATACTCCAGCTTGTTAGGTACATCCAGCGCGATCAGAAGGTTGTACAAGGAAAGGGTCATTTCCTGTACGTTTTGACCCGCTGCTTGCTTCATCTCTTTTTCAAAGGACAGGAGCGGCGCTGCGTATTTGCGTCTCAGCTCATCGATTTGCGCGTCTTCCTCGGCGCCTGTCTGCCCGCGGAAATGCCAAGCAGATTCTTCTGCCCATTGATAACCAAAGACACCATGAGCCAGCACGTAGTTTTCCAGTCGATCGATTTCCTTCCGGGCTGTATGCTCATCGGTGATATCCAAAAGGAGCAGGTCTGTTTTCAAGCAGCGGAAAACAGCGTCGTACCGCCACCTCGTAACAATAACCTCCAAAGCCGAGCGCACCAGCTCCACCAAGGGATGGTGCATGACGGAGCGCTTCTGGTCCAAGAAGTGCGGAATGCCGTATTCGGTAAATACAGCGGAAATCTCATCGGCGTACGTCCCGATTTCCCGAAGCAAAATCGCCATGTCCTTCCAGCGATACCCCTCCTCTCTCGACAGAGTCAGGAGCTTCAACGCCACAGCCTCTACCTCTGCGCGCCTGTTCACCGCTGAGAGCATCGTCACTTCGTCCGCTCGTCCAGGCTGATCCGGAATTGGCGGGTCTCCCCATTGGAAATACACTTGTTCGACCTGACGCAACCACGGACTGCTCTTGAAGCGCTTTGCCTCGGTCAATAAAAGCGGCTTGGCGATTGATACACCCGATTCACGCGCCATCAGTGTCAGGGCTTGGTATGTTCGCAGTGTAGGGTGGAACAGCCCCAGTTCATCCACAGAAGCGTCACGTTCATTCGGGTCAAGCGTCAGCGCAATCGTCACCTGCTTGGCGTGCTGCATCAACTGATCGATCAAGCGCAGCTCTTGATTCGTAAATCCGGTAAATCCATCGATAAATATTTCAGCCTGCTTGATGTAGGTGGAATCACGCACCATCGTGGCCACTCGGTTCAGGATGTCGTCCGCATCACAATATCCCTCTGACAAGTAGGCCTCGTACGCATTCATAATCAAGCGGAGGTCATGTATTTTTTGATTGAGATTGGCTCCTCCCCATTCCAGATTCTCGGAATGGGTGAAGGATACCCCATACGATTTGCACTCACTAATCAAGCGACCGAGCTGAGCAGCAAACCCAGGCTGTGTCGCCGAGCGCCCGAATACGTTCAACTCTTCCTTATGCCGCTCCAAAAGCATGCGCAAAACCATATGCTTACCCAGATCGTCAACAGGCACGGTAGTCAGATCGCCCAGCTCCTGCATGAGCCTGTGTGCCAATCGACCGAAGCTGAGCACCTGCGTCCCCATCACACCGCCCAGCTCTGGCAGTGTAGCGAGCGCATACTCTTCCTGAAAGCTGGCCTGTTCCGGCACGAGCAGAATCATAGGCGAACCCAACGGCTTTTCCCGCAGTCGGGCTTGCATCTGCCGATGGATCGATTCTGTCTTCCCCGTTCCTGCCCGTCCCAGTATAAATTGGACTGCCATGATTTTTCCCCTTCCCTACTCCATTTCCAGATGCAGCATGCTTCCTTTTCCCATCGGTTCTGCTGGTGTCACGACCAGACGACGCGGCATGCGCACACGTATTTCCGGGACGTGGCTAATGACCCCAATGGTAAAATCGTCCATGCGAAGTCGCTCAAGCGCATCCATAACGACCTCCAAAAGCTCCGGATCGAGTGTCCCAAAGCCTTCGTCCAGGAAGAAAAACTCCAAGCGCCCGCCACGCATTTGAATCTCCATCGACAGGGCTAGAGCCAGCGACAAGGAGGTCAGGAATGTTTCCCCGCCAGACAATGTGCTTACTGGGCGGCGCATTCCTCCAGCTCCCTCATCCCGCAAAACAAATTCGCCCTCGTCGCCGATTTCCAGCCCGTAGCGGTTGGCGGTCATTCGCTTGAGGTGATAGGAAGCGTCTCTTGCGATTGATACCAGTTTTTCCTCCGCAATGAACTGGACAAACGCCTTGGCTTCGAACAATTTTTTCAACTCTTCCAAGCGGCTCTGCTCATCCTGCTGCTGTACCATCTCTTTATGGAGTTCTTGCCATTTGTCATGATTTTTTTCCATGCGATCCACATGCTCTTTGGCGACAGCGACTTGCTTTTGCGCCTCCTGGAAGGCTTGCTCCCATTGATCCCACGCCTCTTTTGCGATGGTGAGTTCTTCTTGTGTAAACGAACGGCCTGCTATTGCTTGTTGAAGCCTTTCTTCCTCATAACGAAGCTGCCCAGCGATTCGCGTGTAAGCCTCGACTTGCTCCTGTGCCTGAGGCAATTGCTCTCGCTCTGCATACCGCTCTCGTACATAATCGACAGTACCGAGACCTGTTTTCTGTAAGTCCTGGTACAAAGTCTCATGAGCTTCCGTGCGTTGCCGTGTGAGGATCGCGAGCGTCTCCGAATACTTGACCAGATTGTTTTGCACCGTTTCCCGCGCTTCGGCAGTTTCTTTGCGCTTTGTCTCTGCCAGCGTAACTGCCTGACGTAAACGGAGTAGAGTATCCTCTACCTGCATCAGACACTCCTGCGCAGTAAGTCCACCCGTGCGTTCCAGCCATTGAGCATGCTTTTGTTCCCACATGCGCTTTCTATCTTCCAGCTTTTCCTTCAGCGCTGCTTCCCGTGATTTGCCCTCTACCTTGCGCGACTTGGCGGCTTCTACCTGCATCATCAGCTTCCCGCGCTGGGTTTCTTTCTCTGATCGCACCTGTTGGAGTTCCGCCAATCGGCGATCTGATTTTCCGATTTCCTCGTACCGCTGTTCGATTTCCTCGATGGGAAGTTCATTGCGCTTCGTGTCCAGCTCTTCTCTGGATTGCTTTTCTTGTGTGAAAGCAGCGTCCAGGCGAACTTTATTCTCATCGATTGCCTTCTGTGCCTGCTCGAGCAACAGCGCGCTCCGCTCCATCAAGCGTTTCTTTTCCGCCTCTTCCTCACGCAAGACCTCCAACTGCTGCTGCAATTGCTCACGCTCTGCTTTTAGCCGCTCTCTTTCCGCTTGCTTGGCAATCAGTTCCTTTTCCTCACGCTGATAGACGGCGAGAAGCTCTTCAAAAGAATCCACGATCCAAGGCTGTCCATACCCGTGGCACTCTGCCTTGATCGCGTCCAAGCGCGCTTCCAGCTGTTCCTGTTCAGCCTTTACACTTGCTAGGCGCTCATCAAAAGCAGCAAGCGCTCCCTTTGCTGCCAACCAGGCTTCCTTGGTCTTGCCTGCTTCTTGTTCAGCCGCACGCAAAGCCTCCTCTGACGCTTTGATTCGAGCACGCAGGGCATCACCCTCCGTTCCCGCTTCAGACGCTTTTATATGCTTCTGGTGGCCGTGTGGATGGTGTTCGGAACCACATACCGGACACTCCTTTCCTTCCTCTAAACGTTCACGCAAAAATCGCGCCATATTTTCCTGCTGCCATCTTTCCCATTCCTGTCGCAGCTCATCTCGTTGGGTCAGTTGACTTTTCACAAGCGCTTCGCTTGCCTCTACTTCCCGAGTCAGCTCCTGATTCCGCTCATCCAACTGTTTGCGCTCCTGGATGATGTGCTGAGACTTTTCCTGCCATGATGAGAAAGCCTGCAATGCTTCCCGCCACTGGCGACCTACCTGCTTCATGTCTGCCAGTACATTTCTTGCTTTCTCCCATTCCGCTTCGCTCATCAAAGCCGAGTCGGATGGTGCTGCCAGCTCTTCTCTTTTTTGTGCCAAGCGATTCGCACACGCTTCCCAGCTACGCTTGTGCTCATCAGCTGTATGGGCTGCCGCCTGAATCTGCTGCTGAGCTGCGAGTTGTTCTTTTTCCAGCTCACGTACCTTGGCATGGTCACGCTCCCACTGCTGCTTCGCTTCTCTGGCTGCCGCTATTTGTGCTCGCCATTCAGGAGAGATCGTGACCTGCTTCATCTGTTCTTGCAGGTCCGCCCACGCAAGCTCCCAGTTTTTTAAGTCGGCTTCATCCTTTTCCAGCTGCTGCTCTATGTTGGTCAAGGCAACTGACACTTGGTTCCATTCACGTTCCAGACCTGTCCACTCTTCCCGGATCGCCTTTAGCTCCTCTTCCCACTCCTGTGCCTGTACCAGCCTGCCCTTTTGCTGAATCAGTAACGGCTCTTGTACAGCCAACTCGGCATGGACCTTCTGATACGCTTGCTCTGCCTCATCTACAGCTAAACGAGCACTCTCCTGTTGTTCGCGGCTGCGTTCCAATGCCGCACCGGTCGCATGCCATTCCTGATCCAAGCGCTCATATTGCTGGAGTAATGGCCACAGCCGAATACTTGACTCCCACTCGCGAATCTTTGCCGTTAGAGCTGCTATTTCCGCTTCATTTGCTTCCTGCTGCTGTAGTTGCGCCTGGACATGCAATAGCTCCTGATGCCACTGGTTAAGCTGCTCCAGCTCCTTGAGCTTCCCTGCCAGCTCCTGTTTTTGCTGGGTGAATTCCTGCTCTTTTTGCGCAGCTTCCTCCCACGTTTGTCTCGCCAGCTCCAAGGCTTCCGGACCTGCGTCACCCAGAGCTGCACTTGCCAGTTGCAAACGATGCATCTGTTCCTTGACCTGCTCCAACGCGTGCCGTACGCGCTCACTCAGCTTTTCCCCATAAATATGTAGGCGGAACATCCGTTGCAGCATTTCATTGCGTTCACTGCCCTTCAGCGTCAAAAAGCGGGAAAATTGACCCTGTGGCAAAACAACCGCCCGGGTAAAGTCCTGCAAAGTGAGACCAATCAGTGCCTCAATCGCGGCTGTCGCGGACGTGGCTTTGGACTCCAATACGACATCCGGCTCTCCGGTCAAGGCGCCCGACTGAATCAGCCTCACTTCCGGCTGTCGCTTGTTCCCCTTTTTATCCAAGCCAAATTCCCGTTCCACCGTATATTGCTTGCGCTCATCGCCAGTCCCCAGCTCAAAGGTAAAGGAAACGAAAACACGCTGCTCGAGCTGATTCAGCACTTCTTTTGGATGGTTTCCCCCGCCCAGCCGGACGACCTGCCCGTACAACGCGAGCGTGATCGCGTCCAAAATCGTCGATTTCCCGCTTCCAGTCGGGCCAAATATCCCAAACAGTCCAGCCTGACAAAGCATTTCGAAATCGACCTCTTGCATTTCTCGGTAGCTGTGCATCCCTGCCAGCTTCAATCGTATCGGTCTCACTCTTCTTCCCCCTCTCCTCCGGTTTCTGCCAATAGACGCTGGAACAAGGCCACGAGCTGCTCATCCGGCTCTGCTCCCCTCTTTCGTTCATAGAAGCGTTTGAACAATTGATCGGAGGTCAGCTCTGTCAACTCGACACGCTGTTCCTCTTCTTCCTCACGCTCTTCTCTCACGACAACACGCTGTATTTTCAAGAAATCATCCGAAAGCTTGCGGACACGCTGAAATTCTGCCGGGTCGATCACGCCAGACACATGCAACTCCAAGTCAATCCACGCCCCTGCATCGCGTCCCTCTTCCAACCAGCGCTCGACTTGCTCGATTCCCTCTGTCGCCTTCCAACGTGCCAATGGCCGTGCGCTCGTCAAATAAATAATCTCCTCACGAACTTCTTGTCCCGGCTCCACCTCGACCAGTACGACTGCCTTGCTCTGACCTGCTTCAGAAAAGCTGTACGAAATCGGTGAGCCGCTGTAACGCACCAACGGCTTGTCACCGAGCTTTTGCAGTCGATGGAGATGGCCGAGCGCCACATAATCAGCGTTCTTCGGAAAAGCCTGCGGCGATACAGTCAACGCTCCCCCAATTTGAATCGGTCGCTCGGAATCTGTTTCCTTACCGCCCATAACAAACAAGTGACTCGTGACCAGGTTGACCGTATCCTCGCGAAAATGAACAGACAGATCAGCAAGCAATTGCGCAATACGCTCGGAAAAAGCAAGCTGCATCTGCTCTTGGGTAAAGCTTTCGCTCAACAGCTCCTTTAATCGCGATTCAGAAGGATAGGGCAATGCCAAAATGACCGCATTCGCGGCGCAGCCAGGAATCTTCATTTCCAGCCAAGAAGGGCCTCCCTGCACAATTTGCACGCGATCAGGCGAGGCTTCCTGTGTCAGCAATGGCGCTTCCTTCGGCAACCCCAACAAAACGATCCCGTGCTTTGTGGCAAGCGGCGCTGCTGCCCGCACCCGCTCAGGCTGGTCATGGTTCCCCGCGATCACGACTACACCTCGCCTGCCTTCCGAAGACAAGCGCTCCAATGCATCATAAAAAAGCTCTTCCGCCCAAGCAGGCGGATTGACCGAGTCGTACACATCCCCAGCAATGAGCACCAGGTCCACTTCCCGCTCATCAGCTATGTGACAGAGCTCGTCCACAAATGCCACTTGCTCAATGCGGCGGTCCCGCCCTTCCAGTTGCCGCCCGAAATGCCAATCGGCTGTATGTAAAATCCGCATAGCTACTATCACTCTCCACGATCATGTGTTTGCTTTTCATTGTAACAAAAGACAGCGCTGTTCGCGGTTGAAATTTACTCCACTTTTCCGTAACTTTTGCTCCTGACTGCTCGTCTTCCAACTGAAAGGATCGTGCTTAATCGGTCTCTTCCCGGAAAGGAGCTCGTTACCGTTGCGTAATTCCCACCTGTTGCTCAACCTGACAGTAGGACTTGCCGCCTCCAGTCTCGTCCTCACTGCCCCCTCTTCTCTTGCCTCCAAGGAGCCTACCAAGACCCAAGTAATAGAATGGATTAACAAGCAAACCAAAGATCCAGTTGTTTCCGACTACTTTGATTTTCAACTCGTCAATCTGGATGATGACCCAAAACCAGAAATTGTCGCCAAGCATAACGGCAGCGTACATATCGGAAATTTCTACATCTTGGATCAAAAGCCAGATCGTACGTATGCCCTCATCGCGGAAGAGCAATGGAATCCACCGCACCTGCAATTGGATCATTGGGACTATACGCGTGAAGTGAATCACTCCGAGATCGACAAAAACGACGACGCTGAACCACGTTTGCTCGCAGAAAAACGAGTATTTGAAACCATCCACCATACAGGCGGCTCCGGCATATGTATCTACGAGGCGAATCTGTGGTATTTGGACAAAGGGCGTCTAGTCAAAGCATGGGAAGGGCTGCTGCGGGAAACGGTTTCCATGCCGGGTGGTCAACTTTTCCAAACTGTTGGCAGTTATCAAATCCTTCATGACGACACAGAAAAACCCTTGCTCTACTACTGGCAAACGCAACAGGAGCTAAACCCGGATACAGGTGAACCACTTCCGGGCAAACCTGAGACTACTTTGCAAATGTATCGTTGGGAAAATGGTGTTTTTGTTCCATTGAATGTTGAAAAACCGTCTGGGCAATAGCCTGACGGTTCGGTTTTTAAATGCGTTGTCTTCTATCCGTTGTAGTAGGAAGAAGTGCATTTCCAGTCCAAGCGCCTCTCATGCCCTACCCAGCTATGAAATAAATGGCGGGGAGTTTCAGCCCCTTGTGGGACGGAGGCCGAAGCGTAGACTGGAAATGCACTTCTTCCCCCGCCGCAGCCCTTATAAAAAAAGCTGCCCTCCACGAATTAGGAGCGCAGCTTTTCCTCTTATCTTCTCAGCTTTTCATTTGTCGGTGACTTCAATGTCTGCAAACACATGTAGCTGATGATCCCAAACAAGATCGTGATAATCATCGAGTGAGTCAGCGTAGCGTACAGGTGAAGCTTGTAAATAATCACGAAGCCGCCGCTGAACACCTGCGCAACGCAAAGAATAAAGCTCAGGATACTTGCACCGTACAAGTCACGCCGTTTTTCCTTGAAATGACGTATACAGTAAATCATTGTCCCCAACAGCAAGAATCCCAACACCATCGCAGCGATTCTGTGGGCAAAATGAATACCGGTCTGTCCGTACAACTCCGGGATGACCTGTCCCTGACACAGAGGCCAGTCACTGCATGCCAAACTTGAACCCGTATGTCTGACATACGCTCCGAGATAAACGACAGCGTACGTATAAATAGCGACGAACCACATCCAGTTGCGGAAGCCTTTTGAGACGGTCGTTTTCACCAGACTTTGCGTTTTTTCTCGCTGATAAACAAACATACTCAACAGGAACACGCCTGAATAAGCAAGCAAGGAGAATCCGAAGTGCAGAGCCAAAACAGATGAGGACTGTGGCCAAATGACGGCAGAAGCACCGAGAATGGACTCCACTACGATGAAAAACAAACCAAAAATAGCGAGATTGCGAACTTCTTGGTTGTCTTTGTAATAACGCCAGCAAAGTACAGAAAAAATCGCGACAACAATACCGGCAACACCTGTAATCAGGCGATGAGAATATTCAATAATGGATGCCAACGTGTATTCAGGAACCCATTTACCGTTGCACAGCGGCCAGTCATTTCCACAGCCGAGTGCTGAATCTGTCTTTGTAACAAGCGAACCGGCTACCATCACGATAAACATGATCAAGGTAGCAAGAAAAGCTAATGGCTTCAGCCATTTTCCCATAGTAAGTCACCCTGTTTCTTGTGAGGATCAAACAACACCTCGTTCTATGTCCTCTTTTACGATAATGAAACATCCCCTGCTAAGCAAGGGATGTTCCGTGAACATTTAGTGAGTGTTTCGTGTCAATAATAGTTGACCATGGTACTGATGACGATCGCTGCACAAAACACTGTCAAATAAAGGATGGAATACCCGAACAGTTTGCGTGCCCATGCAAGATCATCCTTGGTTTTGAACCCTTGGAAAAGCAAAACCATGTACACAATCCCCATCACACCCATGACGAGCAAATACACATAGCCTAGACTAGCATGGACAAACAGCAGCAAAGAAGCCGGGAGCAACACCGAACCCCATAGCACCATCTGTCGCTTGGTCTCGGCAAAGCCTTTTACTACCGGTAGCATCGGCAGATTACCTGCACGGTATTCTTCTGTTTTCAGCATGGCCAACGCCAAAAAATGGGGAGGCTGCCACAAGAACAAAACCAGGAATAACAGCCATGCAGTCATGTCCATGGTCTCTGTTACTGCTACCCACCCAATTACCGGAGGAGCTGCACCTGAAATACCGCCAATCACCGTATTGAGAGTTGTCACTCGTTTCAACGGCGTGTAAATCAGCACGTAAAAAATGTGACCGATCAATCCCCAAACCGCCGCCAAAGGATTCGCATATACAGCCAGCACAGTAACCCCTGCCAACAGCAGACCAATTCCCAAGAGGATCGCGCTACGTGCAGAAATTCTTCCGGTTGCTACCGCCCGATGTTGCGTCCGCTTCATTTTTTTGTCCAGATCTCGGTCGTAGAAATTATTTAAAGCCGCCCCCGACATAATGACCAAAGCGGTTCCCAGCATGGTGAAAAAAGCCAGTTTCCAGTTCGGATAACCGTAGGACGCTAACCATAAAGCAGCAAAAGTGGTCATCAAGTTTGACAGGGTAATGCCGGGCTTCGTCAGTTGTACGTAATCCCGAAAGGTAGTTGGCCCTACCGGCTGTGTCTGCAAAGAAGCATCGGCATCAAGCGATTCCTGCACGGTTATTTGCTGGTCCACGTTTTGTACCTCCTGTTTCCTTCTATCTGAACATCCGAATCATGACTGGATAAACTACCTACATTGTATCCAAACTACTAAAACGATCACTTACCAAAAATTACATCCAGCACGCCAGAGGTCTCGCCACCTGGATAAATCCAGTACAGCAGCAGATAAACCGCAGCTCCTGTAATCGAAGTGACAAACCAGACAATGGACGTCCAAGGACCGATCTTCCGATGAGAAGCATAGTTTTTCGTGTAAGCGTACCTGAGTGTAATCAGACCCATCACACCACCGACTGTTGCCAGGACGATGTGGAAGAACAAGAACGTCTGATAGATTGGCTTGATGCTGTCAGGTCCGCCAAAATGCGTGTTTCCGATAAACGCCGTTCTGGAAACATAAGTGATAAAGAAGATCGTGGCACAAATCGCAGCCCATTTCATAATCTTCATATGCTTTTCTACTTGCTTTTTCGCAATGGCGTACCAGCCAATCGCAACGAGAATTCCGCTAATGACGATAAAAGCCGTACTTACTGTAGGCAATATAAGCCCCATTTTTTCACCTCATTCAACAAACGTTTCTGCTGTTCGCACATATTTAAAAAGTCGGCTTTTCAGCGCCGAAAGATTGATCCATCGGCAGGTCGTCCTGCTTCTCTGCCTTGTACCACTGGTAGAAGACATAGGCCAGCACACAGCCGTAAACAAGCTCCTGTACCAGCTTCATAATGATCCCGCCAAGACGCTGATCATTAAACGCGTCAAGGCTCTGGAATAGTTGTGGAGCAGCTATATACGTAGCGTACAGCGGTTCCGAGGCAAAAATAATCAGCGCGCAGGCTGGCGTGATCAAGACACCGTTTGCAAAAACGTACGACAGTTTTTTCAATCCGGCCAGTTGTCGCTTGTTATCAGACAACGGACTGACAATTGGCCACCACATTGCAAATGCGGCAATCACGAGAATGACATGATAAAACGTCATCCACTCATGGTTGATCGCGACGGCATCAAAAATAAACGGAACATGGTAAAACGAAAACAGGGAGTTGAACAAAAGCGCTGCCACTAACGGATGTGTCAAAGAGTTTAGGATGAGCTTCAGCGCTTTCGGACGGAAAATCTTGGCCAAAAGCCATTCAGGCATTGCCAGAAGCATGAGTGGTGGCAGAGCAAAGTACAAGATCGATTGTTGGAGCATGTGTAAACTAAACATGTAATGATGGCCGTAATAACTGATAGGGCTTCCTTGTGCAATGTAAAACAACACGATTGCCAACACAAAAAGCAATCTTTGCTTGCCAGTCGACGGTGTAGCGTTTTCAAAACGTTTATGCATAGGACCTGTTACGAGAAAGTAGACAGTAGTCACGAGCAACGATAAAAGCATCACATCCGGACTCCATAAATCCGAAAAGGTTGCTGATCCGGTAGTCGGTGACATCTCGTGCATTTGATGTGCATTTCCCAAGTTTATATCCTCCCTTCCGAATGTGAAATCTTGGACGATACCACTCTCACTTGGCGTCGTCATATGTACATTTTGTGCCAATATGAAATACCAATTTTTATCTATTAAATATTGCCCTTGATCCAATCTCCATTATACCGTTTATTCCCTTTTTCTTTGAAGATAAAAATGAACAAAGTGTTGAACAATACAATTCACAAAATTTACACAAAAAACTTCTTATGAGTGGGGTCAACATAGTGGAGGAGAAGAAAAAGCACAGTTCTCTTCGACTCTGACACGCCCGCAAGGGGGATTCACTGGCCGTCTCCACTTAAAAAAGGTGACCGTCGAGCCAAAGCCACCCTACGGGCGGACGTTTCTCAAGGAAGAAGTGTTCGACAAGCGTGGTCCCCTTTTTTAAGTTCCGACTGGGGAGGCTTTGTCAAGGTCTACGAGCCCAGTGCTTTTTCTTCTCACCAGCTTTGTTTGTTCATCGGTACGGTTTAAAATCTTCCCTATATGAAAATAAAGAAGAGTCCAGATTTTGTCTGAACTCTTCCCTTTCCAATCTTACAGTCCAAAGGAAACGAACTTGGTTTCCAAATACTCATCCATTCCGTAGCGGCCACCCTCACGGCCGATTCCGCTTTCCTTGAAACCGCCAAACGGCGCTTGTGTTTGAGTTGGCGATCCGTCATTGATCCCAACGATTCCGTATTCGAGGAGCTCAGCCATGCGGAAGCAACGTTGATTATCGCGCGTGTACACATAAGCAGCCAAGCCATAGCGCGTATCATTTGCCATTTTCACGACATCCGCTTCCTCTGTGAAACGAATGAGCGGAACAACAGGACCAAATGTTTCTTCATAGGATATTTTCATTTCGGCTGTCACGCCTGAAATCAAAGTCGGTTCACAATAGAAGCCCTTTGCATAATCACCTTCAACCAAACGATTTCCGCCGTAAACCACTTGCCCGCCTTTGTCTTTGGCGTCTTCGATATGCTCGAGAACCTTGTTCAAGGCACGCTCATTCACCAATGGACCGATCTCCGTCTCTTTCTGGCGGCCATCCCCTACCTTTGCACGCTTCAGACGTTCTACCAGCTTTTCTGTAAACGCATCTGCGACATCCTCATGGACATACAGGCGGTTCGTGCAAATGCACATTTGACCGGAGTTGCGGAACTTGCTCTCAAACAGACCTTTTACGGCTGCATCCAGATCAGCATCCGGGAATACGATGAACGGTGCGTGACCACCAAGCTCCATGCTGACGCGCTTCACTTGCTTCGCCGCGCCCTCCATCAGCAGCTTGCCGACACGAGTGGAGCCTGTAAATCCGATTTTGGAGAGCTTCGGATTGTCGATGAACTCCTTCCCAATCGATTCCGGATTTCCAATGACGAGATTTACGACGCCTTTTGGAAAGCCAGCCTGCTCAATCAGCTCAAACATGCGAATCGCAGACAGCGGTGTGCTTTCTGCTGGCTTTAAAACCACCGTGCAGCCCGCAGCCAAAGCCGGAGCGATCTTGCGTGCAACCATGTTCACAGGGAAGTTCCATGGGGTAATCGCCCCTACTACCCCTACAGGCTGACGCAGCACCATGATACGCTTGTTCGGAACCGAGGATGGGATCGTTTCTCCGTTGACACGCTTGGCCTCTTCTGCGTACCAGACAAAGTTATCTGCGGCTCCCAGCACTTCGCCTTTTGCCTCGCCCAAAGGCTTGCCCATTTCAGCAGAAATGATGCCCGCCAGTTCATCCCGATTGTTTTTCACCAGTTCGGACAAGTTGTACAAATATTTGGCGCGCTCGCGAGCAGTCAGTCGAGACCAGCTGGCAAACGCCTGATGAGCGGCGTCAATGGCCTTGTTGGCATCGCGACCATCCCCGAAGGTTACAGTTCCAACTGTTTCACCTGTAGCAGGATTCGTAATCTGAATGGACTCGCCACTCTCAGCATTCACCCATTCTCCATTAATAAACATTTGCTTGTACTCTCCCATGACTTTCGCTCCTCTCAATCTCTCTCAATAGATTGGTTTTAGGGCCTCAAACGGATTTTTGCAGTGCCGGCAATACAAAATACTTCGACAAGCAGCAGGACCAAACAAATTTTCTATTTGTGTATAGGGGGAATCACAGTAGGGACAGGCTACTTCCCACGTGTCTCCCGGTTTGAAGTCAACCGGTGGCGGCGCGATGCCAAAGCTTTTCAACTTATCGCGAGCATCCAAGGCGATACGATCAGATGTCCAGGCTGGATCATAGACAAACACGACCTGAACCTGATTGATTCCTTCTGCCTCCACCAGCTTTTCTGTGATGTTCTTCTTCATGATCTCGAGTGCCGGACAGCCGACAAAGGTAGGGAGCACCTCGACGTGTACGACGTCTGCCTCGACGCGCACTTTGTGAATCATCCCCATCTCCACCATGCTGACCACCGGAATTTCGGGATCCGTTACTTGCTGCAGCAGTTCCCAGCATGTCGCTTCAAGCCCTTCATGCAGTTGCAGTTCTTCTTGCGCCATGAGAGAATCACTCCTTTTTACCAGCCTGCAGCCGGATCAATGCGATACACTTCAGACAAGGTAGCCAAAGCCTGCACGAGATCAGCAGTGTGTTCACCGTGACGGCCTCGCTCTTGTGGCATTCCTGGCTCACCCGGCCAGTGGAGTCCTGCTTTTTCGAAAATGTCTTTGGTCAGCGTCAGCCATTTTTGTTTCAGTTGCTCTTCATCTGCAATAAGACCAAATTGAACGATATCACCCTGGTTTGGTCCAAGATGAGGCAGCTCCCCGGTATCCTTCCAAACTTTTGCAATGGCTGCCTCCAGCCTCTGACGGGCATCAGCCGTACTGTTCGCCAATTGCTTCAACCAAACTTGCCAGTGCATCAGATGATAGCGATGCTCTGTCATCATTTTGCGACTGACCAGCGCGAGTGGTGCGTATGACGACTGCATTAGTGCCTCCAAGCGAACCTGCTTGTATAAGCCATAAACATAGCTGCGAACAATTGCATAAGCCCAATCGTAATGCGGATGATCGTTGTATTCGCCGTCGCCGTTTTTACGCTCTACCAAGATCGCATTGGAAAATGCCTTCGCCTCGCGCAGCTGTGCGAGATCGTCAGCTTTGCCTACCCCTAGCTGCTCAAGCATTTCATAAAACATCACGGCATGGCCCATCATGTCCTGAGACATCGATGAAAAGGCCACATCTTCTTCAATATGCGGAGCCAGCCCAAGCCATTCCGATCCACGATAAGCCAATATAAAATCGTCATCAGCAAGCTGGAACAACAGGTCGGTCAAGGCTTTTGCGAATGCCGGGTTTTGTTTTGCTGCTTCCACTGTTTCTACATGTAAACGGTCGCCCATGATTGTATCCCTCCTGCTTAACTGCCGTTGCCTGCATGCTTCTGTTTTTCTTCGTACTGCTCGCGATGGTGGCGCCATCTCGACTGCAAGTCGCCGTATCCTTTGGTCTCCCGATAGCTCTTGTTGTCGAGTCTTTCCAGGAAAGGACGCTCCTCTGGCGGCAGTCCAAAAATGTCGTCGCGCTTGACTACCCACAAATTAAAACAAGGCTCGCGGCGCAGGAAGTTCTCCCTCGCCATGCTCAAGGCAACTTCTTTATTGGGTGCTAACAAACTGAACTGTTGGACGAACGGAGCATTTACGCTTTTTTGGCTGAATACTTCGTATATGAAAAAGTTTTCATTGCTCATCCACATTCACCTACCCTACTTGTCGGCCGTACGACATAATCGCATCGCGCACCCATTTGGTTTCCTCATAAGACATTACCCGAAGATTCAGACGGTGAGCGGAGCGAGGTCCGTTCCCCTTGACGATTTGCTTGAACTCTTCCCAGTCAGGCTGTTGGTAGACCCATTTGTCTTCTGCCTCGTCGAAGTAAATCGTATCGTCTGGCACTGTGAAGCCAAGGTGGAAAATACGCGGCAAATACTTTTTCAGGAACACTTGGCGCAATTCTTCATTGGTCTGTGTACGAATCTTGTAACGCATATTGGCTTCCTGATTGCTCGTAATGTTGCCGTTTTCCGGCGGTCCGAAAAACATCAAGAGCGCTGGCCACCAACGATGGATAGCATCTTGCAGCATTTGACGCTGTTCATCGGTGCCTTCCGCCAACTCCAAGACGATGCTCTCCCCGTGCTGGGCGTGGAACTTTTCCTCCGCACAGATCCGATGCAGAGCGCGGGCGTAAGGTGCATAAGATGTATCGAGGGACATCGATTGCGTAATGATAGCCGCTCCGTCAACCAGCCAGCCAATCACACCAGCGTCAGCCCAGGTAGGCGCTTCCATGTGAAATACATTGTGAAATTTCAGTCTTTTTGTAAACAAATCATTCATGATGTCCTCGCGCGTCTTTCCCAATGGCTCAAGCAAGTCTTCTGCGACGCGAAGCAGCAATTGACCATGCCCCATCTCGTCCTGGACCTTCGCCATAATCGCCAGCTTTCTGCGCAGTGTCGGCGCCTTTGGTACCCATTCTTTTTCCGGCAAGGCACCCATGATCTCACTGATGCCATGCATCGAAATCAGCTTGATCAACTGGTTGCGATAATCGTCTGGCATCCAATCGTCTGCCTCTATTTTTTCCCCGCGATCGATTCTCGCTAAAAACGCTTCCAACTTTTCGTTTTCAGTCAGATCGGTATGTTCGAGCCTCATTTGCATGGAGAACGCCCTCCTTTTATCAGGTATGCATTATGATAAAATTATAATACGTTTTTATAACGCAATAATAACATAACGTCATACGTTTTTGCAATACGCTCACATAGGGACTCTCCTATTCCCCGCGCCCAGTTATTTCTGCTGTCTTTTTCAACTGCTCGGCCATATGCCGCAGCTCTTGCATGACTGCATCCAGCTCCTGTATTCGCGTCGACTGCTGTACGCTGTGATTCATCGTCTTCTCCATTTCGCCAGTAACCGTTCCGACGAGTGCATTCATTTCATCCAATAGTTGGAAAATACCCTTCGCTGAAGTAGCCGTCGTCTGAGAAAGCTGACGGATTTCCTCTGCGACCACGGAAAAGCCGCGACCAGCAGCCCCTGCACGTGCCGCTTCGAGGACGGCATTCAAGCCGAGTACATTGGAGCGCGTCGAGATATTCCGGATCAATTCGTTGATCTGGGTCGTTTCTGCAATTTTCATCCCTAATTGACCGGCTGCATCACTCAGCGTGTGACTCGCTTGAGCCAAATGGTCTGCGTCCTTTGCCAGACTTTCTGTGTGCGAAGCGATATTTTCCAGCGCGTCCGTCAAGTTTTGAGCCAAGCCATGCAAGCGATCCTCTTGATCAGTCGTCACGCCTGTCGCCAAGCAACCGACCACTTGCCCGTTT
This sequence comes from Brevibacillus sp. MER 51, assembly GCF_023714195.1. Classification (NCBI taxonomy): domain Bacteria; kingdom Bacillati; phylum Bacillota; class Bacilli; order Caryophanales; family Paenibacillaceae; genus Brevibacillus; species Brevibacillus sp. MER 51. The sequence continues at coordinate 65,135 of NZ_JAMAUS010000008.1, read as the reverse complement.
TCCACAAGCGGATAACCGACTGCGATATAAGGGATGCCGTACAGCTCTTTGGAAATCTTCTTCACAACCCGCTTGCCCTCTTTTACCGCCGTCGCATTGATACTCCCCGGGCGCAATTCGTCTCCTACGCGAATCCCCAGGTTCAAGCCCTGTGCCGGATAATAAGCGAGAAACTTCTCTTTGTCCGTGACTCCTACCATACATTCGGACAAAAATGCCTTTTGTAAAATCGGTGCGACCATTAAGACGCTATTCAGCAATTGAGACATGCATGATCCTCCTACCCTTGTGATGAAAACAACGATTCCCCCCGCATTCTTTTTCACAACGCGGAGGGAACGAACTTTTTTCACTTATTTAACGAGCTGGAATTTTCCATCCTTCACTTCAACCATGATCATGCTGTCTTCTGTCAGACCGTTATGATCATCAGCCGTGAACTTGAATTCTCCGGTTACCCCCACGTATTTCACCTTTTCCAATACTTCGCCCAGTTTGGATGTGTCGCCGCCTGCCTGCTTCAAGCCTTCCACGAGCAGATTCAAGCCGTCGTAACCGTATCCCGCGAATCCGTCTGGCTGTGTATTGTAAGCAGCTTGATAGCCATCCACGAATTTTTTGATGATGGCAGATTGCGGATCGTCCGCCGCTACTTGTTCAGGAATGAGCAGTTTTCCAGCTACCATCAGGACACCCTCGCCCGCGTCTCCAATCAGTTCAAGGAATTTGCTGTTCGCAGAGCCATGGCTGCTAATGATCGGAATAGTGAGGTTCAGTTGCTTGGCTTCCTTCACAATCGTAGCGGGTCCAGGGTTCGTACCTGCCACAATCAGAGCCTGCGCATCAGTCCCTTTGATCTTGGTCAATTGGGAGCTCATGGACGGGTCTTTTGTGCCGTACTTTTCTTCAGCTACAATCGTGATGCCGTATTCAGGCGCATATTTTTGCAATTGCGTCGTCCAGCCACTTCCGTATGGATTGCTGTCATTGAGCGTAGCAATTTTCGTTATGCCTTTTTCCTTCAAATATTTGAAGATGCGCTTCGTTCCGTGTACGTCCGTGTGCGGTGTTTTGTAGATGCCAGCACGAACGGGATTGGTGATTTGGTCTGCCGCTGCCATTGAGATCAGCGGGAGCTTTTCTGCTGCAGCATACTCAGCCATCCCGAGAGACGGACCACTGCCTGAGGAGCCGAGTACAGCTACGACCTTTTCTTTCGAAGCGAGTTTTTTGATCGCTTTTACCGCTTCTGTATTGTCGGACTTGTCGTCTTCAAAAATAACTTCCAACGGTCGACCATCTACTCCGCCTGCGCCGTTGATTTCTTTTACCAACAGCTCTACCGCTTGCTTCTCCGGTACGCCGAGCGGACTGTTCGGACCCGTTAGTGAGAAAATAGCGCCGACCTTGATCGGGTCCTTGCTGGTGCCACCACCAGTGCCCGACTCTGCTGCTGGCGTGGCGCCGCCTCCACAGGCACTTAAGAAAACAAGTGAAGCGACTGCTGCTGGTAATAACCAATTCTTGAATGATCGTTTTTTCATGGGTGTACCCCCTCATGTATGTGGTTGATCTTGATCAAACTGCTATGTTGGCTACACTGCTTCGTGGGAGCTACCCAAATAAGCAGATTGTACACGCGGGTCATTGCTAATCTCGTCTGCCTTCCCTTCCAGCATGACGGTTCCCGTACTGAGTACATATGCCCGGTCGGAAATTGCGAGGGCTGCGCGAGCATTTTGCTCGACCAACAGCACTGTGGTGCCCCACTCCGAGCGAATCTCCTGCACAATCGTCAGGATTTCTTTGGCAATCAATGGAGCCAATCCTAGCGAAGGCTCGTCCAACAAGAGGAGCTGCGGTCGAGACAAGAGCGCTCTGCCAATGGCAAGCATCTGCTGCTGCCCTCCGGAAAGCGTTCCTCCGAGCTGCCATTTGCGCTCTGCCAAAATGGGGAAACGTTCATACACCGTCTCCATTTCTTTGGCAATTTCCTTTTTGCTCGTCTTGGGCATCCGATGCGAGGCACCTAGCCACAAATTGTCCTCCACGGTCAGCGTGGAAAAAATTTGTCTGCGCTCCGGTACATGCGCCATGCCCCGAGGTACCACCAGCTCCGCAGGGACACGCGTAATGTCCGCGTCTCGAAACCAAATCTTGCCTTCCTTGTCGCCGTGCAGACCGCAGATACAGTTCAAAAGCGTCGTTTTGCCCGCCCCATTTGCGCCTAACAGGGAGACGATTTCTCCCTCATTCACCTGCAGGTTAATGCCGTGCAGCACTTCCACCGGGCCATAGCGAGCCGTGATGTTGTCTACTGTAAGGACTATCTTCCCCATCATGTTCCACCTCTTTCGCGCTTCATTCTGCACCCAGATACGCCGCAATCACTCGCGGGTTCTCCTGAATCTCACGCGGGGTTCCTTCTGCGATTTTTGATCCTTGATCCAATACAACGATGCGGTCTGCAATCGTCATGATCATGTCCATGTCATGCTCCACTAGCAAAATAGCCGTTCCGTTGTCGCGAATCTCGCAAAACATACGGCTCATCTCCGCCGTCTCGGTATGATTCAGACCCGCAGCAGGCTCGTCCAACAAGAGCAGCCGTGGTTTGGCTACCATCGCGCGGGCAATCTCCATCAACCGCAGCTTCCCGTATGGCAAGCTCCCAGCCAAAGAGGTCGCTTCCTCTGCCAGACCTACATTCTCTATCCACGTCTGTGCCTGCTCCTGCATCATCTTCTCTTCCTTGCGGGATTTTGCCAGATTCATGCCGCAGGAAAAGAGACTCGCGCTTGTCTTGGTATGCATGCCGACCATCACGTTTTCCAAGACGGTCATATCGTCAAAGGTCTGGAGGTTTTGAAAGGTTCGCGTGATACCCAATCCGGCATATTCATAGCCTTGCACACGTGTAAGCGGCTGGCTGCTAAAGCGAATCTCTCCTTCCGAAGGCGGGATCACACCTGACACCATGTTGAGCACCGTGCTTTTTCCAGCGCCATTCGGACCGATCAGCGCGAGAATCTCTCCTTCCCGCACCTGAAAATCTACTTGATTCACTGCCCGTACGCCGCCAAAATCACGAGAAAGCTTTTGCACATCCAAAAGTGTTGTCATGTTGCAGCCTTCCTTTCCGCCTGCTGCTTTCGCTGTGCTTCGTCAGCCATGGCCTTCGCCTTTTTGGCCTGCCCTTTTTCGAAAGCAGTCCGGATGCGCGGAACCAATCCTTCTGGCATGAACATGATGAACAGCACGAGAATCGCACCGAAAACAATCGTGTCCACATCCCCCTGCAAGCCTGGCACTACTTCACTCAAGAGAACCAGCGCTTCACTGATAAAACCAATCAGGATCGTCCCGATCAACGCGCCCCAGATGCTTGTCATCCCGCCGATGACGACCATCGTCAGAAACTTGATCGACTCGTGCAGTCCAAACGGCTGCGGATCGAGAATTCCCATGTAATGGGCGTACAGGCCGCCGGAAATACCCGCGAACATGCCGCTTACCACAAAGGCATTCAGCTTGAACTTGCGGACATCAATTCCCATGGAGGTCGCGGCAATCTCACTTTTGTGAATCGCCCGAAACGCTCTGCCGACACGTGAATTCAAGAGATTAAGTGAGAAGAGCAGCACACAAGTGACGACTCCCCAAATCAAAAAGTACATGGATAGCTCGCTTCCACCAAAGAAAGTCATTTGCGGAATGCTGATCATCCCATTTGCTCCCCCTGTGACCGGCTCCCACTCCGTAATCCCGATCTGGACGATGTAGCCAAATGCGAGTGTCGCCATCGCAAGGTAGTAACCTTGCAGCCCCGCTATCGCCCGCCCAAGGATAAAGGCGAATAACCCTGGAACAATCGCAGCAGCTATCAGGCCGATAATTGGGGGTAGACCGTACTTCGTCGTCAATACTGCGGAGGTATAGGCGCCTATCCCCCAAAATGCTGCTTGTCCCAGCGAAATTTGTCCCGCGAGCCCCATCACGAGACATAGCCCGATGGTTACAATTGCTTGAAGACCGATAATAATTCCGACTGAACGATAGTATTCATCTGGCATCACGAATGGAAAAAGAATCATCAAAAACAGGTAGATTCCTATGCTTTTGCCCCACTTATCGATGATCTGCTTCATCATAGCCCTCCTTTTCCAACGCTGCGTTCTCCAAAGATGCCGGATGGCTTAATCAACAGCATGCCGATCAACACCAGAAAAGCGATCGCGTCCTTCATACCAGAGCTTATATAACCAGCCCCCAGCGACTCGACGATCCCGAGTAAAAAGGCGGCTACGGCTGCACCCAATGGATTTCCCAGTCCGCCAAGAATGGCTGCGGAAAAGCCTTTGATTCCAAGCAACACGCCAATATCATAGGACGTTACGGAAAGCGGCGCGATCACGATTCCCGCTATCGCTCCTGTCGCTCCACTGATGGCAAAGGCCAGCATACTCATCTTTGTCGGGCTAATCCCCATCAAGCGAGCTGCCATCGGGTTTACCGAACAGGCGTTGATTTTTTTGCCGAGAATCGTCTTGTCCATCAAGTACCACAGTAAAAAAAGAATGATAAGAACAGCGGCCAAAATCCAGATACTTTGTTGTGCAATCATCACGCCCCCGATTGAGATCGGTTCATTGCTCGTAATCGGTTCGAGTGCAAACGCATCTTTTCCCCAAATGAAGCTGGCAATGCCACGAATCAGTGTGGAGATTCCTATCGTCAAAATAATCAAACTAATCGGATTAGCCTTTTTGACGTAAGCGATTACATATTTCTGCATCAAAACACCGATCAAGGTGACCATGAGGATCGCGAGCAATGCCGCCAAGCCATACGGGAGATTCATGCCAATCAAGGCGACTGTAACCATCCCGCCCAGCATCAAAAATTCACCCTGCGCCAGATTGATCACCTTGCTTACGTTGTAAATCGTGATGAAACCAACCGCTACGATCGCGTAAATCCCGCCACTGACGAGGCCGTTTGCAACGTACTGCAGCAATTCCGTCATATTCGTGCTGTACCCCCTTTGTTTCGCGTCCACCAAACTACACCCAAGTAAAACACTTACATTTTAAATAATGGAAAAGTATTTATGAAAAAAGACCCTAGACGTGCTAGGGCCTTTCCTTCGCAGCTTTCGCCTATGCGGATGGCGCAGCTTCATACACGGTCTCGAAGAATCGTACTGCCCCTGGATTCAATAGCTGGTAGTAATTTTGGAACAACTGATCCGCCTCTTTGCCCAACCACAGCTCTGGCAACAATTCCTGCGGCAAATCAGGATCGATGAACAAGAACTTGCGGTATTGGTGGACGAGCTTTGTCTTTTCCACGAAGCAATGGCTGTCTGGAACCTCTTCTCCATTGCTCAGTTTTGCTGAAAGCTGCTCATATTCTTCTCGGTAGGCATCGATGAAGGCCTTGTACTTCTCATTGATTTCATCGATATCCCAGCATTTCTGCACGAGCTGCTTCGGATTGCTCCAGCCCATATGCTCGGATGTAAAAATCTCCACATACTCTGTAATCTCGTGCGCTTCCGTCAGGTCCTTCACACGATCACTGAGATTATTCGGGCTGATCCATGTGCTGGTCGTCAGCATCCCGAAGCCCATCCAGCCCAGCTCCTTGCGCAATTGATCACGCAGCGCTCGACGCTCCTCGGGGATATTGTAGCTGGCAATGCACCATTTGCCGTCCCACACATCTGTCTCGACCTTATAAATACGTGCCGCTGCCTCTTCCAGCCGCTTTTTGCCGCGCTCAGATACCGAGTAGAAGCTGCGGTTCCCTACTTTTCGCGATTCCAGCCAGCCTTGGCGAAGCATCCGGGAGATCGCTGCACGAACAGCCGGCTCCGAGAGTCCGAATTCCCCCATCAGCTTGGTTAGACTACCAATCCAGATTTCGCTTCCATAATGGCGGACGTATTCACCGTAAATTGTAAAAAGCATGGATTGTGGCTTCACGTTTCTTCTACCCCCAAATCGATTCATACCTATATGCTGTGTGAAATTGTACCATATTCTGTAGGAAGTGCGTGAATCGATCGAGAGTATATGACGATAAAATCATATAACGTTATTTAAACGTAATTATAGTAAAACATTTTAAAAAAGTCAATTTATTCTGTCAAATTTATGATTTTCCATGTACTTCCTCGTTGATCTCAGCTTGCAAGGCCTCAAAACGCCGCTTGATCTCATCCTTTTTGAAGATAGCCTGGACGAACGTCCCGAGCCCTACACGATTGCGCGTAGTGTCCGCCGTAACCTCGCACACTACGCGTTTTTCGGTAACCTGCACACAGGTAGCCCGGAACGTGACCTCCTGACCAATCACAGCTGGTCCGACATGCTTGATGTCGACAGCAAATCCCGAGCCCTCTTCATCAGCTTCCAGGTACGGCAAAATGACGCGCCTTCCCGCCCATTCCATGTAATAAATCATACTGACTGTCGACATCACAGGGTGCACCACTTGGCCTTCAAAAACAGGCAGCATGTCCTTTGTCACTGTGACAGTAAATTCTTCCGTCGTACCCGGCTGCAGTCTATCTATCAAGAGTATCTGCCTCCCTATCTGCGCCCAATCTACACACGCTCGATAATCGTCGCAATCCCCTGCCCAACTCCAATGCACATCGCAGCCAACCCGTAACGGGCATCCCGACGCTCCATTTCATACAAAAGAGTAGTAAGGATGCGCGCTCCGCTACACCCGAGCGGATGCCCCAAAGCAATCGCACCGCCGTTTACGTTGACCAGATCAGGGTTGACCCCCAGCTCGCGTACGCTTGCCACTGCCTGCGCCGCAAAAGCCTCGTTGAATTCGAACAGATCAATCTGCGTAAGTGACAAGCCTGCCTGCTTCAGTACTTTTCGCGTAGCAGGTACTGGCCCAATTCCCATCACGGATGGATCAACACCTGCTACTGCGGAGGCAACGATTCTTGCACGAGGCTTCAAGCCAGCCGCAAGAGCCGCTTCCTGTTCCATGATGAGCAGAGCGCAGGCTCCATCGTTTAGACCACTGGAGTTGCCTGCTGTGACGCTACCATCTGTTTGGAATGCTGGTTTCAGCTTTTGCAACTGTTCGATAGTCGTATCTGGACGTGCATGCTCATCCTGAGCAAACAGCGTGACCTCGCCTTTGCGCCCTTTCAGCTCTACCGGAACGATCTCGGCATCCCACTTTCCTTCTGCCAAGGCCCGTGCGTAATTTTGCTGACTGCGCAAAGCAAACTCATCCTGCGCTTCGCGGCTTATGCCGTATTGCTCCGCTACCTTCTCCGCTGTTTCTCCCAGACTGATCGGCGGATACATCTCTTTCATTTTTTCGTTAACCAATCGCCAGCCCAACGTCGTATCGACTAACTGCTGATTACCGCGCTGAAAAGCCGTGCCAGGCTTCATCATCACCAGCGGAGAGCGTGTCATGCTCTCTGTCCCGCCCGCGATATAGACGTGACCTGCTCCGGCTTTGATTGCATTCGCGCTTTGGTTCACAGCCTCCAGCCCTGAGCCGCACAGACGGTTTACTGTCACTCCCGGCACCTCGACAGGCAATCCCGCCAATAGAAGTGACATACGCGCGACGTTGCGGTTGTCTTCCCCAGCCTGATTGGCACAGCCCATGATGACATCATCTATCGCCTTCGGATCGATGGCGTTTCGTTCCAGCAGCTTTTGAATCACCAATGCGCCCAGGTCATCCGGGCGCACATCCTTCAACGCACCACCAATACGGCCGATTGGCGTGCGCACAGCATCTATAATGACAGGTGTACTCATTCTTCCACTCCTCTCATGCACGAGGGCTTTTTTCTATAGCGCTTCTACTAACGTGGCCAATCCTTGACCGCCGCCTATGCACAACGACACGATTCCGTATTTCTTTTGGCGACGTCTCAGCTCGAAAAGAATCGTACCTGCCAAGCGGGCACCGCTCATTCCGAGCGGATGGCCCAAGGCGATTGCTCCACCGTTTACATTGGTTTTCAAAGGGTCCAGCCCCAGCTCGCGTATGCAAGCAAGTGACTGGGAAGCAAAAGCTTCATTTAACTCAAACAGGTCGATTTGCTCTACGGTCATGTTCGTTTCGGCAAGCAGCTTGCGAATCGCAGCGACCGGACCAATGCCCATGATGCGCGGATCAACACCAGCACTGACGAAATGAACAATGCGCCCCAAAGGAGCGACGCCTGTCTTTTGCAGCATTTCTTCGTTCATCAAGAGCAAAGCCGCTGCGCCATCATTGATACCGGAGGAGTTGCCTGCTGTGACGCTACCCTCTTTTCGGAAGGCAGGTCGCAGCTTGGACAATGACTCCACACTGGAATCTCTTCTTGGGAATTCATCCGTATCAAACAGCGTCTCTTCCCCTTTTTTCCCTTTTAACGTGATGGGAATGATCTCATCGCGGAACAGACCTGCATCTATCGCGTTGATAGCCCGAGACTGGCTCTCTGCTGCAAAACGATCCTGATCCTCTCGACTGATGCCGAATTGCTCCGCCACGTTTTCTGCTGTATCTCCCATGGTCAGATCGCCATAGAGCGAGACAGGAGCAGAACGTGGTCCGCCAAAAGACTCGATCAGCGTCTGTCCGCCGCGTTGATACGGCTGCTCGAATTTTTCCATGATGTACGGTGAACGAGTCAAATTCTCTACACCGCCCGCCAGCATGACCTGACTATGTCCTGCCTGGATGGACTGTGCAGCCAAATTGACTGCCTCTAGCCCGGATGCACACACCCGATTCACAGTCAATCCAGGTATGGTGTCAGGAAGCCCTGCTTTCAACAAACCAACGCGTGCAATGTTAATAAACGGTCCGGCCGATATGACGTTACCCATGATGACCCCATCCACAATCTCACCGGATTGTCCTGCCTTCGCAAGCGCTCCATTCAAGACAATGGCTGTCAGGTCATCGATAGGGGTGTTTTTCAGACTTCCACCCAGCTTGCCGATTGGTGTACGTACTGCTGCTGCTACGTACACCTCCTTGTTAATCAAGCTCATGCCTCTACACCCGCTTTGTCCTCGTACGTGTAAAAGCCTTGCCCACTGCGTACGCCAACTCGCCCTGCCAGCACCAGCTTGCGTAATAGCGGCGCTGTACGATAGCGCTCCTCGGCCAGGTCGCGCTGCAAGCCTCTCGATATCGCAAAAATCTCATCCAACCCGATGCGATCTGCCCATTCGAGAGGGCCATATGGGTAGTTGGTGCCTTTTTTCATTGCGATATCGATATCAGTAGCGATTGCTGCTTTTTCCATCAGAGTAAAGGCAGCCTCGTTGATAATGAGTGTTAAAATGCGTGGGAACACGAGACCTACCTCGTCGTTTACGTTTTCTGTCGCTTTCCCGAGCGATTGAAAGAAACCTTCCGTTGCTTGAATCGTTTCCAGCTCCGTTTGCAAGGCAGGGGCAATCTCGATCAGCTCCCGTTCAACCAAGGGCACGAGCGTTCCAAATCCGCAAACGCGTTCAGGATGCTGTGTCCAGGACGCTACTTCTGTCGCTGTAATCGCGAGCGAAGTCGTGATGATCGGTACGTTTGGTGGCAATAGGTCATCCAGCTCGCGTATTTGCCTCTTCTTCGCCTGCATATCGATACTATTTACCTCTACAGCCAATTCAACCAGCTCAGGTTCCGCCATCGCTTCTGCAAGCGTAAGCACCTGATAGCCTCTTTCCACCATCAAATCATTCAACTCTGCGTACAGCGGGCTTGTGCCCACGAGCAATACAGCCTTATTTGTCGTAGTCATAGAAGCCTTCCCCCGTCTTTCTGCCCAGGCTGCCGGATTGAACCATTTGTTGCTGAATCCGGCTAGGCTTAAATCGTCCTTCATGGAAGAAGTCGGTATAAACCGATTTGGTGGTGGCAAAATTGATGTCGATGCCAATCATGTCTTGCAGCTCAAACGGTCCCATTTTGAATCCGCCAGCCAGCTTCATAATCCGATCAATCTGCTCCACACCTGCCACATGATCGCCCAGGATGCGCAATGCTTCATTATAATAAGGACGTGCGATGCGATTGACGATAAAGCCAGGAGTGTCCGTCACCAGAACAGGCACCTTGCCCAACTCTTGCGCAAATCGATACGCCACCTCCACATTTTCCTCGCTCGATTTTTTCCCGCGAATTACCTCAACCAAAGGCATAACGGGTGCCGGATTGAAAAAATGAAATCCGAGAATGCGCTCGGGATGCGAAAGCCCTCCTGCAATCTCCGTTATTGAGATAGAGGAAGTATTCGTTAGTAAAAGGGCATCCTCTCTGCAAATCCCAGAAAGCTGGCTGAAAATGCTTTTTTTCAAATCAAGACGCTCTGGCACTGCTTCGATGACGATATCGCAATCGGCCAACTGCTCCATTTCCGATACGAGATGGACCAGCTCTAGCGTCTCTGTCATTTCTTGTTCACTGATTTTGTTTTTCTCCACGTCTTTTGTCAGGATCGATTCCAAATAGACAAGCGCTTTGTCCAGCACCGCCTGATTTGCATCCAGCAGCATGACCTGATGTCCTTTGCGAGCACAGACAAGAGCGATTCCCGCTCCCATTGTTCCCGCCCCGATGACGCCTACTGTTTTCATACTCACTTGGGCTTGCCTCCCTTCGCCTCTAACGGCCTGTAAAACGAGGCGCACGTTTTTCCATGAAAGCGGTGACCCCTTCCTTATGATCCGCTGTGCTGCCAGCCGCTTCTTGTGCAAAAGCTTCATATTCCAAGGTCTCTTCCAACCCCAGCTCAAGCCCTTTGTTCATCGTGCGCTTGATCAAACCAATTCCCTTCGTCGGCAGTAACGCCAGCTTGCGCGCATACGCCAACGCATCTTCCATGAAGCTCTCCGCTGGGTACACCTGATTGACCAATCCAATTCGCAGTGCTTCCTCAGCGGAAACCTTTTCCCCCGTCATCGCCAGTTCCAACGCCTTGCCGATCCCGACGATGCGCGGCAAGAAGTAGCAGCCTCCTGAATCAGGAACGAGCCCGATGTTGACAAAAGCATTGACGAAGGATGCCTTTTCCGAAGCCAGACGAATATCGCACGCCAGCGCAACACTCATGCCGGCACCAGCCGCTACCCCGTTTACCGCTGCGATGATTGGCTTCTCTGTTTTTTGAAACTGGAGGATCATGGGATTATAGCGATCCCGCAAGAAACCACCGTAATCCACATCTCCTTCTCCAGAAACGTCACCAAGATCCTGACCCGCATTGAACGCCCGCCCAGCTCCGGTAAGAACGATACAACGCACGTCCGCATCTTTCTGGGCTTGCTTTAATGCATCCGTGATTTCCTTGTTCATGACGGCTGTAAACGCATTGAATTTGTCCGGACGGTTCAACGTCAACACTGCTACGCCTTCTGACACTTCATAAAGAATCGTTTCGTACATGGCCGCCTCCTAATGTCCCGTAAAACGGGGTTTGCGCTTCTCCAGAAACGCTTGCATGCCTTCTTTTCGATCTTCGCTTGCCAAAAGAAGATAAAAGCTGTTTCGCTCGTAATCCAATCCATCTTGAAGGGGGAGATCACCAGCTTTGTACACGGCTTTTTTGATGACCTGTACCGCGAGCGGCGGCTGTTGGGCGATTTGCTTCGCCAGCTTGAGTGCTTCCTGATAGTACGCCTCCACTGGCACTACCCGATTGACCAGACCGTATTTCAACGCTTCTTTGGCCGAAATCGGTTCACCTGTGAGCAGCATCTCCAGTGCTTTTCGCTCACCTACCACACGCGTCAGACGCTGTGTACCACCAGCTCCAGGCATGACTCCCAGCTTGATTTCCGGTTGACCAATGACGGCTGTCTCCGAAGCGATCACAATGTCGCAGTTCATCATTAATTCACAGCCACCACCGAGCACAAAGCCGCTGACGGCACCAATAATCGGCTTGGAGATGAGTGAGATGCGATCCCAAACCGCAAACTGATTGCGCTTCATGATGTCGATGGCTGATGCTTCCGCCATTTCATTAATGTCAGCACCCGCTGCGAACGCCCTCGCGTTGCCAGTCAGGATGATCACCCGAATATCCGAGTCGCGGTCCATTTGCTCCAGCTGGTCAACCAATTCATCAACAAGCTGCAAATTCAGTGCGTTTAGAATCTTCGGCCGATTCAACGTAATGATACCGACACCATCTTCACTGGCTACGCTAATATATTCATAGGCCATGAACTGTCACACCCTTTTTTTACAGGAGCTGGTTTACATAGCTGCCTGTGATTTGTTTCGGTTATCCACGACTCGTATCGCTTTGCCTTCGCTGCGCGTCAAGAAATTTGGCGGTTGCACCCGCAGTACCACGGACACACCCAACGTATTTTTGATGTGATGGCAAATTTCTTTTACTAATGACGAGAGAGCAGAGCTGTCATTTCCACTGAGCTCTTTTGCATATGCTGGTGTCAGCTCGCAGTGCACCTCAAATCGGTCGAGGGCACCGTCGCGTTCGATGACGACCTGGTAGTGTGGAGCCAATTGGTTGAACGTAAGCAACACGGACTCGATCTCTGTCGGGAACACATTGACCCCGCGAATAATGAGCATGTCATCTACTCGCCCTTTGATGCGCGACATCCGCATGGTTGTCCGTCCGCACTTACAGGGCTCAGGATTGAGGGAAGCGATATCACCTGTGCGATAACGGACAACCGGGAATGCTTCTTTCGTCAGTGACGTAAATACGAGCTCGCCTTCTTGTCCGTATGGGAGCACTTCCCCGGTATTCGGATCGATAATTTCTGCGTAAAAATGGTCTTCTGCGATATGCAGACCATCCTGCACCTCATGACATTCAATGGAAACGCCTGGCCCCATCACTTCGCTCAGCCCGTAAATGTCCACCGCTTTAATGTCGAGCTCATGTTCCAATTGCACGCGCATTTCTTCCGACCACGGCTCCGCACCAAAAATCCCGTATTTGACACTCGTCTCACGTGGATCGATTCCTTGCTTTTTCATCTCTTCTACGATGTTGAGGACGTAGGATGGCGTTGCTGCAATGCCACGTGGCTTGAAGTCCTCGATCAACGTAATTTGACGGGAGGTATTGCCACCGGATACTGGCACTGCGACTGCGCCCATGTGCTCGATGCCATTGTGCAGACCCAAGCCGCCTGTAAAAAGTCCGTAGCCATACGCGTTATGGAAAATGTCTCCCGGCTCTCCACCCGCACAGCAAATGGCGCGCGCCACGATCTCGGCCCAATTCTCCAAGTCTCTTTTTGTGTAGCCAACAACTGTAGGTTTTCCTTTCGTCCCGGAAGAACCGTGAATACGTGCTACTTCTTTCATTTCGACTGCAAATAGATTGAATGGATAGTTTTCTCGCAAATCAGTCTTTTTCATGAATGGAAGCTTCTGTATGTCTTCCATCGATCGGATATCTTCCGGTTTCACACCAGCCTCATTGAATGCTTTTGTGTGGAAAGGGACGCGCTCGTATACGCGTTTGACCGTTTCTTTCAAGCGTTCCAATTGCAGTTCCGTCATTTTCTCTCTTGGTAGCGTTTCCATTTCTGTATTAAAGATCATGTCGCTTCCCTCATTCCCTTGCGTTATGACTCGGTAAGAATGCTTATTTGAAATTGTTACTCGCCTTTAAAAACCGGTTTTCGCTTTTCACGAAAGGCTTCCAATGCTTCCAGACGATCTGTCGTGGGAATAATCACTTCATAGCACATGGCTTCGATATCGAGACCTGTCTGCAAATCAACACTGCTTCCGCGATCAATGGCTGATTTTGCCTGATAAACCGCCAGCGGAGCATTTGCCAAAATCTCGTTCGCCAGTCCCATTGCCAGCTCACGCAGTTCCTCTGTATCTTTTGCAACAGCATTTACAAAACCGATTTGATACGCTTCCTGTGCTTGGATGCGTCTGGCAGTCAGAATCAGCTCCTTTGCCTTGGAAGGTCCAATCAAGCGAGACAACCGCTGCGTACCACCCGCGCCAGGAATGATGCCCAAGCTCACCTCTGTCAGCCCCATTTTGGCATCAGCGACGGCATAGCGGAAATCACAGGCCAACGCCAACTCAAAACCACCTCCAAAAGCAAATCCGTTAATCATGGCAATGGTCGGCTGCGGAAGCCTCTCCAACGCAGTAAATACATCACGGATTTTGCGTACATTACGGCGCACCTGCTGTTCCGTCAATGTACGACGCTCCTTCAAATCTGCCCCTGCGCTAAACGCTCGCCCTTCTGCCTTCACGATGACCACGCGAATTTCTTTTGCATCCAAACGCACCTGCTCAATCAAGTTTCCCAGGTGCTCCAATGTATCGTAGTTCAGCGCATTCAATTCATCTGGACGATTTAGCGTAATCAGTCCTATATGTCCTTCACGTTCAAAGCGAACGCTCTCTTCCATCATCAACGTCCTCCTTGTGCAGGCGGATTCACTCGCGCATACGTGCCGGTAGCAAAAGCCACTAGCTTGCCATCACAAGTCACGCGTGCTTCCATCACGATCAAGCTTTTTCCTTGTTTCAATACATGGGATTGTGCCTCGAGTACCTCACCCCGAGCAGGGTGCAGGTATTGAATCTTGCTCTCCACCGTCACACACTGCTGTACACCATCCACATGAGGTGCTGCCCCATGCCCCATCGCCACATCGGCTAATGTCGCCGTAACGCCTCCGTGTACGACACCTTCGATGCTATTGAACAGCTCGGGGCGAATTTTCAGTGCTACCTTACAGCCCTGTTCATCTCGGTGCACGACTTCTATGCCCAGGTAGTGGTTGAATCGATTACGGATCTCCACTGACATCTTTGCCCCCCTTCACGTATCGTCTTGAAACAGTGAAAGGAGCCTAAGCACGGGCTTTTGGCATCCTTTCTCCGTTTTATTTTCGCTGTCAGTTATTCGTTTTCGTCGATTTCAACGAAGTAATCATTTTTCCGGTAAGCCAGTGCATCCAGTGTCGCTACCAAGCCATGCTCCGTTTCTACGCGGATGCGGTACCAGGCTGTGCGATTGTTTTTCTTCTCTTCGGTCGCTGTTGCCACCAAGCGATTCCCTTTCATGGCAGCAGCCAAAAAACCGATATTCATCGACAGTGCTACAGACGTTTTGCCATACGAATTACAGGCCGCTGCAAAAACAAAGTCTGCCAGGGAGAAGATGATTGCGCCATGTGCGGTGCCGTGGGCATTCAGCATATGCTCGGCAACTGTGACTTCCGCAGTCGCCGTTCCTTCTCCCAGCTCAATCAGCTTAATACCCAAAAATTGGGCAAATGGATCTTGCTTTAGCTTCTCACAAATCTCTGCGTAATGCTTCTGATGGAGCGCTTGTTCGTCTATCAATCTTTTCGTGGTCATGATTAAACTACTTCTGCAAAATGCATGGACACAATGGGTCCAGCGAAGCCGCGGAGGTCTTTTCCTGCTGCGCGACCTTCTGGGGATGACAACGCTTCCATCAAAGCTTCTTTTGATTCAAAGTACATTTCTGCCATCAGATGCAGGTCGGATTCTCCCATTGGTGTTCCGTAGATTTTGCTCACTTCCATTTTGATTAAGCCAGGCATTTTTTCTGCCAATGGGCCATGTACCTCGAAATAATGCTTGTCAAAAGCATCGATATCTTCGGGCTTGCGATAAATTGCTATCAATTTCACCATCATGATCCCTGCTTTCCTCAGATTATAGTTGCAATGTGTGACGACTAATTCATATAACGTTATTTTAACGCATGTTAATATTTTTATTATATAAAGCCTTTGTTACAGGTGCAAGTATTTTTCAAAAAGCGAGAAAAATCTGCCAGATCGTATCCTCCCTTCCCTTCATGTTTATGACTGGGAAAAGGCTGACAGAATATGCTTCGATGGGGTGATTTCGACTTCTGTTTTCGGGAAAAGCCTTCGCTCGCAGGAGTATCCGTTTCATAAGAAAAACCCAGTTGAATCCAACGAGGCTCTCGAAGTAGCATTATTGACCATTTAGTCCGGAATAGGCACAAAAAAATGGCTTAGTCTCGCTTCCAATGATGGGAATGGGTTGATATGAAGTCCGCCATGGATCGTGGTTTTCTCCCTGTTACTCGTTCTACCGTATCGGTTACGCTGTTTTCGGCACCATTGCGAATATGTTTATCCAAATCTGCCATGAAACCTGCATATTCCATCGTCAAACCTGCTGTGATCAGCTTATCCTGCAATGCTTCAGTGCTAATATGTTCATGCTTGATAATACGTCCAATTGCTGATTCAATCATGGCCGCTACTTCTGCATAGCTTAGCGCCTCTGGTCCCGTAATAAAATGATGGGTGTTATGTGGAATCTCGTCAATGAGTGCATGAACTCCAACTTCGGCGATATCATCAGCGTCTACAAATCCAATCCTTCCATTTCCCGTAGATGTAACAATCTTGCCCTCCTCTTTGATTGAGGTTCCATGTTGCCCATGAATAAAATTTTGCATGAAATAAGAAGGCTTCAATATTGCCCACTCTGGACTATGCTTGCTTACTGCTTCATGGAGCCTTCCAAACACGGGTCCATCCTCAGGAATAATCAAAGCACTAAGCATGACAATGCGTTGCACGCCGGCTTGTAAAGCCCTATCCAAAAATGGAAGTACGAGCGGAGATGGATCAAAAACACCCACTGGTGCTACCAGATATAGCTTTTTCACATCTTTCAATGAATGCTCGAAGGTTGCTACTTCATTCCAATCAAAATGTACATACTCGATGTCGGCGAGAGATGGCTTAGTACGACTCGCTATACGGGGATGGTAGCCTAGTTCTGTTAGCTTTTTGGCAATACGGCTTCCTGTTGTACCTGTTCCACCTGTGATCAGTATCTTATCCTTACGTTCCATATGATCAGCTCCTTATCCAATCTTAGTTCCCAAACTGATGATCTCTGTTCAAAAACGATTCGATACTGCCACCGAAAGCCTCAATTGCCACCAATGGATTCCAATAATCCTTGTAATGGATAATTTTCTTGTCTTTGATTTGGATGACACTCACGTATTTTTGATTGTACGGCAGTCCTGTAGCAATTACTTGACCTTCACATTCAAATTCCACAATGACGTGGTTTGACGATGCTGCATGATGAATGCGGGGAACACTGAATGTAAATAGGTCCATCTTTTGCGGAAAATCCTTGATATAGTTATAAATCGCAGACTTCCCTTCAATTTTTGAGGGATAATTTTGGGGAGCATACGGGAACTCAAAAACAGCGTTGTCATCCCAAAGTTCAATCCATTGATCCATATCCTGCTCCAGCATAAACAAGAGGAAGTTTTTCACAACTTCTTCTGCCTCCTGGCTGAGTTTTGTAGTAGCGTCAGTCATGGGTAGCACCTCACTAATCCTTTGTTATTATTTATCCACATTCCAGTTATTTTTAGATCGATCAGTCTATAATCGACACAAAAACACTCACCCCCTTTCCAGATCGATCAGTCTAATATGTGTAAAAATAGAATGAAGCGTCTACAGTCGCTCCATTATCAATCAAGCGTGGACAGGGTAACGGTTAAAATATGGTCTAACACTTCTGGATTCGTGCTTAACTTAGCTGCTTGGGTTAAAGCGTATCGTGCATGATTCAAATACTGTGCAAGTGCACGCAAATTTTTCTCACGATGACCCAGTTCGCCTTGTTCTTTCGCGCGGACCAGTGCAGTATAAAATGCTTCTTCTAATTGTGCCATATCGTCTTTAAAAAAATCTGCAATTTCCGTATCATGTGGTACTTGATCAATCGCACTGAGCAAAATGAAGCATTCCTTGCAGCGACTCTCATCCTTGAGTACAGTTACGATTTCGCGGAAAATCTCCGCAATGCTTTCCTTCACCGAACCCGGCCGCTCCAGATGCGAAATAACGGCAGTCGTCTTCTCGCTCGCGTAATGCTTTACGGCTAATAGAAAGAGATCTCTTTTCGTGCCATACGTATCATACAGGCTTTGACGGGCGATCCCTAATCCATCCAACAAATTTTGCAGAGACGCACCTTCATAGCCATAGTGCCCAAATACTTCCATTGCCTTATGCAGGACAAGCGTCGTATCGAATTCCTTGCTTCTTGCCATGTTATGAATACTCCCTTCCTGCGTTTAGATTATCTTTTTCGGACTGTTTAGTCAAGATTTTTTCGGATCGTTTAGTCAAAAATATTTATTGTTGTATTCCTTCGCCAATAGCCTCGTGGGAAGAAGCGAATTTCCAGTCCAAGCGCCTCTGGAGCCCGACCTAGCTTCGAAAAAATGGCGGGGAATTTCAGCTTCACCTTTGAACTACTTCATTGAAACTTCTACGTTTGAAGCGCTCCCGCTATTTTTCCGGAGCGGACAGTGAATGCCCCATGAGGAGCGTAGGCCGAGCCACTTAATAAAACAAATACACAATACACAAAAAAAGAGGACAGACCCAATGTCTGTCCTCTTCTATTCGCTCCACTTCCTAGATCCAAACCCAGAAAATAAAGACGAAAATTGCCAACAGGATTACGAATAACCCTGCGAAAATACTGATCCGTGCAAACTCATGACCTTTTTGATCCATGTGCATCCAGACATACAGCTGGAAGAACGCTTGAACAAAGGCCAGTGCTACGATGAATGGTACGGTAAAACCTGATGGAATTGCTTCATACGCCACAGCAATGAATGCCAGTGCGGTCAATACGAGAGATCCGATGAAAGCAACAAGGTGTCTTTTCGGACCCTCGTGCTTCACTTTCGGTTTGCGTACCTCTTCATTATGAGCTTGTGCTCCCATAGATTATCCCACCTTTCCACCGATCATACCCATGAGATATACCACGGTAAAGATGAATACCCATACAACGTCGATAAAGTGCCAGTACAGACATGCCAGGTAGAACTTCGGTGCAGTTACTACCGTCAGGCCCTTTTTCGTCGCAGATAGTTGTAAAAGAGTGATCCAGCAAATCCCGAACGCTACGTGAGCTCCGTGGAATCCAACCAATGTGTAGAAGGCAGATGCAAATGCACTCGTTGACATTTTCAGTCCTTCATTCACATAGTGTACGAACTCGTAAATCTCCAAAGCAAGGAAGCCGAGACCGAGTATTACTGTGATAGTCAGCCATAGCTGAATCTTCTTGAGGTCTTTCTTGTGCAGGGCCAGTGTTGCCATAACACTTGTCATCGAGCTGGTAAGCAAGAGAAGTGTGGCCACTGCAACGAGATTCATGTCAAACAACGCTTGGGACGTTGGTCCACCATTTGCTTGATCACGAAGAGCGATAAATGTTGCAAACAAGGAACCGAAGAGAACTGTCTCTCCACCGAGGAAGAGCCAGAAGCCAAGAACCTTATTCTTACCTTCAAGGGTGGCTTTTTCCGGTTCGTCAGGCAATACTGCATGTGCGTGATGGTTAGCCATTAAGCCTTTACCCCTTTCTCTTCGAGTTCATCTTCATGAATGTGATAACCTGGATCGTCTTTCACTGAACGGGTAAACATGCAAGCGAATGTAGCGAGCACTCCAATTACTACGACCACATAGTTGTGGTAGATAAAGCCATAGCCTGCCACGAACAATCCGAGAGACATCAGGAATGGCAAGAACGAAGGCGATGGCATATGAATGTCGCCAATTGGTTCTGCAGGCGTCATGCCCTTGTTACCAGCCATTTTCTCGACCCACAACGCATCCAAACCGCGAACGAGAGGCGTTTGAACAAAGTTGTACTCCGGCGGCGGCGAAGGAATTGCCCATTCGAGAGAACGTCCATCCCATGGATCGGCAGGAGCGCGTTTGGAGCTTTTCGCTGCGACGACTACGTTGATCACGAATAGGATGGTACCAATCGTCATACCAAATGCACCAATCGTACTGATAAAGTTCCCCATATCCAGGTTCTGATCTTTGAGGTAAGTAAAGACGCGGCGCGGCATCCCCATCAGACCCAGGAAGTGTTGCGGGAAGAAGGTAAGGTGGAAACCAATGAAGAACGTCCAGAAGTTCCATTTACCGATTGTTTCGTTCAGCATTTTACCGAACATTTTCGGCCACCAGTAGTAAAGACCAGAGAAGAGACCGAATACGAGACCCCCTACGATTACGTAGTGGAAGTGAGCAACTACGAAATAACTGTCATGGTACTGGTAGTCAGCCGGCGGAACCGCAAGCATAACCCCTGTCATACCACCGATTGTAAACGTTGGGATAAATCCTACTGCAAACAGGTTTGCGGTAGGGAAGCGGATTTGACCGCCCCACATGGTCAACAGCCAGTTAAAGATTTTGATACCTGTAGGCACAGCAATCAACATGGTTGCAAGTCCAAACAGCGTGTTGGCAATTGCACCCAAACCTGTTGTGAACATGTGGTGAGCCCACACCATGAAGCCCAAGAAACCGATCAGCGCAGTTGCAAATACCATGGAGCTGTAACCAAACAGGCGCTTTCTTGAGAATGTCGAAACTACTTCAGAAATGATACCGAATGCCGGGAGAATCAAAATGTATACTTCGGGGTGACCGAAGATCCAGAACAAGTGCTCCCAGATAACAACGTTACCACCTGCGTCAGGGTTGAAAAAGTTTCCGCCAAACAAGCGGTCAAACATCAACAGAACCAAACCAACCGTAATCGCAGGGAATGCAAAGAGGATCAAACCGGATGTAATAAAGGACGCCCAGGTGAACATTGGCATACGCATGAATGTCATACCTGGAGCACGCATGTTGATGATGGTAACCAGGAAGTTAATACCACCAATCAGCGTTCCAAGACCGGCAATTTGCAAACCGAGCACGTAGAAGTCTACGCCTCTTCCACTGTATTGATTCAAAGCCAAAGTTGTATACGATGTCCAACCAGCATCAGGTGCGCCACCCAAGAACCAGCTTGTGTTCAGTAGCACTCCCCCGAAGAAAAATAGCCAGAATCCGAGTGCGTTAACAAACGGGAATGCTACGTCGCGTGCACCGATTTGAAGGGGAACAATCGCGTTCATCAAAGCAAAAATGATCGGCATAACCGCCAAGAAAATCATCGTAGTGCCGTGCATCGTAATTAATTCGTTAAACGTCTTGGCACCAACGAATTCAATCTCTGGGTACATCAACTGCAAACGAATCAGCAGGGCTTCCAAACCACCGGCCAAGAAGAAAATCCCACCAGCAATCAGATACAGGATCGCAATCTTCTTATGGTCCACTGTCGTAAGATAATCCCACAGCCCCGAGCGATTTGGTGCATGAGAAGCATGTGCAGACACGGGTTTACCTCCTTTTTAAGCGTCACTGCCTATGACGATTGTCAATGCAATAAGTTTTATGAGGTTTTACTTTACTTTTTCTCGCTTACGCTCAATGTCTCCATGTACTCAACAAGCGCTTTCACTTGGGTGTCATCGAGGTTGAGGTTAGGCATTTTGTTGCCCGGCTTGATTTTTTGCGGATCTTTCAGCCACTCTGCAATGTTTTCCGGCGTATGTGCTTTGATACCTGCTACACGTTCGCGATCTGCAAAGTTAGTCAGGTTTGGCCCCATCTTACCGCCTTTACCTGCCACAGCGTGACATCCCAAACAGCTCTTATCGAAGATTTGTTGACCTTCTGCAGCCAGTGGAGAAGTTGCTGTTACAGGTTCTTTTGCCTGAACACCCTTCATGTTAGCTACCCAAGTGTCAAAATCTGCTTGTTCCATTACTTCTACCTTGAAGTCCATCAAGGCATGGGATGCTCCACAGAGCTCCGCACATTTACCGTAGTAAATGCCTGCTTTGTCTGCTTGCAACCACATTTTGTTTTCTTGCCCTGGGTTCGTATCGATTTTACCGCCCAATGCAGGAATCCAGAATGCGTGCTTAACATCAGACGCTGATAATACGAATTGAATCTTTTTGCCAACTGGCAATACCAAGTCTTGTGCAGTCGCTACTCCAAGATCAGGATACTCGAATTCCCACCAGAATTGGTGAGCAGTAACCTTTACTTGAACTGCTTCCTCTTTTGGGTACTCCTTGTGCAGTGCGAAACCGGTAGTAACAGTCGGAATCGCCATGATGATAAGGAGCAAGAAAGGAATTACCGTCCAAAGAATTTCAAGTGCATGATTTCCTTCGACCTGCTTAGGAATGCCTTGCTGTCCGGGACGCTTACGATAACGGATAAGGACGTACGTAAAGATCGTCATAACGACAATGAAGACGCCGATCATGATAGCGGAGGACAGCTTCATCAGGTCAAACTGCATAGCAGCTACCGGACCAGAGGGCTTGAGCGCTGAGAGCTCATCTTTGCCACACCCGGTTAACACTAGCGCCAGCAGAGCAAACAGGGAAAACTGACGCCAATACTGTTGCCAACCCTTCATACCAATGAACCCCTCTTTCTTCGTGTTGGTAACGTTCTAGCCACGCCTACAACTAGAAGTTTTCGTACTTTTCTATCTGCTTGAAGAAATCGCATACAATACCATTCACAACTATAATGCCCAAACTTGAAAGGTATTAGCAGCCATTCCAGAAACAAACAGGAAAGTAAGGGGCAGTATTGCACACTTCTACCCAAGCGTGGTAACCATTTAAGTATACATAAATTTTCCTTAATACAAAGGCTATTTGTTATGATTTTGTTAACAAATTTATGAACAATTTTGTGAACATTGCAGTTAAATTATGCCAACACATACAATTAAAAGGAGAATTCCATGCAAAAAAGACCAATTGCACTAGTCACTGGTACCTCAAGTGGCTTTGGTAAGCACGCATCAGTCGCTTTAGTCAAGGCTGGTTTTCAGGTAATTGCTGCTATGCGTGATCTCACAAAAAGAGACCCTCTTGACAAATTGGCAAGCTTGCAAATAGAGCCTGATCATCTGGAAGTCATTTCCCTTGATGTTACGCATCCGGAACAAATTCAGGATGCAATCACCTCCATCATTGCACGGCATGGGCGCATTGATCTGTTGGTGAACAATGCTGGTTACGCGTTGGGCGGCTTTGCTGAGGAAGTCTCTTCCGAACAATGGCGCAAACAGTTTGATGTAAATGTGTTCGGGCTGATCGAGGTCACTCGGGCAGTCTTGCCTTACATGCGGCAGCAACAAGCTGGGCGTATTATTAACGTAAGCAGCATCAGTGGCCGATTTGGGTTCCCCGGTCTCTCGCCCTATGCCGCATCCAAGCATGCAGTCGAAGGCTTCAGTGAATCGCTTCGCCTTGAAATGCTGCCCTTTCAAGTCCAAGTTGTCCTTGTTGAGCCCGGCTCCTTTCGTACAGCAATCTGGGAGAAAGGAATGCAAGACCAACAGCTTGATGAAGACTCTCCTTACGCCTCCCAAATGAAACAACTGATGCGTCACGTAGAATCAATCATAGAAAAGGCACCTGCTCCCGACGCAGTCATTTCAACGATCGTCCATGCAGCCACCACTCCCAACCCGCGATTTCGCTACCCGGTTGGCCGGGGCGTGGCACTTACGATCGCCGCAAAAAATTGGCTTCCGTGGTCATGGATTGAGCGAATCGTGACAAAGCGATCATAATGATTTTTTCATAAACAAAACACACCCCCAAGGAGTGTGTTTGCAAGTTAAACAACTATACACTTTCCGTTCGTCCTGTGCGTATCAGCCAAACATGCTGGATATATTCTGCTACGCCATAAAATATCGCAACAAACCCGGCCCCGATTGCAGCGATTTGAGCCGTCGGGAAAAACACAATACTTCCATAAACAATCAAAAAGCCGATAATCAAGTCAAACATCGTCGTAAGCCAAAGACTCCCTGCCGTAAGGATCGCCCTATCCAAAAAATATCCGGCGACTGCCAAGACAAATCCGACTCCAACAGACTGATATAGATTAGCGAAATTCACTTCTGGAAAGAGAGCATCTGCCAAAACGACCAACAACGGACTAACGAGGAGCTTCATCAAAAGACCGTCCACGTCTATTTACTCTCCTTTACTGGGGGTGTACTCAGTATGCCCCTTGTTTACTTTAGCCATGTCATGACACCGTCGTATACAGGCTTGTAAACCATTTCCACCCAATATACAGGATTGGGGACAACCCCTTTCTCGGCTCCTGCGTACAAGCCAACACTGATGACAAGCAACCCGAGAAAGACAGCAATCTCTTTGCGCTGCCGCTTCCGAATCAATCGGGGCAGCTCATATGCACAAACCATTATAGATACAACGATGACAGCAAATGTCGACATACAAACTCCCCCTGCCCCTGTCACACAATCACTTTTCTTCAAAGGCATTATTGATGGTTCCTAAACGTCTGATTTTCACATCGGCAACCACATGTACCGGCAGCTTGGCAAATTCCTTTTCCCAATTCGCCCCTATCTTCTTCCATACTTTCGGGTACGTTCGATGAATCGCTTCTCCGAATCCATATATGTCTACTCCATGCTTCTTGGCATTGGCAATTGCTTTTGTCGCCAATGCTTCCATTGATTTTTCCGCCTCTTTTTCCAGCTCCTTGATCGTATTCTCCTCTGTCAGATCGAGCTTGCATTGCACTTCGCCAATATCATTTTCCAAACCGATATGAACGATGACTTCAGGCGCGCCATTTTTCATGGTAGCCTCGATTTTTGCGTCAGCGTGCATGACTTCCATTGTCAAGAGCCCTCCCCCCTTGCAAGGCATACTCCCGACGGTGCTTTTTACTTTGCCTGTAATGTAACTATAGGCTTTGCTGTCCGCTTCACTCAGCCAGTTGATCATCTTGTCCCCCCGGAAAGTAGCCAATGTCGTATATTGGAGAAGCACGGGGGTATCTATTTGCTCGACATTATTCCGTTGGTCACCCTCCCTTGCAGATCCGGTTAGTCGCACGCCTGTTAACACCGCTTGTTTCCCTTTGATGGTAAAGTCAGTAATCAATTGATCCATCGTAACCGCTGCGGTTGGCGCCCATACTTTGGAGGATGTCTCCAAAGAAGCAAACATTTCTGTAGAAGGGATTTGCTCAAGCGGTGTGATCACTCTCAGGATGTTGCGTGCCGTCGTTCCTCTGGCGATGGCAATATAAAAGTCCGTCCGAAATTCATGGTCTCGCGAGACAAAATCGACGACAGGAGCGATCCCTTCTCTCGCGACCTCCTCGCCAAATATGAGCATCCGCGTGTGGGCCATATAAATTTTCCGTGGAGAGATCGTAGTCATTTTCCGCACAGCCTCAAAAATCGTCGGAGCCTTCATGGTAAAGAGAGTAACAGGCGCACGTCCAGGCTTTCCCTTGTTGGCCGCGACCTCTGCAGGGTCTACTACCTGAACCGAAACTTGATAGCCTCCTTGCACTTTATCAATGCCGATCCCAACCGCAATCGCCAAATCGTTCAGTTCTTTTCGATCCCAACAACCAGCTAGGATAATAACGAGCACGATGCAGAGAAGAACTTTTATCCCTTTCACTGGTGCCCACTCCTTTCCATGCTGTGGAAAACCTCTTACTTCTGCGGTGGTAATGGCTTTATCCCTTTAGATTGGCGGCGCAAATTGTTTTTGGTAATCGATTCAGGCCGTTTGTCCAAGGCCCAGCGAGGCAAGCGAAAAATCGTGTCTCTTTGCTCTTTCAGGGAAAAGGGAGCAAACGATTCCATATACGGTACGCCAAACGAGCGCAGACTGCATAAATGCAACACCAAGGCCAGCATCCCTACAATGATTCCGTATATGCCAAAAGAAGCAGCCAGCACCATCAGGGGAAAACGAAGAATCCTCACGGTAATCGACATATTGCTCGCTGGGAAAATAAAGCTGGATATCGCGGTAATCGAGACCACAATGACCATCGCTGCCGATACAATCCCCGCTTCCACCGCTGCTTGTCCAATGACGAGCGTTCCCACGATAGAAATGGCTTGCCCTACCGCACGTGGCATGCGGATTCCAGCCTCTCGCAATATCTCAAAAGCGACTTCCATCATGATCGCCTCAATGAAGGCTGGGAAGGGTACTCCTTCTCGCTGTGCCGCCAAGCTGATCAGAAGCTGTGTCGGGAGCATCTCTTGGTGAAAGGTCGTAATGGCGATATAGAGGGAGGGAGCAAGCAACGCTATTAAAAAACAAGCAAATCGCAGCATGCGAATCAACGTACTAAAATCAAAACGCTGATAGTAGTCTTCCGCTGAATGGAAAAATTCCACAAAGAGAGAGGGCACGGTCAAAACAAATGGAGTCCCATCTACAAGAATCGCTACGCGCCCCTCTAATAGATTTGCGGCCACTACATCAGGGCGCTCCGAGTTAGAGATAGTAGGGAAAGGTGTGTAAGCTTCGTCCTGGATCAGCTCCTCAATCATGCCACTTTCCATGATGCCATCGATGCTGATTCGATCCAGTCTATTACGGACCTCTTCTACAACACCTTCTTCCACAATCCCTTTCATATACACAATCGCGACTTCTGTCTTGGTTTCCTCGCCGATTCTGTTAATTTCAATCCATAGCTTTTCACTGGAAATCCGCCTCCGCAGTAGCGTAATATTCGTGCGAAGTGTCTCCGTGAAGCTTTCTCGTGGACCACGAATGACGGTTTGCGATGACGGCTCGGTGACCCCTCTATCCTTCCACTCCTGCAAACCAATATGAATTCCTTGCGAGCAGCCATCCACGAGAATGATGACACAGCCAGACAACAAAGCTGTAAACAAGGTGGGAAAATCGTATAAATCCCCCATATCCCCTACAGTCAGGATGGATTCTTTTAAAAAGGGAACAAACGCGTCTTCGCGTATTCCTTCCCATTCCTTCAGGCGCATTTTGTATAAGAGGCTGTCGATTAATACGGCTTGTACCAGATACGAATCAACCATACCGTCCGCATACATGACAGCTGCCCGAACAGGTTCCAGGCTATCTAGGACTACCTCTCGAATCACGATGTCATTGCTGTATCCGAGCGATTCTTTTATATAGTGAACGTTGTCGTCTAGGCTGCAACCAATCTGAGCCATTCGGATTGCTCCTCACATCGGCAATTATGAACACAGTTTCTCCGATTGCTCTCATTACTAAACAAACGTTCATGACCGTTTTCACAGAAAAAGACCTCGCACTCATGTAAGAGGACAAGGTCTTTTGGTATATGTTCTACACTATGGAGCAGGTGTTTGTGCTTCCCCTGGCACTGCAGCATCGTCAAAGGACGGGTCGTGCCAATCTACTTTGTGTTTTTCCTGAAGCGTATTTAACCAGGTGCCGTAGTTCTGACTGCGATTTTGGTCAGTCAGCATCATCTTGATATGATCTTTAACTTTATCAAACTCAGGTGTCGGTGACCCCAGCTGTGCTTTATTTGTATTGTAGTAGGTTTTGATTTGCTCCTCGGTAACCGGGAATGCTTTATCCAACAACTTATCCCGTGTCATGAGCACGTTCAACTTATCCCGTAGCTGGGCCTCGGTCATTCCCATACTCTTCAAGTAGTTTTGGAATGCCTCAGGTGAACCTACCTGTTGTTTCATCGAATCAATCTCTTTATTCATATCTTCTTGCGTCACCGCGACGTTTTGCGCCTTGGCTTCCTGCTTGATTAACGCTTCCGCAACAAGTTCATGTATCGTTTGTTTTCCGTACGTTTTCTTCATTTCACCGTAAAGCTGATTTTGTGTAATCGAGGTATCGCCAGCCGTTACCAATACAGGGTCATTGCCTTTTGCCCATGATTGATAAAAACCTAATACAGCTAACCCCGTTAATAATATGGCAACCGAAAGCATGGAAATATCAAACTTCTTCACTTGGATATCCTCTCTTTCTATAATCTGCCCTCCAAGTATAGAAAGAAGTTATGGTAGAAAAATGGAAAGCGTATTACACAACTTTTCCACATTCTAAACATATTATGCGCTACATAAAAAATCGGGTAAAAAAAGAGGAGAGAACGGAGGCGATGACAGGACCTAAAACTGCCCAAACCTGTAAAAAGCGTTCTTGTTTTCTGTCTTTTTCTACTTCCATAAACTGAGCAAGTGCTTCCTTATCCCGATTTTCATTTGACAGTAGTTGCAAGATAATGTCTTTGTCTTTTTCCGTCTTCTCTGCTTTCGTTTCCAACTCAGTCTGCAGCTTGTTCAAAACTTGCAGTACATCATAACGCACATCCTCCATGCGTCCCAACCGATGTTCAATTCGTTCCAACCACTTCGTGACGACTATCATTTGTCCCTCAAGCTGATCGATTCGTTCTTCGAATTTGTCTAATTTCAAATAGATTCGTTGGATATGCTGATCTATATCTTTCTGATTTTCATATGGTCCCGCTGTCATAGATTCCACCTCCCCCGTCCGTCCTTTATACTACTTGTTTATGTAGCGGAGAGGAGCATTGCTTGTACGGTTATCCCGCTTTGTTCAGTCTCGTGTAAAAAAAGGCGGCAAACAAATGTATTTCCAAATCCTGAATTCAGCTAAAATAGATGAAAGACTATCTAGCATTTCTCTCAAATAAACGGGGACAAAACCGTTTATTCATAAAGGAGGATACCATGACAACCTTGTTGGAGGTAAAAGGGGTAACGGGTGGGTACTCTTACAACCACGCTGTAATCAAAGACGTCTCCTTTCACATACGCGAAAAAGAAATCGTGGCCCTAATCGGGCTGAATGGCGCAGGCAAAAGCACGACAATCAAGCATATTTTAGGACTCTTGGAGCCCACCTCAGGTGAAATCAGCATTGCAGGGAAGACCTTTCAATCGGACCCCGAAAACTATCGTTTGTCTT
The DNA here is from genome assembly GCF_023714195.1 of Brevibacillus sp. MER 51. NCBI lineage: Bacteria > Bacillati > Bacillota > Bacilli > Caryophanales > Paenibacillaceae > Brevibacillus > Brevibacillus sp. MER 51. The sequence continues at coordinate 36,376 of NZ_JAMAUS010000008.1, read as the reverse complement.
ACGGGTATATTCCCGAGTCTCCCATTTATTACGAAGAGCTTACGCTATGGGAGCATATCGAGTTAATGGCCATGAGTCACGGGCTGGATCAGGAAGTTTTTTATGAACGGGCACGTCCTCTCTTAAAAGAATTCCGCATGGAGGAAATGAAAGACCGATTTCCTCAGCAGTTTTCCAAAGGGATGCGCCAAAAGCTCATGATCATGATGGCGTTGCTCGTACAACCGCCTCTGTACATCGTGGATGAACCGATCCTGGGTCTGGACCCTCTGGGGATTCGTTCTCTTCTCACGTGGTTGAACCGTTGCAAGGAGCAGGGGGCTGGCATTCTCATGTCTACCCATATTTTGGCGACCGCCGAGAAGCATTGTGACCGATTCATCATTTTGCACAAAGGCGAGATTAGAGCCCAAGGAACGCTTGAGGAGCTTCGGCGTATAACAGGGCTCCCGGATAGCTCCTTGGACGACATATACTTGCATATCGTAGAGGATGACGGCCAGTGAAAATAGACGTAGATCAATTATTTCGCAAACGGTTCCATGCCTTTTCCGTAGAATTCATTCGGTATGCCCAGTACATGGCGAATGGCGGTTTGGCGTTCGTCGGAATCTTTTTGATGGGGTTGCTCGCCTTCTACTACCGTAGCATCATCGCAATGATTCCAGCCTGGTTCCCTTTACCGTATGCCATGGCGCTCGTGATTGCAATCGTCGTGGTGAGAAGCCCCCTGCGCACGTTTTTGTTGGAAGCGGATTTGCTTTTTTTGACCCCGCATGAAGTAAGACTGGATCGCTATTTCCGCAAGGCGCTTGTTTACAATTTTGCGATCCAGAGCATGGTAGTGTTTATCGTCCTGCTCCTGCTCATGCCTATGTATACAGGGGTCGTAGGCGCTCAAGGCGTGCAGCTGTGGGTTTATTGGGGCATTCCCCTGCTCTTGAAGGGCTGGAATATTTACAGCAATTGGACGTTCTTACGTGTGCCAGATCAGAAGAAGATCGGATTCTACACACTCGCTCGATTTGTCTTTTCGTACATCCTCCTCGCTTGGGTATTAAGTGAAGGACATTTCTTGCGCGTAGGTCCTATCCCATTTGGCGTTCTGATCTGCGCTGCGCTTTTGATCTGGCTCCATTCACGAATGTTGACCTACAAGAAAAAACATTCTCTACAATGGTATCGCCTGCTGGCCATCGAAAGCGGCTTGCGTCACCGCTTTTATCAGTTTGTGAACAACTTCAGGGATGTCCCTGCCATGCAGCACCAAGTGAAGTCACGCTCATGGCTTATTACCCTGACGAAGCTGCTGCCTTATCGTCAATCAACAGCAGGACATCATTTGTTTACCAAAAAGTTTATTCGCTCTGGTGACTTTGCGGGCATTTATTTCAGACTCCTCCTGCTGTCAGGCTTCGTCGTTCTCATATTGCCCGGTCCATATGCAAAAATCATTGCTGGCCTGCTCTTTCTCTTCATGACTGCCAGCCAGATTGGTAGCCTTTGGCGGCATCAGCAAAAGCGCAACGGGTATTCAATCTTTCCGATTCGGGATGGGCAGATGAGACATGCTTTTAGCTGGCTGCGTATGGTTCTTTTGGGTTTTCAGGGTGCAGTTCTTGTGCTCATTGGAATTTTGTAGTGTAAGCTTGCCGTTACATGAAAAGCCGCGTGGAAGAAGCGCATTTCCAGTCCAAGCGCCTCTGGAGCCCGACAAAGCGAAGGGCTGAATGGAGGGAGTGCTTTTAGCTTCAACTCTGCGAATTCCTCATCGAAACTTCTACTTTTGAAGCGGCTCCCGCCATTAAGCCCGGAGCGGACAGTCTTCACCCCTTGTGGGGCGGAGGCCGAAGCGTAGACTGGAAATGCGCTTCTTCCCCCACTACAGCCACAAAAAAACAGCTCTTCCCGGCATCATCCTGCCAGTAGAAGAGCTGTTTTTTATTTTTTGATAAAGTAATTCATCTACAATCGGAACGTATCCACCTTGCTGCGCAACTCCTGAATGCTGTTTGTCACCTGCTCCGTTTCAGACACGAACTGATCAACGTTTCCACTGACCTCATGCATCGTAGCAGATACTTCTTCGGTGGCTGCTGCTGTTTGTTCCGAGATGGCAGTAACCGTCAACACGGATTCATTCACCTTGTTCTGACCTTGCTTCATCGTCTCTACACTTGCCATCACATTCGCAAGCGACGTCTTCAAGGTATGCGTCATGTCAGACAGCGCCGTAATGCCTTGTGTGACGGAATCCAAACGCTCTGTACCCGCATTGTAGCGATCCAGCGTCGCATTTGTCTTTTCCGTCGCTTGTCTTACCTGATCTTGAATGTCTTTGATGCTCTCCTGAATGACATGAGTTGCCGCACCTGTCTGTTCAGCCAGCTTGCGAACTTCCCCCGCTACCACAGCGAAGCCTCTGCCCGCTTCGCCAGCACGCGCGCTCTCGATGGCTGCATTCAACGCCAACAGATTGGTTTGTCCGGCGATTTGCTGAATCGTTTCAATCACGTCGTTAATTCGGCTCGATTTTTCTTCGAGAATCGCCATCGTATTTTGCACTTCATGAAATTGTTTGTTCGTTTCGGTTCCATCTGCCAAAAACTCTTGCAATACTTTATAGCTGCTCTCTCCGATATCAGACACACGATTGGATACTGCATCCATCTCGTCAATCGCCGTATTCAATTCAGACAGCTCGCTCAAGAATTCTTGAACCGTTTGCACTGTCATCTCCATCGCGGTTGCTGTCTGCTCATTCCCTTGGGCAATCTCTTGGCTGGTGACCACGATGTTTTTGTTTTGCTCGCGGACAGAGTTGGCACCTTCCCGAATGGAATTCGCCATGCTGTCGATATGCTCCGTTGTCTCTTTTACTCCACCAATGATTTGACGCAGTTGTGCCGTCATCTCACCAAAAGCAACGACAATTCGGCCAATCTCGTCTTTTTTGTTGGAAACAGAAATCTCTGTAGACGTGAGATCACCGGAAGCAATCCGCATAGACGCCTCTTGTACAACTTGCAGTGGACGAAGCATCTTTTTGATCAGGAAGAATACAGCAACCAAAGAAATGATCGTTACGATAATCATAGCGATAATGATGCGTGGCATGGTTTCATCCAAAACCTGATCATTAATCAGCTCTACTTTGTCTGCCGCAGTATCTACACCTAGCACAGCAATTACTTGACCAGATGGATCTTCAATCGGTACGAATGCACTTAGGTAGTCCCCGTACACAGGGTCTTTGACGATTGGCGTGCTGTTCGAACCGCCTGCCAGAGCAGGAGCAATATCAGCCATGCCTGTAGAGGTCGTCTCTTGACCGATTGTAGCTGCTCCCTCAGCTCCTTTCGCCGTTCCATCCACCATGATCTTTACTTTTTCACCGTCTGTATGAAGAATATAAACATAAAGGGCACCTGTTTTTTCGGTGTACTCAAGCAACAAATTTCGGATTGACCAGTAGTCGTCAGATTCTTGTGGCTGAGATATAAATTTCGCTATCTTCTCTGAATCAAGCCCTTGGGAGATATGCAATGCTGTGTTGATGCTTGAGCGCGAGAGTGTCTTTTCAACAGTGGTTACGCTGTTTTCGTAAATCATGATAATATTAATTGCCATCATGACGGCAATGATCACCGCTACAAGAGCAACGACCCGTGTTGCCAAGCTCTTACTCATCCTGCCTCACTTCTCCTTCGCCGGTTACGATATGTGTATAAAAAAAGCACCCAAAAAGGGTGCTTTTCCTAAACACTCCCTACCAGTCTTATCGACAATCGGTAGTGATTTAATTAGGACTTTTGTTGGGCAATCACGAGAAATCGATGGGTAGGAATATCGATGTACCCGACCGCTTCGATTTTCTGGTGCAGATCGAGCAAGGCTTGAGCGTACTTTTCTACAGTAAAGTCGCGAATCTGCCATTCGATAGCCTTCAAGTAGTAAACAATGGCACCAATGTCGTAGAAACGGGAAAAGCTCATTTCCTCTTTTTGCTCCACAATCGTAAGACCAGATTCCTCCAGTTCGTTGACTGCATAGGCAAGATTCCAGTGCAAGTAATCTGGCGGAATTGGAGCGCCCAGCAATCGATTCAGCTCGAGATTGTCTTGACCTCCTACTTGCTGGGTAACAAATGTGCCCCCTGGCTTCAACAGGCGCTTCATTTCAGACGGCAAATAAGCTTCATGCCGATTGATAATCAAGTCAAGTGACTGATCCTCAAAAGGCAATATTTCTTCTCCGTCTACCGGAAACACACGAACACCCAAGGGCTCTAGTTTGGCTTTTGCCACCGCTACATTCGGCTCATAGCCTTCTGTCGCAAACGTCTCCTGAGGGAATGGCGCAAGCTTGGAAAACAGTTCTCCACCACCTGTCCCCATTTCCAGCATAGAGCGAATCCCTTGCATGTTTTTTTTCACGATGTTTACATAGTTCCAGCCAAGTGGTGCATCCCGCATCCTGCCTGTCGCAGTCAATCTAGCAAAATCCCACCCAGCGAATGGTGCCTCCACTTCCTCTTGAAAGCTTTTGATCCAATCCTTATTTTCCATGTCTGCTTCTCCTCTCGTTTATACCAGTCTGTTCGCGTCCAAACCAGACGAGGCAGGAGGAGCTCGAGCACGTTGTTACGTTTGTACAAAATCAAAGGACATGAGATAAAGTCCCCTTCCCAATATTCTGACAAAACAAAAAAGAATACCAAAATGGTAATGGATATCCTGTATGTAGATCAAGTGTACTTCTCCGACTTAAGACGGAGTGAAAATACTGCCCCGGTACGTTTGGTCCTCAGCCGTTTCTCTATATCATTAGTATCGAACAGGTAAACAGGAGGAACTGATCATGGCTGATTTTGAAGTGCTTGCCGGGATTCATCAAGGATTGTTTCTGGTCCTTCTCATCGTCATGCTGGTCCCGACAATCATGGCAAACCAACTCGTTTTCCGTCCGACGAAACGGGCTTTCATAAACAGTGCTCGCATCACCTTATGTTTTTCATGGTCGGCCCTTTTTGTATTTGCAGGTCATTTGGTGATGACGTGGGTTTTGTTTGAAGCCTTTGGCTGGCTTTACATAAAGGATACGCTGCTTGGCTTTTTACCTTTTATTTTTGTTCCATTGTTATGCAGCCTGCTCTCTACTTTTCCACGACTGTGGGAGTTGGCCGGGAAAGGGAGCAGAGAGTCGAGGCAATCAGAAGTAGATACGGATGATACCCGAATTTTGTTACAAGAGAAAAAGGTTAGGCCTGTAAAAACAAACTCCCCTGACCTAGACGACACGTTGGATGCAGAGTGGCGAGGAGACGCATCTTGCCCCGAATTGCTCGTTCCGTTGCAAGCTAGCGTCTTGGGCTGTCTGATTGCACTCTTCCTACAAGTCTTTTTTCCTGCTGTTACGTTGGAGCCGTCCATTTTGTTTCTCGCTTTGGGTGTATTATTAGCCGGTGTCTCCCTTCTTTGGATTCAGCAATCGTGGCAGCATCAATACCACTCCACTGCGGAAAACTGGGTAAAACCGCGCCGTCTGTTCCGCTTTATCCGTTTTGCCACGTTTCTTCTAATGACTGCTTTACTTGCGACGGTCTGGGGAAATCAAGCGATGATAGCGAGCCGCCTTCCCAATCATTCATCTTTGGAAGGCGAGAATCAGGACGATCACACTCTCCCCGATTTCGTTTTCCCTGTAAAGGCAAGTGCACATTCGATGCCTGCTACAGGGAAATCGAAAAGTGGCGATGTATCAACGAAATCAAAACAAGAAAACCCTGATCGAACGTTTTCGCTGACTGCACAGAAAACAACCATCCGACAAGCATCAGGCCAAACCGTAGAAGCATGGACCCTGAATGGAAAATATCCTGGACCTGAGCTGCGTATGAAGCAAGGTGAACTCGTCGAAATCACCCTGCTGAACAAGGATATCTCCGAAGGGGTAAACATCCACTGGCATGGCATGCAGACTCCCGCTAGCGATAATCGCATTGCAAAAGGAGAAAAATCTGTTTTTCGTTTTCGCGCAGAACAAACAGGAACGTATTGGTATCATTCTCATCAGCAAATTCCCGGGCAAGTAGTGAATGGGTTATTCGGTGCCCTTGTGATCGAAACAGCCGATGCCGCAACTACAGGCGTACCCGTCCGCGACATCGCCCTAATTCATCACAAGGACGAAAAGGCAGGCACGACGTTAAACGGCTCAGATACGCGAAAAATCGAATTAGTTACTCCTGGCACAACGGTTCGCCTTCGCTTTATAAACGCCGAAAATGCTCCTGTCACCTACTTGCTGCAAGGAACTCCTTTTCAGGTAGTAGCGATTGACGGAACCGAGGTCAACGAACCGAATCTGATTGCCAATCAAGCATTGCAGCCTGGGTCAGGCGGTCGATACGACATTCAGTTTACGATGCCGAATCGTCCCGTGCTATTTGCTCCAGCTGTAAACCAGCATGACAAAGGGCTGCTCTTAAGTCCAGACGGGTCCAAAGATGCTGTACCCTTGTTACACGCAGAGCTTTCCGTCTTTGACCCTGCACGTTACGGCAGTCCGACTGCCCTTCCTTTTGATCTCTCTTCCCATTTTGATCGGGAATATCAACTGATCATTGATGATCAGTACGGGTTTTATAACGGTAAATTCGAGCGATTGTCGACTGTAAATGGCGACTTGCTTCCTGATACACGGATGATGCTTGAAGAGGGTGATCTCATAAAGCTAACCTTCGTCAACCGCAGCTTTCAGGATCAATCACTGTATCTGCACGGTCATCACATGCTCATCTTGAGCCGGGACGGCAAAAAAGTTACAGGAAGTCCATGGTGGACGGACACTCTCCAGATAGCGCCAGGTGAAACCTATGAAGTTGCTTTCCGCGCGAATAATCCTGGCGTATCGATGGAAGGGAGCCTTCCTAAAGATGAATCTGCTTTTGGTATCGCAATCCCGCTCGTATATGAAGAGCAGCTCTAAAAAGAAACCAGCAGTCCGTAGCGATATTCGCCAGGCTGCTGGTTTCTTTTTATCTATTACTGAGACTTTTTTCGGTTCTTGGCCGCTAATAGTCTGTTTAGCGTTTCGTCAGGCTGTGTTTGCTTCTCCTGTTTCTCTTTGGCCTGCTCGTGCTTGACTGCTGCTGGCTTCACCCGATTTCCGGCCGTCCCTACCGGATGAATGATAGGAGCAGATACGACTTTCTGGTCATCTGTCCGCTCTTCGCGTGTCCGTCTTGTCACAGAGCGCTTCTCGCCGAGGCGAGACAATACTGCCTGTTGTTCAGAATCGGCAGAAGTGGACTTGCGCAATCTCCATAGACTAGACAGCCTTGCCCACCATTGATCCGGCAACTGCAGACGACGAATGGCGATATCGATCGGAAGTAGCAACGCCGCCAACATGAGTAACCACTCACTGATTGACTGTGTGTCCCATTTAGCGGGAAGCGTGCCACCAAAAACTTCTTCCGTTTTGGTGATCTGATTCCCTCCACCTGCACTTAGCCACTCTTGGAGTCGCTTCTCACCATCGGCATGTATTCCGTATTCGGGTGAATAGGAAACGGTCAAGCCTGTCGTTTGGCTCGCCGTGACTCGGCCTTGATTTTTTTGTGAGATCTGAATCATGTATGTCCCCGGATCAGCCGTCTCGAATTCACCCTCCATGACGACTGGCGCAACCGGCTTAAGCTTGATGATCTCTCGCTTCATCTCTTGATTGAGAACGACTGCCTCCATCTCTTGAGGCAGGCTTCCACCAGCTGGCATCGTAACCCTCACATTGCCTTTTGCGCCGTTCACGCTCGTGGTCGTCTTCCAAGCACCTTCTGTAATTTGTGGGAAAGTCCATGCCACGATTTCGTTCCACAGACGGCTGTTTCCTCCCCAAGCCACCCAGTCCGGTGACCACTTCCCTTCCAGATCACTCGTCCAGGCGACAGAACGCCCCAGACCGTACTGCCAACGGGTGAGAACCGGATCATCGTCAGCACTCATCAAGGATGATTCGGCTGTTTGCTTCGGTGTTGTTGCAATATACGCACGCACTGGAGGCAAAGCTTGCTTCAGCGCAGGCCAAGCTCCCACCCCTGTATAGCCCGGTACTTGGGGCTTCTCCACAATAAACGTGCGACTGGCTAGCGCTGTTTCTTTACTGAATATTTTCGGGATGGATTCGGCATCGTTGGCAAAGTAATATCTGCCTTTTCCTAACTCGGCAATCATCTCAAGCAACGACCTATCCGAATCATCACCCAGCGCCACTGTTGAAACGGTAATATTTTCAGCTGTCATTTGCTGTAGCAGTCCCTGGTAATCATCGTTGAGCCCAGACTGCCCATCTGTGAGCAAGATCACGTGCTTACGCTGCGTGTTCATTGCTTTTACACGTTCGTAGCCCAGCTGTAAGGCAGGGAAAATATCGGTCCCGCCATCCGCTTGAATTCTGCTGATCTGCTGTTGGATTTCATCCAGCTTCGTGACAGATTGTGGAGCCACGACATCCCATGGCGTGTCGTCAAATGCGATCACCCCGATGGTGTCTTGGGCATTCATCATGGTTGTCGCTCGTATGGCGGCTTCCCTAGCCAGTGCCATCTTATCCGCACCTCTGGCATCGGAGCTCATACTGCCCGACTTGTCGATGACCAGCTGAAGTCCGAGCGAAGGGAGCTGTTCCTTCCCTTTTAAATCCATGTGAACAGGTAAGGCCTCTTCGATTGGTGTCTGGAACCAGCCACCCATACCGAAGCTATCTTTGCCGCCTGTCATGATCAAACCAATGCCCAAATCACGTACAGCAGTCCGCATGCGTTCCATATCCGCATCAGTCATGCTGGTAGCGGGCACATCTGCCAGTACAATGGAGGCAAACTGCTTGTAACCCTCAAGCTCCTTTGGCAGCAATGCGAGATCGCGTAGCTCTACCTTGGTATTGCCCGCTTCCAGCGCTTGAATGAGGTTGGTAGCGGCACCCGGATGCCCTTCGGCTACGAGTACGACTGGTGCCCCGGCTACCTGCGTATAGGCTGTAGCTTGATTATTCGCTGCTACGGTATCTTGTCGCGGTTCAATTTCCACGCGATAACGATGGAACCCCTGCTGCATCGCTTTTTGCGAAAAAACGAAGCGGTTGTTGCCCTTGCCGATTTGTACCGTTTGCTGGCCCGCCTCGCGATTGCCTTCATACAGGCGAAGGGTTGCCTCGGTCGCTATCGTACTCTCCACATCAACGGTGATGCCGTATTCCTCTCCCGCGTACAGCCTTTGCGGCACCTGTACAGATGTAAGAACGACCTCATCCCCGTTTGGCTGCTGCAAGGAAACAGCCTCCACTGCGATTCCTCGCTCCCTCGCCAGTCTCGTCTGCCGTGCCGCATCTCCGTTTGTTTCCAGACCATCTGTCAGCAAGACGACTTTTCCTCTGGCATTGGTAGGGATCATGGCAGACGCCAATCGGATTCCTTCTGCCAAATTGGTTGCATTCCTGTTGACATCCACGCCCAAGGGCTGTACTTCTTGGCGTATCGTCAACGGTTGATCGACCGCCGCCTCCGCCCCTACTGCAATGACAGCATACTTATCCGCTGCCTGCTTTTGACCAATCGCCTCCCGCAAAAAGGAGAGAACTCGCGGATCGTCCTTCATGGAAGCAGATCGGTCTACAACAAACACAATCGTTTTCGCCTGAACAGGTGTCAGCAGCTGTGTCCCTGCCAACGCCAAAACCAGAAGGAGGAACAAGAGCGAGCGAATAGTAGCAATTGTCGCCTTTCTGCCGATTGGCATTTGCTTTTGATGTCGCCACCAGCTGATGACCACGTAGGCAACAGGAAGCAATAGCAACAGGAATAGCGGCTGTATAAAGTTAATACCCACGCTGATACACCCTCCATTCCACCAATAACACCAAGAGAGCAAACGCCGCCAACCAATAGGTCAACTCCTTCGTTCCCAGTCCTCCTGTTGTGCCAGTCGCTGTCGCTTCCTCACTCTCCTTTTGCTCTTCGGCATTCTTCCGGGCAACGCTCAAAGACTTTGGCGTAATGTTCGATTCTCCCTCATTCATTTGGACAGGAAAATACGTACTTTTGGTGCCTGTATCTACCCCTTCGTCAAGACGATACAATCCGGTCAGCTCCGGTAGCTGCATCGTTTTGGACGTGGCGTCCTCTGTAAGAGGCTGCTGGTGTCCATTCGGATACGTCAAGGTACGTGTTGTCGCTCCCGGTGAGAGTGGGATGGTCAAGACCTCTCCCGGATGGGCCATTGGGATTGGGGTTGTCTGACCAGGAGACAGCCAGTTGACGACATTTTGCATGAAGATCGGAAAAGCAGGACGCAACGGGAAGTCCGATGCATGCAAATCAAATCCGATGATGACCACTCGCCGACCGTCTATGATCCCCGCTCTGACCAGATCGACATCGCCCGCGCGTACCAATGGCTTCATACCAGGCATCTCGTCCAATGCGTATCCTTTGGCGACGTGCACATCTCGCCAATCTACGTGCTTGAGCAGCGGGTCATCGGGGGAAACTGGCCTTGGCTGTTGATCCAGTTCTTTTTCTCCAGCGAGCGGCAACCACTTTGTTTTCTTGTTCGGGGCAATCAATAAAATGTTTCCTTTTGGCAGCTCGTCTGGTACGACTCCGTCAAAAACCCACAGGTCACGCGCAGCCGCCGCTGCATCCGGTGCCTGCTGAATCGTTTCCACCTCAAGACTTCCGACTGTCTGCAATACTTGATGGAGGAAGCGATTGCCCTCTGGCGAATACAACGCTGCTTTTCCTTTCCCTGTAGCGAATGGAACACTCCACTTGACATTATCCTGGGAAAGTCCATCCTGCTCCGGTTCGATGACTGCACGATAGACGCGAGACACCGCCAGCCTCTGAAACGAAAATGTCTGGGAGCTACCTGCCCCCACCGCAAAAGAATCGGTATCCAGCAGCTTGTCTTGCTCATCAAAAACCGTTACTTTTCCTTTCGCCGTCATACTGCCATGATTGTCCACCCGCAGCAGTCCCTCTACCCCTTTTTCCGTAGGCTGGGTCACAAAAACACCGATTGCGGTATTCTCGCGGGTGCTCCCCATCTGCATGAACTGAAAGCTCCCGGAAAAAGCAGGGACTGCGCCTCCATCCAGCTTGCGTTCCCCGCTTCCGTCCCCCATCCAAACCACTCCACTGCCTGGTTCATTCTCTGCAATGGCTCCTGCCAAAGACAAGGCTGCGATTTGATCGGATGTCCCGGAAAAAGGCGCAAGCTTTTCGATGGCTTGCAAGAGCGGCTCTTTTTCTGCACTTTTGGAAACCAAAACATTCGGCTCACGCCCCGCCTCAATGAGGGTCATCGTCCGTCCGCTTCCCAGCTTCTCTACGAGTGCTTTTGCCTGTGAAACAGCTCGTTCCAGCCGCGTCTCGTTTCCTTCCTTGGCCATCATGCTCCCTGATGTATCCACGACCAAAATGGTATGGTCGGATGTGATTCCCTCAGTGGGCACAGCCGGTCGTACCAAAGCCAGCACGAGCAAGCACGCAGCGAGCAGTTGCAGCAGCAAAAGCAGGTTGCGCCGCAGCCTTTCCCACGGTTTCACCGCTTCCCAGTTTTGCAACGTGCGCTGCCACAGGAGTGTACTTGGTATGACACGATCCTCTACTTTTCGCTTGAGCAGGTAGAGGACGATGATGGCCGGGATCATCAGCGCAAACCACAAGTTGCCCAAACCCATCCACTGCATGTTGTCTCTCTCCTCTCTAGCGAATCAAGCCGGCCTGACGAAAGACATGGAAGACAATCGATTCCAGCGATTGTTCCGCCTCTACAGACACGAAGGCGATCCCTCTTCCATAAGCAAACGCGGACAGTTGTTGTTGATAATCTCGCAAGCTCTTGTGGTACTCTTCCATCAAAAGGCTGGTCAGGGATACTTCTTTTGCCTGCCCCGTCTCTGAATCGATCAACCGCAGCTCTCCTGCATACTCGGGCGCAAGCTCTTCTTTGGAGAGCACCTGGACAAGCGTGACCTCTTGTCTGGCCGCCTGCAAATACGCGATGCCTTCCGTATAGCCTGACTCGAACAAAAAGTCCGACAGCACGATGGATGTACCAGCTTTGCCGCTTACAGCACCGGGCTGGCGCATTGCCGTTTGTATATCACCTGCTCCCCCTTCTTGCAGGGAAGACAGGAAGCTGAGCAGGCGATGCGCCTGGCTCTTTCCTTGCAGACCGGTAAGTGCTGCCGTAATGCTGCTGTCAAAAGCATAGACCGACACATGATCGAGATGGCACAGGGACAAATAGCCAAGAGCCGCGGCAATCTCGATAGCACGGGCCATTTTATTCGGGTGCCCGTAGCTCATCGAACGACTGCAATCGATGTACAAGTTCACATGCAGCTCTGTTTCATCCAAGTACTTTTTCAAAAACAGCTTGCCTGAACGGGCATACGCATTCCAATCGAGCTGCCGCAAATCATCACCGGGGACATACGCCCGAAAATCTGCGAACTCCATGGAACTGCCCAGCTGTCTCGCCCTTCGCTTTCCTGCCTGGCTGCCGCTGACCGCTTTGCGACTAGCCATCTGCATTCGCTCCAGTCTGGCGAGCCATGATGGATCAAGCAGGTGTTGATTCATGCCTTCTGCGTCCCCAGTTCATCCAAAATATCCATGATGACGCGGTCCGGTCGGATGCCGTTTGCCTCTCCTTCAAAATTGAGGAAAATGCGGTGGCGCAACGCTGGCAGAGCAACTGCTGTCACGTCCTCGTACGCCAGATTGTATCGCCCGGCCAATAACGCACGTACCTTTGCCAAGGAGACAATCGCCTGCACACCACGTGGACCCGCACCGTTGCGCACATATTTGTTCACCGAAGCAATCGCCTGCTGACCCGGATGCGTCGCTAAAAGCAGCTTCACGGCGTAATCAAGTACCGCATCGGCAACCAGCACTTCTCGTGCGGCCTGTTGTATGTCAGCAATTTGTTCAGCTGAAGCCACTTTTTCCACGGTGATCACTTGGCTCGTAGTCGTTTGCCGTACGATCATTTTCAGTTCTTCTTCTGTCGGGTACGGCACGTCTATCTTCAATAAAAAGCGGTCCATTTGTGCTTCTGGCAACGGGTATGTCCCTTCCTGCTCCAGCGGGTTCTGTGTCGCGAGAACGAAGAACGGCTCTGGTAGCGGACGAGTCACTCCGCCGGCTGAAACGGTTCGCTCCTGCATGGCCTCCAACAGGGCACTTTGCGTCTTTGGCGTCGCCCGGTTGATTTCGTCAGCCAGCACGACATGAGCGAAGATCGGCCCATGTTGGAATTGGAAGGACTGCTGCCCCTTCTCGTCGACCAACAGGATGTTCGTTCCAGTAATGTCAGTCGGCATCAGGTCCGGTGTGAACTGAATCCGCTGAAACGACAGCTCGAAGGCTTGGGACAGTGTCCGAACAAGGAGCGTTTTGCCCAATCCGGGTACGCCTTCCAAAAGCGCATGTCCTCCTGCAAACACGGCCCACAGAAGCTGCTCGACCACCTCTTTTTGTCCTACCAATACCTTTCCAATTTCCTGCCTGACAAGCTCTACTCGCTGCAAGCAATCCTCTAGCGTTTGCTGCGCCATCGCCGTGTCTCCTTCCTGTTGTTGAATGATCTAAGGCTCTATTTTGCTGAAATAATCCTTCACGATCTGTTGATAATCGCCGGGAATACTGCCTTTTTCCATACTTTCGCGGGCAAATTGCTCATACTGGCCGTACACTTCCTCGTACGGCAGCGTCCCACCGGAGGAGACTTGTGTGTTTCCGCTTTGCTGCGACTGGGAAGGTCCTGACCCGAGTGAGCCCCCGACGGTATCAACGGGTCCCTTGTCTCCACCTATGCGATCTGCCGGAACGGTAACGAGCTCGTGTCTGCCTTTTCCTAACCCGGCCCCGCCGCCTTGACCGCTTCCTTGACCACCAGAGCCATTACCATTACCGCTTCCATTGCCATTTCCGTTGCCGTTGCCATTCCCTTGCCCCGAGCCATTGTTTCCATTCCCAGGCTGGTTTGCCGGGTTCGCCCCTTGATTTGGATTGGCACCTGATCCCGGAGTTGCGGCACCTGGCTGATTCCCGGATGACCCAGATGCTGGAGTCGCCTGTCCTGTTGCTGCCGTTCCTGTCCCAGCCCCACTCGCTCCAGCATTTCCTGCTTGTGCGCCTGCACTGGCAAGCGTCATTTGCGACTGATTGAGCGAGGACGCGGCATGTATAGCAGCGAGCATGGCTTGCTGAGATTGCTGGATACCCGTCATGGCTTGCATCAAGCTGTTCTCGAGCGCAGTCATCGCTTGAGGCACTTGTCCTTGGGCTGTTTGCTGGGCTGCCTCCGCCAATTGTTTGGCGATATCCTCCAGCTCCTTCGAGTCGGCAGACTCTGCCTCTTTTTTCAATTGCTCTGCTGCGCTAGCGAGTTCACGGGCGATCTCTTCCCGCTCTTTTTGCGGCATGCTTTCCATGGCTTTTGCCATTTGTGCCAGAGCCTCGGTCATCGCTTGTCTATCTTTCGCTTCCATCGCCCCAGCCAAGGCTTGTGTCCCTTCTTGATTACCCAAGCTGCGCTGGAGTGCTTGCAATGCTTTTTCTTTGCGCTGCTCGGCATCTCTGACCTTCTCCAATTGTTTCTCCGCAGCGCGCAATGCATTTTGACGTTCTGCCGGGTCGTCTGCTTTTGCCAGAGCCTTTTTTGCCTGCTCCAGCATTTCGTCCAGCTGCTTTTTCTGCGCGTCGGTTAAGCCTGTATTCTTTTTCACGTCCTGCTTGATTGCCTCTACTTCTTCCTCGACCTGCGCGATTGCTTTCTTTTCCTCTGCCATCTGGGCCAGTCGCAAGTCTTGGGGATTCGGCCAAAGAAACATTACCAGGCACACCAATAACAAACTGCTGGTAACATACACCTTTCGTTGGATCAGCGACCAAATGCGGACGCTCTCAACGATTTGCGGCAAATTTTTACGCAGATGCTGCAGGGCGTCTTCCCTCTGCATACCTGCTACCATCGACTGATTCTCCTGATTCTCCCATGCTGTGACGACTCGCTGGGCCAAACCATTACCGTCTGCCACTTGTGCACATTGGAGCCAGGTAGGGCGCATCCAAAGCGCACGCACCAGACCTGTGATGACAACAAGCACTGGCAGCACGATCACAATCCATTGGTAAAACGGAATCGGCCAGATGCGGGCAAGGAGGAGAAGCACCAGACTTGCCAATATTCCCCACAGACCATAGACCGTTAGCTGCTGTATCCATACACGCAAGCCCAGTTGCTTTCGAATGGGTGCAAGCAGTGACTTCAGCTCGTCGTTCGCTCTCGAGGTGAACATGGCTTATTGCTCCTCTTTTACTTTGCGAAATCTCGGTTTCACTGGCTGAATGAGATAGATGGAGAGTAACAGGCAGAACAGTGTAATAATCCCGAAAAACAGGCAGTAAACCGCGTACGGGTCCACATTCCCAATCCTGATCTGCGGCCCTTCCTCAAAAATGTTCAACATCGCAAACAACGGGTTAAAATTATGCAGGAGATGTGGCCAGTCTGGCATAGGCACGGATGACATGCTACCGGACCGACGCTGGTACCGAATGAACTCTTTGATAATTTCCGCCAGTATGCTCGACCCAATCGCACATCCGAATACCACGGCATAAGTGACAACCGTAGCGATCCCAGTCCGTTTGATCAGCGTGGACATGAGCACACCAATACTGCCGATACCAAACATCGTAATGACGTAAAAGCCAAACACCTTGATCACTTGTGCAGGTGAAATTCCTCCATACAAAAAGACGATGGCATAGAGCGGGATGGTCGCAATGACCAGGAAGGTCATGAAGCTGAGTGACGCCAGCCATTTGCCTAAAATCAATCGTGTGGCGCTGACATTCGTGGTCAACAGCACACTTAACGTCTGGCGTTCGCGTTCCCCGGAAATCACACCTGCCGTCAGTCCCGGCACGACGAAGCAGATCATCCCGAGCTGAAACACAGACAGCATCATGAACAGCTCGCGTGTATCATTCGGGTTGTAGTAGCTGCCACCATTTGTCATAAAGAAAATTATCGTGAGCGTCATTGCGCCCAAAACGAGCAAATAGAGCAGGATGATCCACGGTGACCGATTGGTCCGCATCCGCATTTTCCATTCATTGAACAAGACAGGGTTGTGAAATCGTCTCAAGTCGCTCATGAGCCCACCCCTTTCGTAATTTCCAGGAAGATTTCTTCCAAATCACCTACTGCCTCATTAAACGCGGCGACAGGATAGCCTGACACCGCAAGCTCCCGCAGCAGCTCCACCTGTTCTTCGTCATTGCCTGAAAAGCCTGCAACGACCCAGTTCCCTTCACGTGTCACCCTGGTAATGACGGGCATTTCACGCAGGCGCGTCATTGCTTCCTCAACCCGATCCAACAGGCGGATGCGCAATACCCGCTGTTCTTGCATTTTCGAGTAAATCTCATCGACTCGTCCAAAGGCAACCAGATTGCCTTCCTCCACAATCCCGATGACGTCGCACATCTCTGCTAGCTCAGGTAATATGTGAGAGCTAATAATAATCGTTTTGCCCATGTCCCGCAGTTCCTTCAAAATCTCCCGCAGCTCAATGCGTGCACGAGGGTCCAAGCCAGAAGCAGGTTCGTCCAAAATGAGCACTTCCGGGTTGTGAACCAGCGAGCGGGCCAATCCAAGGCGCTGCTTCATCCCCCGCGACAACGAGTCGACGAAGGCATCTCGCTTGTGCGTGAGATTCACCAGCTCTAGTAACTGTGGAATGATTTGTTTTCGCTCTGCTGCCGGAATATCGTAATTCGCACCGTAAAAATCGAGGTACTCTTCTGCTGTCAAATTGTCGTAGACACCAAAAAAGTCAGGCATGTAGCCGATCAGCTTGCGTACTTCCTTTGGATGCTTGGTCACTTCGTAGCCACCTACGTATGCTTTCCCACTGGTTGGCTCCAATAAAGTCGCCAAAATGGACATCGTCGTGGATTTTCCTGCTCCGTTCGGACCGACAAAACCAAAAACGGTACCCTTGTCAATTTCGAGTGAAAGTCCTTTTAATGCTTCCATTTTGCCGTAGCGCTTGCGCAAATTTTGGATCTGGATCACTTCTTGCTCACCTTCCCTTCCACACTGACACTTGGAACCCCAATGTGGCGATCATCCTCAAACTGGTGGGCAAATTTGATGCGGACAATGCCGTCGCCCGAAACATAAGTAGTGGTCTTATCGCTTGTCATCACGTTGTTCATGAATGCTTTTTCAAATGGTTCGAAAGCTTTTGTCTTCCAGTTATAAACTTCTTTTCCAAATGTCGTATTGTCCTCTGACCAGGTGTACAGATACAAATTGCTGATGGCAAGCTCCTGTCCTTCCTGATTCAAATTAATGTCAAAGGTAATGTCCCCGGCAGGTAGTCTAAAGCCATCTCCGAAATCATCCACTGGAACGGAGCTTCCCGACATCGTCACATCAAATGATCCCGTCGGATAATAAATCTGTCCGTCTTTAGATGGATTCACTTGCAGCGTCGAAGTGACCATCGCGATGCTGCTGTTCTCCGTATTTTCGTTTGGTACGACAGCCTCAACGATTTGCTCATCGGTCCAGCCCACGAGCTTTACCACTTCTGACGGACCACTACGTCTGTCCAGCATTTCCACGATGACTTGCTCACGCGTTTCACTTTCATAGCCATTCGATTGCATATGCTGCGGCAGCGCATGCCCCATATTCATTCGATGTTGATTCCGTCTTGCTTGTTGTTGAGGGGCAAACGGCAAGTTCACTTCGATACTGCTGCCAGCCGCCAACTGTGGAAACTCTTGTACCTGCATACCTGTCGAGATCGTCACGTCTCTTAGCGAGTACTTCGTATGATTCGTCACGGTTCCTTTCAGTGCACCGTTCTCATACGACAGGTTCGATTCTATTTTTCCTACGTCCGATAAGGTTTGCTCCGTCGCAACCTTGCGCATCGACCAGAATTCTACATCTCGGAAATCAATATGGGTCTGATCTGGCTGTATGGAAATCCACGTTTTCGGAACTTGATCGATATAATTGCTTTCAATGATGGGTTGGGTCATGCCCTCTCCCTTTAAAGTCAAACGATAGTCGTCATTACTCGGTACGAATAATGCGGTTACGCTCACCGCATTCGCCTGTCCGTTGTTTTGGAGCTCTACATAACCTACCTGGTGCAGCTTTACACCCACCCCCCGCTGGATGGCACCAATCGAGAAGATTCCGATTCCCGCCAACACCGAAAGGGCAGGGACGATCACCCACATGTAGCTTTGCTTGCGTCCTCTCCGCAAAATATAAAAAAGAACTGGCCCTACAACCAGGGCATAAATTCCGAAAAATACTGCAAACCAGCCAACCTCCGGGATTTTTAAGGATGGGACGCGATCAGCAGCATCCCGAAGCGGCCATACGTTGTCGATCATGCTACTATTTGAAGCATTCATGGATGAACCAAAAGCCTTTACTAATGTATCTGCCCATAAGCGACTGTTTCCCGCCCAGCTGGCTACTGGTTCGGCCGCCAAATCATAGGCGACGTACAATACTTTTCCGGCTCCCACGTTATGTACAGCCATCAACGGAATAGTTCCTTCGCTATACAAAACTTTCCCTGCCTTCAATGTCCCATTGCTTACAGTAAAGGGCGATGTCAATGCGACTGGACTGGTCTTATCCACTTTTAAACTAGAGAGTGTCTGTACACTCGTCACTCCTGTCACTTCTACTGGTGACAAGTCACCCAAAACGCCTCCAGATTTCTTGTATTGTGCTCCTCCAGCTAAAATCAGCATCCCGCCAGCTTTCGTCCAATCCCGAATCGCTTTGATCTGCTGTTCATTCAATGAATCCAAAGCAAAATTGTTGATAACGAGCATATTCATCATCTGGAGCTGTGTACCTGTCACTGGCATATTGTCTGCCTTCATCGTCAAGAGCTGGACAGAGTTATGAATAGAGCCTTTTGGCAGGACTCCAAGAAAGTTAGCTGTATCGGGGTTTTCTGCCAACACACCGATCATCAGCGTATCCTCGCTGTATGAATTGCCTGTTATCGGCGTTTGCGCAATCACCTTGCTATCTTGCATCAAGGCCACAAAAGAACTGCCTTGCAGCTCTGATCCAGGAACCAGAATCGTTACCTGCTTGGTCACTCCGCTTGCAATTGAAACCGGCTGATAATTGGCAACTGCGAAGCGACTGTCTCCCCGTTCTCCCGTGGCGACAAAAAGCTCCCCTTCGATATCCGCCCCTCCATTTTTCACCGTGACGACAACGGGAACCATCCCCGTTTGCCTGTACTTCCCTTCAATTCCGACTGATACTCCCAGCTGAATGTTCCCCTCTGCCAAGGCTGTTCCCGTTACCCCAAAAGGAACACCTGCTACTAACAGGAGGAACGCACAGAAGGCCAGAAGCCACCGCTTGCACTGCGCCGTTTTCATTCGTTCAAAACCTCCACGGACCATTCTTTTTTATTCCTATCTTTTCTTCTCATACAGTTATTGACGTTATTTCCAGACAAATAGCTACAATTTTTTAAAAATGAAATCGATGAATCGACAAGGGCGAAAGGATTTATCACAGACTGTGGTAAATCATATCTAAAACATAAAAGGCATGAATAAGGAAGAGTGGTGAAATGTAAATGTCTACGTTTTCTTGGAATTTGCGAGATGCGTCAGGCCGTTCCCTATCCCTGCTTTCGACTGCAAGCGGAAGTGAAGAAATTCAGTATGATCCGATCATGAATGGGTCTATGACGTGGCAAATTTATAATGGCCCTCGGTATCAAAAGCCGTTGTCTTACACAATTGGGGAATGGAAGACGCTTGCTGTGGAGGTTCAAGCAAACCAAGCTGTCGTATATTTGGGAGAAGACCCTGCGCCTCAGTTGTTCATTTCCCATCTACAGCATGGAACTTCACTTGAGAAAATCGGCTTCTGGAACTACTTGCCTGCCTACATTCGGAATCTATCGGTAACAGAAATCGTCCCGGCCGATGCCTTGCCTACCAAGACGGATCGGCAACAGCTCGCAGCTGAGGGTTATCTAACAGAATGGCTCATTTCAAAGCCGTACATCGCTAGTGATCAGTCTGTTGTCTTAACAGATTGGACAAGTGCAGTCGTCGAAGAAAATGGGACACTCAATTTCAATCGACTCTTCCCAGCAAAGCCTGGGATGACTGTACAAGCCAAAAGCACGATTACAGTTCCCCATGAGACTGTGACTCAACTCCATTTTGGCTTCAGCGATCATCTGCGACTTTGGGTGAATGAAGAGGAAGTGCATCAGGGCGTGTGGAGATGGAATCCACCAGCGAGTGACGGACGAATTCGAAGCAAGTACGCCCAAGTATCTGTTCGCCTCCACGCAGGGGTAAACACGGTTCGGGCAGAGATCATGAATCAAGAGCAGTTTGGCTGGGGAATTTGTGTGAAGGCAAGACAGAATGAAAAATAGAAAAAACGTCAAGATCATGCTCTGACGTTTTTTCGTAATCCTTCTATGACATGCCATACCCTACATCCTGAAGTCTCGCCGTATCAAACATATCGGCTATCGCCTGATGCACATGAGGAGGATGCTCCGCCAGTCGATGACACAAGTACAAGTACCACTCTGTCCCATATGTGAGGTACAAGCGCACTGGAACCCCTTTTTCTCGCAAAACATGAGCCAGCTCAGGGCGAACCCCGTATAACAGCTCGACCTCTACATTCGGTCGATGCAAATAGTCTCGACCGTCTAGGGCGTCTACAATCGCTTGGTCGTGCGTGGCGAGTGAGCATTCACGCCCGGCTCGTACACACATATCAGCCAGCTCCAGGTATCGTTCGTTCAACTCCACTGAACGCCCCAATGCGATTTCCTGAGGTTCCTTGAATGCGCCTTTAACCAAACGAATTTTCCCCGGGAGTCCGAGCACCCGTTTCACATCATCCAGCGAGCGGTGCAAATGTGCTTGAATCGTAATGCCCACATTTTCATGTCGCTGTGCCAAGCGCTCATACATGCTAATGATCGCCTCTGTTTTCGTCGATTCCTCCATGCTGATCATCAAATAGTGGCCGCTATGTCTTGCCCGCTCTGCCAACTCTTCTACGTGGGCAAACGCCAGCTCTTTATCCAGTAACAAGCCGAGATGGGACAAATCAAAGGAGATTCCGACTGGTGTATGTAGTTGGGAGCAATCCGCAGTTAGCGCAAGAAACTCCCGCTGCGCTTCATGTACAATCTGCGAATCCAGCGTATTTTCACCAATGTGTTCCATTGATAGACGGTAGCCCAATTTTTCCAGGCGTTGGGCTATTTTTATTGCATCCGCACGCGTTTCGCCTGTCACATAACGTTTCGCAGCAGTCAAAAGCAACGGATATAGCAAGGGCGATGTTCTGACCGCTTCCTTGATTCGTTCATCACGGGCGATTGTACGCAAAATGTCTGCGGTTCTTCTCTCTTCTGGTGTCATCCTTCTCTCTCCTTTGGCAGTGGCATTCCTCTTCTCTTCTATCACCCTACCATGGTACGCTTGTATGGATTAGGTCCAGTTTCCCACAATTTCGAGAGGACCAGTTGCGTAAGGAGGCTCACACGGCTTGCTCTGGATAACCATTGACCGAGAGAAACCGATTCCGTTAATCAGACAAATTTATTCTGAATTGCGCACAAAGATTTTGAGCGGAGAACTTGCAGCCGGCTTCAAGCTTCCATCTACCCGAAAAGTAGCAAGCGAACTGCACCTCTCTCGCAATGTGGTACTAGAGGCGTACGAGCAGCTACTAGCCGAGGGCTACATCGAGAGCAGACGTGGCTCCGGGTATTTCATTGCCTCGGGCATTTATTTGGAACAGCACGCCCGGATGACAGGGGCTGGGGCTGGGTTGCCGAAAGTGGACCAGCATTTAAACGAAGACGAGAGCAAGCTAATCGATTTTCGTTCTGGTGTTCCTGCTCTGGAGCGTTTTCCTCGCAACCTCTGGGGCAAAACTGTCCAGCGTGTCTGTCAGGAAGCACCGCTATCAGTCTTTGGCTATAATCGTCCCGAGGGACGTACGGAGCTGCGCACAATTTTGTGTCGCTATTTGTATCGAACGCGCGGCGTGCAATGCGACCCCGAGCAAATCATTATGACATCCGGGGCTACTCAGGCGCTCACCCTGATTGCCAATGTGCTTCTCCGTCCTGATAGTCACGTAGTCATCGAGGACCCGATCACGCACGATATCCAAAGTATTTTCACCAGGACAGGCGCTCGTTTACTGCCTGTTCCGACAGATACCTACGGGATGGATATGGAACAGCTACCGTCATTGTCTGCCCATCGCCCCCGCTTCGTATTTGTCACGCCTTCCCATCAGTTCCCGCTAGGCGGCACCATGCCCATCCAGCGAAGACTTCAACTCATTCGTTATGCACGGGAAGCTGACTGCTACATTGTCGAGGATGATTACGACAGCGAGTTTCGTTACGAAACTGCTCCTATCAGCTCCATTCAGGGACTTGCCTCGGAGCGTGTTATCTACATCGGTTCCTTTAGCAAAATCCTTTCTCCCGGACTGCGTCAGGGATACCTCGTCCTGCCAAAAGCATTGGTAGCCTCCTATCAGCAGGCAAAATGGCTATCCGATTTGCACGCCCCTTCGATTGATCAGCTTGCCCTCGGGGTTTTTATCGAGGAGGGGCATCTAGAGAAATACGTGAATCAGGTAAAAAAGCTGTACAAAAAACGCCGTCAAAGCTTGATTGATGCTCTTCAACTGGCTTTTGGTGATGGCATTCGGATTTGGGGGGAGGCCGCTGGACTGCACATCGTAGCTGCTTTTCCCACGGTTCACTTCACACCTGACGTCCTGGCTGCGCTGGAGCAAGCCGGAGTGCGTGTCTACCCGGTCGAGGAGCACGCCATTGTCAAAGGCAATCATACAGATAAAATCATTCTCGGATACGGCAATACCAATGAGGCACAGATCGAAGAAGGGGTCGAGAGGATTAGGGCTGTTTTAACGAGAATGCTTGCAGATTCTCCATGATTTCCACCCGCTATCCTTCTCAATTCCCCAAAAGAAGAGCCAAATCTCTCGAGTCCATCTCAAGATTTGGCTCTAATTCTACTACTTATCTGTTAGCGAAAGCGTCTGCAGCAGCCAGGAGGGCACCAACGACAGTGATCCGGGCATCTCCGTCTGTGGTCAAACTCCCAACTCCGGTAAGGTCTCTGCCATCCTCCTCCACGATCCCATCCTGGTGGCCGTTCCCGATCTCTTTGCCAAGGGTAATAAGAAGAATGTCCTTCCCGCGAAGAATACGAGGATTGCCATTGAGAGCTTTGATAATTCACGCAACCGCCTTCTTTCCTCTTATTTTTGCTGACTATATGTGTATATGCACGGTGACGTTCATCCGCATAGACTACTGACCGTTATCCAAATAAAAGGGTATCTACCTATCTCCCCTATCATCGTCATCTACCTATTTTCTTGACGGACAAACACAAAAAAACCGGTATTCCTACAGACAGGAATGACCGGCTTTTGACTACCCTGATATGCCCTTATGATTTCGTCCACAGCTCTCTGCGGGAAGTGGTTACAGAAGTTGCACCCGCTTGAATGGCGCGATCAACATCATCCATCGTGCGAATAAATCCTCCAGCGATAACTGGAATTTTGGTTCGTTCAGTAATTTCTTCGATCAGGTGGGGAATGATTCCTGGCAAAACCTCGACGTAATCCGGCTTGGTTCTCTCCAACTGGGTAAGGCTGCTATCTAATGCCATCGTATCAATGAGAAAAAGTCGTTGGATGGAAATGAGTCCTTTTTTCTTGGCAGCAAGAATAGCACTGTTCCGTGTGGTGATGATTCCTTCGGGCTGTGCTTCTTGCGCAAGAAACTCCATCGCGTATTCATCAGACTTCAAGCCGTCAATGAGATCAGCATGGATCAGCAGTTTTTTCCCGAACGCTCTAGCCCGTTTTCCCAGTGGCTTTACTTGCGCTACATGGGCATTCAGCAAAATAATGCGCTCGTAGCAGCTCTCCATGAGTTCATCAAATTCTTTTAATGTCCGGGCTGCTGGAAGTATGACTTGATTGATCTGGTTTGCCAATCACGAATCACCCCTATTGAAATGTTTTCGCAAGATGATATTCCTCTTCAAACGCTTTTATTTCATGTTCTTTTCTCTCATCCGACCATTGCAGCTCATGAGCGAGCTCTTCTCCCACCATTCGATACACTGGCTCCAGTGTATCCCTCTCGAAGAATAGTCTGCCACTGCGACGAATCAGAAAATCGCTCATGGTCATAACCATTTCTTCCTCTACAGCGTAGCGCAGTTCTGCTTTCAACAGTGCTTCGATTGGAGACACATTTTGATCATTTTGTGTCAAAAGCTCCTGGCACATGGTTACGATTTGCTCACTGTTGCTTCCATATTTCCCAACCAGAACGCGGATTTGCTCCTCGGTGATTCCCCATTGGCTCAGCCGCTCTGCCTGTGCTTTCACAAATACAGGAATCTTCGCTGCTGAGTCAAATTTTCCGCCAGAGAGGACGATTTTGTCTGTCCGACAAGCTCCAAATGCTCTGCCCTCTTCTTCGGTCAACTGCTTGACCACTACATCGACAATGCGCTCGGCCATCTTGCGGAAGCCCGTCAATTTTCCACCTGCAATCGTAATCAACCCGCTTTTGGAATAGAAGATCTCGTCCTTGCGTGACAGTTCGGATGGGGACTTGCCATCTTCATGGATCAACGGTCTGAGTCCTGCCCAACTGGAGCTGACATCCTGTTCCGTCAGCTTCACAGAAGGGAACATCTCGTTCGCGGCATTCAATACATACTCCATGTCTTCTCTCGTCACCGTTGGCCGCTCCAGTACACCTTTGTAATTCGTGTCAGTGGTACCGATATACGTACTGTTATTGCGCGGAATGGCAAACAGCATGCGTCCATCGGATACATCGAAATAAACAGCCTGTTTCAACGGCAATCTGTTATATGGCACGACCAGATGGACACCTTTTGTCAGGTGGAGGCGCTTGCCGTACAGGGAGTGGTCTTTTTCTCGAAGCTGATCCACCCAAGGACCTGCTGCGTTGACGATTTTTTTGGCATGGAGATTGTACTCCGCACCTGTAAGCAAATCCTTCGCGCGAATTCCGATGACCTTGCCGTTCTCATAAATAAAGCCAATGGCTTCCGTATAGTTCACACAGAGCGCTCCGTGCGAGCTTGCTGTTTTCATGACCTCAACGGTAAGTCTAGCATCATCTGTCCGATATTCGAAATAGAGCCCGCCGCCCTTGAGAATATCTCGGCGCAAAAGCGGTTCTGCCTCCACGGTTTTCTGCTTGTTCAGCATGATGCGTCGTTCTTTTCTTTCGACTCCAGCCAACACATCGTACACATACAAACCAATAGAGGTTGCCAGCTTGCCATAGGTACCATTTTTCACGATTGGCAAAATCATTTTTTCCGGGATGACGATATGTGGCGCATTGCGATACAAAATAGCTCGCTCCCGGCCTACTTCCCGCACCAGCTGCACATCGCCCTGCTTCAAATAGCGCAATCCTCCATGAACGAGCTTGGTAGAGCGACTGCTGGTGCCCGCAGCGAAGTCCTGTTTTTCCACGAGTCCAACGCTAAGACCTCTCGAGGCTGCATCGAGGGCAATACCTGCTCCCGTCACCCCACCGCCAATTACCAAAAGATCGAGCTGCTTGTTTGCCATTTTATCAAGACAAGCCTGGCGTTGACTTGAAGATAATGCATGTTGATCGTTCATCGTTCTCCTCATCCTCTCTAAAAGAAAAAGACAGCCAATATCCAAAAGAAGCAATGCAATGTCATTGCCCTTCTGATACTGGCTGTCTCCGTAGTCTCCACAGCATGATTAACTTATCTCTAACTTTAGACCTCTTTTATGCAAAAATCAATGCCTAATCTTGTAACCCATCGTTGCCGTAACAGCTTGCTTCCAACCTGCGTACAGCTCTTGGCGCACTTCCTCTGCCATATCTGGTGAGAAGGAGCGCTCCACCACTTTGTTATTCACAATATCTTCCTTGCTGCCCCAATACCCGACGGCAAGCCCTGCCAGGTAAGCTGCTCCCAGTGCGGTCGTTTCATTGACACGCGGACGCTCTACCTCTGAATTCAGGATGTCGGACTGGAACTGCATCAAAAAGTTGTTTGCCACGGCTCCACCATCTACCGCCAGCTTTTGCAGCCGGATGCCGGAATCAGCCTCCATCGCTTCAAGCACATCCCGTGTCTGATAAGCCAAAGACTCCAGCGCTGCCCGAATCAAATGATCTTCCGTCGTTCCGCGGGTCAAGCCGAAGATCGCGCCTCTAGCTTCCATATCCCAATAAGGCGCTCCCAAGCCAACAAAGGCCGGAACCATATAAACACCATCTGTACTGTCAACAGCGAGTGCGTGCTTTTCCGAATCCGATGATTTTTCGATCAGCTTAAGTCCGTCACGCAGCCATTGAATCGCCGCACCAGCCACAAAAATACTGCCTTCCAGGGCGTACTCTACCTTGCCATCCACTCCCCAGGCAATGGTTGTCAACAACCCGTTTTTGGATGCAACTGCCTTTTCTCCGGTATTCATCAGCATGAAGCAACCTGTTCCGTATGTGTTTTTGGCCTGCCCTTCCGCAAAGCACGCCTGCCCAAACAGCGCAGCCTGCTGGTCTCCGGCAATCCCGGCAATCGGAATCTGGAATTCGAAAAGCTTCTCGTCTGTGTAGCCGTACATTTCGCTGGAAGGACGGACAGCTGGCAGCATGGCTTTCGGAATTTGCAGCATGCTCAACAGCTCGTCATCCCACTCCAGGGAATGAATATTAAACATCAACGTGCGTGAAGCATTGGAATAGTCGGTCACATGCACCAGACCATTGGTCAGCTTCCAAATCAGCCACGTATCAATGGTTCCAAACAAAAGGTCGCCTTTCTCTGCTCTTTCCCGTGCTCCCTCCACATGATCGAGCAGCCATTTTACCTTTGTGCCAGAAAAGTAAGCGTCTATCAACAGTCCTGTCTTTTCACGAACGGTTTGCTCATGACCTTGCTCTTTCAACTGGTTGCAAATATCGATGGACTGTCTGCTTTGCCATACAATCGCATTGTGGATGGGCTTTCCTGTGTGCTTATCCCATACCACGGTTGTTTCCCGCTGATTGGTAATCCCGATTCCTGCGATTTCTTCCGGTTTCACATGATTCTCCAGTAAAACCGCTTTCAAAACCTCCAACTGTGATTCCCAGATTTCCTCGGCATTGTGCTCTACCCAACCCGGCTTCGGATAGATTTGCGTGAATTCCTTCTGGGCAACGCCGATAATAGCGCCTGATTTATCGAATAAAATAGCGCGGGAGCTCGTGGTTCCCTGATCGAGGGAAAGCATATATTTATTGTCCATGACAACTTCCTCCTTACTCATTTGGAATCGCATTCATTCTTTCCTGTATGTCTAGGAACGCGCACTTTCGGATGCGATTCGCTCCTTGCTGCCGATTGATTTTTTGGTTGTCATGCCGACCACGATAGCAATCACCATGAAAGCCGCTAATGCTATTACACCTGTCAGCGAGTGGTCTGTAAACGTCCATTTGTAAAAAAATGCTCCACTTACAGCTCCAATGATAGGTCCAACAACAGGAATCCATGCATAGCGCCAGTTGGACTTTCCTTTGCCGTGGATGGGCAAGAGAGCATGGGCGAGACGAGGTCCTAAGTCACGGGCCGGATTAATCGCATAACCAGTAGTACCGCCAAGAGACAAACCGATTGCAACAATCAGGAAACCAACAATAAACGGATTAAGTCCTTCTGCAAATTTATTCGCTCCGATCGCCAGTAGACCGAGCACCAAGAAAAACGTACCTAAAATTTCGCTGAAGAGATTTGCGACTGTATTGGGAATCGCGGGACCTGTTGCAAATATCCCCAGTTTGGCTCCGGCATCATCCGTCTCACGCCAATGCGGGTAATAAAAGATCCAGACGAATGTCGCTCCCATAAACGCCCCAATCAGTTGAGCCGCTATATAGCCTGGCACTTGCTCCCACGGAAATTGACCGATGCTAGCCAGTGCAATGGTAAGTGCCGGGTTCAGATGCGCTCCGCTAATGCTTCCTACTGCATAAGCTCCGCAAGCAACTGCCAGCCCCCAACCTAGCGTAATCACAATCCAACCGCCGTTTTGGGAATACGCCTTTTTCAAGTTCTGTCCGGCGCAAACACCTGCCCCCAAAATGATCAAGATCATTGTCCCGATCAGTTCCCCTACATAAATGGACATGCCCCATCCTCCCCCTTTTTGGAAAAATTGTAAACCCACTTCCGTAAAGCGCTTACAATTCGCCAACTCCTTTGTGATTTGACTGGAGAGAAAATAAAAAAGCTAATACCCGCAACCCAAGAGCGAATGCTCTCATTTTGCAAATATTAGCTGATCTCCCAATCTCCACAGCACTATTAACTTAAGACTACTATATAGCCACGGCTTAAAATTTGTCAAGAATTCCTTTCCTTCACTTTTGCCAGTTCTCGCATCAAGCTCGGCAAAAAGAATAATGGGTAAATCAACAGGTACAGGTTCGGAATCCACCAGGTCCAATCAAAATCTGCCTTGAACGCCCAAAAAGCGATTGCCTGCAAACCCGAACAGGACGTCAAAACGAGTGACAGCATGGCGAGCGGCTTCCAGATGTGCCGCCCTCTGCGATAAGCATACAGACTGGCAAAGCCCGTGATGGAAATGAAAATATCCAATGGAAAAAAGGACAGGTTCCATGCGAGCAAATTGGGGTCGTAGTAATCCTGATACAAGTATTCTACAGGGAGAAGCTCCAAAAATGTAATGAACCAGTACACGACAAAAGCCACATCGGTGACCCAGAAGAACACTAGCATTGTCCTTACATTTTTCTCACTCATTTCGCCTCAGCTACTCCTGTATCTTTAGAAGATTGTGCGTGAGAGCTGTCCCCCAGATTCAACAGCACACAGCCCACGATGATCAGTCCGACAGCAATTACTTTTTTGACAGTGAAGGCATCCTTGAAGATCACCACACCAATAACCGCGATGATCGCCGTGCCGAGACCTGACCAGATAGCATAGGCAGTCCCGACCTCCATTTCCTTGAGCGCCAGGCTCAGCGACGAGAAGCACAAAATATAAAAGATAAACATCATCACACTAGGGACAGGCTTGCTCAGTCCGTCAGACAGCTTCATCGATGTTGTTCCAGCCACCTCTAGTAAAATAGCCATTAATAGATAAACCCAACTCATTATGTTCCTCCTGCTTCCTTGTTTGAAGATGAAGAATCCACGATACCGCCTAGTAAAATGTCGATGACCGCATCCAGTGCATCGCCAATCGTCATATGATGCTGGTTCGCTAACTGTTGATCAATCAGTTGGTTGAGCGTCCCGGTATACATCTGAATCAAGATCGGGAGCCGGATACGACGAAACACGCCCTCCTCTACGCCTTGCTCCAGAATGATCCGAACATGCTCCCACTCCTGTTGATTGAACTCGTCGATCAGCTTCCATTGCTCGGGATAGTAGCGCTTCAGCTCGTACCACACGCGCAGGTCGGTTCGCGAGAAGTTGTTCGGAACCAGAGCCAGAAGCTGTCGCATTTTTTCTACCAAATCGAGGTCAGGATCATGCAAAATCCGATCTTCTGCTTTACGCAAATCCTCGATGTTTTCTTCAATGACTTTAGTGATCAAGGCTTCTTTGGATGGAAAGCTCGTATATAACGTCTTGGTGCTAACACCTGCGCGCCGAGCTAAATCGGACATAGTGAAACGGACGCCCTTTGTCTCAATCTCATGATAAGCGCATTGGAGGATTCGCTCCTGCATGTTCTTATCCCCTTTCGAAAACAAGGAAAATATTTTGTTTTTCATATTTTCTATAACGTACTTTTAGCATAACGGTGTACGCTTGCCTTGTCAATAACCGTCAAACCACGCTTGGCTCAGTGCCTTGATACCGGGATCGATTTTTTCCAATGGAATGCCCGCGAAGCCGAGGAAAAACTCTTTTGGCAGGGGATTGGGTGGTACCAGCCATGTAAACGATGCCGACGAGGCTCTCACGCCTGCCTTAATCGCCAGCTTTTTCAACTCCTCTTCGCTTCGCTCGCTGTGTACCCGCAACAGGACATGAAAGCCCGCATCAGCTCCGATGACTGTCGCTCTTTCGCCAAAGTGCTTGTGCACAGCCAGCAGCAGCGCATCATGCTTTTTGCGGTACAGCTTGCGCATTTTGCGAACATGCTTTTCGAAATATCCTTTTTCCATAAAAGCTTCCAACGTCCGCTGATGCAGACGGGATGAGGATGGTTCCAGCAGTGTCTCGCGCAGCAGGCTATAGTACGTGTCCAGCAGAGATTCTGGCAAGACCATGTACCAAATGCCCATCGCTGGCGCCAACACCTGCGCAAAGCTTCCCATATAAATAACACTCGCATCCGGGAGCAAGCCTTGCATGGACGGAATCGGTCTGCCATGGTAACGAAACTCTCCGTCGTAATCGTCTTCGATGATGTACCCTCCCACACTTTTGGCCCATTCGAGCAATTGGAGTCGCTTGGATATAGGCATGATCATCCCACGTGGGTATTGATGAGCAGAAGAAACGGCAGCCAACCGAACCTCTGACTCATAAAGGTCACTGACGTTAATTCCGTCCTCTGCAAGTGAGATCGGCACCACGTCGTAGCCGTGCTGGCGAAACGTATTGGCAAACAGCAAATACCCCGGATTTTCTACGCCGATGCGTTGGAACTGTGGCTTTACCATCAGACAGATCAGGGACAGCAAGCCAAACTGGTCCGCCCCAATCACCACTTGATTCGGTGAACAAGCGACACCCCGATACCTGCGCAAGTAGTCGGCGATTTGGCTCCTGAGTCCAGCCTCGCCTTGTGGGTCTCCATAAAAAAGATTCTCCTGCTGCTCTATGTGAAGTGTCTCATTGTACAAACGCCGCCAAATCATCGTTGGAAATAACGAAAAATCATTGCGGGAGAGATGAAAGTCATAGACGTATTCCCGCTCGTCACGCAATATTGGCCGCTGGATGGTTTGAATGCTCGCACCAGCACCCGGCTTCACCTCAGGATCAGGCAATTTCTCCACATAGTACCCACTGCGCGGTTTGCTTTGGATAAAACCTTCCGCCAGTAGCTGCTGGTATGCCATTTCGACAGGTGTTGTGCTTAAGCCCAGCAGGTCAGCCAGCTTGCGAATGGACGGCAGTTTGCTACTCACCGCCAAGCGTCCTGCGACGATCTCCTTTTTCAAATAAGCATAAAGCTGTACGTATTGCGGCTCGTTGTCGTTTTCCTGCCAGTTTGGGGTCAAGAGCATCTCGATTTCCCCCTCCATCTGTCCTTTTCATTTTTACAAAACTGCATATTTTCAAGTATACACTTGCTCGTTATCCTAAGAAAAAGAAGTTTTGAACGAACAGGGAGGACAACGACTATGTCTATGTCACGACAAGAAAATACAAATGCAGCGGTTCGCTTTTTGGAAGGAGAACGCGTCTTTTTGCGACCGATTGGCACAGAAGATACCGAATTATACTTCCGCTCCTTGTTCAACAAGGAAACGCGTATGCTGACCGGTACCCAAAAGCATTTCACGCGTGAGCAAATCCACCAGTACATCGCAAACAAAGGCCAGGACTCTTCCAGTGTCCTCTTATTGATCTGCCTGCGTGAAAATGATCAGGTGATTGGCGACGTCCAAATTGGCCATATCGATCCGAATAATCGCAACGCTTTTATCCGAATTTCTATTGATCAGAGTGCCTATCAAGGAAAAGGCTACGGAAGTGAAGCCCTTTTGCTGATGCTCGATTATGGTTTTGGCATCCTCAATCTGCACCGCATCGAGCTAAATGTATTCGCCTTTAACGAACGCGCCATCCACACGTATGAAAAGCTCGGCTTCCAGCGGGAAGGCGTACAGCGACAAGCGCTTTATTACAACCATGCCTATCACGACTCCATTCTCATGTCCATGCTGGCAGATGAGTATCGGGCGAAGTATTTGAAATAGCAAGTGAAAAACGCACCGGGGGATACCGATAATCCAACCCAGGTGCGTTTTTACATTTCGGCTTGGTCTCCACAGAAAAGGATTCACTGTAGGTAAATATGACCAGGAAAGAGTATAATTATTTAAATGGTAAGAAAATCCACCCGTTTCCCAGTAATCCCTTCAAGAAAGAGAGATTGATATGAAAAGAAAACTCCTGGTCGCCCTAGGCTTGTCCATCGTGCTGAATGTATTGACGGGTTTCCAATCTGCATCAGCCAACTCCTTGCAACAGTCTTTGCAATCTACGCTTGTCCCTGTTTCAAAAATGGAGCTTCCTGCAAAAACCATCATCGGGTTTGGAGAAGCTACGCATGGCAACAAGCAATTCACTACGCTTAAGCTAGATATTTTTAAGCATTTGGTAGAAAAACAAGGTTATCGCGTATTTGCCATTGAAGGTGATTTTGGCGGTGGGCAAAAGGTCAATGAATACATTTTAGGCGGAAGCGGAACTGCACAGGATGCCGCAAAAGCCATCGGATTTACGATTTACCATACAGAAGAAATGGCCGCTCTTCTCTCTTGGATGCGCACCTTTAATGAGCAACGAGATGCCAAAGATCAAATTCATTTCTATGGCTTTGACATGCAACGCTACGACCATAACAAAAGCGGGCTATTCTCCTATTTGAAAAAAGTTGATCCGACACTCGCCACCAAGTACGAGAAGCTGCTTACGAATCTGAATGATCAGACGGTGTATGATCAAAAGATCGCCCTCGTACAGGAAGCGCTCACTCACATAAAAAGCTTGATGGAGCAGATGAAACATAACCAATCTGTTTACATCGCGAAAAGCTCTACGAAAGAATATGAGCTGGCTACTGCCTTCGCAGAATCCATCAAGCAAAACGCCACATTGCGCGGAACAAACACGAACTATGGCAACACCCGTGATCGCTATATGGCGGACAAAGCAATGTGGATTTTATCCTTTGAAAAGAAACATTACGGTCGCAACAACATATTCATCGCCGGACATAATGGACACATTGAAAAGACCTCCACTACCGCAGGAATGACAACCTGCATGGGGGCACATCTCGCAAAAGCCATGGGGGACCAATATTACGCAATCGGAAGTGAATTCTACGAAAGCACCTTCCTTGCAAAGGACACCACTACCAATGAGCGCAAAGCATTTACTGTAAAAAATAGTGGCAAAGATCGGCTGGCTGTTCTGTTTGCACAGACAAACATGGCGGATGGATTCCTTGATTTTTCCAAAGCAAAGCAGCATCAGGATTTTTACACCTATCTGAATAAAGCCCAGTCCATCAGTGCAATTGGTGATGTCTTTAGTGGATGGTACGGAAAAATGGAGAAGACGTATACGTTGCAGATGGTTCCAGCAAAAGCTTTTGATGCGATCATCTTCGTGCGAACTGCTACTCCTTCGGTTATGATAACGGATTAACGGGTGGAGATTTGCCTGGTTAAAAAATTACGGCAGCCAATGAAACTGGCTGCCGTTTTTTGTGGGTATGCGATTATTGCTCCAATACCTTTTCAAGCTGACCGCACCAATTGCTCCAGCCATACTTGGCTCCACCCAGTGCTTGAGCATTTGAGATTCCGGTTTGTTCGAGATGAAGGTTAACCTTTCCGTTCCCTAAATCCTGCAACGTCCAGGTGACCGTGTGCTTTTCTCCTCCACTGCACCACGTATAGGACAACCGGTGTGGTTCTTCCACGATAAGCACTTCGCCGTCAACAATTCCATCCCAATATTCGGTCGGCTGAGTGCGAAACTGAAAGTGATGTCCGATGACGGGCTTAAAATTATTTTCCATCGCCTGTCCGGTATGGATATTAACCATCCACTTGGCAAGCTTGTTTGCATCGGTTAAAGCGGACCAGAGTTTCTCCATCGATGTCTTGTACTGAAAATCCAGGGATAATGTTAAACTCATTCTTCTTCCTCCTCTAAAAATTGGTTCAAGCGCAACATATTCGTGCTCCAGAACTGCGTATAGAAAGCCAACCAATCTTGAATTTCTCTAAGTGGAGCGGCGTTTAGCCTAAATCGCGTTTCTCTGCCGACTTTTCGGTCAAGTACCAGTCCGGCCTCTTTCAGGATTGTCAAATGCTTGGATACCGCTGTACGCCCCATTTGAAACTGTGCCGTTAATTCATGAAGCGGCATCTCCTCTGCCTCTGCTAACAGGCGAATCAGTCTACGCCTGGTTGGATCTGCAATCGCATCAAACACATCCCGTAACGGGTTGTTCTCGCTCACAACACTCCCTCCAAAATCTGATTTTCTGTAGTATGGTGGGGACAGCCGTTAATTTCTGTAACCTCCCTAAAGTTTGCGGCTCATCGGACGTAGCGCCCACGAGGCGATATTTAGCGCAGCGTACGAAAGCGGAAGGATCATGTAAAACCCGTACGCTCCATAATCGTTCGCCAGCGCATGAGATAAAGCCGCACCAGTCATTAAAAAGAAGATACCAGCGTGAACCCATTCTTTAAGCCGAGGAAAACCTGGGATGATGAGAGCAATGGCTCCAAGCACTTTCCAAACCCCGAGAATGGTCAAGATGTATAGCGGGTAACCAAGATTCGTCACTAACTCGATGTTTCCCCCAAATTGCATCAG
Organism: Brevibacillus sp. MER 51; assembly: GCF_023714195.1. Taxonomy (NCBI): domain Bacteria; kingdom Bacillati; phylum Bacillota; class Bacilli; order Caryophanales; family Paenibacillaceae; genus Brevibacillus; species Brevibacillus sp. MER 51. Next base: position 1,534 of record NZ_JAMAUS010000008.1, on the reverse strand, counting down.
CTGTCCAATACCACTTAGCATAACAGCTACTGCGAGTAGTAATGTGACTGACCAATAGGCAATCATTTTTCCTCGGGGATTGGTTTCTGCTTTCGCGATTGTTTCCACACCATTACTTTGACCCATATGTTTCCCCCTCATAATGGTTTCAAATGAAACTTATTCAAATTCCAAACTTTCCAAATGACTAATTCCTAATTGGACACCAAATAGTGTCACTTTGATAATACGACACCATTTGGTGTCATGTCAATAACGTTCTTTACCAAAGCCAGTGTATTTGTCACCTGACTGCATGCTAAAAAGCCCCGGCGCGTTCATGCCGGAGCTTGGTGATTGTCACTCGATTCTGGATAACTGCCTGTTAACGTAACCCTTGACTAAGTTCTACGAGCTTATCCTTCACATTTCCAGTGCTAAGTCCCCCGTGGTAACAAATCACAGATGAAATGTCGAGGTCTACATACTTTTTCAACGAGAGTCTAGCTGCATTCATATCTGGTGTGGTCGGGACATGAATACCTTCGAGAAACCCATTTACACTGTACATCGAATCCCCGGCAATGAGGGTCTTGCTTTGCTTTACATACAGGCTGATATGACCGGGAGTATGCCCAGGAGTATGGATGACGCGAATCCCGCCGCAAAACGGCAGTTCCTGACCGTCGCTCACGGTATAGTCCACTCTGCCTTTTGGAGGATTCTCAAGGTGCCCGTCTTTTAAAAGTGGGAATTCCCCTTGAATATACGGCTTATCCAGTTCGTGTGCATACACATGAACCTGATCCCCATACTCCTGCAAAATCTCTGGAAGACTACCGATATGATCCACATCCTGATGCGTCAAAATCACAGCTTTTAGTTTGTTGAACGGTACCCCTGTCTTTTCCATGGCCACGCGTAAATCTTCCATTTGTCCAGGGAATCCGGTGTCTATTAAAACAGCCATGTCTTGATCCCACAAAAGAACAGGATGAATGATATTCCCATGAAAATCTAGATGAAGCATTTCTACTCCGTTTGAAATTTCCATTTATCAGACCACCATTCGTAAAACTTTATTTTTACGTAATTTTATATTATTATGTTGGTTCCGTTTTTGTCAACATCTGTAAACTCTTCTGTATAAAGTGCTCAAGATAGCAATCCAAAAGAAACGAACTTCGGTCAGATTAAGCAGCGGGCGTTCGCGAGGCGAATGCCTTACGCTCTTGAACGTGAAGTTGAAGACATTGAAGCCATGATCGATGCCGCTAGAGGTACGGCTTATCGTTGAATTTAACGCTTTAGTCTTCCGGTGAATACTGGGAACGTGGTTGTTTCGAACCGATCATAAAAAAAAGCCATTCCTTAAAGGAATGGCTTCTTCATTCATTCAAAACTGGATCTGCATGATCGATTGCTAAGTGTGTGGATAAGTCCTCGACCGATTAGTATTCGTCAGCTCCACGCGTTACCGCGCTTCCACACCGAACCTATCAACCTCATCGTCTATGAGGGGTCTTACCAGCTTGCGCTGTGGGAAGTCTCATCT
>NZ_JAMAUS010000089.1:0-255 GCF_023714195.1 Brevibacillus sp. MER 51 | reverse complement strand
CTCTCAGGTCGGCTACGCATCGTCGCCTTGGTAGGCCGTTACCCCACCAACTAGCTAATGCGCCGCAGGCCCATCTCCCAGTGATAGCCGAAGCCATCTTTTCTTTTCGAATCATGCGATCCAAAAAACTATCCGGTATTAGCATAAGTTTCCCTATGTTATCCCAGTCTGAGAGGCAGGTTGCCTACGTGTTACTCACCCGTCCGCCGCTAGCCTCCGAAGAGACTCGCTCGACTTGCATGTATTAGGCACGCC
>NZ_JAMAUS010000088.1:0-255 GCF_023714195.1 Brevibacillus sp. MER 51 | reverse complement strand
ATATTGTCGCCTCATGGCGAAAGGAAAGCCAGGCGGAAAAGCAGTGACAGCTGTTGCCCGTGAATTGTTGGGTTTTATTTGGGCGATCACTCGACAAATGGAACAAGCGTCATAAAAAGTTAACCTAGAATCAAGCAGTGAAGATAGGGCTCGAAGGCAAAAGGAAGAACCGGTAGGGAGAAACCACGTGCTTCACTTGCACACTTGTTTAAAAACAACTATGTGCGTCATAAGTTTGTGGAAGCTCCCCCGAAC
>NZ_JAMAUS010000087.1:0-255 GCF_023714195.1 Brevibacillus sp. MER 51 | reverse complement strand
GCGGAGTCCAGGATATTTTGATTACAAGCGTCGATAACCTTCGTGGCTTTACGGAGGCAATTTCGGCATGTTATCCGAAAACAGAGATTCAGAAGTGCGTTATCCATCAAATTCGAAATTCCATCAAGTATGTTTCCTATAAGGATCTCAAAAAGATTACGGCCGATCTGAAGCCCATTTATAAGGCTCCAACGGAGCAAGCCGCATTAGAAGAACTCGAGCAATTTGAGCAAACCTGGGGTAGTAAATATCCCT
>NZ_JAMAUS010000086.1:0-257 GCF_023714195.1 Brevibacillus sp. MER 51 | reverse complement strand
CTTCGGCTCCTAGCGCCAAGGCATCCACCGTGTGCCCTTAGTAACTTAACCACATTGGTTAGCACTAAAAAGTACTTACAGTTAATATCTTAGCAATTTCATGCAGTATCCAGTTTTCAAGGAACAATGAATAGTTACTCGCAAGAGTAACTGCCTGGCAACGTCCTACTCTCCCGGCTCCCTGCGGAGCAAGTACCATCGGCGCTGGAGGGCTTAACGGCCGTGTTCGGCATGGGAACGGGTGTGTCCCCTCCGCC
>NZ_JAMAUS010000085.1:0-260 GCF_023714195.1 Brevibacillus sp. MER 51 | reverse complement strand
ATGATGGCGGAGGGGACACACCCGTTCCCATGCCGAACACGGCCGTTAAGCCCTCCAGCGCCGATGGTACTTGCTCCGCAGGGAGCCGGGAGAGTAGGACGTTGCCAGGCAGTTACTCTTGCGAGTAGCTATCCAACAAAAACGAAGTTTTGTTCCTTGAAAACTGGATACTGCATGAAATTGCTAAGATATTAACTGTAAGTACTTTTTAGTGCTAACCAATGTGGTTAAGTTACTAAGGGCACACGGTGGATGCCTTG
>NZ_JAMAUS010000084.1:0-264 GCF_023714195.1 Brevibacillus sp. MER 51 | reverse complement strand
TCGGGGTTGGTCTCGGAGAGACGCGCGTTTAGGTTACGCGACTATCACGCTCTATGGTCAGCTTTCCCAAGCTGTTCACCTACGCGCGTCTTTTGTAACTCCGTGTGAGACGCCCCACAACCCCGCCAGGTAAACCTGACGGTTTAGGCTCTTCCGCGTTCGCTCGCCACTACTGACGGAATCACTATTGTTTTCTCTTCCTCCGGCTACTTAGATGTTTCAGTTCACCGGGTCTGCCTTCTCGTACCCTATGTATTCAGATAC
>NZ_JAMAUS010000083.1:0-283 GCF_023714195.1 Brevibacillus sp. MER 51 | reverse complement strand
TCCAGCGCCGATGGTACTTGCTCCGCAGGGAGCCGGGAGAGTAGGACGTTGCCAGGCAGTTACTCTTACGAGTAACTATCCATTTGTTCCTTGAAAACTGGATACTGCATGAAATTGCTAAGATATTTAAGTGTAAGTACTATTAGTACTAACCAATGTGGTTAAGTTACTAAGGGCACACGGTGGATGCCTTGGCGCTAGGAGCCGAAGAAGGACGCAGCGAACTGCGATAAGCCTCGGGGAGCGGTAAGCACGCTTTGATCCGGGGATCTCCGAATGGGGA
>NZ_JAMAUS010000082.1:0-285 GCF_023714195.1 Brevibacillus sp. MER 51 | reverse complement strand
GAGTCAGCCTAGGCCCACCATATATTTCCCCAGTATGGGGCTGTAGCTCAGTTGGGAGAGCGCCTGCCTTGCAAGCAGGAGGTCATCGGTTCGATCCCGTTCAGCTCCACCAAAAAAGTTTTAAAAAGTACTTGAAAGTGAACAAGAAGATGTGATAAATTATTTTTCGTCACTTTTGAGAAATAGTCAAATCGTCTGGTGATGATGGCGGAGGGGACACACCCGTTCCCATGCCGAACACGGCCGTTAAGCCCTCCAGCGCCGATGGTACTTGCTCCGCAGGGA
>NZ_JAMAUS010000081.1:0-286 GCF_023714195.1 Brevibacillus sp. MER 51 | reverse complement strand
GAGTCAGCCTAGGCCCACCATATATTTCCCCAGTATGGGGCTGTAGCTCAGTTGGGAGAGCGCCTGCCTTGCAAGCAGGAGGTCATCGGTTCGATCCCGTTCAGCTCCACCAAAAAAGTTTTAAAAAAGTACTTGAAAGTGAACAAGAAGATGTGATACATTATTTTTCGTCACTTTTGAGAAATAGTCAAATCGTCTGGTGATGATGGCGGAGGGGACACACCCGTTCCCATGCCGAACACGGCCGTTAAGCCCTCCAGCGCCGATGGTACTTGCTCCGCAGGGA
>NZ_JAMAUS010000080.1:0-312 GCF_023714195.1 Brevibacillus sp. MER 51 | reverse complement strand
TGGCGGAGGGGACACACCCGTTCCCATGCCGAACACGGCCGTTAAGCCCTCCAGCGCCGATGGTACTTGCTCCGCAGGGAGCCGGGAGAGTAGGACGTTGCCAGGCAGTTACTCTTACGAGTAACTAGCAAAAATAAAAAACGTCTCGACGTTTTTTATAAAACTTCAATATGACCGCTTGCGGTCAACAAAAACGAAGTTTTGTTCCTTGAAAACTGGATACTGCATGAAATTGCTAAGATATTAACTGTAAGTACTTTTTAGTGCTAACCAATGTGGTTAAGTTACTAAGGGCACACGGTGGATGCCTTG